>DAOLUH010000004.1:0-144894 GCA_035420085.1 Anaerolineae bacterium
CGTTCCACGTGTGCGGGGTGGGATCGTCGCACGGACGAGGCAACGGCATATCGGCGCACGCGGCGACGGTCTCTGCCAGCGTTTGTCCCGCCGCCACCGCCGTCGTGACTCGCGCGCGCAGTTCCACCAGGTACGCGCGATCCACCACCAGCCGCCGCTGAATCTCACCCGCGTCCGTCGTGGGCGCGCCGTGACCGGGAACCAGCACGCGAATGTCCAACGTTGCCAGATGCGCCAGCGTGTGCTCGTAGGCGCTCAGGCTGAGGACGAGGGGAATTTCGATGTTGCTGAGCATATCGGCGGCCCAGAGCGTGGCGCTTTCCGCGTGGTAGACGGCGCACTGATCCAGCGCGTGGCCCGGGGCGTGGAACATCCGCAAGCGAATCTCGCCGAGGGTGAGGGTCAGCGCGGTGTCAAAAGTGTACGTGGGCTTGGGAATCACAAAGGGGCGCGGGCGACGGATGTGCGCTTGCGCTTCCCAGACGCCGATCTGCCGGTACAAGTCTGCGCCGTGCTCGCGCAACACACGCAAATAGTCGGCGTGCGCAATAACCGGCACACTGGGGAAGTGTTCCGGCCCCATCACGTGATCCCAATGCGCGTGCGTGAGGACAATCGCCCGCGGCGTCGCGCCCTGGTCGGCCACAAACCGGGCGATGTCCGCAATCGTCTCCGGCGCGATGCCCGGATCGATCAAGCACGCCTCATCACCCGACAAAAAAACGCCGCTGTTCGTGGCGAAAAGCGCACTCTGCGTCACCCAGAGATGAGACGCCAGTTGTGTGAAGTGAATAGCCATTCGTGTATACCTTCCCTGATCATCAACCGCTGATCTACGCGAATCTCCTAAAAATCAGCGAAAATTCGCGCGATTCGCGGTTGCATTTTTCCCCTGTGGTGACTGCGCCCCGCCCAAGCGCGCCACTGCCGCGCGCACCGCGTCGGGATCGGCGTTCCGCAGCGCATCGGCGGGCGCGGGGCCATCGCCCAATACGACGGACACGACGCCTTCGCGGCACGGCACGGCCAGATCAACGTGATACTCGCTATCGCCCTCGCGGATGAGGTAATCCATTTCGGGGAAGAAGCCGCTTTCCTTGAGCGTCACGTAGAGACCTTCCGCGCCGGAGACGTACAGGTCGTTGATCTCCTCGGCGGCGGTGAAGCGGTCCCACGTGCTCTCGATGAACGTCACCCGTCGCCAGCGCAGGCTGGGGATCGGCGGGTCGCGGCGGATCAGCGGGCCGAGTTGCAGTTTGTAGTAGTGGTCATCCGCGCGGGGATGTTTGGCCTCGTCGGGGAACAGATCGCGCCGCCGCACCAGCTCGTGCCCGCGCACTTCCGCGTACCAGTGGATGCCCCATTTTTCGTCGGCAAACGCCGTGGTGAAGTAGAAGGCCAGGATCGCCGCGTCGGTGGTCGATGCCGGCGCGTGCGCGACCGGAATGCGGTACCACCCCTCGTCGCGGGCCAACTGGAAATCGCGCGGATTGTTCATCAACCCCACCAACACCCGGTCGGCTGCGTGAAACATCAGGCACCTCCTACAAAATAGTCAGCAGATTTAGCGGATTAAGCAGATGAACTTATTCTTAATCCGCTAAATCTGCTTAATCTGCTGATAAATTTTCTGCCAACGCTCGTTGAGCGGAATGTGGAGGCGGAGGGCTTCAGCAGGGGCGTCCATGGCGTCGGTGAAGTAGAGGTATCTCGCATCGGGCCGGCTGCTGAAGCCGACGTGGTTGCCGGCGTGATCGACGGCGATGAAGTTCATCCCGCTTAAGTACCGCCCGCCCAGGTCGTTCAGATCGGCCATCGCCTGCTGCCCGGCCTCTGTGACCGAAAGCCCCATCTTCATGTAAAAGACGATGCTGTGCGCCGTCACCGCGCGGATCGCCATTTCGCCGGTGCCGGTGCAGGCCGCCGCGCCGTAGCGGTTGTCCGCGTATAGCCCCGCGCCGACAATCGGCGAGTCGCCGATGCGACCGGGATACTTCCACGCCCACCCGCTCGTGCTCACGCCTACCGCGAGATTGCCGCGCGCATCCTGGGCGATGAAGTTCGTCGTGCCGCGAGTGCGTTCCGGGTCCGTGGCGATTTCGACGTAGCGCCACAAATCCGGCTGCTCCGCAAGGTGCGCCAATACGTCGGGCGGCAGGTCTTCGCAGAGACGCTTTGCCCACGTCTCGCGGGCCGGTTCGGTGAGCAGATCGCACGGCGCGAAGCCCATCTCCGCCGCAAAGCGCGCCGCCCCCTCCCCCACCAGGAACACGTGCGGCAGCTTCTCCAACACCTTGCGCGCCACCGAGATCGGGTGGGGATAGCCTTTGAGCGCGCCCACCGCGCCGCTGGTCAGGTCACTGCCGTCCATAATCGCTGCGTCCAGCTCGACCTCACCGAGCAGGTTCGGGTAGCCGCCGTATCCCACCGAATGATCGTCGGGGTTGGCCTCGACCAGCCGGATGCCCACTTCGACGGCGTCCATCGCCGATCCGCCGTCCCGCAACACCTGCATCGCCGCCTCGATGCCCACCCTGCCATTCTGACTCGCAATTACGAGCATCACCATCTCCCAAAACATCTCAACGGATTGAACGGATTAAACGGAAGAAAATCCGTTAAAATCCGTTGAATCCGTTGAAGAAATATCCTAATACGCCTTGCCGAAGATCGCCATTTCGGTGGCGGGTTTGCCGGTGTAGACGCATGTTCCAGAGCCGCCGGGCTGCTCGGTGGGGATGCAGCGGACGGTGGCTTTCGTCTCCTCTTTGATACGCGCCTCGTCCTCGGCGTCGCCGGCCCACCACGCGCGGGCAAAGCCGGTCTCCACAGCCTCTTTGAGTTCGTCGTAGGTACTCACGTCCCAGGTGTGGCTCTCGCGGAAGTCGAGCGCCTTCTGGAAGATCGCCTGCTGGATCGTCGCCAACATCTCAGCGACCGTCGTTTCCAGGCCGTCCCACGAGGCGGACGTCTTGCCTTCCCGACCAGGGATATCGCGCCGGGCGAGCATCACCTGGCGGTTCGCCACGTCGCGCGGCCCGATCTCGATGCGCAGCGGCACGCCGCGCATCTCCCAATCGTTGAACTTCCACCCGGCGGTGAACCCGTCGCGGACGTCCAACTCGACGCGCAGGGAGTCTTTCAGCCGCGCGTGCAACTGCTGCGCCGCTTCCAAAACCCCCGCGCGCTCCTCGTCCTTGCGCCAGATCGGCACGATCACCACCTGAATCGGCGCGAGGCGCGGCGGCAGCACAAGGCCCTGATCGTCGCCGTGCGTCATCACGATTGCGCCGACCATGCGCGTGCTCATCCCCCACGAGGTCGTCCACACAAGCTGCTGCGCGTTGTTCTCGTCGAGGAATTTGATGTCGAACGCCCGCGCGAAGTTCTGCCCCAGGAAGTGGCTGGTGCCGGATTGCAGCGCCTTGCCGTCCTTCATCATCGCCTCGATCGTGTAGCTGGCGACGGCCCCGGCGAACTTCTCGCTCTCGCTCTTGCGCCCGGGGATCACGGGGATCGCGGCCTCGTTCATCGCAAAGTCCGTGTAGACGCCGAGCATCCGCAGCGTCTCCTCCATCGCCTCGTCGCGGGTGGCGTGCGCGGTGTGGCCTTCCTGCCAGAGGAACTCCGTCGTGCGCAGGAACAGGCGCGTGCGCATCTCCCAGCGCACCACGTTGGCCCACTGGTTGATGAGCAGTGGCAGGTCGCGATACGACTGGATCCACTTGGCGTACATATGCCCGATGATCGTCTCCGACGTGGGCCGCACGATCAGCCGCTCCTCCAATTCCGCGCCCCCGCCAATGGTGACGACCGCCAGTTCCGGCGAGAAGCCTTCCACGTGCTCGGCCTCCTTCTGCAAGAAGCTCTCCGGGATGAAGAGCGGGAAGTAGGCGTTGACGTGCCCGGTCGCCTTGAAACGGCGGTCCAGCGCATCGCGGATGTTCTCCCAGAGCGTGTAGCCGTAGGGCTTGATGACCATACACCCGCGCACAGGCGAATAGTCGGCCAGATCCGCCTTCTGTACGATCTCGTTATACCACTTGGAAAAGTCCTCAGTTTGAGAAGTTAAAAAGTCTGCCATGATGATCCCTCGTGTAAAAGTTGCAGGTTAGTCAGGTTACAGGTTGAAAGTTAAAAAATCCGTTAGCATCCGTTCAATCCGTTGAGAAATGATTCAGTGGCGGTGCAAGCGTCCGTAACTGATGCGCTCCGCTTCCAGTTCGATAACCCGGAAAGGGTGTACGTTGACAACTTCAGTATCCTCATAACGGGTATGCCACGTCCCCGGCCCGTACTGGTGCATGTGCCCGTGCAGGAACAACCGGGGCCGAAATTGCTGGATGACGCGCCGAAAGACTGCGAACCCGCGATGCGCTCGATCTGGCCCATCGTGGATGTCACGCGGCGGCGCGTGCGTGATAAAGACATCCACGTAGCGCCCATACCGCATCCGATTGAACAAGAAGCGTGGGACAAGCTGCCAGGCCCGCATCGCCATCTCGAATTCGGAGTACTGATTTCCCGCATGGCGCTGGTAACGCGGCGAACCGCCCAAGCCCGCGACAATCAGCGCCTTGCCTGTCGCCAGCGCCGCGCGCCCATCCACGTTCTGCCAGCCGCCCGGCGATTGCAAAGAGCCTCCGGCGCTCAACCATTCTTCGGCGTCGTGATTCCCTGGCACAAAAAAGGCGTCACGCAGATTGAGTGTCGTAACGATGTGCTCCATATAAGTATAGGGCAAATCCCCGCAACCGAGCAACACATCCACCCGCCCCACCAGGTCAGCCAGCGTCGCCTGGTAGAAGGTGTTGACGACTTGGTCACTGAGCGCCAAAATGCGAATCATCGTTACTCGAAGCGCGTGGGCTAAAACGCCGGTAATTCACTGCGAGCTTGTCCATGATCGCCTGCTCCAGATCAATGCCGGTGAGGTAGGCCAGTTGCAGCAAGTAGAGGGCGACGTCCGCCAACTCCTCGGCGAGCGCCTCTGGGACGGCCTCCTCGCCCCACTGGAAATGTTCCAACACCTCCGCCGCCTCCAACGACAGCGAAATGGCAATGTTGCGCGGCGACTGCACAAACGGCGAATCGTCGCGGTACCAGCCCATCGCCCCGACGAAGGCGTTCATCGCATCGGTCAGTTCTGCGAGTGTCATAAAACGCGAGTATACAGCGGAATGGAGAGAGGGCAACCGAGCGATTGACAAAAAACCCACTCGCGCTACAATAAGAGCGTAATTCTCAGGAGGTAAGCTGTGGGCAAGTTCAAGTCTTTCACCTACAACATCCAAGTGCCCGAAGGTGGTTCGGGTGTCTTGCCTTGTCGCAGTGCGCCTCTCGGAAGGTTAAAATAAACTAACCATATAGAACAAAAGGCCGTGGGCGTCTGCGATGTCCACGGCCTTTTTTATTTTCTGTGCGCTTTTCGCGCGTCGAAGGCCGGGGACCCCACCACCGGCCTTTTTTGTTGGCACAGTCACAAGAAATTCGCCGAGAGGAACAACACTAAGACTAACGACTACCTGACTAACGACTACCTGACTAACGACTACCCAACTAACGACTATCTGACTATTTTAAGGAGGAACACTATGTCTGCACAATCGTATCAAAACTATACTTACCGCCCGGCGCGTATGGAGGATGCGCAAGCCGCGACCGACCTGTTCAACATCTGCTCTATGGAAGAGATCGGCGCGGCGCAATTCGAGGTGAATGACAACCGCACCTGGTGGCAGTCGCCGGGAGTCAACCTGGAGACCGACACGCACGCCGTGGTTGCACCCGACGGGGCGCTCATCGGCTATGCCGATATATGGGATGCCGAACCGCACGTCCGCCTCCACGGCTGGGCGCGCGTGCATCCTGGTTACCGGCACAACGGCATCGGTGTGCACCTCGCGCAGTGGCTCGAAGCGCGCGCCAGGGAGTCCATCCCCAAAGCGCCCGAGGGAGCGCGGGTGACGCTGCTTCAGGGCGTCATTGCCCACGACGAAGCAAGCCAAACACTGCTGCGCGAACAGGGATACCAGCTCGTGCGCTACTTCTTCCGCATGATCATCGAGCTGGACACCCCACCGCCGGAACCCGTCCTCCCTGAAGGCATCACGATCCGCCCCTTTATCCGCGGGCAGGAAGAGCGCGCACTGGTCGAAGCGGACCGTGAGACATTCAAAGATCACTGGGGCTACGTCGAACACCCCTTCGAGGAAGAATACGCGCGCTGGATGCACCGGATCGACACTGATCCAGATTTCGATCCGGCGGTGTGGTTCGTCGCGGTGGAGGACGACCAGATCGTGGGCATGTCACTGTGCTCGCCCAAGATGACCGAAGACCCGGATATGGCGTGGGTCAACATCCTCGGCGTCCGGCGTCCCTGGCGGCGACGCGGGGTGGCGTTGGCCCTGCTGCACCACACCTTCGGCGAATTCTACCGGCGCGGGAAACACCGCGTCGGGCTGGGCGTCGACGCGAACAGCCTGACCGGCGCGCTGGACCTGTACAAAAAAGCCGGGATGCACCCGGTACACCAGTACGCCAACTACGAGAAGGAGCTGCGCCCTGGTGTCGAATTGAGTACACAAACACTAAATCCGGCTTGCGCGGGATCATAATCCCGCGCAGCCATAGCAACGGCGGATTGTGATCCGCCGGAAGCGTATGACACGATTAAGAGGAACTGACGATGATTGCTTTACAAGAAATGACAAATACTACAACCGTTTTCAATGCGCCCGCTATCGACGGGCTGGTCTTTCGCGGCTTCCGAGGCCCGGAAGACTACCCCGCTATGGTCGCCGTCATCGAGGGCAGCAAAGAGGCCGATCAACTTGAGACCGCGACGACGGTAGAGGACATCGCCCGTGACTACAACCACCTGATCAACAGCGATCCGTACCAGGATATGCTCTTCGTGGAAATGCGCGGCGAGGTGATCGGCTACAGTCGCGTATACTGGTGGCAGTTGGCCGACGGCGCGTACATCTATGGGCACTTTGCGAACCTGCTGCCAACGTGGCGCGGTCAGGGCATCCGCCATGCGATGCTCCATCACAATGAGCGTAGATTGCGGGAGATTGCGACCCGGCACATCAACAGCAACGGGCGCGGCCATGCCGAACGCTACTTCGAATGTTGGGCCAACAAGACGGAGACGCACTGGCGTGCGTTGTTGACTGAGGCCGGCTATGCCCCCGTGCGCTATGGCTATCTCATGGTACGGCCCGATCTGGAAAACATCCCCGACCTGCCGTTGCCTGACGGTTTGGAAGTGCGGCCCGTGCGCCCGGCGGATTACTGGACGATCTGGTATGCGGCCAAAGAAGCCTTCCGCGATCACTGGGGCTATAACGAGGACGAGTGGGCCGACACAAACTTTGAGAACTGGCAGGAAAGTCACATCTTCACGCCGGAGATCTGGCAAGTGGCTTGGGACGGAGATGAAGTCGCCGGTATGGTGCTGAACTTCATCGACGAAAAGGAAAACACGGCCTATAACCGTAAGCGCGGCTACACGGAGAACATCTGCGTGCGCCGTCTCTGGCGACGGCAGGGCCTCGCGCGCGCGTTGATCGCCCGCAGCCTGGTCATCCTCAAATCGCTGGGAATGACCGAAGCTGCCCTCGGCGTGGACGCGCAGAACCCGAACGGCGCGCTGCAACTCTACAAGAGCATGGGGTTCAGTCCGGTGAAAGAGGACACAGCCTTCCGCAAATCGTTAACGTGAACGCCGTTGACTTTCACCCATTCTGACCTACACTCTGCGAGACATAAACCACGGAGACACAGAGCGCACGGAGTTTTTGTCCTCTGTGCTCTCCGTGTCTCTGTGGTCAAAGTCTTTGTTCTGGGGAGGCCGCTATGTTCGATTTCACCGATCGGGTTACGATGATCACCGGCGCCACCGGCAACCTGGGGCAGGCTGTCGCCCAAGCCTTCGCCGCCGCCAACGCCACCGTCGTGCTGATCGCCCGCAGTGAAGCGAGCATCCGTCAGGCACTCCCCGCCCTGGCGGCCTCCCCCAACGCCCTGATTGCTCCCGCCGACCTGACGAATCCCGAAAGCGTTCAGTCCGCCGTCGCTGCAGCCTTGCACGCCTTCGGGCGCATTGACGTGCTCGCCAATACCGTCGGTGGGTACAAGGCCGGTGAACCGGTTCACACCACCCCCATCGAGACATGGGACTTCATGTTCGACCTCAACGTGCGCACCGCCTTTCTCGTCAGCCAGGCGGTGATTCCAGCGATGCTCGCACAAGGCCACGGTGCGATCATCCATACGGCATCGCGCGCGGGGTTGAGTGGCGGGAAAAACGCCGCCGCCTACAGCGCCGCCAAAAGCGCCGTCATTCGTCTCACCGAGAGCCTCGCCGCCGAACTCAAGCACAACGGCATCAACGTCAACTGCGTGCTGCCCGGCGTTATCGACACGCCGGAGAACCGCGCCGCTATGCCCACAGCCCGTCACGAACACTGGGTTTCTGCCGATGCCATCGCGCAAGTCATCCTCTTCCTGGCCTCCGACGCCGCGCGCGCTATCCACGGAGCCGCGGTCCCGGTCTACGGCTTGAGCTAACCCCGCCGCTTTCCTGTATTTTCCTATTGACACCCCCTACAATCCGTGCTATCATTAAGATAACTGGTCAGACCACTTACCAGACCTGACAGGTCTCGGAAGACCTGTCAGGTCTAAAGACGGAGAATAAACGATGACAAACAGCTGGTCCGCGCCGCAGCGCCCGGCGACCTACGCCGAACAGGCCCTCATCAACGCCATCCTGGACGGCACCTATCCGCCCGGCAGCGCGCTCCCTGCTGAGCGCGAGCTGGCCGAACAACTCGGCGTGACGCGCCCCACCTTGCGCGAGGCGCTGCAACGTATGGAGCGCGACGGCTGGATCAACATCCAGCAGGGCAAGTCCACGCTGGTGCGCGACATCTGGACCGAGGGCGGCCTCAACGTGCTCAGTTCGCTGGCACGCTACGGCAACCAGGGCTTCGAGAGCCACATCCCGTTCGACTTCGTCCCGCGACTGCTGGAAGTCCGTCTGGCCCTCGCACCGGCCTATGCGCGCGCGGCTGCCGAGTGCGACAGCGGCGACGCCCTCATCGCATACCTGAGCGCCCCGCCCGCCCTCGACGACGCGGCGGACGTTTATGCGCGCTACGACTGGCACCTGCATCACCGGCTCACCGTGGCGTCCTGCAATCCGATCTACACGCTGATCCTGAACGGCTTCGAGGCGCTATATTTGAGCATGGGGCGCATCTACTTCACACAGCCGGAGGCGCGCGCCGCCTCAAGCCGGTTCTACGCCGGGCTGTTGGATGCGCTTCAGCGCAAGGATGTCGACGCCGCCGAAACCGTCACCCGCGAGGCCATGGCCGAAAGCCTGTTCCTGTGGAACGCAATGCGGCGCGAAGGAAATATGTCAGCAGATTAAGCGGATTTAGCAGATTACTAGAAAAATCTGCTTAATCTGCTAAATCTGCTGATCAGAAGGAGAAAACGATGCGACGGTGGAATGGTTGGGGAGATGACTCGGTTGACTATCCGCTGCCTGAGGCGGGACTGCCGTTTTTGGAGAAAGTCGCCGGGCCGGGCGTGGTGACGCCGGATGCAACACTGGCAGAGGTGCTGGCACAGGTGCCGCCATCGCGGCTGCGGGAGCATCCGCTGATCCACACCGACGCTGAGGTGCGCCTGCGCCACGCGCGTGGGCACAGCCTGCCCGACTGGATCGCGCTAAAAAGCGGGGCGATTGGCGTCTTTCCCGACGGTGTGGCCTATCCCACGACCGATGAAGAAGTGCGCGAACTGATCCGCTACGCACAAACGACGGGCGCGCGCCTCATCCCTTACGGCGGCGGCACGAGCGTCGTGGGGCAGATCAACCCCCTGCCCGGCGAAGCGCCCGTCCTCACCGTGGACATGGGGCGGATGTGTCGCCTGCGCGCTTTCGACCCGGTCAGCCAGTTGGCGACGTTCGAGGCCGGCGTCAGCGGGCCAGATTTAGAAGCGAGCCTGCGCGCGCACGGCTGCACGTTGGGACACTACCCGCAATCCTTCGAATATTCGACGCTCGGCGGGTGGATTGCGGCCCGGTCGAGCGGGCAACAGTCGCTCGGCTATGGGCGGATCGAGAAGCTGTTCGCGGGCGGGCGCGTCGAGACGCCGGTGGGCACGCTGGAGATTCCCGCCAACGTCCCCGCTTCCGCTGCCGGGCCGGATGTGCGCGAATGGGTGCTCGGCTCGGAGGGGCGGCTGGGCATCATCACCGCTGCAACCGTGCGCGTCAGCCCACTGCCGGAGCGTGAAGAGTTCCACGCGCTGTTCTTCCCCACCTTCGAGGCAGGGTTGAGCGCCGTCCGCGCCATCATGCAGGCCAAACTGCCGTTGGCAATGCTGCGTCTGAGCACCGCCACCGAAACGACGACGACGTTGGTTTTGGCCGGTCACACCCTCCTCATCGGCGGGCTGGAACGCTATCTGGCTTTGCGCGGGGCCGGCGACGAGAAGTGTATGCTCATTCTGGGTGTCGCCGGGCGCGAAGTTGTCGCCAGAACAGCGTTCAAGGCAGCGCGGGACATCGCGGGAGACCACGGCGGCGTGTACGTCGGGCAAATGTTCGGCAAGACGTGGCACAAGAACCGCTTCAAGTCGCCGTATCTGCGGGATTCGCTGTGGGAGGCAGGGTACGCCATCGACACGCTGGAGACAGCTACCGACTGGGCGCGCGTTCCGGCGCTGATCGAAGCCATCGAAGGGGCGCTGCACGCGGCGCTGCTCGAACGAGATGAATTTGTCCACGTCTTCACGCATCTCTCACACACCTATCCTTACGGCAGCAACGTCTACACGCAGTACCTCTTCCGCCGGGCGCGCACGCCCGAAGAGACGCTCGAACGCTGGCAAGCGCTCAAGACCGCCGCGAGCCAGGCCATCGTCGCGCAAGGGGCCACCATCAGCCACCAACACGGCGTCGGCGTGGATCACAAACCGTATCTGACCGCCGAAAAAGGCGAGGTGGGGATGAAGGGATTGCGCGCCCTCGTCACCACCCTCGACCCGGACGGCATCATGAACCCAGGCAAACTGCTTTAGACTGTTTTTTATCAGCAGATTAAGCAGATTGAGCAGATTTTTTTTGATCTTTCAGTAAAAATCTGCTTCATCTGCTCAATCTGCTGACAGAATTGGGAGGACGCAATGTGGACAAAGAATTGGCGTGATGAAGTTTGGGCGAAACTGGATCAGCCGTGGGATGTGCTGATCGTTGGCGGAGGGATCACGGGGGCGGGGATTTTGCGCGAGGCGACCCGCGCCGGGTTGAAGGCGTTGCTCGTCGAGCAGAAGGACTTCGCCTGGGGGACGTCCAGCCGCTCGTCGAAGCTCGTCCACGGCGGGCTGCGCTATCTCAAGGAAGGCAAGGTGTTCCTCACGCGGGCCTCGGTGCGGGAGCGCAAGCGCCTGATCGCCGAGGGGCCAGGGCTGATCGATCCTATGGGTTTCCTGCTGGCGACCTACAAGGGCGACTTCCCCGGCAAACTCACCTACCGCGCCGGCCTCACCGTCTACGATTTGCTGGCGCTGCAATGGAGCCACACGCGCTACAGCCCGGAGGATTTTCGGCTGCTGGCTCCGCACATCGTCGCGGACGGGCTGGAGGGCGGGTTCCGCTATGGCGACGCGCAGACCGATGACGCGCGTCTGGTGCTGCGCGTGATCCTGGAATCTGTAGCGAACGGCGGATTTGCCATCAATTATATGTGCGCAGAGACATTACTACGCGAAGATAATCGTGTTGTAGGCGCGATGCTGCACGACATTGTATCTGACCGCCGCACAGAGGTGCGCGCCAAAGTCGTCATCAACGCGACCGGTGCATGGGCTGACACACTACGCGAAGAGATCGGTGCGCCGTCGCGCATCCGCCCGCTGCGCGGCAGTCATCTGATCTTCCCGGCGTGGCGGTTGCCGGTGAGCCAGGCGCTCAGCTTCCTGCATCCCATCGACCGCCGCCCGGTCTTCATCTTCCCCTGGGAAGGCATCACCCTCGTCGGCACCACCGACCTGGATCACGAGCAGCCGTTGAACGAAGAGCCACACATCACCCCAGAAGAAGTCGCCTACCTCATGGCCGCGGTCGAAGCGCAGTGCCCGCGTCTCAACCTCACGCTGGATGACGTCATCGGCACATTCGCGGGGGTGCGCCCGGTCATCGGTTCCGGCAAGGCCGATCCCTCGAAGGAGTCGCGGGATCACGTCGTCTGGAATGAGGACGGGTTGCTCACCGTCACCGGCGGCAAGTTGACGACCTTCCGGTTGATCGCGCTCGACGCGCTCAAGGCCGTGCGTCACATGCTGCCCGAGATGCCCGAACTCAAGAACGACGTGCCCGTGCTCGACAAAGTCAATGTTCCTCTGCACGGCGCGCAGGGCCTCGATCTCGCGCAGCGTCGCCGATTGCTCGGCAGGTACGGCATCCAGGCCCCGGCGTTGGTGCACGCGGCGCAACCCGGCGAATTGGCCGTCATCCCCGGCACGCAAACGCTGTGGGCCGAACTGCGCTGGGCCGCCCGCGCCGAGGGTGTCGTGCATCTGGACGATCTGCTGCTGCGCCGGACACGCCTGGGGCTGCTGCTGCCCGAAGGCGCCGCGGCGATCCTTCCCGACATCCGCCGCATCTGTCAGCCGGAACTGGGGTGGGACGATGCCCACTGGGAGAGCGAGTGCGCCGCCTATCAGGCGTTGTGGCAATACTGCTACAGCCTGCCTGACAAAGCCACGATCCCCGACTGGAAGGCTGCTGTCGCCCAGGCCAAAGCCGCGCGCGCCATCGCCATCCCGCGCCGCCAAAAGCGCATCGCGGCGGGCACAGGAGTGGCTGCCGGACTGCTGTGCTTGGCAGCCGCGTTAATTTTGGTATACTTTAGACGATGCAAAACCAGCCCTACATCCTCGCGATAGATAGTGGAACCCAAAGCGTCCGCGCGCTGATCTTCGATCTGCGCGGCAATCTGGTCGAGCGCGTCCGCGTGCCGATCGAGCCGTACACCTCGCCGCAGCCCGGGTGGGCGGAACAGGACCCCGAGTATTTCTGGCAGGCGCTCTGCGAAGCGTGCCAACGACTATGGAAGCAGACGGCGATCCCCAAAGAGGCCATTGCCGGGCTGGCATTGACGACGCAGCGTTCGACCATCGTCAATGTGGACAAGGCCGGGAAGCCTTTGCGCCCGGCCATCGTCTGGCTAGATCAGCGCCGCACGGAGGGCGTGAAACCAGTCGGCGGGCTGTGGGGGCTGGCGTTCAAGGCCGCCGGGATGACGGAAACCGTCGCTTACTTGCAGGCCGAGGCCGAGGCGAACTGGATCAGCACGCACCAACCCGACCTCTGGGCACAAACGCACAAATACCTGCTCCTCTCCGGTTATCTCACCTACCGGCTGACCGGGCAGTTTGTCGATTCGGTCGGTTGCCAGGTGGCCTATATGCCGTTCGACTACAAGGCGCTCGCGTGGGCCAAAGCGTGGGATTGGAAGTGGCAGGCCGTCCCCATGGACCCGGCGATCCTGCCTGACCTCGTCCCTCCCACCCAACGTCTGGGCGAAGTGATCGCTGATGCCGCTGCCGCCACCGGCCTGCCGGAGGGGCTACCGATCATCGCCGCGGCTGCCGACAAAGCGTGCGAGGTCATCGGCGCGGGCAGCCTGGAGCCGCACATCGGCTGTCTCAGCTACGGCACCACCGCAACGATCAACACCACGAACACCAAATACATCGAGGTGATCCCGCTGATTCCGCCTTACCCCGCCGCCGCGCCGGGCCGCTACAGCCTGGAAATCCAGGTGTATCGGGGCTACTGGATGGTCAACTGGTTCAAGCAAGAGTTCGGCCTGCGCGAGCAGCATCTCGCCGACGAACGCGGCATTATGCCCGAAGCGCTCTTCGACGAACTGGTGGAGCAGGTGCCGCCCGGCTCGATGGGCCTGATGCTGCAACCGTACTGGTCACCGGGCCTCAAAGTGCCGGGACCGGAGGCGAAAGGGGCAATCATCGGATTTGGGGACGTGCACACGCGGGCGCACATCTACCGGGCGATGCTCGAAGGCCTGGCTTACGCGCTGCGCGAGGGGAAGGAACGTATCGAGCGCCGCAGCCACATCCCGATCACCGAGCTGCGCGTCTCCGGCGGTGGTTCGCAGAGCGATGCCGCGATGCAGCTCACCGCCGACATCTTCGACCTGCCGGCGGCGCGCCCGCACATCTACGAGACCTCCGGCCTGGGCGCAGCCATCGATGCTGCTGTCGGCCTGGGGCTGCACCCCGATTTCGACACGGCGGTGCGCGAGATGACGCGCGTCGGCGACGTTTTTACGCCCAATCCCCAGACGCGCGACATCTACGACGGGCTATACCACCGGGTCTACAAGCAGATGTACGCGCGGCTCAAGGCGCTTTACGAGGAGATACAAGAAGTTACCGGCTATCCTGAGAAGGTCAGGTGAGCCAGTTCCAACAAAAACCCTGAAGACACAGTCTCTCACACACTCAGCGCACCGTTTATGATGCACTTATTGTGAGAACGGCTCCCTTATCGTTGAGATGAGCCGTTTATATTCGAAAGGAGTGTGAGGATATGAGTGTAGCAAGGGTAAGAAAGTTAGTTGACAAAAGAATACGTGTTCCAGCACTAATCTGGGGCGGACTGCTGGCGTCTCTGCTGATCGTGTTGCCGGTCACCGCGCAAGCCGATCCCCCGACACGGCGCGTCCACGCGCCTTACTTCAGCAGCAATGTTCTGTATCCACAAACCGCCATCTTCTGGTTCGGCCGGATAACACCCACCGAGAACTACACCGACGTTCGCGTCGGTTACAACGACAGCCACCTCTACGTCAATTTCGCCGTGAGCGACCGGCGGCTATGGTACGATACGTCACCCGCGCCCGCCGATATGACCGCGTGGGACGCCGCCACGCTGTACCTTGACCTCGACGGCAACACCGGCAGCGTCCCCGACGCGGACGCCTACCGCTTCATCGCGCAGCTCAACTTCTGGGAATCGCGCGCGGGTTATCAGGTCGCCTATCGCGGCGATGGTGTAGGCTGGACGCAGGCCGACATCGCCTTCACCGCCACGTCCGGCTGGCGCGGCGACGCCCCCAATACCAACGCCGATGATCGCGGCTGGACGATGACGTTCGTCATCCCTTTCACCAGCCTGGGGCTGAGTGGTAAACCGGCGACCGGCGATATGTGGGGATTGAGCGTCGCCGTCCATGACCGGGATGATGCGGGCGGCACGCCCATCGCCGACACCTTCTGGCCCGAAACGCTGCAAGGCGCGCGCCCGGAGACGTGGGGCGAACTGGTCTTCGGGCGCCCCCCAGCCTACGTTCCCAAACCCTACGTGCCCGGCAGCGAAAAGACGACGACGATCCGCGACCGGCTCAACGGCGCAACCGTCGTGGATGGCGCGGTGGGCGGGCACACGACCTGCGGCGGCGGGCTGGATTACTGGACGCAGTGGGGCGAGAAGAACTACGCGGGTCTGTGGATTTTCAACATCCAGAACCAGGCCGACATTTCCGATTGGCCGTGCAACTCGAAGTATTACGTCACTTTCCCGCTGGACCTCGTACCGGCTGACAAGATCATCGTGGATGCCAAAGTCACGCTGCACCAGTTCGGCGGAGCCGGGGCGGGATGGACGCCGCCCGCGCAGCCGTCGCTCATCCAGACGTTGACGGTAGAAGAGCCGTGGAACGAGTTTACGCTGGCGTGGAACAACGCGCCGCTCGCCGCGGAATTTGTCAGCGCAACGTGGGTCGATCCGACATCCGTGTATCTGGGGCAGCCCGGCAAGCCGTGGACGTGGGACGTGACCTCGGCTGTGGCGGCGGCTTACGCGGATGGTAAGCCGCTGAGTCTGGTCTTTTACGAGGCCGACGCGGCCTATCACAGCGGGAAGTACTTCCGCACGTCGGAGGAAGAGGAATTCGACGCTGTGGGCCGCCCGACGTTGGTGGTAACGTGGGCGGAGCCGGTCGCCACGCTGAATGCGGTGGCCTGGCCCCGCGAGGTGGAATACGGCGACGTGGTAGTGTTCAACCTGATCGTCACGGGGAGCGGTCATCCGCTGACGCTCACCGACTGGCTGCCCAACCACGTCAGCCCGCCGGTGTCGCTCGCGCCGGGATTGACGTTCACCGCGCCGGACCGCTTCACGTGGATGGGCGCGCCGGCGTACAACACGCAGGTGGTGCTAGGGTATGCCGTCACGGTGACGACGTCGTCGCGCGTGGCGATTTACAATCGCGCAATTCTCACGCAGACGGCGACGGTGACGGACTCCGCTTATGCGGTTGTTTTTGTCGATCCGCTGAAGGTGTATTTGCCGATCGTGAACAAGAGGTAGCACATCGGGGGACGCGGTCAGAGACCGGCCCCAGCTTGGCGCAACACACCCTGGCGAAGGTTAGGAAGCCTTCGCCAGGGTCGTTACGGCAGGTTGAAGCCCAAAATCTGGCTGGAATAGGTGTCGGCGACGTAGAGCACGTTGCCAGAGACGGCCAGCCCTTCGGGGAAGGTCAGGTTCAGGCCGGAGCCGACGTTGCTCAGCGCCCAGCGGAAGCCGCCATCGGTGGTGAACGCCAGAACGCGCTGGTGAACCGGGTCGCCTACGTACACCGTCCCGTCGCCGAGGGCGAGGAACGGCTTCTCGTCGGGGTTGTCGCTGCCCCAGGCCGGCACCGTCCAGTGGCGGAGGAAAACCGCATCGCCGCTGAAAACTTGCACGCGATGGTTCCACGTGTCGGCGACGAACACGGTTCCCGTAGCGTCAACGGCGACGCCCACCGGTTCGTCCATTTGCCCGGTCCATGTCCCGCCGCCGCCAAATTCGCGCAGGAAGTTGCCGTCGGCGTCGAAGACCTGCACGCGCTTGTTGCCGGTATCGGTGACGTAGACCATCCCTGCCGGGCCAACGGCGATGCCGCGCGGGCCAAAGAAACGGCTGTATCCGGCCTGGTCGCCTACCGTCGCCATCGCTAACGTCCCCCAACTGGTCAGGTAGCGGCCCTGCGCGTCGAATTTCTGGATGCGATGATTCCAGGTATCGGCCACGTAGACCGCGCCATCGTCGCCCACGGCAATGCCCCACGGCTCGTTGAACTGTCCCGGTTCCGTGCCATATTCACCCCACATCGTCAGCACCACGCCCTGCGGCGTGATGTGCCAGACGCGGTGATTGGCCGTATCTGCCGCGTAAAGCGTCCCATCGGCGGCGACGGCAATGCCGCGCACCGCCGCTCCGGGAAGCGTGGCCGCACTGACCAGCGACAGGGTGCGCGCCCCGGCCTGGTATGGATCGGGAAGCTGGGTGGCTTGCGGGCGCACGGTCTGCACGCCCATCTCCCCCAAACGATAGCTCCACACTTCCTGGGCCAGGTCGCGCCGCACGTACAGGCGGAGTTCCTTGCGGTAGGGCCATTTTTGCAACGTGAAGGGATTATCCGGGTTCTTGGCCTGCGCGTAACGAGTATAGTCGCGTTTCCAGATGATGTCCCATAGCGCCGCGCGCATCGTCGGATCGGCCAGGATTTCCCGAATACGTTGGATGTCCAGACCAAAGTAGTCCTGAATCGGCCACCAGAGGTATTTGTAGTCGAAATAAAGGTAATCGCTGCCCAAAATCGATTCGACGGCGCCATATTGCGCGCTGCCGGCGATCACGACCGGACATTCCAGCAGGCGTGTGGGGTCGGGAGATGTGCTGAAGAAGTAGTTGTTCGGGTAATCCACCATGTACCACGTCAGTGGCCACGAGCCATCCTCGCTATACGCCACCTTGACATCGTGCGGCGCACCCGTAACCCGCCACGAAATATCGTCAATTTGCCGCAGCGCCACTTTGATGTCCGGCGTGCCGTGAGCGTAGACCAGCATTTCCGTCGCCAGATCGTAGGTGACGAAGTTCACGCGCACCATATCGCGCGTGGTGAGCAGCGCGAGGAAGACCGCCAGCAACAGGGCGATGACACGTGCGATCCACCCGGCGCTGAATTGCGCCGAAAGCCAGACAAACAATCCGCCAAAGGCCACCACGCCAAGCAGGCCGCCGATAAGTTTGCCGAACGGCTCCAACTGCGCCAGCGACGGTCCCGCCGTCGTCACGCCGGTTTGCAGGGCGGCGCGCCAATCAGCCACCCCACGGGTGAAGACGGCCAGCGCCGCCACCGTCAACACCAGCGCGAGCGGCAGCAGCCAGCCGCGTTTGGTCGCAAATTCACGCCAGTTCACGCCGGCGCTGATCTTGCCTAGCCCCCATCCCGCCAGGAAAATGCTCGGTAAGACGATATGGACAACCAACCAGGGCATCTTTTCGCCGGCGACGCTGTAGCCCACCCACGAGAGCAGTGTCCAACCGAGCAGGAACAGGGGGAAGAGGCGGTCGTGATCCAAAGGAGGAACGTTATCGTCGGATGGCTTTTCACGCGGGGCGAAGAAGCGCCGGGCGAAATGGACCAGCGCGCCCACACCGCCGACGGCGGAGAAGAGCAGCGCCAGGTATTCGTACAACGGCGCGAGCAGGAAGTAGTAATACGTCGGCTGCCCGCCGCGTTTGACGCCTTGCTGCGCCAGCCAGTACGCCAGCCCGCCCACCAAACCGGAGAGCGCGCCCCACCCCCAGGTAAAGATGGTGGTGTAGAGCACGAAGAAAATCGCGTAGTGGATCAGCGCGATGATGGGCCAGTGTACTTTGTTCCACCACACGCCAAGCGCGATAGAACTAACCAACGTCAGCAACAAAATGCTTGTAATGCCCACCACAACCGGCGCGGGCAAGGCCGCGAGGTTGCCGCTGATGACGGCATCGTAGACCACGCTCATATCCAGTCCGGCGACGAATTTGATGAGGAAGGCTGAGCCGAGGGGCAACGTCAGGGTGCCGATCACCATCAGCACGTCGAAGAGGCGGATGTGGCGCATTTTCTCTTCGCCGACGCCGTAATAGCCGACGACGACCGCGCCCAACAGCGTCAGAAACGCCAATCCCGCCGCCAGCCTGCCCCACACCGGCACAGCGATGTTTGCCATGCGGGTGTTGCCGGCCTCGTCGAGGGACTGCTCGTTGACCTGCGCGTGCGCGAAGGAGTATATGAACACGCCACCCATCACCACGGCGACGATAAGAGCAATAGCGAAAACAGTGGATAACTTGGGACGCTGCCAGCGTGTGGCGAAGACCTGCCAGGCAAAGGGGAGAAACAGCAGCGCGCCGAAGATCGCAATGTAGATGTACGACGCCTCTTTGGTGGCGTGCATCAGGGAGAACCAGGCTGCCATCCCATAGAGCCAACGATGGTGACCGTCGTCAAGGTACTTGAGCACCGTCCACAACAGCAGCGTCGCCGTCAGCAGCAGCGAAGCATCGTGGCGGATGTAGCGCGAGTAGTAGGAGATCGAAGGGGAAAGGAGCAGCAGCAAGGAAGTGGCGAGCGCGCCGTGACGACCCAGCCACTTGCGGAACAGCAGTGGCGTCATCACCAGCGCGATGCCGGTTAGCGCCGGGTAGATGCGCGAGGTAAAATCGTTGGCCCCGAAGAGGAAATAGATGAAAGCGGTGACCTCGAACAGCAACGGGCCGTGCATCATCGGATTATGCTGGAATCCCTGTCCGGCGTAGAGATTCCACGAGAATTTCGTATGGATGCTCTCGTCGTGGCTGATGGCGCGGTCGCCGAGAATGTAGAAACGGCTGACAATCGCCGCAAGCAAAATCAAGATGTAGAGTACGGTCTCCCAGCGTCTAAAACGTTCACCGAACATACAAGCCCCCTGGTCAAACACCCTTACGAATCTTTGGTTCGCATACTTTCGCAAGGTTCTTTATGCAAATTTCGTGGGTGCATTTTAACATGCTTGTGTGGGATCACAATCTAACGTACAGAGAATGTTTTCAAGATGCGAGTAGTCCATACCAGCGGGCTACCCAAGCACTCCGATTCATTTGCCCCCCATCCTCCACAATGATATAATGAGAACAGAAATGCAACAATCGATCATTGAAGGAAAGATGAACTATGCTAACGGAAACGATTACACATCAGCAAGTCGCCGAGTTGGTGATGTCCTTGCCGCCCGACCGCCTGAGCAGTGTCTATGATTTTGTACGCTTTATTCAGTCGCATCCATTGACACCGACAGCAACGGCAGATGTTTTCGGTGAAACTGAAGATGAACTTCGCGCTGACGAAGAACAGTGGGGGCAACAATTCGCTGCATCACGTGACGAACTTCGCCAAATGGCGCGCGAAGCAGCCGCTGAATATCGCGCAGGCAAGACCAAACCAATGCGATTTACGCCCGAAGGGCGACTGGCGCGATGAAATCACATACGGAAGCACGATTCTGGAAATTCTACGACAACTTACCCCAAGAGATCCAGCGGAGCGCCGACAAGGCTTACAAATTATGGCAAACCACTCCGCACCATCCCAGTTTGCAGTTCAAGCGCGTGGATCCTCAGGAACCGATCTACTCCGTTAGAGTGGGTAAGAAATACCGCGCTCTGGGATGGCTGGAAGATGACACCATTGTATGGTTCTGGATCGGCAGCCATGCCGAGTACGACGCTTTGTTAAAACAGCGATAACTCGCAGTTATCACCCCCGCAAGTGCCTTTCTTACACTCAATTCCGGCTTACGCTTACCCCCAGGTTGTCGGCGTGGTCGCTGATGCGCTCCGGGTTGCGCAGCCACTCGACGAAGAGCACGTCCGCTTCCGGCGTACAGACACCCTCCTCCAGGCGTTGGATATGTCCCTGGCGCGCTTCAAGGTAGAGATGATCGAACTCTTCCTCCAAGTCGCAAGCGTGGTGTGCCATGTCCCGGTCGCGGTCGCGCAGCGCATCCAGAGCGCACATATACGTCGTGTGCGCGTGCTTGCACAGGCGATCAATATCAGCTAAGGCGCGTGGGCTGAAAACGACCTGGTGCTCGATGCGCTTCTGCGCTGCCTCTGCCAGGTCTTCCGTCAAATCGCCGACGCGCTCAATATCGGTAATCAGATTTTTAATCTGAAAACAACGGCGCTGCTGTTTCAGGCTTAAATTCGTCTGCAACAGACCATTGAGGAAGCTATCCAACGCCTTGCACACCGGATCAACAAACCCATCTTCGTGATCCAGAACCCACTGAATGGCTTGAACATCCTGGTCTAACATGGCCCGCCGGCTGCACTCCAACATCTGCGCCGTCACCTCGCCCAGACGGTGCAGTTCGCGGAACGCCTCTTGCAGCGCAACTTGCGGAATGCGAAACTGACGTTCGTCAATATAGGCGGTCAATTTCGGCTGTCCATGCACTTTCCCTTCAGGGACCAATCGCTCCGCCAGCCACCCGATCTGCTTGATAAAAGGGAAAAGCGCGGCGCTGACCACGATGTTGAAGATCGTGTGCGCATTGGCGATCTGGCGAGGCAGCAGAGTAGAAGTGTGGCTGATCAGATGCGTATACGGGGTGATAAAAGGTAGGAAGAGCAACACCCCGGCAACATTGATCAAAATCTGCGCAATGGAAGCGCGCCGCGCCGACCGCGACAGGCGCAGCGAGGCAATCAACCCCATGACGCAAGAACCGATATTGGCCCCGAGCAGCAATGCCACTGCCCCGCGCAGTTCGATGGATCCGCTAATGCCCATCGCCACCAGCAAACTGGTGACGGCTGAACTGCTTTGCACAATGGCGGTGACGATGGTGCCTGCCAGCACCCCCGTCACCGGGACTTGCCCTAGCATCGCCAGCCACGTCGCCACAAGCGGTATGGTCGCCAGCACCTTCAGCGCCCCGGCCATCATCTCCATCCCCAAAAAGATGATGCCGGCGCCCAAAATGACTTCGCCGTAGGTACGTGAATTGCGATAAGCAAAAAATTCTACCAGGACGACGCCGAAAATGATAAAAAGGGTGTTGAAGTTTCCGATTTTGAAAGCAACGAGTTGGGCCGTGATGGTCGTGCCAATTTCCTGTCCCATCATAACCCCAATCGCTTGATTGAGCGTCATGAGATTGGCATTAATCAGACCGATCATCGTGACCATCAACAAACCGCTGCTTTGAATCAGAGCGGTCGCCACTGCGCCTAAAGTAGCGCCTCTGAGGGGTCTGCTGGTCATCTTATCCAGCCATTCCTGAATACGACTGCCGGCCAGTTTTTCCATACCGCCGCTGAGCATACCAATGCCGTACATGAAGAGCGCCATGCCAGCCAAAACTTGAAGAATACTGATCACGATGTTGTCCTCCATAAGGATAGTCAAAAGACAAATGTCACCAAAGGCCATTATATCCGACCATCCAGATAAGAAAACCGAAGGGGAAATGCCAGGAGGAATGAGCCAGTTTGGGCAGCGGGATGCCAATAAAAACGTTCCGGGAAACCAACAAACAGTTTCCCGGAACGTGCGGAGTTACAGACGTTTCAACTGACTGATGCGCCTGATCAACTGAATGATCACAACGCTATACACAACCATCAGCACGAAGCCTGCGAATCGGAAGACCTCATGACTCTGTACAGTCAGGTTTCTTGAGACTATGGTGAGATAGATCGGCAGAAATATGATCAGGTATGCCAAAAGGCGGCCATATTTCTGAATCTTGGAATCCGGGTCAGTGTAGATTTCAGGCGACTCACCTTCTTGCGCCAGGATACGGAAGTATTGCCAGCCCCCCATGCGCCCCATGTGTTCCCAACCCGCATCCTTAAACAGTTGCAGGTACTGCGGATAATCTTTGGTTTGGGTGAGAAAGTCAAGGCGATAGACGTAGTTGCGCGGCTCACCGACCGTAAAGTAGTAAAAACCGGGGAACCCCAACGACGCCAAATGATACCCCTGCTGCGACATTTGCCCCAACCAGGCTTCTTCTTTATCATCCTGCCAGGTCCAGAATAGCTTGTATTTGCGAATTGTTTGCTCTGCCATTTCTACTTTCTCCTATCTTTCATAGACTTTCGCCGTTCCTGACAAAAATCGCCGAGCGTTGAATTTGCCCCTGCAAGACCTGCCGGCCTTTTTCCGTCAGGATGTATACCTTGCGGCGATCTTGCTCGTCCACTTTGACAATCAGCCCTTCTTTTTCGAGCGTGGATAGCGCGCCGTACATCGTGCCCGCGCCCACTTTGACGGTGCCCTCACTCATCGCCTCCACCTTTTGCATGATGGCGTACCCGTGCAGCGGCTCGGTCAGCGCCAACAGAATGTAACTTGTTGACTCGGTGAGTGGCAGATATTGGGTAATGTTTGACATGGATTCCATACTATATCTCCTTTCGCTATATCGTTTGTCTTTATATCGTATAATGATATATTACCACACGATATAGCGTTTGTCAATACATCACAGAAAAAACTAGCCACATGACCAGGTCATGTGGCTATTAAAACCCCAAGAGATTAGACAAGAGCAGGAGATGGTTCCGATCGCGGCTGTGCAATCCACACCAGGCTGATGACAAAGCCGATCGCCATAATCACCGCGCCGCTGAGATACGGATAGGTGACATTCACATCGAAGATGAAGCCCGCCCAGATCGGTCCGACGACGCGCCCCAGGTTCATGAAGGAGTTACACAGCCCCATCGCCGTCCCCTGCCCCAGTGTGGTGCGTTTGGAAGTCAGGGACATAATCACCGTGCGCAGCAGCGTCTTGGAAAGGATGAACACGCCGGTCGCCGCCAGCACGCCAGGATACGTCTTCGCCAGCAGCAGCACGATGAACGCCGCTGAACTCGCCGCCAGCGACACCTTGATGATCGGCGCTTCGCCCCAATGCCGGGTCAACGGGCCGATGAGGATGGCCTTGCCGAGTGTCGAAGTCAAGCCGACGACCGCCAGGATCGTCCCCACGCGCTCCGGGCCGTAACCCAACTCCTGCGCCGCGTACAGGCCGAAGACGGACTCAAAGTTGGTCAATCCAAAACTGACCAGGAACAGCATGAACAGCAGCAGCCCCACCGGCCCGAACAGGGATTGCCACAGCAACCCAAATTGCACCGTCCTGACCTTGCCCTTGCCCTGAGCCTGTCGAAGGGTCCGAGCCGCGACGGGCAGTGACTCCGGCAGCAGCGCCGCACCGAGTAACAGCGCCAGCATCGACATTCCCGCCGCGATGAAAAACGGCAGCGAGAGCGAATTCGCGCCCAGCCAGCCGCCCGCCGCCGGCCCCAGGATGATGCCCAGTCCCATCGCCGCGCCCAGCATCCCCATCCCCCACCCCCGTTCGTCGGCGGCAGTGCTATCGCTGATGTAAGCCAGCGCCGTCGCCGCCACCGCCGACGAGAGCACGCCCGACAACGCACGCGACGCGAACAACATCCACACCTCGGTGGAAAGGCCAAACAGCAGCGACGAGAGCGCGTAGCCGAACACGCCCAGCAGCAGAATCGGCTTGCGTCCCACGCGGTCGGAGATACCGCCCCACACCGGACCGAACAGCAGTTCCAGCAAGGCCGATGTGGAAATCAGCAATCCCAACTCGCTGCCGCTGGCTCCCAGTTTTTCGATGTAGAAGGGGTAAAGCGGAATGACCAGCCCATAGCCCAACATCACTACGATCAGGGTGAAGGCGAGAATGGCGATATTTTTGCGATTGCTCGTGTCCATCGTTCCCTCCAAGCTTGTTACTGGATGCTGGATACTGGATACTCGATACTGGATACGAGATCTAGCATCCAGCTTCCAGCAACTAGCATCCAGCTTCCAGCTTCCAGCAACTAGCTTCCAGCTTCCAGCATAACAACACCCGCACTGCCATCCACTGTGATCGTTTGTCCATTCTGGATGCGCCGGGTGGCGACGCCCGTGCCCATCACCGCCGGGATGCCGTACTCGCGGGCGACGATGCTGCCGTGGCTGAGCGGCCCGCCGATGTCGGTGACGACGCCGGCGGCCATCGCAAAGAGCGGTGTCCAGGCCGGCGTGGTGGTTCCGGCAACCAGGACGTAGCCCGGCTGCATTCGCTCAAAGTCCTCCGGCCCGTGCAAGACGCAGGCGGGCGCTGTCACCTGCCCCGCGCTCGCGCCGATGCCTTTGAGTACGCCGCCGCGTTGGCTCTCCTCGGACGCCGGGGTAAAGGATTCCATATCGATACCCAGGTACTTTTTCCGGGGTGGCAGAATCGGCGGTGGAGTGACGCGCTTGAGCGTCGCATGACGAGTCTTGCGCTGGGCGACGCTTTCCGCCAGCCCCACGAATGACTCGCCGCGCTCCAATGCGGTAACAGCGTTCTGCACTTCCTCTGCTTGCAGCCAGAAGATGTCTTCGGCTTCCGCGATGCCCCCGGCCTGCACGAAACGGCGACCCAGTTCACGCAGCAGCCCGCGCAGCACAGGATAACCCAATCCGATGTCGGCGATGGCGTTCTCGCGCACCTGCGCCATCGCCTGTCCCGCCTTGAGCGTCTTGTCGAAAGCCCAACGGCGCAGCCCTTTGAGCCGGGCGCGCGTGGATTCGACGGCCTGCACACGCCTGGCTGCCGTCGCCCCCTGGCGTTCGTGCGGATTGACGCCTTCGCCGCGCAGGTACATCTTGATCGTCTCCAGCAGCGGCGTCGGATCGTCCAGCGGCAGCGGCCTGGCAAAATCCAGGTCGTAGATGATGTGGCCGTAGGTGTCCAGGTGGGTTTGCAGGCGTGTGCGAAAATCAGACAAGGAGAGGGGGAGAGAGGGAGAGGGGGAGAAGAAAGCAGCGACGAGATCGGCGGTTGGGGTATGGAGGATATATTCGGCTAATTCTGGATGAGCGCAAACCCATTCGGCCAGGTCGTAAAGCGATTTTTCGGCCTGAATGGGGGTGCTGTCGTAGCCCATCAGGAATACAGCCGCCGCCGGATCGCCGCCGCGCCGAATCAGTTTGTCGTAGACGCGAGTAAACAGCATTTCAGCGCCCGCCGATGCGCCCGTCGTCGCCACCAGCAGCGACGAGAAGTGCAACATCGCCGCAGCGTTGACCTCCTGAATTCCGGTCCACAGATCGGTAAGGAGCAACGAGTCCGGTGCGCGATTCTGCCAACGCTCGACCGTCGCCACGTAATGCGGACGGATCTGGTCGCGCCAGAGCGGGATCGCCTCGCGGAGCATACGCGGCATGGAAAGCATCATCCGGGTGAGAATCCACCACCACTCCCGCAGCGTGTATCCGGCATTGATGTACACGTAACTGTTGAGGGTGACGATGTAGTCCGGCAGGATCGGTTCGGAGCGGGTCAAAGGCCGCAACACCTCTTTGACGCCGACGCGGGCAATTGTCGGGATCGCCAGCGTCTCAAACAACGGGCTGACCGGATTCGGCAAAAAGTCGGCGATGCTGGCATGCATATACTGGCCCTTGGGATTGGGCAGCGTCCACTCGATGGGCGGCGGTGTTTGTTGGAGCGTGGTAATCGGGCGGGATTGGACGATGAAGAATTCACCCTCACCCTCACCCCCTCTCCCAAAGGGCGAGGGGAGATAGCACCACTCGATGTCCTGCGGCGCGCCGTACAGCGCCTCGATCTGCGCGCCGAGGCAGGCGAGGTCAGCGATGTGCGCGTCGTCCAGCACCTGCGCTGTGCGTTGGGCGTCGGGAACAGGTTGCTCTTCCGTGCCGCTTGCCGTGCGGACGGTCATCACTTGCTTGTCGGTGATCTCGCGCGCGACGATCTGACCCGTATCCCTATCCACCGTGTACGTGTCCGGCGTCACCAGCCCGCCCACGATAGCCTCGCCCAAACCCCACGCCGCGTTGATGAGGACTTCATTGCGCCGCCCGTTGAGCGGGTTTGCGGTGAACATGATACCTGCCGCCTCCGCAAAGACGAGCGCCTGCACGACGACCGCCAGGCTCACGGCGTCCGGCTCGATGCCCTGCCGCGCGCGGTAGCCGATGGCGCGTGCCGTCCACAGGCTGGCCCAGCAGCAGCGGACGGCATCCAGCACAGCGTCCTCACCCTGGATGTTGAGATAGGTGTCCTGCTGACCGGCGAAGGAGGCGTCGGGGAGGTCTTCGGCGGTGGCGGAGGAGCGGACGGCGACCGCAAATAGCAAATGGCGAATGGCAAATGGGGAATCGGCAAGGGCGAGGTAGGCGGCGCGGATTTCGGCGGCGATGGCAGGGGGGATAGGGGATTGGGTGAAGAGGGCGCGGATGTGGGTTGAGGCGATTTCGAGGGTGGCGGGCTGCGTTACATCCACGGTCTGGAGCGCGGCGAGGATGCGCGATTGCAGGTCGTTTTCCGCCACGAACTGCTTGTAGGCAGCCGTCGTGACGTGGAATCCACCCGGCACGGGCAGGCCGGCGTTCGCCAGCTTCGCCAGTGACGCGCCTTTGCCACCGACGACGTCCAACGTGGCTTGCGGATCGTTTAAGGGTAACACGTACAGGTTCATCATACACCTCCTGCCTTGATTCTGCCCAAAGTATAGTCGTTTTCTGGGTGAGTTGTCATCCCCAAAAGGGGTGAGTGGATGAGTGAATTGCCGGATAACACACCTCCCCCATCCAGATGATGGGGGAGGCAAAGTATAGCCGACCTGACAGGTCTCAAGCCTCATCCGTGTCCAACCCTCGCATACGAGTAGAACGTCGCCGCCAGGTTAATAAAATACGTGAGCAGCGTGATAAAGCCATAAGGCTTGCCGATCATAAAGGTGTACCCCACCATCGCAAACTGGCCCAAGTAATACAGGATCAGATAGGGGACCAACAAACTGGTGCTGCGAAAGTCGATCTTCAGCGCATAATCCAGGATGAATTCGACGATCAAGTAGACGACGGTGACAAGCGGCAATATCCACAGCCACGCATCTCGCTTTGCGGCGATGTTCACGATGATGGCGGTGATCAACGGCAACGCCATTGCCACGGTGATCCAGCCGGCGATGCTTTCCACCGGCGTACCGCGCGTTCCGATTTTGGCGCGAACCAGGAAAATCACCGACAACAACACGTTGATGAGGTTCGCAATGCCGAACACGCCCAAGTCAACGACACGTTTATAACGCTCTAACATCAAGTTATCCTCTGGTTTCACTTTTCTGGTCACTCTATCTTCTTGTTGAAAAATGTATGTCGTTTTCCTTCTTGAAAACCCACGCTCTGATACAACTTCAGCGCGCCGCTTGGATTCTGCGTGTCCACGCCCAGGGCCACCTCTTCCATCCCCATCGCTTTGAACATTTCAATGCTCTGCACGAGCAATGAACGCGCCAGCCCGCGCCGCCGCCAGGGACGCCGCACAAAGACTTCCTTGGCGTAACCACGCTTGCGATGATACTGCGCGTTCTCCTCTACGTCCAGGCGGTTCAGCACCATGCCAGCGACTTGATCACCGTCCCATGCTACCTTCCACAGATGCGGCGTGAAAGCGCGAATCTCTATCCACCGCTCGAAGTCTGAATCGGTTGTCGGGCCGTAACCCCAGTGATCCCGACGCGCCTCTTCTTTCGCGTCCCACACGGCGCGATACTGCTCCGGCGCGACCAGACGCACTTCCAATCCGGGCGGCATCGGAGCTTCTGGACGTGGGGCATCTATAGGGCAGGTCATCTCGATATAGTGGCGCACCGGCTCGTAGCCGAATTTTGTAAACAACGCCCATGCGCCGTACTCCTTTTCGGTCGTCCAGACGCGGAAGAACTTCTCCCCTGCCGGGTGCTCGCGGGCGAATGTTCGCAAGCGCGCCTCATTGTAGTGCAACATCGCCGTCCCGAGACCCTTGCGCCGCCAGGCGGGGTGGACAAACCCAAGCGGGATGTAGAGCCGTGTATCGCCCTCCTCTCCCCACCACACCCGGCTGAAGGCAACCGTCTCGCCGCTCACTTCGGCGAACAGCATATCCCGGTAAGGGTCGCAGTTCCTCAAGTGCGCGAAGGTGGACGCCACGTCCTCCACAGTGTTGATGTACACATATTCATCCGCGACGTTGCAGGCATCGAGAATAGATACCATCAGCGGGTAATCGGCCTCTCCGCGAAAACGACGAAAGGTCAGGCCAGGGATAGGCGGCGCGCCGGGAACATCAATGATGAAGCCTGAATCCAAACTGCTATGCATTGTAGAACCTCCATATTTTGAGATTCATCCCATCTTCAAGCATAAAACAAAAACGCCTTGAATGCATCGGATAGTCAGGGGGTTTTGGACCTGGTCATCTGACTATTTCCGGTAAGGGCGAGTCATGTCTGGTGAAAACGGCGGATCACGTTCCAGGCTGATGACCGTCAAATTGAGATCCCATAGTTTGTTGAGAATCCCACGCAAGCCAGCCTGATCGGCGACCGGGCCGCTGAGCGTCGTGACAGGCTGCCCATCAACCTCTGCAGATGTGAGGGTCAGGTCGTGCAGCCAGATGGCCCATTCGGGGTCAAGTGTCCCCTGGACGGTGATCTGGTAAACCGGTACGGTTTGTCCTTTAGACATCGATTCCTCCAGCAATAGTCCAAAGTCGAAAGTCTTGAGAAATCCGTTAAAATCCGTTCAATCCGTTGACAATTTCCTTCCCAATCCCGGATATGTTGAGTATACAGCACGACCAAAGAGATTGTCATCCCCAAAATAGATGAATTGCCGGGTGAAAAAGCTACAACAGGTGGAGGTCTTGCGCGCGCGCCACGGCCTCGTAGCGGCTGTGGACGTCCAGTTTGCTGTACAGGCTTTTGAGGTGCGAACGCACGGTATGCACGGAGAGGTAGAGCGTCTGCGCGATTTCGTCTGTCGAGAGGGCGGAGGCGAGCAGGTGCAAGACCTCACGTTCGCGTTCGCTCAGGGGTTCAAGGAGAGAAACACCGGGGGAGGATGGTGGAGCAAGCAAGGCGGCGTTCTGTGTTGCGGGCGACAGATACACCAGGAGACGCGCAGCATACGCCGCGTGAAGGCCCCGCCCCACGGCCTCGCGGAGCAAGGGGATGGGCGCCTGGCCGACGCTCAGAAAAGCGCGGGTGTATCCCTCCGGTTCGGCGAGCGCGAGCGCCGCTTCCAGCGCCGCCAGGGCCTGGTCATGCTGGCCTTGCGCGTCGAAGGCGAGGGCTTCCAGCAGGTGAATTTCGATCAGCAGGGCCGGACGTTGCTGGCGTTGAGCCACCGGCAGGATGGACATCAGCACCGCGAGCGCCGCGGCAGGGTCGCCCTGGGCGATATACAGCCGCGCGAGCGCCGCCAATTCGTATTTGCGCAGGCGACATTCCGGCAACGCATCCTTGTCCGGCGACAGCGCATCAGCAGGGAGCGCATATAGACCGCGCGCCTCGGCCCAACGCCGCACCGCGTCCAGGTTTCCCAGGGTGATCCAGACCCGCGCCTGCATGATCGCCACGACCCAGTCGTCGTACTCGGTCATGTCAAATTTAACCGCCAACTGCCGCGCGCGTTCGATCGCTGCCTGCGTTGCGTCGACATCGCCTTGAAGCCAGTAAAGCTGCGACAGACCCAGGTAGGCTTCGAGCGCGCCTACCTCATTCCACTGCTCAATCAGGGCAACACCTTCCTGGAAATACTGGAGCGCAGCATCGTAATCGTGCCATTCGCAGGCCAGATCGCCGAGGCCCACCAACACCGCGCCAGCAATGGGCATCCGCCGTCCCTGCGCGTCCACAACGCAACCCAATGCCCGCTGATACAAATCCCATGCCTGATGCAATCGCCCGTGCCGGGCGTGGAATTCGGCCAACTGGTTGAGAGACATCATCGCCACCAGCACATTGCCACTGGCAATGCCCTGCTGCGCCATCAAATCGAGCGGATGATCGCCGGACGGACTGTTACCGACGAGGGTATCGGTAGTACTCACGATCCAAATCGCCAGGTTCCGCAGCAGCACACTTTCCTCAGGCAATTGTTCCAGCGCCTGGTGCGCCAACGTGACGGCGCGGGGAAATTGCATTTGATAAATGGCAAGCATCGCCCGCAGTGCTGCAATCTGTCCAGGGATCAAGTCGCTGTACACCTCGGCATCATGCAGACGAGCTTCGATGAGGCTCAATGAATGTCCGGAAAGGAGCATCGCCCAGGCCCGGAACACACACAAGCTGGGGGTCGCCCGCACGATGTCGTCGGGCAATGGCTGCAACCAGTTCAACAAGGTGACGATTTCGCCGCGCAAGAGCGTCGTTTCGGCCACCTGCGCGACAAGTTTCGCGGCCCATGCGAAATCCTCAGCGGCGAATGCGTGCGCAATGGCCTCCGGCACGTCTCCCTGCGCCTCGTGCCACGTCGCCGCCCGGCGATGCAACGACTGCACTTGCTCAGGGGCAGTTCTCCGCAAACGCTGCCGCAGCAAATCGCCGAACAGCCGGTGATAGCGATACCACTCCCGACGGTCATCCAACGGAACGATAAAAAGGTTGGCGCGTTCCAGGTATTCGAGGATGGCCTGGCTGCGGGGCGTCGGGTGCTCTGGGGGTTCCTGGTACAGAACCGCATCGCACAATGCCCCGCTTAAGCGGTCAAGAATCGCAGTCTGGAAGAGGAATGTCTGGATATCGTCTGGCTGGCGCTCGATGACCTCCTCGACCAGATAATCCAGAATGTAGCGGTTGCTGCCGCTGAGCACGCGGATGAACCCTGCGATGTCCTCGCGGCCTTGCATCGAAATAGCCGCCATCTGCAAACCTGCCACCCACCCCTCGGCGCGGGTATTCAGCGCAGCAGCATCGTCCGCCGCAAGCGATAACCCGGCCACATGCTGCAAGAACTCGGCGGCTTCATCAACAGTGAAACGCAAATCGGCCTGCCGCAGCTCAGTCAACTGCCCGCGCCCGCGCAGGCGCGCTACGGGCAGCGGCGGATCGGCGCGGCTGGCGATGACCAGATGCATCGTGCGCGGCAAGTTGTTCAGCAGAAAGGTCAGCATATCGTGAACCGGTTGTGCGGTGATCAGGTGGTAATCATCGAGCACGAGGATGCAGTCGCTGGAAAGGACATTCAGCCGGTTGATCAACGTCGTCAGCGCAATCTCCGGGTCGGGCGCGGCGATGTCCCACGCTTTGAGGGGACTACCCTCCGCCGTTCCATCAAGCGAGGCCAAAGCAGCGGACAAATAGGCAAGAAAACGGATGGGGTCGTTGTCGTCTTCATCCACTGAGAACCAGGCGACAGGCACATTGCAATGGCTAAGCCATGCGCTCAACAGCGTCGTCTTCCCGAAGCCCGCCGGCGCCGCCACGAGGATGAGTTTTTGACGCAATCCGGCATTGAGTCGCTCAATCAACTGTGGACGCGACACCAGCGCCGGTCGTGTAGGAGGAACGCACAGCTTGGTTGTCAGTAACGGCGTGACCATCACTTTCATCTTAGCACATTTTTTGACGATTCAGGATACAAAAATCTCAACAGGTAGAACGTAACGTACACCCAACGCAGTGAGCAAACGCCGGCGATGGTGCGCCACTTCGCTGTGGCCGGCCGAGCGATAGAAATTCGAATACAACGGCAGCCACGTGGTAGACACATCCGGCATCCGCGAGTTTGCCGTCGCCGGGCTGTACCGGCGGAACTGCCACGCTTCTATCCAGAGAACGCCGAGGTCGCCGCACAATGTCGTTTCGCCCACTGCTCACATAGGCCAAATTGCCAACGGCAGTCGGTGTGTAGGTGTACGCGCCGGCTTCGGCCGGTTTTCCCGGCGCTCGAAAGCGCCGGATTATTTTCATACAATCCACCCTACTTCCGGTAGATGATGCCCTCCGACACTTCCAACAGCAGCGTCTTTTGGCGGAAGCTCTCCGGGAACATCTCCGCGTCGGTGGTGCAGAGGATGGTTTGCTCGACGTTGCCGAGCAAGTTGAGCAGGTAGGTGCGCCGCGCGCGGTCGAGTTCGGCAAGCACTTCATCCAGCAGCAGAACGGGGGATTCGCGCGTTTCCTGCTCCAGCCAGCGCAGTTCGGCCAGCCGCAGCGCCATGACAACCGTGCGCTGCTGTCCGCGCGAGCCGAACGTTCCCATGTCCACGCCCTCGGAGATGAAGCGTAGCTCGTCGCGGTGCGGGCCGGTGAGCGTCATGCCACGGTCGATCTCGGTGCGGCGCTGGCTCTGGAGCATTTTGCGATACGCCTCGTACAGCGCGTCCATGTCGACCGGTGATTCGCCCGCTGTCTCCGGCAGCAGTCCGATCTGATAATCGACCGCAGGCGGGCGCAGCGGGTCGAAGTTGGGTTCGTATTGCACTTTTAGCCACGCTGCGCCGCCAGTCAAATCGTGGTGCAGGCGGTCGGCGTAGAAGGTGAGCGCCTTCACCACGCGGCGCCGGTAGAGCGAGAGGGTCACACCGGTCTGCCCCAGCGTCTCCTCCAACGGCGCGAGCTGCGCAGCATCCCCGCCGAAGTCGCGCAGGTGACGCAACAAGGCGTTGCGGCGGGAGAGCGCCGTCTGATATTCTCCCAGGGCCTCCACGTAGGCCGGGTACACCTGCGAGAGCAAATCGTCGAGGAAACGCCGCCGCCCGGCAGGCGCGCCGCTCACCAACTCCACATCCTCCGGCAAAAAGACGACGACGTTGAGATGCCCGGCCAAATCCATCTGGCGGATGGTGTGTTGGTTGAGTTTGATCTGCTTTTCCAGCCGCGCGCTGCCGTTGGAGAGCGTCTTCTGCTCCAACGCGATCTCGATCAGGTCGGCGCGGTTGCGGTGGACGACCTCGGTTTTGAGGTGCGCGAAAGGCATCGCGGCTTCGACAGCGCCCCAGTGGATCAAGTGCTGGTCCGTGTTGGTCAACGGCGAGCGCCCCACCGCGAGGTAGGCAATGGCTTCCAGCAGGCTGGTCTTCCCCTGCGCGTTCGCGCCCAGCAGTAAAATGGGCGAGGCCGGGAGATCGAGTTCCAGCCGGCTATATGTGCGAAATTGACGTAAACTGAGACTTCGGATGTGCATACGCTACCTTCGATGGAGGATAGCCGTATTGTAACACGGCGCGACGGATTCTCAAGAAAGGTTTCTGCGGAAATGAGCCGAAACTATGCGCAACGGCGAATACAGGCTTCACTTTATGACGTTGCGCCTTTTTTTGACCAGTCTATAATGATGCCGTGGCCGGCGAACGGGCGCAATCTGACTATTTTTCAGGGAGGACAGAAGTGGCCAAAGACAAAAAAGCGAAAAACACGGGGGTGCTCATTCTTTGCGGCATCGTCGCCTTGCTTGTGACTGGCGGGATCGTCGCGTTGGACAGCCGCAGCACCCCGCTGGATGGGGTGATCCGCGCGGGCGCGCTGTTGGGATACCTGGGGGTTTTCATGGCTGCGCTCTCGTCAAACTATATGCGCGAGTTGACCCGTTATTTCGGACGTTCGTTTATCACCGTGCATCACATCGTTTCGGTGACGGCGCTGGTCGCGTTGGCAGTTCATGCCGTCAGCGTGGCGTGGCAGATGGGTTCGGCGGCGGCTTTCCTGCCGAATTTCTCCTCCGCACGGCTCTTCTTTGCCCTCGGCGGCAGACCGGCATTCTGGTTGCTCGCTTTGACGTCACTCACCGCGCTATTCAGAACCGCCATCGGCAAAAACTGGAAGATCATCCACTGGCTGAACTATGTTGCGTTTACGCTCGGCACAATTCACGCGCAGATGATTGGGACGAGTTTCTCACACCTCGGTCTGCGCATCGTCGCCTGGGTGATGTTGGCGGTGTTACTCGGCGTGTTCGCGTGGAAGCGCACGCGCAAACAACGGGCGCAGACAAAAGCAAAGGCGAAGGCAAAATAGATGAACCGGCAAACCTTGTTACGGGGCGCGCGTGTCCAATTGACGGCGCTGACGCAGGATGATCTGCCGATCATTGCCGGGTGGTATCAGGATGCCGAATTTATGCGGCTGCTGGACGCTACGCCGGCTCATCCCAAATCGGCAGAGTCGCTGCGCGCGTGGTTGGATGACGCACAGAAGGCGTCCGACGGCTACCTGTTCGGCATACGACTGCTGAGCGGCGACACGTTAATCGGCTTCATCGAAATTGATGGCATCCTCTGGTCGCACGGTGCAGCCTGGTTCAGCATCGCGATTGCCCCGCGTGAGTATTGGGAGCAAGGCTACGGGACAGAGGCGGCGCGGCTGGCGCTCACATTCGCCTTCCAGGAGTTGAACTTGCATCGCGTGCAGGCCACCGTGTTCAGCTACAACCGCCGCTCAATGGCGCTGTTCGAACGACTCGGTTTCCGGCGCGAAGGCGCTTTCCGTGAGTTTCTCCACCGTGACGGGCAGCGTTACGACATGCTTTTGTACGGCATCCTGCGCCGCGAGTTCGAACGTCCGCTAGAGATGAGCGTATGACCGCGCAAACGCTGACGGCGGCCACACAGAAGGGCCGCCAGGCCGTTGAAACGGCGATGGCGGCCTCCTATTTCGCCGACATCGCCACCGTGCCGCCGGAGTGGGCGCTGGCGCGTGTAGTGGATGGCGTGCCGGTCGCGTACATCCTCGTTGACCCGCGCCGGCAGATGGCGTTTCCTGGCGGCGGGTTACGCTATGCTTTCATCTGCGATGTGGCGACCCGTGAAAACCGGCGGGGCGAAGGTCACTTTCGCGCGCTGATGGAGGAGACGTTCGCCCGGTTGCGGGCGAATGACATTCCACTCGTGCTCACGCATGGGCGCTATCCGCTCTACCGCCGCTTCGGCTTCGATGTGTTCACCCATCACAGCGGCATCTTCATCGCGCCGGAACAGATCGTGCACACGTTGGGCGTAGAGGCATCCCCAGAAGCCGCAGGACGGCTAGTCATTCAAGAAGGCCGCGGATTCCTGGAGGATCGGTTGATCGTGACGGACGTGCGCGCGGAGACCCTGTCCGAATGTCGCGGCGCGCTCCTGGCTGCGGCTGCCATCGCCCGCCAGCGTGGGAAAAGCTTGATTTTCTTCGAGCATCCCGCTGCGCCGAGCTATGGCTCCACCTATCCGCTCTACCCAACCCTCGCAACCCCGCTGGCGACGCTGGCCCGCGCGTGCGGTGCGCAAATCATTGTCCAGGGCGCTGATCCCGTAAGCGGCGTGATCCCCGACGCGGATTGGATCAAGGTGCTGGACGCCGCCGCACTGCTGCGCGCCGTCATCGCCTGTCTCAAGCCGCCCTTCCCCCTCCCTACTGGCACACTCGGCTTCGAGACCGAGGCGGGGATGGCGCAACTGGAAAGCACAGGCGAGGATGTCCGGGCAACGGACACCCTTACACGTACCGCGCCTGTCATCCACTGGCCGTCGGCGGCGCTGGCGCAACTCGTCGCCGGGTACCACGATGCGGCGACGCTGGCGGTCATCCACAATACCCCCATCCCCGCAGATGCGCTCGCCCTGCTGGATGCGCTGTTTCCCCCTGGATGGCGGCTCTCGCGCAATGAAAGCTGGACATATCGGGTTTAAGTGTAACTTACAGGAGTTATGCGGTTCGTTTCTTTAGACAGGATTTACAAGATTAACAGGATGAAAAAGCTGTCATAAAGCCTTTCCCAATCCTGAAAATCCTGTTAATCCTGTCAGAAAATGACACACTACGTAACTCCTGTAACTTACATCGCCCGGATACGACTGCCGGCAATCTCGAAGCGATTGTGTTCTGACAGATCAAGCGCCGCGTCAATATCGGCGCGGGTAGCCCAGCGGAAGTTGGGCAAACCTTTCAGGATGTGCATCACAACGGCTATATCGGCGTAGCCCTCTTCGTCTATGGCGATCGGAAACCGCGCGGAGCGGTGCCGCAGCAACAGCGCGAGGAAGCGGTTCAGCTTGCGCAGCCGGGCGTCATAGCGGCGGTCAACGTTCACTGGCGACCTCCCGGAAACGTTGAGATATTTTCCACAGATTCGCGCGGATTTGCGTTCGCTCTTTGTCCTTGAACGTCGCCAGGAAGCGTTCATATTTGGCGCGGGCGGCATCTGCCGCGCGGGGACATGTCAGCTCCGGCGGAAACGTCCAGCCCAGCGCGCGGGCGTAGTGGGCGATTTCCTTTTCGGTCGTAAAGATCAGCGGGCGGATCAATGCCAGGCGTCCGTCGAAGTAACTCCGGCGCGGTTCAAGGGTCTCAAGCTGCCCCTTGACCATCACACTCATCAGTGTGGTGACAGCGGCATCGTCGGCGTGGTGGCCGACGGCGACTTTGTTGCAGCCCAGACGCTCGGCGGCGAAAAACAGCGCCTTGCGCCGGTTCCGCGCGCAGCGGAAGCACCTCATCGGCAGCGGTTCATCCTCCGCCACGGCTAATGGCGCGATGTCGTACTCCACGCCCAATTCCCGAAACCACGGCTCCAACGTGGGGACGAGATTGGGCAAGCCCACCTCTGTCCCGTCAATGTGAACCGCCACAACACTGTATGTGCCGGGCGCATCCACCCCACGCAGCAACACATCGAGCAGCGTCCGGCTATCCTTGCCGCCTGATACCCCCACCGCGACGCGGTCGCCATCCGCGATCAGCGCAAATTCCCGCACCGCGCGGTTGACGCTCTTCAGTAAATTACGGGCAATCGAATCACTGGCCATGAAAAAAGAGGCAAGAGGCAGGACATAAGAAGCATAGATAGTTACGCCTTCTTAGAGTCTGTGAAAAACAATTTCCCGCTGGAGCCATCTCTGACCGCCCCCATTCCCGCCTGAGCCTGCGGCAGCGCAGTCGAAGACCGGCCGCCGCTTTTCGAGAAGCCCCCCTACTCCCTTACTCCCTACCCCTTACTCAATCGCTTCCCATACTGTTCCGCGTAATACGCTTTATACAACTCCCCGCTCTTGATGGGCCGCCACCACCATTCGTTCTCTGCGTACCAGCGCACCGTCTTTTCGATGGCCTCCGCGCAGGTATGGCGTGGCTTCCAGCCCAGACCACGCAGCTTGCTGACGTCCAGCGCGTAACGGCGGTCGTGCCCGGCGCGGTCTTCTACGTGCTTGATAAGGCTCTCCGGCTTGCCCAGCGTCGTCAGCACGATATGCGTCATCTCCAGGTTCGTCATTTCCCCACCGGTGCCCACGTTGTAGATTTCGCCCACCGCGCCCTTGTGCAGCACCAGATCAATGCCTTCGCAGTGATCGAGCACGTACTGGTAATCGCGCATCTGCTTGCCGTCGCCGTAGACGGGGAGCGGCTGGTTGTCAATGGCGTTGGTGGCGAACAATGGCACGACTTTCTCCGGGTACTGGTACGGGCCAACGTTGTTCGCGCCGCGGGTGATCGTAACCGGCAACCCCCACGACTCGTGATAGGCCAACACCATCAGGTCGCCGCCGGTTTTGCTGGCGGCATAAGGGCTGCGCGGTTTCAGGTGATCCGTCTCGGTGGAGCGGTTTTCGAGCACCTGCCCGTAGACCTCGTCCGTGCTGACCTGATGATAACGTTCCAGCCCCAACTTCTTCGCGGCTTCCAACAGCACGTAAGTGCCGAACACGTCCGTCTGGATAAACGACCCTGGCTCCATCAGCGAGCGGTCTACGTGCGTCTCGGCGGCAAAGTTGACGATGGTATCTACCTTGTGTTCCGTCAGCGCCGCCTCGACCGTCGGTCCGTCGCAAATGTCGCCCTTTACGAAGGCATAGCGCCCCGCGAACTTCTCCGCCACATCCTGCAAGTTCTCCAACCGCCCGGCATAGGTGAGCTTGTCGTAGGCGACGATGAAATAATCGGGGTACTTCTCCAGCATATAGCGCACAAAATTCGAACCGATGAACCCGGCCCCACCCGTGACCAACAACCGTTGCATAGCGTTCCCTCCGTTTAGAATCAGCGAATCGAGAATCAGCAAATCAGCGAATCAGCGAATCGGCGAATGAAAGCCCACAACCCACAACTCTTAACTCTTACCCCGCGAATTCTACCACACATTGACGAAACCCCATGATGCTGTAAAATAGCTTCTTTATGGAATACCGAGTGGATGCGCCGTTAATTGTGCAAGGTGACCGGACTGTCCTCCTCGAAGTGAATAACGCGCACTACGAGGATGCCAGGGACCATCTCGCGCGCTTCGCCGAGCTGGAAAAAAGCCCGGAATACATCCATACTTACCGCATTTCCTCCCTCTCACTGTGGAACGCGGCTTCGGCGGGAATGACCGCCGATGAAATTCTCGACGGGTTGCACCAATACGCCAAGTATCCCCTGCCGGATAACGTCATCGTCGAAATCAAGGAAGCGATTGGACGTTACGGGCGTGTGCGGCTCACCCGCGATCCCAACGACCCCACCCGCCTGCGACTGATGTCCGACGATCCGCTCCTGTTGCTGGAATTGGAGCGCAACCGCAACCTCAAAATCTACATCCTCGACCGCCTGGGGCCGCACACGCTGCAGGTTCCGGCTTCGCGGCGCGGGCACGTTAAGCAGGCGCTCGTCAAAGCCGGCTATCCCGCCGAAGACCTGGTTGGGTACCTTGACGGCGGCGCGTTGCCCATCCAACTGCGCGAGACGACGGCGGAGGGGTTGCCCTTCACCATCCGCCACTACCAACGCGACGCCAGCGACGTCTTCTGGGCTGATGGCTCCGACGCCGGCGGCGCGGGTGCGATCGTCCTGCCCTGCGGCGCGGGGAAAACCATCGTCGGCATGGTCGCTATGTCGCTGGCGCAGACGAACACGCTCATCCTCACGCCGAGCACCGTGGCAGCTCGCCAATGGCGCGAGGAATTGCTCGACAAGACCACCGTCACCGCCGATATGATCGGCGAATACACCGGCCTGCGCAAGGAAATCCGCCCGATCACGGTCACAACCTACCAGATTCTCACCCATCGCAAGCGCGGCACAAAAGACCAACACCTGCCGCTGGAACAGGAATTCCCGCACTTCGGGCTGTTCAACGAGGGCAACTGGGGCCTCATCATCTACGACGAAGTCCACCTGCTGCCGGCGCCGGTCTTCCGCATTACGGCGGAGTTGCAGGCGCGCCGCCGCCTGGGGCTGACCGCCACCCTCGTCCGTGAGGACGGGCGCGAGGAGGACGTCTTCTCGCTCATTGGGCCGAAGAAGTACGACGTACCCTGGCACGACCTCGAACGCCAGGGCTGGATCGCGCCGGCGATCTGCTACGAGATCCGCGTGGATATGCCGGAAGCCGAACGGCTGGAGTACATCGTCGCCGAAGAGCGGCAAAAATATCGCATTGCGGCGGATAATTCGGTCAAACTCGACATCCTGGACCGGTTGCTGCGCTATCATGAGGGCGACCAGATTCTTATCATCGGGATGTACCTGCAACAACTGGAAAAGATCGCCAAGCGCTACGATTACCCCCTCATCACCGGCGACACCAAAGTTGTGGAACGTGAACACCTGTATGAAAAGTTCCGCACGGGCGAAGTCAAGACCCTGGTGGTCTCTAAAGTCGCCAATTTCTCCATTGACCTGCCCGATGCCGGCGTCGCCATCCAGATTTCGGGGACGTTTGGCTCCCGGCAGGAAGAGGCGCAGCGGCTTGGGCGCATCCTGCGCCCCAAATCCGATGGGCGGCAGGCGTATTTTTACACGATTGTCAGCAAAGAGACGGTGGATCAACAATACAGCGCCAACCGCCAGCGATTCTTGACCGAGCAAGGCTACCGCTATCTCATCCTCTACGATGAGGAAATCCCCGGCGCGCTCCCACACACGCAACAGCGTTAGCGTCGGCGGCATACGATGCCAGCATCCAGTATCCAGTTCAGTGAAAGCATAATATGAAGAAACCGAACAGCGCAAGCCCATCGGCGATGTGCCCTCCCGAAGCTTTTACGCCAAATCTCAGCTACGTGTGGCTTGAACCTGCCAAGCCCGTGAAACCCCAGGCTGCGCCACCCTTTTGGACCCTGACTGAGAACGACGACCCCACCGATTTCATCGAGCGCCTGGCGGGGCAAGAATGGCGAACAGATTTCATCCGCCAGCAAATCACCCGTCTCAAGCTCAAGCCTAAAGGGCTGCGCCGCGTTGACCTGGTCCGACAGCTCGTGGAGGGATTTCTCGACCCCGGACGTTTTGCCCAGCAGTTAAACACCCTCAACGACGAAGAGCAGCGGTATTACCTCCATTTGCTCCTCTACACCAATCTGATGGGACTGCGCACACAACCGACGCCTCTTGATCGCATGTTGTCTCTCGCCAGGCGCTCTACGGTGTTGACGCAGCGGATACTCGACGCCGGCCTGGGATTGACCGATGAAAGTGGACAATTCTTTGTCCCTTTCGAGACGTTTAAGCTGCTCCCACCGGTTTACCTTCCTTTCGATGTCGAACCATCTCCGGCAACTTACGTACCGGCCGCCGATCCGCGCCTGCTGCTCCTGAAAATCCATCAACTCCTCAACCTGGTGCAGTCTAATACATATCGCATCCGTCCCCGTCTACGTTGGCGCACACCGCGCGCGGCATTTTATGGCAACGAATATCTGATTTGGCCCCCTATACCGGCCGATGCCCAACGTCTGCTGAACAATCCACCGCAGCAGAGCACTATCACCTTGTGCCCGCCGGAGCCGTATCTCGATGATGCGACCATCGCCGCGTGGTCGGCGAGCCTGGATCTTACACCGGCCATCGCTGAATTCCTCTACCACGCCCTGATCAATGCCCAACTCCTGCTGCCGGGCCTGCCGGTGACACTCAACAACGCGCTGATCCAGCCGTGGATGATGCAGACACCCAGCCACCAACTCAAGACCCTCTATCGCATCTACCGCACTGTGGTTGAATGGACCGATTGGTGGCCCGACTGGCGCGCCGGCGATATCCACATCCAAATGAATTATCAAAATCTCTGGATGTTGTCGGGCGTTGAGAACACGCTGCGCACAGCGCAGTACACCATGCGCTGGGTGATTCTGAACATTTTAGCCTACCTCCCACACGATGTCTGGCTTTCGGTGGACAAGGTCGCGCGATTTTTGGTCAAATTGTATCCTGAGCCGAGTACCCATTATTACCTGCAGGGGTTGTTGTGCAAGGATGCGCACGACAACTGGGAAGGTTTTCTGGATACCGCGCTGCGCGCGACATTGCGGGGTCCATTACACGTGCTGGGACTGGTCGAAGCTGCGCCTGATCTGGAGAATATCGAGCTTTTCCGGCTGCGGCGCTTGCAGAGCTTGCAGTGGAACCGCCCTGAGGTGTTGCTGGATGAAACGGCTACGCCCTTCAGCCGCGACGACGTCGCTTTCAGACCGCGTGAACTGGCGTTGGCGATCATGCCGCCGGCGCGCGCTGAATTTCTCGCTGCGGTACAGCAGTGGAGCGAACCGCGCGGCCTGGTTGACAACAAACTGCGTTACCAACTGGATGTTTCACGTCTGCACAAAGCGTTCGAGCAAGGCGAGACCCCGGAGACGCTTGCCGAAACCTGGGAGCAGCACGCCGGCTTTCCGCCCCTACCAGACGTGCAAAAGTGGTGGCAATCGTGGTGGGCGCACTACGGGCACATCCGGCTTTACACAGGACAGACGACGTTAGTGACGCGGGACGAGTTCACCATGCAGGAGCTACAAGTTGCCCTGCCGACGATGCGCCAGGCGATTATGGGCCTGGTCACGCCACGGGTGGCGCTGCTACAAACGGAGCAGGTCAACCGCATCGTGAGCGGTCTGGAGCGCCAGGGCTACATGCCCAAGGAGGAAGCGTGATGGCGGAGAAACTCAAGCAATCACTCGACCTCTATCACATAGACATGCTCAAGCAGATCGCCGAACACCTGAACATCAGCCAGCCCAAAGGCCCGGTGCGCAAGACATGGCTTGTGGACGCGATCAGCGACAAAGTCCGCGAGATTGCCGGTTCTGCCACGTTCATCGGCAACCTCGGTCAAGCCGAACGCGCACTCTTGGGATTGCTGCTCAAAAACGGCGGCGTCGGCACACAGCGCACAGTCACCCTGCCGCTGATGAAGGCCGGCCTTGTTTACATTGAGGGGCAAGAGGCCACCAGCGACCGTCCCCGATTGCGCGATGTGGTCGTAAATTTGATGCATAAAGGCTTGCTACTCAACCTTGACGACCTGAGCGGCATGTCCTCACGCCGCACCTTCGAGCCTTTCGACAAAATCGGCATTGCTCCGGAAGTAAGCAGCGCGCTGCCGCGCAACCTGCTCACGCTGCCGGCGCCCGCCGCCGTTGTGCAAACAGTCACGCCGCCAGCGCGCGTCGAAAGCCAAGACCTCGAACTTTGCTTACGGCAGTTGTTCTTCCTGTGGGCGGAACTGCGCCGTGAACCGGTGAAGCTCCTGAAATCTGGCGGCATCGGCAAACGTGACGTGCGCCGCATCGCCAAAAGCCTTCTCCTGAACGAAGAACGCGACGCCGAGCGTCTGTTGTGGATGGTGACCATCCTCCAAGCTCTGAACGTGCTTAAAAACACGGCGGAGACACTCACTGCCGCCGACACAGATGCCGTCAAACTGTTCTGGGATGCGTCGCCGCGCGCGCAATTAGCCACGCTCCTGCAGAGCTACGCCAATGTGCAGTATGATCTGGATTTGGACCTGAGCGCGATTGCCCAATATACCTACTATGCCTCTGTCCAGACGCGCCCAGCAAAGGAGATCCGCGGGCAGGCGCTCGCTTTGCTCAAGGAAATCGCCGAGGCGCAGTGGTTCCCGTTCCCACTCTTTGTGGCGTTCCTCAACGAAGGGCGCAGCGGCAGTCTGGTGATGGCCGATTTTGCGATCAACTCGTTGTACGCCAATCTGCGTTGGTATGCTGTTGGCCGCCGCGACGATTTGACGGCGGGGCTGACTGTCCTCGACCAGCAAGCGGCCCTGAGCGTGCTCAAGGAACTTCAAGCGTTCGGCGTGGTGGAATTGGGCTACGCGGCGACCGGTGAGGTTCCCGTGGCGCTGCAACTCACACCATTGGCGCGCGCGCATTTCGCCAACCAACCGTTTGCGGCGGCAGAAAAAAGCGGGCAGGTGATTCTGCAGCCCGATTTTCAAATCCTGGCGATAGGGCCGGTGGCGCTGCACATCCTCGCCAACCTCGAACGTTTTGCCACACGCGAGAAATTCGCCGAGAGCGTCGTCGCCTATCGCATCACCCGCGAGGGGACATACCAGGCTTTGCAGCGCGGCGAATCGCCGCAAACCATCCGCATCTTTCTCGAAGAGGCTACCGGGCAGCCCGTCCCGCAAAACGTCATCCGCACGCTGGAAGAGTGGGGCGAGCAGTATGAGCGGATTGTTATCCGCCGCGACATCACCGTCCTGCAAACCGACGATCCCGCGCTGCTCGACCGGCTGTTGAACGACAAAACGACCGGCAGGCTGTTGCACCGCCTGGACGCGCAAACTGCCTGGCTGCGCGCCAAAGACACGGCCAAGCTCGAGTCGCATTTGCAGCAGCAAGAGATGTTACCAGCCTACTCGCAAGGGCCGGAGGCAGACCTGCCCCACAGCCTGCGCTGGGAGCAGGATACCTTGCGCCCGCGCCATCCCCTGCCGAGTCTGTACGTCACTGGCACACTGCGGCGTATTGCCGCGCAGAACGGCGGGCATTGGGAACTCACCCGCCAAAGCGTGCGCGCCGCCGTCGCCGCCGGCATGGACATCCCGGCGATTATTGCGCTGTTGGAGCAGATGACGGGCGCGCCGCTGCCCCCGGAGTGGCAGAAGCAGCTCAAAGCCTGGGGCAGCCATTTCGGCGACGCGCAGACGGCGTCAGTGATCCTGCTGCGTCTGGAAAGCGACGACGCCCTGCAAGAACTGCGCCGCGCCGACCGGCGTTTGAGCCGTTGGATTAAACCCCTGCCGCAAGCCACGGGCCTGGGCGTGGTGGATGAGAAACATTGGGAAGAGATTCAAACCGTGTTGGCCGAGTGGGGGATTGACGTCAAGACGGAGCAGTGGTGGTAGTGCATTGACGAGTGGGACGCGCTTACCAGTACCTTCGTCATATTGGCATACCTGGTAAAAATGTTATAATGGAGTATAAGTTATTGTTATATGGAGGCTATGCATGAGCCCGACACAACCTAGCGCAGCAGATCGAAAGAAGGCCGAAGCACTGTACCAGGAGGCGCTCACCGCTTACGAACGTTGGGATGTTGAACTGGCCGTCAAAAAGCTTGAAAGCGCCCTGGCGCTAAATCCCAACAACCCTTCCTACCACATGAACCTGGCGCAAATCCTTTCCCGTGCGGGAGATTTTGATCGCGCACTGCGCGCTCTGGCGAACTACCTGCGGCTGGCGCCGGATTCGCCGGTCGCCAGCCGCGTCGAGCAGCTCTTCGCCAGTGGCATGGACCCCGTCGAAGAAAATCTCACCGACCGGATGACTGCCGCCCAAATGCCCATTGACATGATCGGCGCGGCCATTCAAATGTGGATGGAATTCCGCATCGCGTTGGGCGAAGAGCCGCTGAGCATCCCCAAGCCTGAAGCATGGGCGGCGGCGCTCGATTACACCGTCCGCAAAGTTAACCTGCGCGATGTGCCGTTGGACAAACTCGCTTCGTTCTATGATGTGACCGCGGACACCGTCCGCAAACACAACGCCACGCTGGTCAAGATGCTCGATATTATGCCGTGCGATTATCGCTACTTCACCGGCACACAAAACCCGCTCGATAAACTCGTGGAGGCGGCGGAGCTGCTCGAGGAATTGGAGAACCGCTTCAACGAAGATTAGCTTCATTTCTCGTGATTTTGGCTATAATAAACGCGGGGGCCTGCACAGCCCCCGCGTTGAATTTATACCCTGGCGAAGGTTTAGGCGAACCAAAGGTTCGCACACCTTCGCCAGGGTAAAGAGGGACATGACTATGCACATCGTCTATCATGACAAAGAGTGGTTTGTGGAACAGGAGATGACCGTCAACCAAATGCTGAAGCATCTCAAACTGCTGCCCGAAAGCGTGTTGGTCGTCCGCAATGGACGGCTTGTCGCCGAAGACCAGAAGGTTCAACCCGGCGACGAGATCAAAATCGTCTCGGTCGTCTCTGGGGGGTGAGGATGCGCTGTCGTCGCTGCGAGAATCCCGGCGCGATCAACATGCGCCAGCACAAACTGTCGTTGTGCGACGTTCACTATCCGGAGTGGTTTCACGAACAGACGCAACGCACCATCAAAAAATACGCGATGTTCGCCCACGCCGAGCGCATCCTCGTCGCCGTTTCGGGCGGGAAGGACAGCCTGGCGCTCTGGGATGTGCTGTTGAAATTGGGCTATCAGGCCGATGGCCTCTACATTGACCTGGGCATTGATCGCGGCACTGCCTACTCGACCCGTTCACAGGAGAAAGCCGCTGCCTTTGCCGCGCAACACCCCACAGCGCGCCTGATCGTCGTGGACATCCGGCAGCTTTACGGCGAAAACATCATCCAGGTCGCACAGCGCCGCCACCGCCCGCAGCGCCCGTGCTCCATCTGCGGCCTCATCAAGCGCCACGAGATGAACCGCGTGGCCTTCGAGGGCGGCTACGACGTCCTGGCGACCGGGCACAACCTCGACGACGAGGCCGCGACGCTCTTCGGCAATGTCCTGCACTGGCAGGTGGACTATCTCCGCCACCAATTCCCCGTCTTGCCCGCCGACGGACAGGGCTTGGCGCGCAAAGTCAAGCCGTTTTGCCGCTTCTACGAGCGCGAGACCGCCGCTTACACGCTCATCCAGGGCATTGACTACATCGAGGACGAGTGCCCTTACGCCGTCGGCGCGACCAGCCTGGCGCACAAAGCCACGCTGGCACAAATGGAACATGACGCGCCCGGCACGAAGATGCATTTCTACACCAATTTTCTCAAAGCGAAAGAAACCGGCCTGTTCGCCGCCGGGGAAATCGCACCGGAACTGCGCCCGTGTCCGCACTGCGGGCAACCGACCAGCGCGCCCGATTTGTGCAATTTCTGCCGGTTGTGGGAAGAGTTGCTAACGGAAGAGTCGTCAATGGACATTGAACGGATTTGAACGGATTTTTTCTTTCCAATCCGTTTCATCCGTTAAATCCGTTGACAGTTCCCAAAATAGAGAGGGAAAATATATGATGATAGGACCTGATTCTCTAAAACTTTCCCCTAGCCAATTTCGTGATTTAGCCGCCGCCATCGAGGCCGAAGTCGCCCGTGTGATCGTCGGGCAGCGCGAGGTCGTGCGCCACACGCTCATCGCGTTGCTGGCGAACGGGCACCTGCTTCTGGAAGGGCTGCCGGGTTTGGGCAAGACGATGCTCGTCCGCACCCTTGCTTCGACCTTGCGGCTGGACTTCACCCGTGTGCAGTTCACGCCCGATCTGATGCCCGCCGACATCATCGGCACCGACATCCTCGAAGTGACCGACACGGGCGAGCGCCACTTTCGCTTCCACCGCGGGCCGGTCTTCACCCACCTGCTACTGGCGGACGAGATCAACCGCGCCACGCCCAAGACGCAATCCGCCTTGCTGGAAGCGATGCAAGAACGCCAGGTAAGCATGGGCGGCACGACCTACCGGCTGCCACAGCCGTTTTTGGTGTTGGCGACGCAGAACCCCATCGAACTTGAAGGCACTTATCCCCTGCCGGAAGCGCAACTCGACCGCTTCCTGTTCAAGATCAACGTGGGCTATCCTTCTGCCGGCGAGCTGGTGGAGATCATGACCCGCACAACCGGCGCGGCAACGCCCGATGCGCATCCTGTCGCCGACGGCGATACCGTATTGGCGATGCAGTCCCTTGTTCGCGGCGTCCCTGTGGCGACGCCGGTGAGTGAATACGCCGCCCGCCTGACCGTCGCCACGCACCCCGACAACCCCGACGCGCCGGAGATTGCCCGCCGGGCTGTGCGTTACGGCGCCAGTCCGCGTGGCGCGCAGGCCCTCATCCTGGGGGCGAAAGTTGCCGCGCTGCTCGCCGGGCGTTACAACGTGGCCCTCGAAGATGTGCGCGCCGTGGCTCCTGCGGCCTTGCGGCACCGCCTGATCCTCAACTACGAAGCTGAAGCCGAAGGCATCACCGCGGACGCCATCATCGCTGCCATTCTGGACGCCGTCCCGGAGCCGTAACCGTGACGCTCGACGCCGACCTTGCGCTGCTCTCGCGCCTGCGCTTCGTGACGCGCAAGCGCAAGCGTGGCGGATCGTGGGGCGAACGGCGTTCCACGCGGCGCGGCGCGGGCCTCGAATTCGCCGACTATCGCGACTACACGCCCGGCGACGATCCCCGGCGGGTGGATTGGAACCTCTACGCGCGGCTCGACCGTCCTTACGTGCGCCTCCACGAGGAAGAGGAAGACCTCGCCGTGATGGTGCTGCTCGACGGCAGCGCCTCGATGGCGTGGGGTGAGGGCGAGACCGCTCGCTGGCCGGCTGTGCAACGGCTCGCGGCGGCCTTCGGGACGATGACGCTGCTCGGCGGGGATGTGTTGTGGGGCGCGGCGCTGCACACTACACACGCCTTCTGGGGGCCGAGCCGGGGAAGGGGGCTGCTGCCGGGTTGGCAAACGTGGTGTTCTTCGGTGACGCCTTCCGGCACAATCTCCCTGACCGACGCGCTGCGCGACATCGCCTCGCGGGCGCATCGCCCAGGGTTGGCGTTGCTCCTCACTGACGGCTACGATCCTGCCGGGCTAGGTGCGGGCCTGGCGGCGCTTGCCGGGCGCGGCCACGAAGTCGTCTTGCTGCACCTGCTCACACCCGACGAACTCAATCCCGCGCTGCGCGGCGACCTGCGCCTGGTGGATGCCGAAACCGGCGACAAGCGCGAGGTCACGGTAGACGGCGCGGCGCTGGACGCCTATCAGCGCCGTCTGGCGGACTGGCAAGCCGAACTGCGCGCACTCGCCGGCAAGCACGGCGGGCGCTATACCCTGCTGCGCACCGACGTTCCCCTGCGGCGGATGCTGTTGGAGGATTTACGGCGCGCGCGGATTGTGAGTTGATATGGATAATCTCGCTGCCGCCCTCCACTGGGCCAGCGCCCACCTCTCCGCCCACACCGACCGACCGCACGTAGAGGCGGAACTCCTGTTAGCGCATCTCCTCGATCAGCCGCGTGCCTACCTGTGGGCGCACCCTGAAGCGACACTGACCCCACAACAGACCGCCGACTACGCCGCGTGGGTGCAGCGCCGCGGCGCTGGGGAGCCACTGCCCTACATCACCGGGCAGATCGAGTTCTTCGGGCTGACATTCACCGTGACGCCCAACGTGCTGATCCCCCGCCCGGAGACCGAGACGCTGGTGGAGACCGCGCTGGACTGGTTGAAGGCGCATCCCGACTCCGTCGTCGTGGATGTGGGAACCGGCTCTGGCTGCATCGCCGTGGCGCTGGCGGTTCATGTGCCGTCGTTACGGCTCTTCGCGACCGATATTTCGCCCGCTGCGTTGCAAGTGGCACGTGCCAATGCGGAACGGCACAACGTCGCGGAGCGCATCACGTTTCTCGAAGGCGATTTGCTCGCGCCGCTGCCCGAGCCGGTGCATCTCATCGTCAGCAATCCGCCCTATATCGCTGATGACGAATGGGACGCGCTGCCCCTTTCCGTGCAACAGGAACCCCGGCTGGCGTTGCTTTCCGGTGCGGATGGTCTGGACGCGGTCCGGCGATTACTGGCGCAGGCCCCAACTCGGCTACAACCTGGCGGGCTGATGTTGGTGGAGATCGGCGAGCGGCAAGGCAAAGCGGCCCAGGCGCTCGCCCAGGCCGCTTTTCCCCAAGCTGATGTTGCTATCCTTCCCGATCTTGCCGGAAAAGACCGGGTTCTTAAAATCACCACGTAGCGACGACTTCAGTCGTTCAGGGCAGACAAGCAATTAAAGTCGCCACTACACATTCATTCCGCCCATTTGACGAAACCGGGCAGGAACGGCGTCACTGCATCAGGATGCTGAGGCAGCACGCGCACGGTGTAGCCGTGCAGACCACTCATCGTGCACTGTGTGTCCGCCTCAAAGAGATACACGCCATCGCGCGTGCGTTTGAGCGCGTGCATTGGCTCAGCGCGCCCTCTGACGATCTCGCCGTTCGGATTGACCAGCCCAATGTATAGCTCGACCGACACGTCCTCCGGCGTCAGTTCGCCAAGCTGCACTTCCGCCTGAGCAACGAATTTATCCCCGACTTTGATCTCTGCGGGCAAGTCGCCGTTGACTTTCGCAATGCGGATGTTGGACCAGTTGTCGTAGAGCCGCAATTTCCAGGCGGCGAGCGATTTGGCGCCGGCAAGGTCGTCGTCTGTCAAGAGTTCGTAGTGGCGGGCAGCGGGCATATAGAACCGCTCGGTGTATTCCGCCACCATCCGGTTGGTGTTGAACACGTAAGATAGCGCGCTGATGCTGTTTTTCATGCGCCCGATCCACCGCCGAGGCAGATTGTCTCTTCCCCGTTCATAAAACATCGGGATGACGTCGCGCTCCAACAGATCATACAGCGCCTCGGCTTCGACTTGATCCTGGTTATCGGTGTTGTCATACGTCTCGCCGCGCCCAATCGCCCACCCGACACCTGGGGTGTAGGCTTCATCCCACCAGCCATCCAGGATGCTCACATTCAGCACGCCGTTCGCGGCGGCTTTCATCCCGCTCGTGCCGCTGGCCTCGCGGGGACGGCGCGGCGTGTTCAGCCAGACATCCACGCCTTGCACCATGTAACGCGCGACCGTCATATCGTAATCTTCCAGGAAAACCAGTCTGGAGCGGAAGGTGTCTTGGCGCGCCAAACCGACGATCTTCTGGATCAATTCCTTGCCCGGATTATCGTGCGGATGCGCCTTGCCGGCAAAGATGATCTGCACCGGGTGTTTGGGATCGTTGAGCAGCCGGGCCAGCCGGGCCGGGTCGCGCAACAGCAGCGTGGCGCGTTTGTAAGTGGCGAAACGCCGGGCGAAGCCGATAGTCAACGCCTCTGGATCGAGCGCCTCGCTGGCGGCTTCGATTTCGCTCTGGGCGACGCCGCGCTGTTCAAGTTGCTGTTGTAAACGGTTGCGCGCGAAGGCAACCAGGCGCTCGCGCCGCCGCTCGTGTGTGCTCCACAGTTCTTCCGCCGCGATGTGCCCCGCCCGCTGCCAGACGGTCTGATCCGCCGGTTCCTCGCGCCAGCGTGGGCCGAGGTAGCGGTCGTAGAGCACCTTCATATCCCGCGAAATCCACGACAGGATGTGAACGCCGTTGGTGACGTGTGAAATCGGGATTTCGCCTTCCGGGACGCCGGGCCATAGCTCTTGCCACATCTGCCGCGAAACGACGCCGTGCAGGCGGCTGACGCCGTTGCTATACGCCGACATCCGCAGCGCCAGGATGGTCATACAGAACGGTTCGCCGTAATCGAAGGGATTCTGCCGTCCTAAAGCCAGGAAGTCGTTCCAGGGCAATGTAAGGTATTTGGCGACATAATCTTTGAAATAATACTCCATCATCTGCGGCGGGAAGCGGTCGTGGCCCGCCGGCACCGGCGTATGCGTGGTGAACACCAATCCGGCGGAGGCTGCTTCGCGCGCTTCGTAGAAGGTAACGTTGTTTTGCTCCATCAGGCAGCGCGTCCGCTCCAGGCTCAGAAAGGCGGAATGGCCCTCGTTCATGTGATAAACCGTCGGGTTGAGGCCGAGAACTTGCAGGGCGCGATACCCACCAATTCCTAGCAGGATCTCCTGCCGGATGCGCGTATCCTGGTCGCCGCCGTACAGTTGATCGGTGATGTCGCGGTCTTCGGGGCGGGTGTTTTCCGGGATGTTGGTGTCGAGCAGATAGAGCGTCGCGCGTCCTACGTCGGCCCGCCAGATGCGCGCGGTGACGGTGCGACCGGGGAACTCGACGCCGACGGTCAGCGGATTGCCAGCCGCATCGCGCACCATCCGCACCGGGAAATTGTCGAAGTGATTGTCCTCGTAGGCTTCCTGCTGCCATCCCGCCTGGTTGAGGTACTGGCGGAAGTAGCCCTGCTGGTAGAGCAACCCCACGCCCACGAGCGGCAAGCCCAGGTCGCTGGCCGATTTGATGTGATCGCCAGCCAGAATGCCCAGGCCGCCGGCAAAGATGGTCAAACATTCGGTGATGCCGAACTCAAACGAAAAGTAGGCGATTAAGGGGTCTTTGTGCTCGCCATACGTGCGAGCAAACCAGGCTGTAGGCTTTTCGTTGAGATGTTCTTCCAGGTATTGCGTCACCCGTTTGAGGTGCGCCATAAAACCTACGTCTTCGGTAGCGGCTTGCAGGCGGGATTGTTCAATCGTGCCAAGCATCAGAACGGGGTTGTGGCCGGTCTTCTCCCACAAATCGCTGTCCAGACGCCGGAAAAGCTCGATGATGTCGTGCTTCCAGGCCCAGCGCAGATTGTAGGCCAGGTCCCACAAAGGTTTCAGGGGTTCAGGCAGCGCGGGGATGATCGAAAAGGTGCGCATCGGTTTCGGTTTCATAGACTTCGCTCCTTCGCTTTATTACACTATGGATGATGCGGGAGATACGTTAGAACAAAGCCTATCACGATTTGCTATGAAGGCAAATTGCTGCCTATGATGGTGCGGCGGGTCGTGTGATGACCCGCCGCGCCATCAAACAGATGGGCTACAACACGTCCCGCCGGACGAAATGCCAGCCGCCGAGCGCGGCAGCGACCAGGCCGCCGATGCTGCCGAACAGCAGTTCCTTGACGGGCAGCACACCCTCTGCAAAGGTTTTCAGCGCGCCGATGTTCTTGCTAAAGCCATTGGCGACGAGAGCGGGCAACGTGTAGGGATAGAATCCGGCGTATTTGCTCTGGATGACGATGACGCTGGCGACGGTCAAGGCGATGCCCACGCCGCTGGCGACGGCGAAACTTGACCAGCGCTGCGCCACCCACGTCTGAATGGCGATGATGAGCCAGCTCCCCAGGAACATGAGCAGCCCGTACAGCGCCATCTCGCCCAGCGGCGGCGCGGCCTCGAAGCCCAGACCGGGGAACACCCACCGGAAAACCAACCCGGTCAACAGGATCAGGGCGATCATCAGCGCGCAGCTCAGGCCGATCAATGCCACGCTACAGAGGTATTTGGCTGCGTAGAGCGCCCCGCGTGCAACCGGCAGCGCGAAAAGATGCTTCCACTGCTGGCTGTGATGTTCCCACTGCGCCACCAGCGCGGTTTCCAGCGTCACGAAAAGCGGCAGCATCAACAGCGACCAGATCACCAGCGTCTGTTGGGTGTAGAAAACCCAGGCCGAGCCGAACAGCTTGCTCTGCTCGAGGTGATAGCCATACTGATCCCACATCATCGCTACCTGCAAGCTGATGACGACCGCCGGGGCAATCAGGGTCAGCCAAAACGCCAGCGTGCGCTTTGATTTCAACAGTTCTGCGTGTAAAGCGTGTATGATGTCTTTCATTGTGATCTCCTTTGAATTGTCAGGTAGTTGGGTAGTCCGGTAGTCGTTAGTCAGGCAGTCGGATAGTCGTTGGTGATTCAAGTTGCTGATCGTATAGCGATGACTATTGGACTTAGGACTGTTGGACTTCAGACTCAAGCCGTCAAACTCAGGAACATATCTTCCAACGTCGGCTGTTCCAGGTTGAGGTGATAGACGTTGATGCCGCTCTGCGTCAACTGGGCGTTGATCATCGCCGCATCAGAGATGCCGTTGGCGGCGACGACCATCCGGTGATTGCCGTTGCTCTTCACCTGCCACCCGGCGGCTGCCAACACACTCTTGGCGCGTTGCGGTTGGTCCACTTCGAGCGTGAGTTGCTTCTCTACCTGCGCGTGGAGTTCGTCCAGCGTCCCCTGGAAGAGCAACCGCCCCTGCTGGATGATGCCGATGTGCGTGGCGACCTGCTCGACCTCGCTCAACAGGTGACTGGAGAGGAAGACGGTGATCCCCTGCGCCGGGAGGCCGCAGATCAGATCACGCATCTCGTGGATGCCCGCCGGGTCGAGGCCGTTGGTCGGCTCGTCGAGGATCAGCAGCTCCGGGTCGGCGAGCAAGGCCAGCGCCAGCCCCAGGCGTTGTTTCATCCCGGTGGAATAGGTTCTCGCCGGCCGGTCGGCGGCGTCGGTGAGTTTGACGATGTGCAGCGCCCGGTCACGTTGCGCCGTCGTCGCGTCAATGAGACGCCGGGTTAGTTCCAGGTTCTCCCGCCCGGTGAGGTGCGGGTAGAGCGACGGCCCTTCGACCAGCGATCCGATCCGCCGTAGCACATCGCGCCGTTTTCCCCGCAGCGATTGGCCGAACAAGCGCACGTCGCCGTTCGTGGGACGGATCAAACCGAGCAGCATACGGATCGTCGTCGTTTTACCCGCGCCGTTCGGTCCGAGGAAAGCGTAGACCGATCCCTGAGGGACGGCGAGTTCCAGCCCGTTGACCGCGAGCACGTCGCCAAAGCGCCGGGTCAAGTCGACTGTTTGGATCAGCATGTCGGCCATCCGTCCACCTCCCCTAGGCCTTGAATGCCCATCAACCGGCGCTCGGGCATCTCCACACGCGCATATAACCGGTTACCGGCAATCAGCGTGCCGAAGAACAAGAATGCTATGATGCTGAGTCCATTGCCTAAAAACGTCATTTTTACTGCCTCCTTTGTGATATGGCTTTATCATAGCAAAGCCATGTCACAGGAGTTTTGTGGAAGTGTCGCAGTTTTGTCGCAGATTGGGGGCAGTAGACGGTAGACGGCAGACGGAAGACAGGGAAGGGCTTAAAAAAGTACGCGCCGGATTATGATCTGGCGCTGTGGGGGACGGCGGATTGTGATCCGCCTTAAGCGTTGAAGCAAGCTATTTTGTTGGAGATGCTGCGCCATCGCAGAGCCAGGCGCGGGTGGGCGTGGTCCGAGATTGGCCCGAGCGAGAAAGTAATCTGCTCAATCTGCTCAATCTGCTGACAAACCTACCCACGTGGTAGCGTCACGCTGAAGCAACTGCCTTCGCCGGGCGTGCTGCGCGCGTCCACGGCGCCGCCCATCGCTTCGACGAGGTCTTTGACGAGCGCCAGGCCCAGACCGGCGCCCTGCGCGTCGAGTTCGCGGGCCTCGTCGCCACGATAGAACCGCTCCCAGACGTGCGGGAGTTCCTCCGGCGAGATGCCCGCGCCGGTATCGCAGACTTCGATGCGGACGTGGGTTTCGTCAGCGGATGCCACGACGGCGACGATGCCGCCCGGCGGCGTGTGGCGCAGGGCATTGCGGAGCAGGTTAGCAAGCACCTGGTCGAGCCGTTCGGCGTCGGCGCGGGCGGGGGGCAAATCCGCGGGGACGTCGGCAATGACCTCGACGTGTTCGCGCTGCCGGGCGAGTGGAGCGAGCGTTTCCACGCGCTGCCGGATCACCGGGACGACGTCCACCGGACGCACATCGAGCGTCAGCCCGCCCACTTCGGCCCGCGAGAGCGTGAAGAGATCGTCGATGAGCGTTTGCAAGTGCAGCAGTTCGCGCTCCATCACCGCCAGGTCGCGCTGGCGTGATTCAGGCCAATCCGCACCCTGGAATGTGTCAAGATAGCCGCGGATCGTCGCCAGGGGTGTGCGCAACTCGTGGGAGACGTTGGCGATCAACTCGCGGCGCGCGTGGAGCAGCGCGGTCACGCGGTCGCGCTCGATCTGCAAGTCGCGCAGCGTGCGTTCGAGTTCGCCCGCCATCGCGTTGAAGGTAGTCTGCACTTGCGCTACTTCATCCTCACCGTCAACCGCGATGCGCGTGGTGTAGTCGCCGTCGCGCAGCTTTCCGGTGGCTGCGGCCAATCTTTCGAGCCTTTTGGTGGTTTGGCGGGCGACGAGGAAGGAAACCACCAGCGAGGGCGGCAGCACGCCTGCCAGCATTACGACCACGATGACGATGCCCACCGCCAGGGTCGGAAAGAGGATTTGTAAAACCTGTTCGGCAATGGTCGCGATGATAGGGGGAGCTTCCGTATCTGGCAGCATGGCATTGCCGCTAAACAGTACAGACAGGAGCAACATTCCGCCAAAAAACAGTGCGACGACGACCACAACGGTGAGGTGGGCGTGGGTCAACGCCCACAGCATACGCCGCCGCCGTAGATGTTCCCAGAAAAGCCATAGTCGCGCACCGAGACGCACCAACACGTAGCCGGGACCGGTCATCATCATTATAAATGCAGTAAATTCTGCATTGGTGAAGTTAGAGTTAAGCCAGACGGCGTCCCAGCCCAACCAGTAGTGCGCCGGGAGGAAAAGCACTACCAACATCATGACACTGACCAGGAATCCTAGCGTCAATTCTCCGATGACCTGCCACACGACCTTTCCTGTCACCAGCCGGGCGCGCAGCGCAGCCCACATCCCACATGCGGCGCACAAGAAAAAGATGCCGTTGTTCAGCACAAAGGAGGACACCAGGCTAACAATTCGTGAAAGCATGAAAAAGACGAACGCGCCTAGCAGCCACGCTTCGCCCAATGCCCGGAGCGGGTTGACCGACCATAGAAATTTATAGAGGAAGCCCTGGGGTTTGGTTACGGTAATCTTTTGACGGTTCACAGTGCTTTACTCCGCCCGCAGCCGGTAGCCCACGCCCCACACCGTCTCGATGGCCTCGCCGAGGTCGCCGAGCTTCTTGCGCAGGCGCAGCACGGTGTTATCCACCGAGCGATCTCCGGCGACGTAATTCCCGCCCCAGACGGTATCCAGCAGATACGTGCGGCTGAAGGCGCGGCCCGGATTCCGCAGCAGCAGGTGCAGCAGATCGAATTCCGTGCGCGTCAGACTCAAGGGGACGCCGTCGAGCGTCGCGCGGTAGGCGTCGGGTTCCAACGACAGCGCGCCGTAGGTCAGCGTTTGTTCCGCCTTGGCGCGATCGGCTGCGAGGATTTGCTGGACGTTCTCCACGCGGCGCAGCAGCGCCCGCACGCGCGCGATGAGTTCGCGCATCCCGAACGGTTTGGCGAGATAGTCATCTGCACCCACTTCCAGCCCGATGACACGATCGGCTTCCTCGCCCCGCGCCGTGAGCATCAGAATGGGGACTGCCGAATCGCGCCGGATTTGCCGCAGCACTTCCAACCCGTCCAGCTTGGGCAGCATCCAGTCGAGGATGATGAGGTCCGGCTCGTGTTTGGCGTGGAGTTGCAGCGCCGACAGCCCATCGGCGGCGTGCAGCACGGTGTAGTCCGTCGCGCGCAGTTCCCGCGCGATCACTTCGGCCAAATCGCGTGCATCTTCGACCAATAAAATCGTTGTCATCTCACTCTCTCATCCCTCAACACATTGTACCACAGCCAGCCTGAACATTTGTCGCAAAACTGTCGCAAATTGGCGATCTGGTTTTGTTGGCATGATGTGTTACAATAGAAATACGTTCTTTATCATCGCCATAGGATCACACATCAGGAACAAATGTCCTGTTATTGTCGCTATTATGTGCTCATTGTATAAATTTCAGTTTCCTGAGGAGGTGTCCTATGTCCGTTCATACTGAAGCAAGACCGGAATGGTACAAAAGGCTGGCGCAATACGAGCAGCCTGATCTTAAAAGGTCCATCTGGCAGCTCAGCCACACGCTATTACTCTACTTTGCGGCGTTCTACCTGATGGTGCGCACCGTACAACTGGGGATGACCTACTGGCTAACGTTGGCATTAGCTATACTCGCTGCTGGGTTCCTCGTGCGCATCTTTATCTTTTTTCACGACTGCACCCACCGCTCATTTTTTGTCTCCGACCGTGCTAATACCATCGTAGGTTACATCCTGGGCGTGCTCACTTTCACCCCTTACGAAGAATGGCGGCATACCCACATCATCCATCATGCCACGGCGGGCAATCTCGACAAGCGCGGCGTCGGTGACGTGTGGACGATGACCGTAGCAGAGTATCAGGCAGCATCCAAGTGGCAACGGCTCGGCTATCGTCTGGTGCGCCACCCGCTGGTGATGTTTGGCCTGGGACCGGGATTTATGTTCCTGATCGCCCACCGTTTTGCTGGAAAGACGGCGCGGAAACAAGAGCGACTGAGCGTCATCATCACTAACCTGGCGTTGCTCGCCATCGTCGTCGTTGCCAGCCTGACCATCGGCTTCCGTACGTATATTCTGGTGCAATTGCCCATCATCCTCCTCGCCGGGGTGGCAGGACTGTGGCTATTCTACGTGCAGCACCAGTTCGCCGACGTGTACTGGGCGCGGGATGGCGCGTGGGATCGCCTCAAATCGGCGCTTCAGGGAAGTTCATACTACAAGTTGCCCAAAGTGCTGCAATGGTTTTCTGGGAACATCGGCCTGCACCACATCCACCACCTGCGGGCGCGCATCCCCAACTACAATCTGCAACGCTGCTACGACGAAGTCCCCGAGGTGCGCACTGTCACGCCACTGACCATTCCGACAAGCCTCAAATCGCTGCGGTACAACCTGTGGGACGAGGAACGGCAAAAGATGGTGAGTTTCCGCGAGGCACAGCCTGCAGTAAATTAGTCATTCCATGATAAAATTATGGGAGGCAGACTGCAAACTCTCCGCACGAGTACAGCTTTTACATAGAGATGGAAAATGCGTAACCGGAAACGTCCGCCGTGGTGGTCGGTGCTGCTTATCCATGCCAGCCTCCTGGCGTTATCATCTATCGTCATCGTCTGGCTCAATCTGCCAGACAGCTTGCTGCTGCTGTTCTTGGCCCCGTGCGTGCTGTTGGCCTTTTTCTACGGCTGGCAGGTCTGTGGAGCGATGCTCGCTCTACTTGTCGCGGCTGCGGTCTGGGTTGCCGCGCTGGTTTCCAGCAATTTTGTCGCCTCTCTGATCACCTTTGGCATGGCAGCGCTCAGCGGGTCGGCGATGGCCTGGGGGGTCCACACGCTGGCGCTGGCTCAAGTGCAGGCGGAGGAAAAATGCCATGCAGAGCACGAGCGTCTGATCAACATTCTGTGGGGCACGGGGGTCGGCGCCTGGGAATGGAACGTGCAGACGGGTGAAACCCACTTCGACGACCGCTGGGCTGAGATGATCGGGTACACGCTGGAGGAGATTTCACCCGTCAGCATCAAAACCTGGGAGAAATTCACCCATCCCGGCGACTTTGCGCGGTCGAATGAGGCGCTGGAACGCTATTTCCGCGGGGAAACGCCCTGCTACGAATGTGACTGCCGGATGCGACACAAAAACGGTCATTGGGTGTGGGTGCTGGATCGCGGCAAGGTGGTCACATGGACCGCAGACGGAAAGCCGCTGTGGATGGCCGGTACGCATCTGGATATCACCGAACGCAAACAGACGGAAGAAGCCCTGGCCCGCTACCGGAATCATCTGGAGGAATTAGTGCAGGCGCGCACCGCCGAACTGGAACGCGAGATTGCTGAACGCGAGCACATACAAAATGCCCTGCGCGAGTCGGAATTCAGATTCAGAGCGATCTACGACACCGCCAACGTCCTGATTATCGCCCACAACACCGAAGGCAAGGTCATCTACATGAACCCTTACGCCTGCCGGATATTGGGCTATCAGGAAGATGAATTGCTCGGCCAGCGCATCCACCCCTTGTTTGAGGAAAGTGAAATGGAGAAGGCCAGACCCCTCACCGCGCGGCTGATGGCAGACTGCGGCTTCCAGGTCGAAGGGTTTGAGCAGTATTTACTGACCAGAGAGGGTCAACGCATTTTGATCAGTTGGAACGTGACCGCGCTCCAGGATACAGCGGGAAATATCACCGGCATCCTGGGCGTCGGGCAGGATATCACGGCGCGTGCGTAAATCGAACGCGCACAGCCTCCCCTGCGCTTGACTCTACCCCAGTTTAGGGCACAATTTCCACAGACGCAGTTCACAGCAACCAGTGAGAAAAAACGCATGGACATCGTAAAAACCATCGCCGGGTATTTTGCGCCGCACTCTGAACCGGTCGCCGATATTCAGGAATACGGTTCCGGCAACATCAATGACACGTACCTGGTCACACCACAGAGCGGGCAACCCTTCATCTTGCAACGCATCAACCAGCGGGTGTTCAAGCGACCCGAATGGATCATGCACAACATCCGCGCGTTCAACAATCATGTCCAGGCGCGTCTGCAATCCGAGCCGCCGCCAGAGCGCCGCTGGGAAACCCCGCGCATCGTCCCCGCCAACGACGGGCGCGATTACGTCATTGACGCGCAGGGCGGATTCTGGCGCGCGCTCACCTTCATCGAAGGCGCGCGCTCCTACGCAAAAATTCAGGATGTCCGCCACGCGCGGGAGGTGGGCTACGCGCTCGGTCGTTTCCATCGCCTCACCAGCGACCTGGATTCCACACAGTTGCACGACACCCTCGTCGGCTACCACATCACGCCGCGCTACCTGGCGCACTACGATGCGGTCGTCGCGCACCGCGATGGTGCGGTGGACTCAGCCGACGTGGCCTACGGGATGCGCTTCCTGGTCGAGCGCCGTGACGCCATCCCCGTGTTAGAAGAAGCCAAACAGCAAGGTAAGCTGCGCCTGCGTCCTACCCACGGCGATCCCAAGGTAGACAACGTGATGATTGATGACGTCACAGGACAAGCCGTGGGCATCATTGACCTGGACACGATCAAGCCCGGCCTCGTGCAACTCGACATTGGCGACTGCCTGCGCTCCGGCTGCAATCCGCCGGGCGAAGAGACGGAAGACATTGACGCCGTGTACTTCGAGATGGACCTCTGCCGGGCGATTTTGGCGGGGTATCTCCCGCTGGTGCATGATTTCTACACCGCGGACGATTACGCCTATCTCTATGCGGGCATTCGTCTGCTCGCGCTGGAACAGGGGCTGCGGTTCTTCACGGATTACCTGGAAGGCAACGTGTACTACAAGGTCAAACACGAACGGCACAACCTCGTGCGCGCCCTGGTCCAATTCAAACTCACCGCGAGCATCGAAGCCCAAGAACCCGCCATTCGCGCCGTCATCGCCAGTTTCCGCGCAGCCAGCCCATAAAGAGCGGCGAATTACAGCATTACGTTTTTACGTTTTACGCTTTGCGTTTCACGTTTTACGAGGACCCTATGTCACGACATACACATCTAGCCTGGATAGCGATTTTGGTTTTGGCGACGGCGCTGCGATTGCTGGCGCTGAATCACGCCCCCCTCGCGCCGGATGAAGCCACGTCCGCTCTGGCGTCGCTGGATGCGGCGCGCGGCGCAGGTTGGAGGCAGATAACCGATAGCGCGTTGCTGCTGGTGGGCAATAGCGCGCTGTTCAAGCTCTTCGGTGGAGGAGATGGATTGGCGCGCTTGCTCCCGGCGCTGGCCGGCGTCGCGCTGGTCGGGCTGCCCTGGCTGTGGCGAAAGCGTCTGGGCGACATCGGCGCATGGATCGCCGCCACACTGCTGCTCTTTTCGCCGCTGGCCCTGTTTGCGTCGCGGCGCTTGGACAGCACGAATCTGGGCGTGCTGGGCGCACTGCTGCTGTTGACGGCGCTGCTGATTGACGCCGATGACAACCATCTCCGGTGGCTTTCCCCGCTGCTCATCGTCGCCGGACTGGCAATCGGACTGACGGGCGGGCCGTCGTTCTACGACGTGTTGCTGGCCGGGCTGGCAGCGTGGGCGTTCTACCGCTGGAGTCTCGGTGCGCCGTTATGGGCGCCATTGCGCGCGTGGGCCAAACCAGCGATTGGTGGTCTGGTTGGGGCTATCCTGATCTCGATTGGCCTGGGATTGCGCTGGAACGGCTGGAGTGGGGTCGCCGATGGACTGGCGGCGTGGCTGGCTTCGTGGCGCGCCGCGCGCATAGGACTCCCCGACATCGCAGCGCTTTTCCTGTACGAACCGCTGACCCTGTTTCTGGCCCTCGTGGGCATGGTCTGGTCCGTCAGAAAAACGGAGCCTTTCGCCCTGGCGTTGGCGATCTGGGGCTTCGTCGGGCTGCTGCTGGTGAGCGCGCGTCCCGGCGCGACGCCGCTGGCTGCGCTCGCCGCGGTCGTCCCGCTGGCATTGCTGGCCGGCTACGGCGCGCAGCAAAGCATTATCGGCGTCTCCCCCTCTCTCTTCAAATGGATGGGAGGACACGCGCTGGTGAGTTTCATCTTCTGGCAACCCGTTGGCCTGGCGCTGGCGAGTCACGCCAATAACAGCAGCACCGTGGGTTTCTTGGGCGCAACCGGTCAGGTGAACCTCATCTTTTTCCTCGGCAGCGTCACCCTGATCGCTTTACAAGTCTTGATTACCCTGTTGTTTTCGCTGGCAATACCCCTGCGGATGGTGTGGCGAGGAGCCATTGTGGGCATTGCGTTAGTCCTGCTGGTAACACAGTTCGGGTTTGCGTGGGGATTGGCGTTCGTGCGGCCCACGTCCCCGGCGGAACCGGCTATCGCCGCAGCCGCCTCGCCTGATTTGTGGACATTGCAGGAAATGCTGGATGAACTGGCAATACGCCGCGGACAGCGGCGCGACGATTTCGAGATTACCGTGGTCATACCAGATGCCGCGACAGCGAATGTCGTGCGGTGGACCGTGCGCGATTTCATGCGCGTGACCGTCGCCGCAGCATGGCCGGCCGACGTGAACGGCGTGGTCATCGCTGCACCGGACGTGTCGCCGCCTCTCGCGGATACACGTGGTTGGGCAGGTATAGCGTTTGTCGCCACGACGCGCGGCGCGCAAGCCGTTCCGCGTTGTCAGGGATTCGCCCCACTCGCGTGCCACGAGTTGGCGCGCTGGTACCTTTTCCGGCACCTGCAGGACACGCCCGTGCCTGAAAAAGTCGTGCTGTGGAACATCCAATAATGCTACCGCAACCCTCTTGCTCTCTCTGCTCCTTCGTTTATAATGTCCGCACAAACAAGGGAGAGCTATGACAGCATATCGCAAAGCAAGTATTCGGGATTTGACCACCGCAGCTTACGAATTGGATGGGCGGTTCCTGCAGGGGATCGTGCGACAAGATAAACAAGATGGGCGGTGGTTAGTGGGCAACACGTCCATCGAAGAGTGGCTGTCGCGCCATGACAGCGAGGATGTCACGGTGATCCTCCTGCCTATGGCGGAGGATCGCCCGATGCAAACCAAAGTCTGTACGACGTGCGGGCGAACGTATACCGGCGTCGAATGTCCCCACTGTCGTGAAGTGCGCACGCGCCTGCGCGGGCGTTGAACGGCGAAACCTTGCGAAGGTTTGAACTGCAACCTTCGCAAGGTTGATGATAGCGAGGAGGATCAAAAACGTGAAAATTCAAGACTATCTGCGCATCCTGCGCCAAAGGGGTTGGATCATTCTCTTGGCAATGGCGTTGACTGCGGCGAGCGCGTTTGTTTTCAGCAAGCTAGAGACGCCGGTGTACCGCTCCAGCATTGAGATCTCGATCCAACTTGCCCGGCCCGATCTGGGCCTGACCCAATCGGCGAAATGGCTGCTCAACAGCTTCAGCGCAACGATGTGGTCGGAGCGTTACGCGCAGGAAGTGATTGACCGGCTCGATTTGATGCGCACGGCGAAAGACCTGAAAGGCGACGTGACCTTCGCCGCCGATGACAACCGCCTGGTCATTCAGATTGATGTGGATGATTACGACGGTGAGCAAGCCAACAACATCGCCAACACCTGGGCGCAGCTATTCCAGGAATGGCGCAACGAGCAGAACGCCCGGCAGAATAAAGAGGATCGCGTCTTCGCGGAAGTGATTGATCCAGCCTCGTACCGGCAACTGCGCCCCAAAACTGCCATTAACGTCGCCGCGGGCGGCATCTTCGGCCTGGTCGTGGGCGCGGTCATCGTCTTCATCTTGGAATGGTTGGAAGCCGGCATCGTGCGACTGCCCAAAGAATTCGAGCGGGAGACCGGCCTGACGGTCATCGGGGTGATCCCGCCCATCTCCCAGGCGAAATAAGCCAACATTCGCCACCCTGGCGCGTCAAAGACGACCTGACGACCGACGACTCGACTACTTTTAGGAGTGACAATGGACAAAATGCATGTAGTGACACTCTCGGCCCCCCGCTCTCCGGCGGCGGAAGCTTACCGGGCCTTGCGGCTGAACCTGGCGTTCACCAGCCTTGACAAGCCGTTGGAGACCGTCGTGATTTCTGCGCCGGCCGCCACGTCTACCAAATCGCAAGTCGCCGTAAACCTGGCGGTGGTGATGGCCCAAGCCGGACAGCAGGTGATCCTGGTGGATGCTGATTTGCGCCGTCCGAGTCTGCATCACTTCTTCGACACGCCGCAAGAACCAGGGCTGACGGGCTATATGTTGAGCCAGGAGGGGGAAAACGCGCTGGCGCTCGTGGAAACTGGCGTCCCCAACTTGCGCTTGTTGCCGAGCGGAACGCTTCCCCCCAATCCCGCCGACATCCTCGGATCACAGAAAATGGATCAACTCCTGACGCAGCTCAAGGCGCTCGCCGATGTCGTCGTGCTTGACGCCCCACCCGTGACGGTGGCGGTGGATGCCTCCATGCTCGGCGTGCGCACGGATGGCGTGCTGCTCGTCGTGCAGGCCGGTCACACGCGCCGCGACCACATCGCGCAGGCCAAAGAGTTGCTAGAACGCTTCCACGTGCGTCTGCTGGGCGCCGTTTTCACCGATGCGCCCGAAGGCGGCTTGCTGACCGGCTATTGATTTACGGCGCCGACCGCACAAGACGTTGTGCGGTGTCGCAGATGAGTTGGGTCGCCAGGTCCACCGACATTTTGCCCGTGTTGACGACAATGTGATAGAGGTCGGGATCGTCCCACTTCACATCGTAGAAGTGCTTCATATAACGCACCCGTTCCTTGTCGGCCTGACGAATTTGGCGTTCCGCCTCCTTCTGGTCAATGCCCAGCCGCTCGGCTAAACGGAGGATGCGCAGTTCCTCAGGAGCGTGGATGCGCACGTGCAGAACGTTGGCGAAGTCCTTCAGCACAACCTGCCCTCCCCGCCCCACAATGATGACGTTGCCCGTCTGCGCGTACTCCAGGATGACGCGCCTGACAAGCTCTTGATAATCTTCCCCTGCCTCAGCGCGCCGTTCGTGCTCGGTCAATTCCCGAAACGCCTCATCGCGGCTGAGCCCCTCTTGAACCATCAAGGTGGCAAGGCGCTCATCGTAGGCATAACCCTCCCGCAACGTCGCGCTGGCAATCGTGGGGATGGCGGGCATCGTGTTCATCGAATCCACAATACTTTCCAGAAATCCTGGCACGCGTTCCTTTTTCTCCAACTGGGCGACCATCGCCTCGTCGGGATAGCCGGCCATCTCAGCGGCGCGGCTGAGAATTTCGCGGTCAATGTAGCGCAGGTTAAGTTTTTTGGCGACGGCGGTCGCAATGTAGCTGCCGCGGCTGCCCAACTGTCGTGAGAGTGTGATGACGATGCTCATAGGTATTCCTCCTTTCGTTAGAGGGGTTTCACTGTTCTACTCTGATGTTAACATCTGATGCAGTGCCTGTCAATACCCGGCAGACAAAGACCGCTAAGGCTTAACGTAGGGGATCATGCGGAACGTCGTCGTCAACGGTGCGTCCCCCGCAAGGGTCAGGCTGACCGTGTACGTTCCCCCCGGCAGAAAAGGCGCGTTCGGGACGCCGGTGATGCTGTCCCACACCGTCCCCACCCCGCCGGACCCTTCCCACATACCATTCGCCTCGCGCACGCGCCGCCCATTGCGGTACCACGCGCTCTCCCAGGCCGCCGCAGAAGGCAGATTCACGCACTGCGTTCCCACGTAAACCACCTGCGTATACCATTCAAAACGATCCCTGGGTAAGAACGGAGCGCCGTCCGGCGTCAGTCCGGCGGCGGCGAAGAGCGGCCCACACACGACGGGTAGCGGCGTCGGCGTGACAGTCGGCGCGATGGTTGTCGGCACGATAGTTGGCGTGACTGTGGGCAGCAAGGGGGTCGGCGTCACTGTTGCCGAAGGCCCGACTTCAAACGCGGCATGATGATACACGCGCCCCATCATCGTCAATTCCACCGTATACCCACCGTCTTCCAACGCCGCGCCGTCCTTGCGGTAGCATGGCGCAGTTTCTACGCCCGACGCCTGAGACAATGTGGCGCTGTACGTGCAAACCAGCGCATCGTTATGGCGGACGGTAATCCAGTAAGGCGCACCGAAGCAGGCATCCGCATAGGTGTAGCGGAGATAAAAGTGCTGGACGCCGCTTGCAAGCTGTGGCACAGAAGGGGCGGTCGGCGCCATCGCCAGAGCAAACGCGGTGATGGTCGTGGAATCAGCATTGATGGTGAACGTATGCTCGGCGAGAAGCGCGTCACCCATCCGCAGGGTCAGCCGGTAGCGACCGGGCGCCAATGCCGCGCCTTTGGGGAAAGCGGCCAACAGTTCTTTCATATCCGGTCGCCACTCGCCCTGATTGAGAACAGTCGCGTCACCCTCTGCGGTCAACACCCACTGCGCCGTAACGTCGTCTGCCCACGGCCCGGCGACCTCCGGCGTGAAACGGATCTGCGTTGCCGCCTGGCAGACGGTCGCCGGCGCGCTGGCGACCGTGACGCGCGGTGAACCGGAAGCCGTGCGCAGCGGCGGCGCGTCAAAGATCGGCGTGCAGGCGGCGAGCATCCCTGCCAGAAGGTATGCCAGCATCACAAAGACATTTTTCACGAGACCGGTTTGGTATCCAGAACCCATTCGCTCAACTCCCGGATCATAGATTCGGCGTGTTCGCGCCAGTAAGGATGCGTGCCGACCGCAAGATAGGCCTGAAAATCGGCAATCGCTTCGGCATATTCCCGCAACTGCTGGTGCGCGATGGCGCGGTTGAACTGCGCCTCGTGCAGGTTAGGATCGAGGTTCATCGCCAGCGTGAGGTCGTGGATGGCCTTGCGCGGGTGATCCAACTCGCGCCAATAGAGGATGCCGCGATCCAGATAAACCTGGGCGAAGTCCGGCTTCCATTCCACGGCGCGGTTGAACGCCTCCACCGCCGCCTCGTACTCCCAGCGCGAGCCGTAGCTGTTGCCGACGTAGCGATGGACAACGCCGATCAAGTAATGAATATGCGCCATCAAGAACCTGTACCATGCCGAGGGTTTAGCCAGGAGTTTCACGCCAGCACCTCCCGGTAAACAGCGACCGTTTCGCGCGCCACCTGCTGTTGGGTGAATTGCGCCAGGACGCGCACCCGCCCGCGCGCGCCCAACTCGCGGCGCCATTCCGGCGCAGCGCGCACACGTTCCAGGATAGCGCGCAGCGCGCTGGCATCGCTTTCCGAGAAGATCGCCCCCGCGTCGCCGACCACGTGCGGGATCTCACCGGCATCTGACCCTACAGCGACAACCCCACACGCCATCGCCTCCACCAACACCCGCCCAAACTGCTCAGTCCAGTTCGCCTGCGTCCGCGAGGGGAGCACGAGGACATCGAGCGTCCGGTAAAACGCGGGCATCGCGGTGGAGGGAATCAGTGGGCGGAAAATAACACGCTCTGCCAGGCCATAATCTGCTGCCAAAGCGCGCAGCCGGGTTTCTTCGGGACCGCTGCCCTGGATGGTGGCGCGCCACTCGCCCGGCAGGCCGGACAATGCCTGTAACAACACATCTACGCCTTTTTCCGGCACAAGCCGTCCCACATAAGCAATGTGTAGCCCGTCCGCGTCGCGCGGAGTCTCCGGCGGGGAGAAAATCTCCGTATCCACGCCAAACTGCGGGATGACAGCCAGCGGCCCGGTGTAGCCCTTCTGACGCCACACAGCGGCGGCAGTCTGGCTCCCGGCGATGGCATAATCAATGTGGCGCAGGTTGTACTTTTCCATCCACGCAAACGGCGGGGGATAACGCCGTAACAGATTTTGCCACGAAAACCACAGCGTCTTGGCCCCATAGCGGCGCGCTAGAACGTTGGCGTGATAGGTCGCCAGGTTGTACGGTTCCTCGTCAATGTGCACGATATCCGGGCGGATATCGCGCAGCCAGCGACCCAATGTGGGGTAAAAATGCAGGTGAAACCGCCCGTTGAACGCCATCGGCAGCACTTCCAGCCGATAGCCACGGGTGTGCGCCCTTTCCAGCACCGTCACGCCGCGCTCGTCCTTCCAGGAAGGCGGCGCCGCCACGACCAACGTCATCTCCGGCGCGCACGCCGCCATCTCCTCCAGCTTGCGTTGGTAGGCGCCCACAATGCATGCCTTGGAGAGCATGAAAACTCGCAAAAATCCTCCCCAGAACGTTGAAACGTTGGAACGTTCCAACGTTTCAACGTTATTTTTTCCTGCCGTTAGTATATCCCAACTGTGCAAGAAGGAAAGACGGTAACAGGGACGGGTAATTGACAACAAATCTTTATCCGTTATACTGGACTTATGTACAGCCAGACGGAATTAAGGTAAAACAATGATGGAGTATCATCAACACGTTCCGGCTTCGATTCGCACCCTGCGCATCCTGGAGATGTTGGCCGCAGAGCCGGCGGGACTGACCGCCAGCCAGTTGGCCGCCGCTCTGGACATCCCGCACAGCGCGCTGCACGCCCTGCTCAACACGCTCAAAACGACGGGCTACATCGTCCAACCGGGAAAGCGGCAGCCCTATCACGTCGGACCGCGCGCGCAGGCGCTCGGCCAGTCGCGTCCGACAGGCGCTAACGCGCTGCTGCTGGCCTTCTACGAGGAGACGGCGCGCCAGCCGCCCCAAGAGACATTGGCGCTGGCGGCGCTCAACAACGCCGACATCGTCATCCTGGCGGAAGCACCGACGACGCAAACCGTCCGCTCCGCCATCCCGGTGGGACAGCGGCTCAACGCCGTCGCACACCCGGCGGGATGGGTGTTGCTGGCCGGTCTCGTCGGGCCGGCGCTGGAACGCGCCCTGGCGCAGTATGCGGAGGACGCCCGCGAACCGGTCGAACGCGCGCGCCGGCAAACGCTGGCGCGGTATGCTGACCAAGATGCCGTGACCCTCGCCGTCCCCGTCTGCCCCGATGGGCAGCGCCCGGAAGCAGCGCTGTTGACGAGCATCCCGGCTTTCCGTTGGGACGCCGCCCGCGAAGAGACGCTGTTGCGCGACCTGCGCGAGATGGCTGCGCGGCTCTCCTATCGTCTGGGCGCGCTCACGTATACCCCTTACGGCGCGGCGCAGCCGCAACCTTACGGGCCGAGCATCCCTATGCCCGCAGCCGAACTGCGCGCGTTCCTCGATGGGCCGTGGGCCGCGCGGCTCGCCTGCATCCGCCCGGACGGCTCGCCGCACGTCGTCCCCGTGTGGTACGAGTGGCGCGACGCGACGTTCCTCGTTGCCGCGTGGCCCGGTTCGGCATGGGCGGATTTTGTCACGCAGAATCCGGCGGTGGCGCTCACCATTGATGAGCCGTGGCCGCCGCTGCGCCGCATCCTGGTACGCGGGCAGGCGCAGCCCCTCGCGCCGGAAAACGTCCCCGGTGGCATCGAAGGGCTACGCGCGCGAATCAACGCCCGCTACCTCGGCGCGCCGATACAGGCCAGCGCCGTCCCTGCGGCGGCGTGGAAAGCCTTCCGCATCCCCCCGGCGAAGATGATCGCCCACCGGGAACAGCTATGAACGTTGCGCTGCGCGGCGTCGCCAAGACGTTCAACGGCCGGCAAGCGCCTCTTGTCGCGCTCAGCTCCATCACCCTGGACGTGGCGACGGGCGAATTCGTCTGCCTCATCGGGCCGAGTGGCTGCGGGAAGTCCACGTTGCTGCGGCTCATCGCCGACCAGATTTCGCCGACGGCGGGCGACATCCTCCTGGACAACGCCCCACCCGGCGTCGCGCGCAAGGCCAAACAAATCGCGTGGATGTCGCAAAATCCCGCCCTGCTCCCCTGGCAGACAGTGCTCGATAACGTGCGCCTTCCCCAACGCGTGAATATGACGGCGAATCGTCAGAATGGCAAACACGCCGCGCTCGATCCCACAGACTTGCTGCGCACCGTCGGGCTGGCGGACTTCGCGCAGGCGTACCCCGGCACGCTCTCCGGCGGGATGCAGCAGCGCGTTGCCCTCGCCCGCGCGTTGGCGACAGGCGCGCAGCTCTGGCTGATGGACGAGCCGTTCGCCGCGCTGGACGAGCTGACCCGTGAGACGCTCACCGACGAGGTGCTCCGCCTCTGGCAGACCTTCCGCCCGACGGTGCTCTGGGTGACGCACAACATCGTCGAAACCGCGCGCCTGGCCGACCGCGTCATCATGATGAGCGCGCGCCCCGGGAGTATCCAGGACATCGTCGCCATTGCCCAACCCCGTCCCCGCGACGAAACCGCGCCAGAAACCGTCGCCGTCATCCGCCATCTGCGGGCCGTGCTGCGTGGTGAGAGAGTGTCAACGGATTGAACGGATTTTAACGGATTTAGGACTTACGCAACTCCACAAAACCGGACGCAGATTCACACGGATTTTCGCAGATAAAAAAATCTGCGTGTATCTGCGAAAATCTGCGTCCAATAGCTCGCTGTATCGGCATTGTGCGTAAGTCCTGGGATTGTTTGTCAGCAGATTAAGCAGATTTTCATATCCTAATTCCGTGTATTCTGTGTGTTCCGTGGTTTGTCCTGAAGGAGCGACTAAGTGTCAAATAGCCCCGCATCCAACATCAAACGGGATGTGATTTCCGCCGCCGGGATCGTTGCACTGGCGCTGCTGGCGTGGGAAGTTGCCGTGCGGATTAACCAGACGCCGGTCTACATCCTGCCGGCGCCGTCGGCGATTGCTGGGCGGCTCTGGCAGAACACGGGCTATCTGTTCGATGCGGCCTTGGTCACGCTCGGCGAGGCGCTCGGCGGGCTGCTGCTGGGGCTGGTCGTCGGCATCGCGATGGCGGCGCTCATCACGTTTCTGGCGCAGCTCGAACGCGGCGTGCTGGCGCTGGCGATCCTCGTCAAGGCCACGCCAATGGTCGCCATCGCCCCGCTGCTCACGATCTGGCTCGGCTTCGGCCCGCTGCCCAAGGTGATCATCACCGCGCTGCTCACGTTCTTCCCGGTGCTGATCAACGTCCACAGCGGCCTGCACGCCGTGGATGACGCGGCGCTGGCGCTGTTCCACTCGCTGCATGCCCGGCGGTGGGAGGTGTTCCGTCACGCGCGGTGGCCCTCGGCGCTGCCGTACCTGTTTGCCGCGCTCAAGGTCGTCGCGCCGCTCGCCGTGACCGGGGCCGTCGTCGCCGAGTGGGCCGGCGCGTCGGCGGGCCTGGGCCGCGCGATGTGGCTGGCCTACGCCAACCTGAATTTGCCGATGCTCTTCGCTGCCGTCTTCTGCTCAGCGGTGATGAGCATCGGGCTGTATGTGATGGTCATCGCGGTGGAAAAGCGGGTGATTTTTTGGCGTTGGAGCGTTGGAACGTTGGAACGTTAGCGCGTTTGAATGTTCGAACGTTTTAACGTTTCAACGTTCGAACGTTCTAACGATAAGGAGGAGATATGCGAAGGACTTTTGTTGTGTGGCTGTTAGTTGTACTGTTGGCGGCGGGATGCACTAAGGCGACGCCGGAGGCGAAGAGCCTGGTGTTTATGGCTGGCTATAACCCCCAGGCAAACCTGCCGTTCGTGGGCGTTTACGTAGCGCAGGAGAAGGGGTTCTTTGCCGAAGAGGCGCTGACGGTGGACATCCGCCACACTGCCGGGAAGGGCGAACACCTGCAATTGCTCGTTGCCGGGACGGTGGACGTCACCACGCAGGACGCCGCCGTGCTGCTGAAGCGCCGCGCGGACCCCGGCTTGCCGCTCGTCTCTATCGCCCTGATCGGGCAGCGCGGGCAACAGGCGTTCATCGCGTTGAAAGACAGCGGAATACAGACGCCGCAGGATTGGACCGGACACAAGGTTGGCTTCAAAGGCACGCCGCCGCCCGATCTGCTGGCGTTGCTGGATGTGGCCGGGCTGACTGAGAAGGATGTTGAGTTGATCAACGTCGGCTTCGACCCACGCGTACTGACCGAAGGGTTGGTGGATGTGTACCCGGTCTACAATTCCAACGAGCCGTATCTGCTGCAAAGCTGGGGCTACGAGCTGGTACAATGGGAGGCCGCCGACTATGGCATCCCTACCCTGGGGCTGACGTATGTGACCACGCCGGACAAAATCGCGCAGGACCCGGAGCGCATCGAACGCTTCCTGCGCGCCGCGCTGCGCGGCATCGCCTACGCCGAAAAGCATGTGGATGAAGCCGTGCAGATCGTCCTCAAGTACACCGGGCCGGAGACCGATCCCGCCCACATGCGCTTTATGCTGGAGACCGAGTTGGCCGACGCATACAGCGCCCTCACCGACGAACACGGCATCGGCTGGCAAACGGAAGAACAATGGCAAAGACTCATTGACTCGCTGCTCGAATATGGTGCGCTCGCCGGGCCGGTGAAAGCAGGAGAAGCGTTCACAAATCAGTTTCTGGAGGCGAAGACTCGGCAATAACAGCAAAGTCGGCTATAATTCCGCCCAAAAGGGAGAGGATGATGTCAAGCACAAATCGTATCTGCACCACCCTCATCGTGGTTAGTCTTTTGCTGATCCAGTTGGCGTGCCAGACGCTCGCCGGCCCGCGTCCCCCACAGCCTGCGCCGACGACGCCTTCTATCGCTCCGCCGCCCACCGCAGCGCCTACCACAGTGCGACCGGTTGCCACCAGTGCACCCGTCGTCACATTGTCCAGTGAACCAGGGCAAGCGTGCGTTGGCTCATTCGGCTATGGCATCACCTGCATCGAGAACAACGAGTGGGTCAACTACACCAAGAAAAACGCTGGCCTGAGCGGCGACCTGGTTAAGGACATTGCCGTTTGTCCAGGCGGGGAGATCCTCGTCCTGACCACGGCCGGCGTCAACCTTTTCGATGGCGCGATGTGGCGGAACTATGGGCAAGGGTGGGGCGTCAGCAGCGCGGAAGCCGTTGCGTGTGCCACCGACGGCGATTTTTGGGTAGCGCACTACCAGGGCGTCAGCCGCTTTCACGATGGAGTCTGGCAAACGTACACAGTGAAAGAAACGTTATCCACCAATCCGGAAGCCTATGGCCTGGTCAACGACGTCGCTATTGCGCCGGATGGCGCGGTCTGGGTGGTCACAGTCAACAGCATCGCCGTCTTCACCGACGAAATATGGACTGTGTACGAGGAAGGCGCGGGTTTCGATGACAAGTATTTCTTCGAGAACATCGCCTTCGACAGCCACAGCAATCCCTGGATTGTCTCAAGCGCCGGTCTCCATCAGCGCGACGGTCTCTTCTGGAAATTCTATCCTGGGCGGGATCTCTACACGCCGCAAAGCATCGTCGTAGATGCCCAGGATCGGGTCTGGGTAGGAACGTTCAGCCAGGGGCTACAATGCTACGAGAAGGGCAGTTGGCTTATGTTCACGCCGCAAAACAGTCCACTTGCCAGCTACAATGTGAGCGCGTTGGCGGTTGACGTGGCGAATCGGCTCTGGGTGGGGACTGTGTGGGGGCTGCACATCGTTGATGGCGAGGCCTGGACGAGCTATCAGATGCGCAACAGCGAGTTACCTGACGATACCATCGTTGCCCTCGCGGTCTCCGGCGCCGGGCCGGCGCTGCCAACGGCGCAGCAGAAAGCGCCCGGCGCGCTCACCGGGCGGCTCGTCACTGCCGATGGCAAGCCACGAGCAAACGTCGCGCTTGAAGTGTGCATCCAAACCATCTACAGCAGCTACAACGGCGCGACGCCTTGCGAAGGCCATCCTTACACACGCAACGCCGTCAGCGATGCCGACGGCGTGTTCACGATAGAGGATCTGCCAACTGGGTTCTACAACCTGGCAATCCAGACCGGCGCAACCTGGATGCTTTATGCAACTACGCCATCCCGCCTGGCCTCCGAGCGGTTTCTTGTCCCGGCTGGAGAGACGATGGACTTGGGGGAAATTATTGTAGGTCAGGAGTAAACTGGCCGCCAAAGTCTAAAAGGATACTATTCAATACCTCACGCAGCGCAGGAAGATGCTCGTGAATCGTTCTCCAAACAATGAGCATATCCACACCAAAGTAGAAATAGATCAAACGATCGCGCATCCCGGCCATCTCTTTTCACGGCACAGTTGAAAACTGAACGCGGATATCCTCCGGAATATGTTTGGCAGCTTCGCCGATGATCTCGAATTTGCGGACGACAGCGCTGACAGTTTTATCATCAGCCTGAAACTCGTCAAATGTCATCCCCGCCACAAAAGATTGAATGCTATCAATGGCGGTCAGGATGTCCTTAAGATAAACGGTGCTATCTCTCATACGGATACAGCTTCACGCAACACGTTTTCCCGTATTTCGGGGCGCAGTGAACGCCGGGGAACGATGTCTACTTTACAGTGCAAATGTTCTTCGAGATATTGCCCCAGCCCCACCAGTTCAAACAAAGTGGCCGACTCGTTAAAATCAACCAGCACATCAATGTCACTTACAGGCGTGTGTGTGCCGCGTGCCGCAGAGCCAAAAAGGGCAAGGTCGTTAACGCGATAACGATTATACAAGTCCGGTTTAAGGGCGCGGAGTTGCGCTAAAATCTGTGCAGTATTGAGCACGGTCATTCCTTTCTGAAAATGAGCCGAGCAGCAATTTTCACATTGACCACGGCTCGGCGTGAATATCCAGTTCGTCAGACCAGCGGCGTTGTAGCGCAGCAATCTCGTCCACGATGTCTTGCGGAAGCGGGTGGATGTCCTCCTTGGCGGCGAGGAAGGCTTGCAGGTGTTCGGGTCGCGCCGTAGCCCCCACGGTAGCGCGCACCTGCGGGAAGCTGTGGGCGAAACGCACGCAGAACGTTGTCCAACTTTCGATGCCGGAGCGCTCGAAGATGGACGCGACTTCGACGGCGCGCTGTTGCAGGTAGTCCTTCCACGCCGCGCCCGGCACATCGCGCAACCAATGCACCGGGCCGCCGGAGACGGTGCGCATGGCGATAATCGGCTCGTTACGTTCGATGAGCAAGTCCCACAATGCGTTGGAGGCGAAACGCTGCAGGGGATTCAGGTAGAAGATGTAGCCGTCCACAATGCCTTCAGGATAGCCCGCGCGCAGCGCCTTGAGCGGCGCTTCCGATGTCCAGGGGAACACTTCGACCACGAAGCGCTGCACCAGTCCCTCATCCTGAAGACGGGCGAATTCATCGTAGCACGGCCCGCCGTTGGCGAATTCCTCCGCCAGTTGCCCGCCCAGACAGAGTTGGCCCAGGTCAAGGCTATCCAGTCCGAGCGGGTCGAGGTTCAGGTGAATCATGTCTCGCAGCTCCTCGATAGTGCTCCAGCCAAGTTTGACGATCAGCCTGGGAACGCGGGTGCGGTCCTGGTCGAACGCGACACGCAGCACCTTGAGCGCGTCGCCGTAGGTGTGGCTGGTGTGGAACCACACGCCGGCGTCCATTGCCGCACGGGCGATGGCAACGCGCTCGGCGAAGGGGACGTGCTCGTCGCCGAGGCGTGTCGTCCCGTAAATGTACGGGGAAAGATCAGATAATTGCTTCATTTTTCTCCTATACGCCACATATCTTCCTGCGTCAATTCTGCTGCTTGCGCCATCTCCAGGCAATAATGGAAATTTCCGGCGTTGTGATTGCGCGCGTTGGTGCCGAAGGTGAATTTGATGCCAGCAGCTTTCGCCATCTGGATGAACTTGAGGTTGGGCACGCGGACGTTTTCGGCGATCTCCAAAGCGATCCCCCGCGCCTTGGCCAGATCAATGATCATGCGCATCCGATCTTTCGTCCAAATTTCGTCGTAATGCCGGGCGAAGTTGATGGGCAGGTACGTTGGACGCGCGAAGATGTGAATCGGTTCGTGCTTCAGAATGTGAGCGATGTGCGTGAGGTAACGCTCGATGAAGGCATCCATATCCTCGATGAAGTTGTCGTGCCGCCAGATGGAGAGCCAGGAGCCATCATCCAGCGGCACGGTGTCGGCATCCATCAGAACGTAATCCAATTGCGCAATGACCTCCGGCGAAAAATCGCGTGCCCAGTGGATATGCATCGGCTGCAAGCCGACAAAAACGGGATACGCCCTGAGCCGTTGAATGTAGGCGAGCATATCCGCGTCCGTCTTGATGGGCAATTCGGCGCCGGGATGCTCGACGATGCCGAACTTCATGCCGCGCCGTTCGGCCAAGGCGACGGCCTGTTCGACGGTCAGATCGTCGCTCTGATGCACGTGATAATCAACGATCATGTCAAATCACCGTGTTGTCGGGGATGACGGCGCCTTTGGGGACGACGACGATGCCGTCGCGCACCACATAGTTGTCGGTCTCCATATCCGGCGAGTCCAGATGGCTGCGGATGACCACGTTGCGCCCGATACGCGCGTTCTTGTCCAGGATGGCGTTCTCAATGACGCTACCACGCCCCACCCCGATGTCGGGCAGGCCGAGGCGCTGGTTCTCATCCCGCTGCGCCAGCGATTCAAAGTCATCCGCGCCCATCATCACCACGCGATGCAGGTGCGCACCGCTGCTGACGATGCTGCGCAGGCCGATGACGCTGTCGGCGACGGCGGCATGATCCAGCCGGCAACCGGGTGCGATCCACACCCGCATCAGGCTGGAGTCAATGATCTGGCTGCACGGCAAGAACCGCGCGCGCGTGTAGATGGGCCATTCCGCCGCGAAGAAATCGAAAGGCGGGTTGGGGCTGGTGAGCGCCAAATTGACTTCGTAAAAGGCACGAATCGTGCCGATGTCCTCCCAGTACCCCTCAAAGGGATAGGCGAACACACGCAGGCCCTTGTCAATCGCCGCTGGAATGATATTCCTGCCGAAATCGTCGCCGGTCTCGGAGCGCAGCAAGTCCACCAGCGTCTTTGTGCGAAAGACGTAGATGCCCATCGAGGCCATGTAGGGCTTGTCCCCTTCGATGCTCTCCAGGCCACTGAGTTGATCCAGCGGCGGCTTTTCGCGGAACTTGTGGATCCGTCCTTCCTTATCCGCCTGCATAATACCCAGACCCGGCGCAGCTTCGGCCTTGACCGGCTTGACCGCGATGGTAATATCTGCCTCGTGCAAACCGTGGAAGCGCACGAATTCGGCGTAGTCCATCCGGTAGAGGTGGTCGCCAGCGAGGATCAGAATATCGCGCGGGTTGGGCACTTGAAGCTGAAAGAGCTGCTTGCGCAGTGCGTCCGCCGTTCCTTGATACCAGGACTCGCTCACCGGCGTCTGTTCCGCCGCCAGAATTCGCACCCATCCGCCAGAGAAGTTATCGAACTGGTACGTGCGGACGACATGCCGGTGCAATGAAACAGAGTTGTATTGCGTGAGCACATAAATCCGATTCACGCCGGAGTGAATACAATTGCTGATGGGAATGTCAATCAGCCGGTAGTAACCCGCCAGCGGGACAGCGGGTTTCGCGCGCAGTTTAGTCAGCGGATAGAGCCGTGTCCCTGCGCCCCCACCCATAATTACAGCCAGTACATCCTTCATAAAGCTTAACATGAGCAGGCCCCCTTAGTATGTAGTGATGGCGAACTGGTGCTATGTTTGCAATGTCCGATCAGTTATGCTCTTATTATAGTAACAGGCGCGAAATAAAGCAACACACATTTGCACTTTGTCCGGTTGACCATTGACAGATGATCGAGAATCTGGTTTTCGCGTCGCGCCAAAATGTCAACGCATCACGAGTGCGCCGTTAGCGGCAACAAAAACGGCAAATGGACGAAATTCCATCTGCCGTCTTCCAGAAACCGGAGAAAGCTGCTCGATACGAAAAGTGAAGGTCTATCAATCGAATTCGCCGCTGACCGCTTCGACGTAATCGAGAACGGCAGGGGCATCTTCAGTCGTCTCAAGAATAAGAAGCACGCAGCCGTTCTTGAGTTTATGACTGCGTGCTTCCATAACGATAACCCGTTTGAAATCCAATTAATGCTTGTGGGGATGCGGGTCCGGCGCAGCGGCAATCACACCAGCAACGACCTCCACAAGCGGCCCGAACTCACCGTTAGCATACGCCTCAATCTGTCCGGCGTCGCCGAGACGCGCCATCTCTGGATCAAGGCCCAGCTTGCCCAGGAAACGGGTGTTGAAAGCGCTCGCCATCTCCTCCGAGTTGCCCTTGCCGAACAACTCAAAGCGCTCGCCGCACTTCGGGCAGGTGACGTAGCTCATGTTCTCCACCACGCCAATGAGGGGGATATTCAGGTGTCCGGCCATATTCGCGGCTTTGCGGACGACCATTTCCGCCAAATCCTGCGGGGACGTGACCAGCACGATGCCCGTCACCGGCAGCCCTTGCATCACCGTCAACGCTGCGTCGGAGGTGCCGGGCGGCATATCCACCACCAGCACGTCCAAATCGCCCCAGAAGACATCGCCCCAGAACTGACCGATCGCGCTGGCGATCATCGGGCCGCGCCAGATGACGGCGTCGGCTTCGTTTTGCAGCATCAGGTTGATGGACATGAGCTTGATACCGCCCGACGTTTGCGGCGGCATAATGCCCAGCGGCGACGTTCCCGGCGCTTCACGGACGCCGAACAGTTTGGGGATGCTCGGTCCGGTAATGTCGGCATCCAGGACGCCCACGCGCAGCCCCTGGCGCCGCAAACCCACAGCGATCATCGCTGCCACTGTGGATTTGCCCACCCCGCCCTTGCCGCTCATCACGGCGATCACCGTTTTGACGCGGTTGAGATTGCCGGCGGGGAAGTTGGGCTGCTGCTGGCGGGAAGACTGCAACACCTCGCGCAGATGCGCCTTTTCTTCTTCATTCATCGCCGTGAGCGCAACTTCGACATCCAGTCCGGTCTCTAGCGCATCTATAGCTTGAGCAGCATCGGTGGCAATGCTATCTTGCAATGGGCAGTTCGCCACCGTCAGCGCAATCGTCACCTTGACATGCTTACCGCGAATGCGCACCTGGCGCACCATGCCCAAATCCACGATATTGCGCCGCAGTTCAGGGTCCATCACCTTGCGCAGGGCATCCATCACTTGCTTTTCCGTTATCACCTAAAACCTCCCACCAAAATGATACCAGCGGAGTAACTGGACTTCTGCTTTCCCAATCCAATAGACTTGCTGGCTAAACGCTCAAGCCCGCGCGGCTTGCCCAAGGATATCAGCCACCCAATTCTCTATCCGTTTACCTGCCCTGGTCGCCGCCAGAACAACCTGCCGGTGCGCTTCTGGGGATAACTGTACGGTAAAGCGTCCAGAGAATGGTTGCTCTGGCTGCTCGCCGCGTTCCATACAAAATTCCAGATAGTCATCAACCGAATCCTCAAAAGCCTGCCGCAATTCGGCGACAGATTGTCCCTCAAAGGTAATTACGTCGCGGATGTTGACCACCTCACCGTGGAAAACATTAGCTTCATCATCAAATTCAATCTTTCCGAGATAACCTTTATATTCCATCATCGGGTGTTACTCCTGCTTCTGTCAGAAAGCGCCGTATTGATACCACTGCCCCTTTGTTTATTTCTTTATGTGGGTGTGGACGATGAAAAATGGCTTTTACACCATTCAACACAACGCGTACCCTTGAACCCCTGCCTTCGCTAATCTCAGCGCCACAGGCAAGCAACAGGCTCTCGACATCACGCCACAGGATATTGGCGCGAACTGGATTGTCAAAAACAGCCTGTAGAGTCCTTCGCTGACTAGATTTGAGTTTGAGTGGTGACATTGTAGCCGTTGTTAACCAACCAGCGCTGCCGCGCGCTGCCGGGCATCTTCCGCCTCGACTTGTTCTTCCTCGCCAGGCTTCACTTCCCAGATGCGATCCGGGGCCACCAGCCGGTCTGTGTAGAGCACGCCGTTGCAGTGATCAATTTCGTGCTGGAAGACGCGCGCCAGGTAGCCGCGCGGGCGAAAGCGGAACGGCTTGCCGTGGCGGTCCAATCCGCGCACGACAACCTCGGTCGCGCGCTCCACTTCTCCCGCAAAGCCGGGGACGGAAAGGCAGCCCTCAGTCCCGACTTCTGTTTCTCTGCCGGTTTTGACGATTTCCGGGTTAATGACAACGTAAAGTTTGCCGCTAGTAGGATCGTCGTCGTCTTCTGGCGTTTCAATCACAATCACCTGCACCGGCTCGCCGACCTGCACGGCAGCCAGGCCCACGCCGTTCGCGGCGTCCATCGTCTCAATCATGTCACGGATCAACTCACGTACTTCCGGCGTCACTCTTTCCACCGGACGCGAGCGTTTACGTAAACGCGGATCTCCCACTGTAATGATGTCCCGTAATGCCATATTTCCTCTTTTGTAATCCCTGAATCCCGATGATCTCATCCATTGTACCACAGTTGTTAACCGCCCTCTTGGCGCAGGTTGTCATACGTCGCAAACCAGCTTAACAGTTCATCCTGCCGCCGCGTGGCCTCAATTTGACGTTGGCGCTGGCCGTATTTGTACTGCCGGTCAGAAATCAGCGAACGGACCTTCGCTGGATAGCGCACCCACTTCAACTCAAAACGCCCTTCTCGACCTGCCGTCTCGAATTGTACATGTCCGTACTTCAAAAGCTGCCCCCAGAAACCGGGCACCTGAAAGCTGAGGTTTTGGATGCGATCCAGTCGCGCTTCACGCCGCGACTCGCGCAGCAACAGCGGCTTTTGTTCCACCAAAATGACGTGGGTGGGGGTAAGCTGCACGTAATCATTGCGCCAATCCTCGACGAGCCACCACAAAGCTCCCAACAAGAGGGCTTCGAGAATAAGCCAGCCTGCCAGCCAGGCATTAAGGTGCGGCGCTTGCTGGTTGGCAAGTTCGATCAGGTACGCCCCCCCGACCAGGGTCGAAACCGCCAGGGGCACAAAGACTCCCGTATAACGCAGCAAGCCGAGCAGCCAGAATCGCCGCAGGACGATTGTCCCGCCGTCGCCGACTTCTGTCCACGAAGGCGGGAACAGGTACTCCCACAACCAACTGAACGTCAACAACATCCACAGGCGACGCGTCGGAGGCGCCGGCGGCAAAGTCTTGCTGGGCGGCGGCGTCGGCGCTTTCTCAATCTGGAGGCGGCGCGCCAGCAAGTCACGAATCTGGCCGCGCGAGCGCAGCAAGTCGCGGGCCTTCGTGCGCTCGATTTGCTGGAAGATCATCGCCCGCAAGCGCCCTGGGTTGTAGATGTAGTCAATATCAATATCCACTGTCTCGCCGGCGGTCTGGAGGACGAGGTTGCCATAGTTGAGCACGTTGGCGGTCACGCCGGCGCGCACTTCGTAAATATCCTGGATGGTATCCAGCGAGCACTCCTCAGAATGAACGGTGAACGGCCACTCACGCTCGATGTGCACGACGCGTTGCGTCGTCAACACAAAAAAGTCATCGCGCCAGTTCAAATACTGCCAGACAGCCACGCCAAACAGGGCGAGGATCGGAATAGCCACCAGGATTGCAAAAATGGTCGCTACTGTCGTCCCTCTGGAGGACAGGTAAGAGAGCGCCGGCAGCAATAGGGAAAAAAAGATCAAGGGCGCAGCGGTCTGACGGACAAGCCGCGACCAATGGCGCTTGACCACAAAGACAGCCCACTCATCATCGCGCAGCCAGTCGAATTCCGGGGTTTTGCGGCGAATATCAACGGTTTCAGAGACGTGCAGTCGGTGCCGCAAACGCGGGCGCTCTTCTAGCAGCGCCGCAAAGTCATCGCGCAGCAAGTAAAGCACCCGCGCTTGACCATCGGCGGTGGCCAGCACGTCGTGAAAGTCGCCGACTAACAGCCCAGTTTCTCCAGCCACATCCCCGACCTGGAGCCACCCCACTTCCTTCACCAGACCGTCGGGATCAATTTTTGTGAGTTGGATGCGACCTTCGAGCACGACTAACAAGCGGTCGGCAATCTCGCCCTGGCGAAAAAGCCACTCTCCATTTCCATAGACCTGATCGTGCATCAACGCCGCAATCCGGTACAGCTCCATCTCTGCGCGGTCATCACGAAAATCCTGGAAGAGAGGTATCTTCTTGAGCGTGACGACCATCTGCTTCAGATCGAGCGGACCCGGCGCGCGCTCCCGCAGATAGTTACTCTGGTCGTAGATTTTGACCAATTCCCTGAACAGCAGATACAGAATATGCGTTCTCTCAACTACATTCGCGTTGACGCCTTCAAGCTGCTGCACAACCAGTTCAGTGCGCCCGAAAGTATCGCCGGCTTTAAGTTCGGCAATCTGGCTCACGTTGCCCAACTCGTCGGTGCGCGTCAAACGGACTTTGCCTTCCAGGATGATGCACAAGCGATCAGGAGGCTGATCTTGAGTCAGAATGCGCTCCCCGACTTCGTACATCCGCTCACGCACGAAGGGCACCATGCGCATGAGCGCGTCTTCACCGCCAGCGTCGGTCAGGCCGCGAAATGCGGGGATTTTTCTCAACTGCGCCACAACTTCTTTCGGTTCCATACCATTCGCCTCACGCCAAATTATACTACAATCTTATGACTTTCTCCGTTTCGGCGGCCAGGGGAACACGTACTGCCGTTTGCAATTTCAACGGCCATAGCCTCTACACTGGCGTGACGCCTTTCTTGAGGATGATGTTGCCGTACTTGGCGGTCTCACCCGTCATCACGACAGCGAATGCCTGCTTGGTGCGTTCGTAGAAGGCGAAACGCTCGATGCGGGCGATGGGCGGCGTCCCAGGCCAGTGGCGATCAATGGCGGCGCGATAGCTGGCTTCGACGGCAGGATCGAGCGTATCGCCAGGGACGGCGGCCATCATCATCACCGGACTATCCACGTAGGTATCCAGCGCGAACAGCGGCAGAATCGCGTCGAGCAGATCGGCGACGCGCAATCCGTCGGCGCGCAGCACACGCGCGTTGCAACTCTCGCCGGGGAAATGCGCGTCCGCCAGGACAATCTCATCGCCGTGCCCCATCCGGCACAACAGCGCCAGCAATTCAGGACTGAGCAAAGGGGAAATACCGACTAACATAGAAAGCCTCCTTGAATCAACGAATAAGCGAATGAGCGAATCAACGAATCAGCGAATGGTGAACTACCTAACCACCCACAACCCTCAACCCACAACCGGTTTGCCCGTCTCCACATCCCATCCGAATTCAGCGTAGGCGCCAGCCAGGAGCGCGTCGAGGTCGGGGACGTTGCCTTCGGTGCCGCCGTCGAGCGGTTGGCGCAGCAGGGACGGCATCTGCTCGGCGGCCCGCGTGAGTCCACGCCGCAGATTGAGCCGCCGCTTCAGCGTGAGGATGCGCTTGCCGAGTGGGAGCAAATCGTCCACCGCCAGGCCCCAGCCAGTGACGGCGTTCAATGCGGCCAACACCCGTTCCACGCCGGGATTCTGGAACTCGCACAGGATCATCGCGTTGTACAGGGTACGCCATGCTTGCTGGCGCGCGGCGATACGGCCTTTCTCCTCCGTCGACTCGAAGCGTTCGCCCGGCGTGATGTTCAACTCGTAGGCCGGGCCTTGACCGGTATCCACGCCGTACATATCGCCCTGCATGTGACACGCGCCGCGCGGCGAGAGCGCGTACACCGCCGCCATCCCGCTGAACGCGCGCGGATCGTGCATTGGGACTTCCAGCTTGTTGACGGTGACCGCCAACTCCGGCATGCCGAAGCGTTGTGCCAGGGCGTAACTCCCGTCGGCCAGCAGCGCGCCGAAACCCTCACGGTTCGCCATCATGCCAAGCAGCCGGTGAATCACCGCGGCATCACCGTAGCGGATCTCCAGCCCGTCGGTGTCCGCCGCCGTCAGCACACCGCGCTCGAACAGCTCGCAAGCCAGCGCAATCGTTGCGCCCGCGCTGATGGTGTCCAGCCCGTAGACGTTGCACAGATGCCCGGCGTAGATCACGGCCTCCTGATCGGCCACCATCACCAGCGAGCCGAGCGCGCCAAGCGTCTCGTATTCGGGGCCATCAACCTTGTCCACGCCGTAGGATGGTGCGCGCGTCTCCCTGCCACAGGCAATGGGACAGCGATAACAGGCCAGGGTGCGGTTCTGGAATGTGTCAAGCATCAAAATGCCCGAGAGATTGCTACCCTCATCCCATGCATCCTGCTGATAATAGCGGATGGGCATATCGCCGTACATCAACGCCATATCCACGTAGCCAGCGGTGCCCGCCATTTGGATGGACATGGCGGCCATATCGTCTTGCAGGCCATCGACGATGGCCTTCGAGAGCGCGTTGAGCGCCTTCGCGTCGGCGACCGGCACCTTCGCCTTGCCGCGCACGCCGATGGCTTTGAGCTTCTTCGCGCCCATCACCGCGCCCATGCCGGTGCGCCCGGCGGCGCGCCCGTGATCGTTCATCACCGCCGCCATCGCCGCCCGCTGCTCGCCGGCCTGCCCGATGCAGGCCACCCGCGCGCGACTCTCGCCCATCAGACCACGGATACATTTCTGCGTCGCGTAGCTATCCAATCCCCACAGATCGGTGGCCTCAGACAAGACCGCTTCGCCCTCGATGATGGAGAGCCAGACAGGACAATCGGACTTGCCGGTGATGATGATGCCATCGTAGCCGGCAAAGCGCAGTTCCGGCCCGAAGAAGCCGCCGCTGTTCGCCTCCCCCCACAACCCGGTGGCTGGTGAGAGCGCGCACACACTGTAACGCCCCGCCGATGGCATCGCCGTACCCACCAACGGCCCGGTCATAAAGATGAGCGGATTCTCCGGTCCCAGCGGATCCGTTTCCGCCGTGACCATATCATCGGCATAACGCGCCGCCAGACCGCTCCCGCCGATGTATTCGCGGGCATAAGCCTCGTTCAACGGCTCATCCCACACCGTCCCCGCCGTCAAATCCACACGCAATATCTTGCCCATATAACCGTGCATAACCACTCCTTTCGAATCGGCGAATGAGTGAATCAGCGAATGAGCGAATCGGCAAATCAGCAAATCAGCAAATGACTTCATTCGCTCATTCTTCTATTCGCTCATTCTTCTATTCGCTCATTCAAAAATCTATGCTTGTGCCATCATAGGCGTACTCGAAGATGCGTTGCAGTTCGTCGTAGTCGGGGCTGCGGGCGGCGGTCATCAACGAGGCGTCGTTGAAGGCGCGCTCGACGAGATCGGTCACGCGCGCGGCGAACGTTTCGCGGTCAATGCCCAACGCGGCGATGCTGGTGGGGCTACCGATAACGTCGCACAGACGGCGAATTTCGGCGGCCAGACGCCGCGCGGCCTCCGGGTCATCGTCGCAGCCGAAACCGAGCAAGCGCGCCACGTCCGCAAAACGCTCCGGCGCTTCAGCAGCGATGTACTCAATCGTATACGGCAGCAGCAGGCTCACCGCGCGCCCGTGCGGGATGTGGAACACCGCGCCAAGCGCGTGGCCGGTCGCGTGCGCCATCGAGGCCAGCGAGTTGCCGAACCCTAGCCCGGCTACGGTCGCCGCGTTGTGCATCCGCTCGCGGGCCTCCATATCGCGGCCATCGGCGACGGCGCGCGGCAGGTAGGCGAAGATTTTCCTGGCCGCGTCCAGGCACAGGCCGTCGGTGAGATCGGTGTGCCAGGTGCAAGTGTAGCCTTCGATGGCGTGCGTGAGGGCGTCCAGGCCGGTGTCGGCGGTCAGACGGGGCGGCATCCCCATCACCATCGCCGGATCAACGATGGCGAGGTCGGCGGTGTTCTCGCGGTTGCCCAGGCTCATCTTGCGCTGCTCGGCGGTATCCGTGAGGACGATGGCCCACGTCACCTCAGAACCGGTGCCGCTGGTGGTGGGGATGGTGATCAGGCGTGCTTTGCGACGCAGATTCAAGTCCACCATTGGGTTGATGTCCGCCGGTTCGAGGTCGGGGCGCTCGTAGAGGATCCAGATGGCCTTCGCCGCGTCCATCACCGAGCCGCCGCCCACCGCGATGATCCAGTCCGGCTCGTGTTCCAGCGCCACACGCGCGCCCGCGAGCGCCGTTTCGGTGCTTGGATCAGGTTCCACAGCGTCGAACACGCGCCACGCCAGGCCGGCCTTGCGCAAGTGAACTGTCACCTTATCCACCAGCCCCACCCGCGCCACGTTCACATCGGTCACCAGCAGCGCCCGCGCGCCGCGCACATCATCCAGCGCATCCAGCGCCCCCTCGCCAAATACAATCTGCGGAGAAACAAAATACCACATAGATGCCCTCCCTTCAAAATACAACGTTCAAACGTTTGAACGTTGCAACATTTTATCAGTCACCAAAATCGGTGGGGATTAGCTTCGTGCAGGCGATGATTTCTTTGGCGGCTTTGGGATAGCGCATGATCATCTTCATGTCGCCTTGCAGTTTCAACCGCCGGGTCATCATCCCCTGAATGGGGTCGAGTTTCCCTTCGATGACCTTGCGCCAGGAACTAAACGGCGCGCTGATGATGTACCCGGCCTCTTTCTCATCCGGGCTGCTCACCTGCATCGCGTCGGGGCTTTTGCCGTGATAGAGGCCGAGGTAGAGATAGGCGGTCTCCGCGTAAGCCTCGTCCGGTTCGACGATGAAAACGAAGTCGCCCTCCCAGTTCTTGGCCGATTGCTCGTAGGAAGGGCTGCCATTGAGATGCTCGCTGAGCTGCTTGATCCATTCGTCCGACGGGAATTTGATGCTCATTATTATCCTCCTCAAGAAAATTAACCACAAATTTACACGAATCTTCACAAATAGCAATCAAAATTAGTGGAAATTCGTGAAGATTCGTGGTGAAATAACTTTCAGCGGGAACAAGACTTTACCGCTTGCTCATCATGCCACCTGCGCGGTGGTGGCGGACGGCGACAATTTCGGCGAGAATGGAGAGCGCGATCAGGCACGGCTCTTTGCCGCCGATATCCAGCCCGACTGGGCCGTGGATGCGGGATAACGCTTGCTCAGTAAAACCTGCCTCCACGAGGCTTGCCCGACGGTCAGCCTGTGTCTTGCGACTGCCCAGGAAGCCGATGTAGAACGCATCGCTGCGCAGTGCCAGATTGAGCGCGGGAATATCAAATTTTGGGTCGTGGAAAAGGACAACGACAGCGTGACTCACGCCGAAATCTTGCGGTGCAAAGGCATCCTGTGGCCACCCGAAACGTGTTTCCACATCGGGGAAGCGCTCTTCGCGCAAAAACGTGCGCCGGGCATCGCTCACGATGACCTGGAAGTCCAACACACGCGCCAGTTTTGCCAGTGGCACCGCGATGTCCGTCGCGCCAAAGATGATGAGTGTAGGCGGCGGCGCAATCACTTCGATGAAGAATTCGCCCTGCGGATAGCTGTGCTTCTGCGCATACGGGCCAGGCCATGCCGCCGCGATGTCCATCAGCACCTCACCATCCAGATCGGGATCGCCCAACGTGCCATACGTCGCGCCATCGGCAGTGTGCAACAAGTGTACCGGCGGTTTGATCGCATCGATCCGCGAGACGAAGGCGACCGGACGGCGCGCCTCGACTTCCGCCATCAACTGCGCGTGCAGCGGATCCCACCGCTCGACCAACACATCAATCGCACCGCCGCACGATAGCCCCGCGCCCCACGCTTGCTCGTCGCTAATGCCAAAATTGGGCCGCAGCAGGTTCGCCTTTCCGGTCAACACAGCTTCCATCTCGGCAATGACGTCGCCATCGACGCAGCCGCTGCTCACCGAGCCGGCCACATCGCCCTCGGCAGTGATCACCATCCGCGTCCCCGGCCCGCGCAACGACGAACCGCGCGTCTCCACAATCGTCGCCAGCGCGAAGTCCGTCTTCCCGGCCGCCTGCCAGCGTTTCACATCAGCCATAATGTCACGCATCGTGTACCTCACAAAGAGTCAGCAGATTAAGCGGATTTAGCAGATTAAGAAAGATAAAAATCTGCTTAATCTGCTAAATCTGCTGATAGATTTCGTTTTAAGGTCTAGATTTACCCCAGGTGTAGGAACGCGCTGTACCGTCGGCGAAGACGCGCACGACTTCGAAGCGCACACGCCCGGCCTCGACGGCTTTGGCGATCCGGCGCTGGCCCTCGGTCAGCACCGACTTCCCCTGCTTGATGTCGAGGATGACGATTTCCACATCGCCATCAGCGCCTTCATCCTTGAGCGCGCTGTACCCGTCGAAAACGACATAATCCACCGGGTCGCCCAGGAAGCGCGCATCGGCGGGCCAGTAGGCAAAGCCCGGCAAGAGCGGGGCCATCTGCTCCGCCATTTTCCCCTTGAGGACGGCACGGCTTTGCTCGGCACTCTGGCGGCGCGCGGAAACGACCGTCTCCGCGTGTTGCTCTTCCAGTTCGTGGATGCGCGCCTCGTACTGCTGCGCCAGGCGCGCCCGCTCGGCCTCGGTTCTGGCGCGGTATGTCGCGGCGATCTCGTCGCGCAGGTCGCCGCGCTGCCCTTGCTCTCTCACGCGCAGCAGCCAATACGCCAGCGCCACGCCGATCACCAACCCGACAAGCAGGTAGAGAATTTCCATTATGCCCAGAACAGCGGTTCGCGCCGCAGATATATTCCGGCCCCGCTGCCGACAAAATCGCCGTCGCGCACCAGGAACTCCCCCCGCCGCAGCGTGGCGACGACGCGCCCTTGCACACGCAGCCCTTCGTAGGGCGTGTAGCCCGCCGCCGAGTGAAGCCGTTCGGCGCTGAGCGTATCCGTAGGCGTGGGATCGTACAGCACGATGTCGGCGTCCGAGCCGGGGAGGAGCGCGCCTTTGCGCGGCCACAGGTTGTAGAGTCGCGCTGGACCGGCGGCGAGCAAGCGCGCGAGATCGGACCAGTCAATGCGCCCATCCCCCACCCCGTAAGTCGCCATCAGCGGGAGCAACGTCTCCAGACCGGGCAGGCCGCCGGGCGTTTTGGTGAAGTCGTCGAGGGCCGTTTTCTGCGCCCGTGTGTAATCGCAGTGATCGGTGACGAGCATATCCACGGTCCCGTCGGCAACCAGCGTCCAGAGCTTCTCCCGCTCCGCCGGGTCGCGCAACGGCGGTTGGAGGATGTAGCGCCACGGTTCCGCGCCGTCGTAAAGCGTGTTATCGAGTACGAGGTATTGCGGGCACGTCTCGCAGAAGGCGACCTGTCCACGCGCGCGGGCAGCAGCCACCAACGCGGACGTTGCGCCGATCGAGTTGTGTACGATGACGACGGGCGCTTGCGCCGCTTCGGCCAGGAGTAGCACGCGGGCGGCGGCTTCCTGTTCGGCCAGCGCCGGGCGCGCCGCGCCGTGATAGCGCCAGCCGGTATCGCCGGCTTCGATGAGCGCCTGCGTCTGCGCCGTCACCAGCGCGTCGTTTTCGCAGTGGACGAGCGTTGTCAGTCCGTAACGGCCTGCCGCTTCGAGCAACCGCAGCAGCGTCGCATCGTCCACGTAATAGTTGGGACGGTAGGTCGTAAACAGCTTGATGCTCAGGATGCCCAAATCGGTCAGGTCGCCAAGCATATCTTCCTGACCCGGCGGAACGTCTGTCACCGTCATGTGAAAAGCATAATCAATGTGCGAAGGCGCAGCTTCCGCCAACCGCGCGTCCAACGCTTCGACAAAGCTGTTACCCGGAATTTGAGCCGCGAAGTCCACCACCGTCGTCACCCCGCCAAAAGCCGCCGCACGGCTCTCCACCTGCCAGTTGCTCGGCGAGGCATAGATGCCGGTGTTTAGCTGAATGTGGACGTGCGCATCAATAACGCCCGGCAACACCAGCAGGTTCGTCGCGTCCACCACCTCGACCCCATCCGGCGCGGGCAAATCGTGGCCGATGGCCTGAATCTGCTCGCCGCGAATCAGCACGTCGGCGTCCAACAGCGTCTCCGGCGTCACGACCGTTCCCCCGCGAATCAACATCGTCTTCGGTTCCACCATACACGCCTCGCTTGATGAGTTAAGGGTTAAGAATTATGAGAAAGTTGGTTCACGATTTCGTTGTTGCATCTTGCATCCTGCGTCCTGCATCCTTATTGTATCTGATTTTGTTGCCTTGTCACTTATCACCCTTCTCGCTCATCCCCACTCGCTGTATAATGGCGGTATGGAACGATCTGGCAAGACACGCTATTACGCCATTGCCGTTGCGCTCATTGTGCTCACGTTTGGCCTGCGGCTGTGGGGGCTGACGGCGACCTCGCTGTGGTATGACGAGACGTTCGTGCTGTATCACGCACAGCAAGGCGTAGTCGCCGGGATGACGGGGCTGCTACGCGAAGACAACGCTCTGCCGCTCCACGGGCTGGTGCTGGCATTGTGGATCAAGATAGCGGGCAGCGGGGAATTCGCGGTGCGCTATCTCTCGGTGCTACTGGGGACGATTGCAGCGGCGCTGATCCTGCGGCTGGGCGGCGCGGTGCAGGGAAGGCGCTACAGTGGCTGGGGCGCGGCGCTGGCCTACGCCACACTGCCAATCTACGTCTACTACACGCAAGAAGTGCGGATGTACGCGCTCGTCATCCCGCTCGCCGCCGCCTTCGCGTGGACCGCCTGGCGACTCGTCGAACATGGCAAGGGCGGCGCGGCTTACGTCCTCCTCGGCGCGGCGATGATGATGGCGCACCTCTACGCCGGGCTGTTGTGGGCGGCGGTGCTGGTGTGGGGAAGTGGCAAATGGCAAATGGCAAATGGCAAATCACGAATCATGAATCATGAATCACGAATCATGAATCACGAATTACGAATTACGAATCACGTCTGGTGGCGGGCGAACCTGTGGCTAGGGCTGGCGGCGCTGCCGATTGCGGCGTGGGCGCTGTGGCGGGCGCAGGTGGATGCGACGGCGGTGTCGGCGATTCCGACGGCGGCGTTGCGGTGGATTCCGGTGTTATTTGGCATAGGGCAATATCTTCCAGAACCGTGGGTTTTGCTGTTCGTGCTTGTCGCGGCGCTGGCACTCGTCGCGGCGTTCATCGGGCTGTGGCGCGCCCGTCGCGTGGATGGCGCAGCCTGGCTACTCATCACCTTAATTATGCCAGTTGCGCTACTCCTGGCGGCCACGTTCGTCAAAGCCAAATGGAGCGAACGTTACCTGCTTCCCTCCTTCGGCCTCGCCCTCGTCGTCGGCGTGGGGACGGGATGGGAATACGGGATGGCGAATGGCAAATCAAGAATCCAGAATCAGCAAATCGGCGAATCAGCGAATCCAGCATCCAGCATCCAGCATCTAGTTTCTTGCATCCTGCCTCTTGCCTCTTGCATCCTACTTATAGGCTGGCTCGTGCTCGCGGTTCCGGCATTGGCCCGGCAGGCACAAGGGACGTGGGCGGTGGGGATCAAGGACGAGTGGCATCCGCGCCCGGATTTTCGCGGCGTAGCGCGGTACATCGAAGCGCACGACACGCCGAATGACGCAATCGTCGTCATTGGCGGGTACGCCGCGCATACGCTGGACTATTACTACGACGGCCCGGCGCATCTGTTCGGCCTGCCGTTCGAGACGCGCGTGCTGGACACAAGTCGGCCACTGGACTTGCACGCTCTGTCAACGTTGGAACAACAGACGGCGACGTCCCAACGACTGTGGCTGGTGCTCTGGCAAGATCGTCTCGCCGACCCGACGGCGCTCGTGTTGAGCTTGCTTGTCGAAAGTTGCCGCCGCTTGCCGGTGGACGCGAAATTCACCAACGTCGGCGTCGTGCTTTTCGACTTGGCCACCTGCGGCCCACTGGATCAGTTAGCCAGCCCGCCGCATCCCCTAGACATAGAGTTCGCTGAGCCGGTCCGGCTTAAGGGTTACAATCTCATCAAAACTGGCGAAACCTGGGAAGTGGACCTATGGTGGGAAACGTCGGGGCCGCTACCGACGGCTTACCGCGTGTTCGTGCATTTGATCGATCCTGACGGGGTTCTGGTCGCGCAACATGACCACATCGCCGGAGCAGATGCGTATCACACCGGTCAATGGATGCCAGGTACAGCATTGCGCGACCGCTTCTTTCTAAACGTGCCGGGCGGCGCCTGTCCTGGCTGCACTCTGCGCGTGGGTCTGTATACGGATCAAGGCCGTCTCCTCCTGCGCGATGGCGGCGATACGGTGGAAATTGTAACTGGGGATTGATAATCAGGGGGGGATATGGCCAAACACATTCTAGTCGTAGACGATGACGCCCTGCTGCGCCGCAGCCTGGCGTTCAACCTGGAACAGGCCGGGTTCCGCACAGAAACGGCGGGGACGGCTGAGGACGCACTGGCGCACGTGCGCCTCGATCCGCCGGATTTGGTGATCCTCGACATCGGCCTGCCGGGAATGGATGGGTTGGACGCGCTGCGCGCGCTGCGCCAACAGCTCAACGTGCCAGTGATCTTCCTCACGGCCCGCCGCCGTGAATTGGATGAGGTGCTCGGCCTGGAATTGGGCGCGGACGACTACATCACCAAGCCCTTCGACTTCGACGTGTTGCTGGCGCGGGTCAAGGCTGTGCTCCGCCGGGCCAGTGCGGGAGCGCCTGCCGTGTCAGAATCCACCCCACTGATCGTGGGCGATCTGGTGATTGACCAGGCGGCACATACCGTCACCGTCAACGGTAAGCCTGTAGACCTGGCCCCGCGCGAATTCGACCTGCTGGCGGCGCTGGCCCAGGAAGCCGGTCGCGTGCTCTCGGTGGATGAGCTGCTGGCGCGCGTCTGGGGCGCAGAATACGTCGGCGAACCACAAGTCGTCTACGTCCACATCCGCTGGCTGCGCGAAAAACTGGAAACCGACCCCAAACACCCGCAGCGCATTGTCACCGTGCGAGGCGTGGGGTACAAGCTACAAGAATCATGAATCATGAATCATGAAACGAGCATCGTGCTTCATGATTCATGATTCTCTCATGGAGGAACTTATGCGCTCATTACGCGCGCGGCTTATCCTAAGTCACGTAATCCCGTTGATCATCGTCATTCCGCTCGTCGGGGTAGCGTTAACATACTTGTTGGAGACGCAAGTGCTGCTGGCGGGGTCGTCGAACGAGCTGGAATTGCAAGCGGCGCTTGTTGCTGAGGCCGCTGCTCAGAATCCACAAATTTGGTACAATCCGCTGCAGGCGGCCGCGTTCGTATCACAGGTAGGCGGGCGGCTTTCGGCACGGATGATGATGCTCAGCGCCGACAGTCACCTGCTGGCAACAAACGATGTAGCGTACCGCGATCAACTCGGTGAGCTGTTGGACGTTCCTGGTCTAAAAGAGACGGTAGACTCTAAACAAGCCCTCCGCGTGGACTATGGCGAACGGCCTGGCACAGGCACGGCAGAGGTGTTGATGCCCGTGATCGGGCCAATGGATCAGGTCATCGGCGTCATCCGCCTCACTGATCCACTGTCCAGCGTCTACGCGCGCTTTCCGCGCACGCGGACGCTCATCATGGCGGTGTTGGCGGGGGGAATGATCGTTGGCGTCATCGCCGGGTGGCTGCTGGCGGTGGATCTGGCCCGCCCCCTGCGCCGTGCGACGCAGGCGATCTCGCAAATGGCCGCAGGACATCCCCTGAGTACGCTACGCGAACAAGGCCCCAACGAAGTACGGCTGTTGCTGCGAGCGTTCAACGCGCTCACCGAACAGCGGCGCGAGCTGGAAAAGTCGCGCAAACGCCTGCTGGCGAACCTCGTCCACGAATTGGGACGGCCTTTGGGCGCGCTGCTCTCGGCGACGCAAGCTCTCGCCGGAGGCGCAGCACAGGATGCGGACTTGCGTAAGGAGTTGCTGGACGGCATGACCGGCCAAATGCAACTCATGCGGCGTCTGCTTGACGACCTCACGCAGCTTTACGACCAGGCGCTCGGCCCGCTGGAACTGGAACGTAAACCCGTCGCGCTTGGCCCGTGGATGGCGCAAACGCTGACCACTTGGCGCGAAGCAGCGCAGCACAAAGGACTACGCTGGCAAACGGACATCCCAGACAACTTGCCAACACTCAACATCGACGCCGACCGGATCGCGCAAGCGCTCGGCAACGTCATCAGCAACGCGGTGAAATACACGCCACCCGGCGGCGAAGTCGCAATCAGCGCAGGCGTGGAGGAGGCCAACGTGTGGATTCGCGTGCGCGACACCGGCATCGGCATCCCGCCGGAGGAACAGTTGCGCATCTTCGAGCCGTTCTATCGTGGCACAACCGGTCGCCGCTTCCCCCAGGGTATGGGATTGGGCCTAAGCATCGCCCGCGACTTGCTCGCCGCGCACGGCGGGCGCATCGAGGTGGAGAGCGCGCCGGGCGTCGGAAGCACGTTCACGCTCTGGCTGCCTGTGCCGCTTGACTATTCGCAAAATTGATCAAAATTCGACAGAGGTCATCATCCTCAATGGGTTTGATCGTTGCCCCGGCGTCGTTACCGCCCTCATCATCAAAAATTCGCCCAAAGCGAGGTGTATTGACCATAACAGCAACGTTCAGGTAACGCATTTTGCGTCGATGATTCACGGTCACGAATGACCTTTCTTATGTTACTTTGGCTGAAAAGTGAGGCATAGAAATGGAGACTCTGCAACACATTCGCAAATGGCGTTGGAGCCTGGCGCTGTTGGTAGCGCTGGGCATGATGCTGATAATGCAGCCCTTAACGGCACGCGCGGAGACGATTACCGTCACGAGCACACTGGATGACGGCACGGGCAGTTTGCGCGCGGCGATTGCCGCCGCCAACCCTGGCGATACTATCGTTTTTAGCAGCGACATGAGCATCTACCTGGTCAGTGAATTGTCCATCAACAAAACTTTGACCATTGATGGTGGCAGCTACGCAGTCAAAGTCAGCGGCGACACGGATAACGACGGCACCCGCAACGTACGCGTCTTCACCATCGGCGAGAGCGGCGTGGTCGCGCTCAATCACCTCAACATCGTCGGCGCCTACGGAGTCGCCGGCGGCGGCATCGTCAATTACGGCGCGCTGACGGTACAGCACAGCACTTTGTCCAACAATGGGGCTGACAGAGGCGGCGGCATCTGCAATTACGGCGCGGTGACGGTACAGCATAGCACTTTGTCCAGCAACTGGAGCAACTACGGCGGCGGCATCTGGAATAATGGCACACTGACGGTACTGCACAGCACCTTGTCCGGCAACGGGGCTTCCTACGGCGGCGGCATCTTCAGTTCTGACACGGTGACGGTACTGCACAGCACCTTGTCCGGCAACGGGGCAGCCGAAGAAGGCGGCGGCCTCTGGAATAGCGGTACGCTGAATTTCGCGAATACGCTCATTGCCAACAGCAATGGTGGGGATTGCTATCAAGGTGGTACGCTAGGCAGCAATACCCACAATCTGGTGGAGGACGGCACGTGCAGCCCGGCACTTTCCGGCGACCCGTTACTCGGCCCGCTGGCGGATAACGGCGGCGATACGCTTACGCACGCGCTGCTGGTCGGCAGCCAGGCCATTGACTACGTCCCGACCACCGATCCCACGTGTATCGCCGGCGTCAGCATAGATCAGCGCGGCGCGGTCCGCGCCGATGGCGTCGATCGCGGCGGCAATGCGTGTGACATTGGCGCTTACGAGTATAGCTCCATACAAACGCCCACTGTCATTCTCTTGCGCGGTCTGGCCGCGCGGGGCTTCGCGCCGCTGCTAGCGGGCTTGCTCGCGCTGGGCGGAGCGGCGGCGGTCAAGCGCAAACGGCGATGGCAATGATACCCAGACCGGTCGGGTTATGAAAACCCGACCGGTCTTTTTTCACGCAGCAAGTCACCCGTCTCCACAAAACCATTGGCGCTCGACTGTAAGTCGCTTGTGTTATTAGCGGTTTGGTAGAAAATTCCAACAAACCATTGAGGAGACGATTCATCTATGCTCGAAAAAGCGATTCCCCACCCCCTCGAAGTGCTGCAAACGCTAGTGCGCTTCGATACGACCAATCCGCCCGGAAACGAAGCGGCTTGCATCACCTATCTCAACGGCCTCTTTAAGCAGGCCGGATTTGCCACCACCGTCCTCGGCAAGACGGCGGAACGCACCAATCTCATCACCCGCCTGCCCGGACGCGGGGAGGCGCCGCCCGTCATCTGGCAAGCGCACGTGGACGTGGTCACGACGGCGGAACAGACGTGGCAGCATCCGCCCTTCGCCGCCGAGATTGTGGATGGCGTGCTGTGGGGCCGCGGCACGCTCGATGACAAGGGCGCGGCGGCGATGATGACCGTCGCGCTGCTGCGCGCGAAGGCGCAGGGCATCGTCCCGCCCGGCGACATCATCTTCACCGCGCTCGCCGATGAAGAGGCCGGGGCCGAGTACGGCGCGAAGTTTTTGGTGGAACAGCACCCGGAGCAGTTCGCGGGCGCGCGTTTCGCCATCGGCGAAGGCGGCGGCGTGTCTACCACGATCGGCGGCAAGAAGTTCTACGTCATCATGCTCGCCGAAAAACAAATTTGCTGGATGCGTTTGACCGTGCGTGGACGCGCCGGGCACGGCTCCGTGCCGCTGCGCGGACAGGCGATGGCGAAATTGGCGCGCGTTCTGCGCCTCCTCGACCGCAAGCGGCTGCCCGTCCATGTGACGCCGATTGTCCGCGAGATGATTACTGCCATGAGCGATGCGTTGTCCTTCCCGCAGAACGTCGTCCTGCGGCAATTGCTCAATCCCGCGCTGACCGACCGTGTCCTGGATATGCTCGGCGACAAGGGCGAACAACTCGGCGCCAGCCTGCACAACACTGTCAGCCCCACCATCGTGCGCGGTGGCGAGAAGATCAACGTCATCCCCGGCGAAATCACGCTTGGCCTGGACGGACGTCTGCTGCCGGGTTTCACGTCCGAAGATATGGTGCGTGAATTGCGCGCCCTGCTCGGTGACGATGTGGAGCTTGTCGTCGAACGCTACGAACCCGGCCCGGAACCGGCGGATATGGAACGCTACACCGTGCTCGCCGACATCATCCGCCAGGCCGACCCGACGGGCATCCCCGTGCCGTATCTGGTCTCCGGCGTCACCGACGCGCGGCACTTCGCCAGGCTGGGCATCCAGTCTTACGGCTTCATTCCCATGCAGATCCCCGACGAACTCATCAAGACGATCCACGCCGCCGATGAGCGTATCCCCGTAGCGACGCTGGAATGGGGGACACAGGTGTTGTTGGAGACGTTGCAGCGATTCAAGGGATAAAAGTTATTGTGTTTGAATGACAGGACTACATGACTAACGACTACCGGACTACTTGACTAAGGAGACACTATGCACAATCCCAAAATCCTCATCATCGGCGCGGGTTCGCGTGGTACCGGCTACGCGACGTATTTCCGCGAATTCCCCGACCGGGGACAGGTGATCGGCGTGGCGGAGCCGCGTGACGCTTACCGTGAACGGCTGGTGAACGCACACAACATTCCGGCGGACAATGTCTTCACCGATTGGCAGGATGCTGCTGCGCGGCCCAGATTCGCGGACGCGGTTATCATTGCGACACAGGACCGGATGCACACCGAACCGGCGATTGCTTTCGCCAAACTCGGCTATCACGTGCTGCTCGAAAAGCCGATGGCCCCCACCCCGGAAGAATGTCGCGCGGTCGTGGACACGGCGAAGGCGGCGGGCATCCTCTTCGGCGTGTGCCACGTGATGCGCTACACGCGCTTCACACAACGGCTCAAGGCCATGGTCGAAGCCGGCGTCATCGGTGACTTGGTCAGCATCCAGCACCTGGAACCGGTGGGTTTCTGGCATCAGGCACACTCCTTCGTGCGCGGCAACTGGCGCAACGAGAGTGAATCCGGCCCGATGCTGCTCACCAAGTCGTGCCACGATCTGGATTGGCTACGCTATATGATGGGCGTCCCCTGCGAGGCGGTGTCCTCGTTCGGCACGCTCAAGCACTTCCGCAAAGAGCAGCAACCCCAGGGCGCAAGTGACCGCTGCCTCGATTGCGCCGTCGAGCCGGACTGCCCCTATTCCGCCAAACGCATCTACCTGACGGCGCTGGACCGTGGCTACACCGGCTGGCCCGTGGACGTGCTCACGCCCCACGTCAGCCGCGAGAGCGTGTTGGAGGCGCTGCGCACCGGGCCTTACGGGCGCTGCGTCTACGCCTGCGACAACGACGTGGTGGATAACCAGGTGGTCAATCTACAGTTTGCGGGCGACCGGACGGCCAATTTCACGATGACCGCCTTCACGCGGATGCGCGACCGCGAGACGCGGCTCTTCGGCACGCGCGGGGAACTGACCTGCGACGGGCGCTTCATCCACCACTACAACTTTATGACTGACAGCACCGAGACGATTGACACCGAGATCGACACCGGCTCAGTCCTTGGCGGGCACGGCGGCGGCGACTACTGGCTGATGCATCACTTCAGCCAGGCGCTCCTCGACGAGGATCAAGGCCAGATTCTCTCCGGCCCGGACGAGACGCTGGAATCGCACCTGATGGTCTTCGCGGCGGAACAGGCACGGAAGGGGAACCGCGTGGTGAAGCTGTAGGCCCCGATCAATGTCACAAAAAGAACGCTGCGCTTGTCCAAGCGCAGCGTTCTTTACTTTAGGATTTCAATACGCCCCGAGAAACGCAATCATCCCGGTAGAGGGATGTCCACTTACACCGCAACTGGTTGCAAACCCAAAAGCACGCCCCAACCTCTCACGGCCTGTTCGTGCGGTTCTGGAATAGGCCGTCCTAGCTCTCGTGCGGTGGCAATCCACTCTTGAATGATGATTTCCGCATTGGCTAGAGCACTCTGATACGTAGCTCCGTCGGCCATGCATCCTGGCAATTCTGGTACTTCAGCAATGAAAGCCTCATCTTCATCGCTCCAATAAATTACAATCGCATATTTAGTTTTCATCACTTCCTCCTAACCTGTACCGCAAAATTAGGGTACGAACCTGTCTGACCTGGTATGGTTTGGCCTGTGCGTCTTTGGGTTGAAGGTTGAGGATTTCTGCAATGCCTTCACGAGTGAAAATGTGATGGTCGCCACGGATACGTTCCTCAAAACCCAAGTATTTCAACAAACGACAGAGATCGGAAAATAAAATAGACGCATCGGCCGTCCCACACAAAACCTTATAGAGCAACTTCTCTCTTTGTGTCATCGCCGCCTCAAGTCTATCTCCATTATACCCTGACCTGTTAAAAGATGAAAATTATCCGCTCACATATCCCCGCGCAGACGACGGTGTCCACGCCAGCAACCGTTCGGTCAACCGCGTATTACGCTGCGCAATTTTATCGTTATGCACGGCAATAGCAATCGCGCGCGGGTTCCCCACCAGAACGACGAGTTTGGCAGCGCGCGTAACGCCCGTGTAGAGCAGGTTGCGCTGCAACATCATGTAGTGCTGCGTCAAAATCGGGATCACCACCACCGGGAACTCCGACCCCTGCGATTTGTGGATGCTCACCGCGTAAGCGTGCACCAGCTCATCTAACTCGGTGAACTCGTAGCCCACCAGCGCCCCGTCGAAGTTGACCGTGAGCGTGTGCTCCTCCAAATCCAACGCCGTGACGCGCCCCATATCGCCGTTGAACACCTGCCGGTCATAGTCGTTGCGAATCTGCATCACGCGGTCGCCCACGCGGAACGTCCGCGCGCCGTGGACCGACTGCGCCTTGCGTGCGTCTGGCGGGTTGAGCGTCTCTTGCAAGCGCCGGTTCAGCTCGCCGACGCCCGCCGCGCCCCGGTGCATCGGGCTGAGCACCTGGATGTCGCGGTCGGCGTCGTAGCCGAACTTCGCCGGGATGCGCTGCGCGACGATGTCGAGGACGAGGTCGGCAGCGCGCTCGGCATCATCCGCCGTGAACATGAAAAAATCGCGCGCCGGGCCGTTGCACACCGGCATCTCGCCGCGATTGATGCGGTGTGCGTTGACGATGATGTAGCTGTCCTCCGCCTGGCGGAAGATCGTATCGAGCCGCGTGACGGGGATCACGTCACTGGCGATCAGGTCGCGCAGCACGTTCCCCGCCCCCACCGACGGTAACTGATCCACGTCCCCTACCAACAGCAAATGACTGCCCGCTTCCACGGCCTTGAGCAGGTGGTTCATCAGCAGAATGTCTACCATGGACGTTTCGTCCACGATGACCATATCGGCGTCGAGCGGATTCTCCTGGTCACGCGCGAACCGGAAGCCTTCGGCGGGTTTGACTTCGAGAAGCCGGTGGATCGTCTTTGCTTCCAGGCCGGTCGCTTCGCTCAGGCGCTTGGCGGCGCGGCCCGTCGGCGCGCACAGCAGCACCGAGCAACGTTTAGCAAGCAAAAGCTGGATGATGCTGCGCGTGATCGTCGTCTTGCCGGTGCCGGGACCGCCCGTGAGGATGCTCACTTTCTCCGTGAGCGCCATGCGCACCGCCGCCTCCTGCTGCTCAGCTAGATGTATGGGATTTCGTTCTGCAAGCCAGGCAAACGCCTTATCCCACTCCACATCCCGAAAAACCGCCAGCCGGTCCCGCGCACTCGCCTGCAACTGCCGCAGCTTGTTGGCGACGCCACGCTCCGCATAAAAGAAGGGGGGTAAGAAAATGGCAGACTCGTTGCTGGTTGCTGGTTGCTGGATACTGGATACTGGATGCTGGATGCTGGATTCGCTGATTCGCTGATTCTTGGTTCTCGATTCGCCATTCGCCATTTGCCATTCGCCATTCTCCGCGACGACTTCTTCCAAGCGAATGAGCGTGTCGAGTTGCGGTGCGCATGCCTCGCGGGGGACTTCGAGGAGTTCGGCAGCGGCGGTGAGCAATTCGTCGCGCGGGGCGAAACAGTGGCCGTCATCACTGAACGTGCCCAGGGCGTAGCGCAATCCGGCCTGGATGCGTTCCGGCGCGTCCACGGCGAAGCCCATTTTCTGCGCGATCTTGTCCGCCGTTTTGAAGCCAATGCCGTAGATGTCCTTCGCCAGCCGGTATGGGTCGTTGCGCACGACAGCGAGCGCCTGGTCTGCGTACTGCTTGTAAATTTTCACCGCCAGCCCGGTGCTGACGCCGTGGCTTTGCAGGAAGATCATGATCTCCTTGATGTGCTTCTGCTCTTCCCAGGCGCGCGCGATCTGCGCCGTGCGCTTTTCGCCGACGCCCGGCACTTCGCGCAAACGGTGCACCTCCGTCTCGATCACATCCAACGTCTTGAGGCCGAAGTAATCCACGATGCGCCCGGCGTTGACCGGCCCCACCCCTTTGATCAGGCCGCTACCCAGGTACTTGCGAATGCCCTCGACCGTCGCCGGAAGCTGCACACTGTACTCGCGCACCTCGAACTGGCGGCCATACTGCGGATGCGTCGTCCACACGCCGCGCAGCCGCACCGACTCGCCGGGATTGACGCCCGTGAGCGTGCCGATCACGGTGACCTCGTAGCTTTTCCCTTTTGGCGTCAGCTTGGCGACGGTGTAGCCGTTCTCTTCGTTCTGGAAGGTCAGCCGTTCCAGCGTTCCTTCGAGGGTTTGCAGAGGGGTACTATCGGACATAGACATCGTCGGCATATATCAAATCGACCCGTAACGATGATGCGTGAAGCGTGATGCGTGAACAGACATTCACGTATCACGGATCACGCACCATGATCAGGATTTGTGAACTACTTCGTCGTCAGGCTCCCCGCCACCGTCGCCGCTAGCATATTGTCGACCGCCGGAACATTGCCGCCCAAACCGTAGATAACGATCTGGCTGCCCTCCTCACGGCCGATGCGCTCCAGAACGCTGAGCCGGTAGATTTCCATAGCCCGATCCGACATCAGTGCTGCCGCCTCGTTGAATTTCTCGGCGATGGCTTTTTCAGCGTCGGCTTCGGCGATCTTGGCCTGCGCCGACCGGCGGGACTGCGCCAGCACACTCAACTCCTGAATCAGATCGGCGGGCACGCGCACGTCGGTAATTTCTACCGAGGTGACATCCACCCCAAACGAGGACGCCGCGCTGTCGATGATCTCCTTGAGTCGACTCGACACTTTGTCGCGTGCGCCCAACAACTCAGACAGTTCCAACATCCCGATGGTGTCTTTGAGCGCGCTGTTGGCAGCCTGGAAAACGGCTTCCTGGTAATTCGCCACGCTCAACGCTGCCTTCTGCGGGTCTTCGACGCGCCAGAAGATCACAGCCTCGCAGCCCACCGGGACGTTGTCATCCGTGAGCGTCTCCGCCGCCGTGATGACGCGCGTCTGGATACGTAAGTCGATCTGCGCCGTGACCGATTCGTTGAACGGCGGGTACGGGATCACCCAGAAGCGCCCCGGCCCGCGGACGCCCATGAATTTGCCGAGTTTGAGCACAATCACCCGCTCGTATTCCGAAACAATGTAAAGGCTGCTGCTGAACATCCCCGGAACGATCAGCGCGAGCAGGCCGCCAACGACCAGAATCACTCCTGCGATTACCGTTCCGATATCGGGCAGCAGAAAGCCTGCTGCCAGAGCCAGAATCACGGTGATGACCCCTATCAGAAAGAAGATGCCGAACCAGACCAACGCACGCTGCACGCGTTGCACGTTGTTGAGGTTGCGGGCTGCGGGGTTATAGAGCATTTGCTGCATCGGTTGTACTGCCATAGTTCCCTCCTTGAAAGTCGTCTGGTAGTCTTAAGTCCAGTCGTCGAGTGGTCAACACGCATTCGGCGGCTGGTGAATTCACCTCTATTAAAGCATGAAATGGTTAAATGAACAGAGAAATAGGCATTTGCCCGGGGGCTTATCCTGCTCCAAAGGGAATGCCAGTTCCCTGTATCAAGCCGACACAAACCAAAAACCGCGAATCCGGCGATCTGCTCGAAGCGAAATAAGGAGACGGGAGTATACTGTGGCGCGAGCTAACAACTCGCGCTACACAGGGAGGAAGCCAGGAATGACAACGCAGTTGCTGGTTATTTTTCTGTTGACGGTGCTGGTGAACACGATTGACACAAGCGCCTACGCGGCGCGACTGGCGGGGGTGCGCACCGGACATCCAGCGCTGGCAGGATCGCTGTACAATGTGCTGACGTTGGGATCGCGTGGAGCCAATGCCCTCGCCGGGCCACTGCTCGCCAGCCTGACAGATCTGGCTGTGCTCAACCAGAACACCACCTCGCTGCTGAATGTGTACCGCATCGTCGTGCTGGCGGCGTCGGTAGGAACAGTGATCGCCGCACTCGGTATCCCGAGCTTGAGCCGCATTCTGGCGCGCGGCATCGCCGCCTACGAAAATCGTCGCTCGCTGCCGCAAGTGGTGGTGCGCGGCGCGTCGGTGCAGGGCCTCTGGCGGATGACCACCGATCTGACGCCGCCCCGTCTGGGCGCGGTACGCGAATCCCGCCGCAGCCCCTTCCCGAAACGATTCCTCATCGCCAGCGTGCTCGTCACGGCGATTGCTGCGGTGAGCAACGCCGCCGCGATGTACGCCAGCGCGCTCGTTCCCGAGGGCGCGCGCACGGCGACCAGCCTTTCGCCGATGCTGGCCGGCTTTGGCCTGGTGCTCTCCATTTTCGTCGTCAACCCCGTCGCCGCCCTCGTTACCGATGAAGCGTTGCGCGAGCAGCGCCCGCTCAAGGACGTGACCTACATCACCATCTGGCAGGTGGGCGCGCAACTGCTCGGTACGCTCGCAGCGCAACTGCTGCTCTGGCCGGCGGGCCAGGCCATCGCCATCGTCACCCGCTGGCTGGTGGGATAAATTGACAAGCGGGTAAAGTTGGCTATGCTAACCGTTGGAACGTTGAAACGTTTGAACGTTCAAACGTTTCGACAGCAGGCGGAAAGGATGCTTATGAAAAATATAGACGCACGCGAAAGCACACCCGTTGAGGAAACGCCCTGGGAGCCGGAGCCAGTTGACGCTGAAGTATTTCATCAAGATGCCTGGGCAAACATCAACCGCGCGCCTTACGACCAGGTCTCCGGCGTGACGTACAAGCGCGCGCCGAACACCAAGCGCGTGCGCTACACCCCGGCGGATCCCGCGCCGGAGATGCCTGAACCGTGGCAGGGAAGCGGCGACGCCATTGTGCGCTGGCTGTTCAGCGAACTGCCCGGCACGGAAGAACGCCTGCTGGCCGGCGCGACCTTCGCCTTTCTGCACGACCTCACACTCGCGCCGGGAGCAGCCACCGGACAGAAAGCGCATCCCGGCCTGCTGCACCTCTACTACACCGTGAGCGGGCAGGGGATGCTCTACCATCGCCCGACGGATGGCAGCCCTGTTGTCGCGCGGGTGCTGCGGCCCGGCGACGCGGCCCTGGTGCGCGGCGACGAATTGCACAGCATCGCCAACGAAACCGCTGCTGACCTGCGCCTGCTCGTCGTGGGATTGCGTGAGGGGCCACGATGAGCCGCCGCGTGATCGTCATCGGCGGCGGGGCGGCGGGCTTGATCGCCGCCGGGCGCGCCGCCGAGGTGGGCGCGGACGTGATCGTGCTGGAAAAGATGCGCGAGGCGGGGAAGAAAATCCTCGTCAGCGGGCAGGAACGCTGCAACATCACCAACAGCGCGCCGCTGGAGAAGTTCCTCGAACACTACGGGCGCAACGGGCAGTTCCTACGCAACGCCTACCACCGTTTCTTCCGCGATGAGGTACTGGCGCTGCTGGCGCGCTACGGCGTGGAGACGCAAGAGGAACGCGGCGGGCGCGTCTTCCCGGCCTCCGGGCAGGCCGCCGACGTGCGCGACGCGCTGCTGCGCTATGCCACATCGCACGGCGCGGAGGTCCGCTATCGCGCAGAAGCTCAACATATTCTGGTCAGTGATGGCGAAACCATCGGCGTGCAGATGGCAAACGGCGCGCGCCTACCAGCGCACGCGGTCATCCTGGCGACGGGCGGGGCCTCGTGGCCCGACACCGGTTCCACGGGCGACGGCTACCGTATGGCGCAGGAGATCGGCCACACCATCGTCCCGCTGCGCCCGGCGCTCGTCCCCTTGACCGTCGCCGAGCGCACGCAAGCCAAGGCGCTGCAAGGCGTGAGCCTGCGCAATGTCCGCTGCACCTTCTATACGCAAAAAGGCGACAGTCCGGCAAAGGCCCTGCGTCTCCCCTACCCCATGCCGCCCACCGGGGAGATGCTTTTTACGCACTTCGGCGTCTCCGGGCCGCTCATTCTCACCGCGTCGTTAGCCGCGGTGGATGCCCTGCGCGACGGCGCGAAGGTGACGCTCAGCATTGATCTCAAACCGGGAATGACCGAGCAAGAGGTCCACACACGGCTGCAACGCGAATTCGAGGAAAACGCCCATCGCCTGCTGGCAAATCTGCTGCGCGGTTGGGTTCCCGCCACCCTTGCGGACACACTCGCCGGGTTGAGCGGCGTCGCCGCCGACCGGCCCGTCCACACAATCCGCGCCGAGGAGCGCGCGCGCATCGTGGCGCTGCTCAAGGATTTCCGTTGGGAGATCACCGGCTCGCTGCCGTTGGTTGCGGGGATGGTGACGGCGGGCGGTGTGGCGCTCAAAGAAGTGGATCCGGTGAGCTTCGCGTCGCGCATCGTCAAGAGTTTATACATCGTCGGCGAGACGTTGGACATTGCGGCGGACACAGGCGGGTTTAACCTGCAGGCGGCGTTCAGCAGCGGGTATCTGGCGGGGGAGAGTGCGGGGGGAGACCACGGATAAAGAAATAGACGATAGGGAGAGCATGTCTGTTGCGCGGTTCTTCTCATAAATCTGGGGAGTGGGAGTTTGGGGGCGGAGCAGTCCGCCCCCAAACTCCCACTTTGTCCTCTTCTCTATTCAGAGGATGTTTTGTGTGCACGTAATAATTGTCGAAATATATCAAATACGCAAATTTTACCGTGTTGTTCTTGACTTTTTTGTTGACACGGGTATCCTTCCCTAATAGACAAACGGTTTAGAAGTGGCACGACCAGAGACCCTTCGCTCCGTCCCGGAAAAACATCGGGACTGCGCTCAGGGTAACGGGGTGCAGAAGATAGTGCTGATTTTGCATACATCTCTATATAGAACGTCATTCCGAACGCTTTTTGTGAGGAATCTTTTACGTGGGTAACGGGATGCTGAGGATTGTGCCAGGTTTAATTGGTTTCTCTATAAGACTTTCGACTTTTGACTTTTCACTATTCCCAGGGGGCAAGCGTGACCGAAAAGCATCCTTACATTGCGATTGAGGGCGTGATTGGCGTGGGGAAGACGACGCTGGCACGGCTCTTGCAGCCGCGCTTCGACGGCGGCACAATCCTCGAAGCCTTCGACGAAAACCCGTTCCTATCCGATTTCTACGGCGACCGCGCGCGTTACGCTTTCCAGACGCAGCTCTTCTTCCTGCTCAGCCGCTATCGCCAGCAGCAAACGGCGACCGAACGCCTGCGCCACGGCGCGCTGCTCTCCGACTATTTCTTCGGCAAGGACCGGCTCTTCGCCCATCTCAACATCACCGGCGAGGATGAGCTGGCGATGTACGACCGCCTCTACGACGCTTTATCCGAGAAGGTGACGCCGCCGGACCTGGTGGTCTACCTGCGGGCGGAGATGGAAACCTTGATGGCGCGGATTGCGATGCGCGACCGCACCTACGAGCGCCAGATGGAGCGCGGCTACATCGCGGCGCTGCGGCAGGAATACGAGACGCTCTTCGCCCACTACGACGCCACACCGCTCCTGGTCATTGATTCGGACGAGATTGACTTCGTGCGGCGGGCCGACGATCTGGACGACATCGAGAACCGCATCCGCGCGGCGTTGGCCGGGGTGCGCCAGCCGACCCTGCCGGACATCGTCACCGCGCTGCCGCCGCGCCCCGCGTGGACGCTTATCTCGGCCCCCACCCCAGAGCCACGGACGCAGGCCAACTGGCAGGCATTGGGGGATTTTCTGGCGCTGGCAGAGGCGGTAGGGCGCATCGGCGGGGCGCTCTCGCAGCAGCCGCCCATCGGCCCGGAAGGCGCGCCGGAATCCATCCAGGCGGCGCTCCGCGACGCCGCGCGCGCGCTCCAGGCGCTATCACAACGGACAGACGTCAATCTCAACGAGGAAGGGTGAAAACAGGATGACAAAACACTTTATCGGCATTGCCGGCAACATTGGCGTCGGAAAATCAACCCTCACCTCCTTGCTCAGTGAACATCTGGGATGGGAACCGTTCCTGGAAGGAGTCAACGACAACCCCTACCTGGCCGATTTCTACAGCGACATGTCGCGGTGGAGCTTTCACTCGCAGGTATTCTTTCTGGCGCGCCGGCTGCGCCATCACCGGCAACTGCTGGACCGCCCCAACTCGGTCATCCAGGATCGCACCGTCTACGAGGACGCTGAAATTTTTGCCCGCAACCTGTACGACCAGGGATCTATGGAGGCGCGCGACTACAGCACTTACTGCGATCTCTATCAGGCTGTGACCTCCATTCTGCCTCCGCCGAACCTCGTGCTGTACCTGCGGGCTTCTGTACCCACCCTGGTCAAGCGCATCCAGCAGCGTGGCCGCACTTACGAGCGCCAGATTTCGGCGGATTATCTGGAAAAATTGAATCTGCTCTACGAGGATTGGTTCGAGCATTTCTCCCTGTGTCCTATCCTGACGATCCCGGCAGACCGGCTGGATTTTGTCGCCAACGGGGATCACCTCGATTTGATCATCACACGCATCCTGGAACGACTCCAGGGGAAGGAAGTGGTGAACTTTGACTGAACACACGAGCAGTGCAACCGGTTCCTTTCTGTACCAGGCGGCCCTCACCATCAGTGCGAAGTTGGATACGGATGAGGTTCTCCAACAACTGATGATCCTCACCCACCAGCACTTCCAGCCCGACGCGGCCTCCGTCGCCCTCGTTATGCGCGACGGTTCGCTCGTCTTTCGCGCCGCCTCCGGTAAAAGCGCGCAGCACATCGTCGGTATGGAAATGGCGAAAGGCGCTGGCATCGTCGGTTGGGTGGCCGAGCACGGGCAGCAGTTGTGGGTCGCCAATGCCTACCAGGATCAGCGGTTCTACCGCGAGGCCGACGCAGAAACGGGATTCCAGACCACTGCCATCTTAGCCGTCCCGGTGAAAGTCGGCGATCAGACAGTAGCCGTCGTGGAGATGATCAATCCCAATCCCCTGACCGATTTGCAAGAAGCCCAGGAGATCATGACGGCGCTGGCCTCCCTGGCCGCGCCGGCCATTCAAAACGCGCGACTCTTTGAGCAGGTCCGCCGTGCGGAAGCACGTTACCAGGCCCTCTTCGAGCAAAACCTCGATCCCATCATCATCCTCGATCCACAGGGACATTTCCTCGAAGTGAACCGCGCCGCGCAAGAGCTGCTCCCCATATCAGCCGCCGCCGACCACGCCGACGACGACGCCCAAACCGCTGATCTGGCCCAATTGGCCCTCACTGCCGCGCAATACGACACGCTCAAGGCGCGAGTAGCCACCGAAAGCATCGTGACATGGGAAATTAAAACCAGCACGTCGAAAGCGGAAGAACGTATCCTGGACGTGTACTTGTCGTATTTGCCGCACTACCTGCCCAACGGGGCGTATCAATGGCTGGCTCACGATATCACCGACCGGGTTGAGCTGGACGAGATGCGCGAACAACTCTCGCACATGATCGTCCACGACTTGCGCGTGCCGCTCAGCAACATCACCAACACGCTGGAACTGCTGATGACGGCGTGGCGTGAAAAAGACGTCACCATCCCTATGGAACAAGTGTTGGAGATCGGGTTGCGCAGCGCGCAGCGGATGGAGCGCCTCATCAGCAACATATTGGACGCCCGGCGACTCACTACCACCCACAAAACACTCACCGTATCTACTATCCGTATACCCGATTTGATCGCCGACGTGGTTGAGACCATCCAGCCGAACATCAGGCGACGCCGGCACACGCTCATCCAACGCCTCCAGGATACGCTGCCGACTATGCAAGGCGATGTAGATTTATTGCGGCGGGTGCTGCTCAATTTACTGGACAACGCGGCAAAGTATACACCGGATGGCGGCGCGATCACCCTCGCGGTCCGCGCCGACGCCCATGATTTCCATTTCGCCGTCAGCGATACCGGTCCAGGGATTCCGCCGGAGGATCGTGTGCACCTCTTTGAGATGTTCTACCGCGCGCGTGGTCAGCAGCAGCGCGGCGCCGGCATCGGCCTGGCCTTCTGCAAGTTAGCAATCGAAGCCCACGGCGGACACATCGGCGTGCAGAGTGAGATCAACAAGGGATCGGTCTTTGCCTTTACCATTCCGCGCCACCTCCCTGAAAACGCCATTTACCATGCTGAGGAGGACGCGTGACGCGACGCCTGTACTACGACGATTCCACGCTGCGCACATTCCAGGCGCGCATCGTCGCGCGACGCGATACGGAACGTGGGCCAGCCGTGCAACTGGATCAAACCGCGTTCTACCCCACGTCTGGCGGACAGCCGCACGACACGGGACACATCGCTGGCATCCCGGTGGTGGATGTGTGGGACGAAGAGGATGGCGCGATATGGCACCTGCTTCCGGTCGCGCTCCCGCAGGCTATCGCTCCAGGCGATAGCGTCAGCGGCGTCATCCACTGGCCGCGGCGCTTCGATCACATGCAGCAGCACACGGGCCAGCACCTGCTCTCTGCCGCCTTCGTCGCCGTGGCGCAGGCGCAGACGGTGAGCTTTCACCTGGGAACGGATGCCAGCACCATTGATCTCGACTGCCCACAACTCACCTGGGACCTCGCTTTCCAGGTTGAAGATGAGGTGAACCGCGTCGTCTGGGAAAATCGCCCGGTCACCATCCACACCGTCACCCGCGATACCCTGCGCGACATTCCCCTGCGCAAACCGCCGCAGGTGACGGGCGACATTCGCGTGATCTGGGTGGCGGGATACGACGCTTCGGCCTGCGGTGGAACGCACGTCCAGGCGACAGGCGAGATCGGGCTGATCAAGATCGCCGGGATCGAACGCTACAAAGGCGGTTCGCGCGTCACCTTCCGGTGTGGAGAGCGGGCGCTGCGCGATTACCGCCGCGCATTACACACCCTGCGCGAAGCCGGCAACGCGCTCAGCATGAGCCAGGATGAAGTCCCGCAGGCCGTCGTCCGGCTGCAAGACGAGCTACAAACGGCCCGCCGCGCGCTGAACAAAGCGCAGAGCCAATTGCTCGAATTGGAGGCCGATCGCTTATGGGCAGAGACGCCGGAAGTGGATGGCGCCCGGCGCATCGTCGCCCACTGGAATGAGCGCACCTTTGCCGACGCGCGCGTCATCGCCAACCGGCTGCGTGAGCGTCCCCGCACTGTGCTCCTGTTAGCCGTCACCGAGGAGAAAGGCGTGCGATTGGTCGTCGCCCGTAGCGATGATCTGCCGCACTACGATGCCGGGGCGCTGCTGCGGGACGTGACCGGCGTACTCGGTGGGCGCGGCGGCGGCTCCCCATCCATCGCCCAAGGCGCCGCCGACCCACATCCGCATGCGACAATCGTGGAAGCGCTGTGCAACGCGATACGTAATGCGTAAAACGTAAAACGTAATATGTAATTAACTTACGTTTCAGCCTTTACGTTTTACGTTTTACGTTCTATTCTCAACTGATTGGAGGTAGATATGCAAGAAATCGCCCCCGGTATCTTCGTGGAATCCAGGTATCCGCCGTACAACGTCGGATTGATCGTCACGGATAACGGCGCGATTGCTGTGGATATTCCGCCGCGACCAAGCCACGCCTGGGCCTGGCAGGAGCAAATCAAACAGGTCACAGAGAAACTACGCTACGCCGTGATCACCGACGCGACGCTGGAAAAGCAAGTCGCGGCGTCGCTGTGGAACATTCCCCTCATCGCAACGACTGCCACGCTGCGCGCCATCACGGCCTACGACGAGCGCGAATGGCGCGATATGCTGCAAATCTTCATCACGCAGCACCCCGAAGAAGCCGAGGAGCTGGGTAGAATTCGACCGCACCCTCCCACCTTTGCCTTCGACGCACGGCTCCTTTTGCATGACCGGACGCCGCCCGTGGAACTGGAAGTCATCGCTGGAGCTGCGCCCGGCAGTCTGTGGATCACGCTCCCCGAATATGGTTTGCTCTTTGCCGGCGACACCATCACCGTGGACGAACCGCCGCCGCTGGACAACACGCGAGACTCCAAAGGCTGGCTGAACACGCTGAGTAGCCTGGCCCGCCGCACCACCATCCACCAGATCGTACCGGGACGCGGCAAAGCGCCCATCCAGCACGCCGACATCGAACCGCTGCGCGAGTTCCTCCGCGTGATGCGCCGCACGGCGCGCACCCTGGCGAACAGCAACAGCGTCCGTCTTGCCCAATGCGCGCAGGATTTGGGGCAAGCTTTCTACAATGCCAAAGGCCAACGCGCCGTCAAACGCATCAAAGCAGGATTGGAACACCTCGTCGCGGAGATTCAGCAGGGAAAAACCACAGACGAGGAGAATGGAGAGTAGGGGGGAGAGGGAGTAGGGGTGTAGGGGTGTGGGGGAGTGGAGGAGTGGACAATCACCCCCTCACTCCCCCACCCCTTCACCCCCTCACCCAATCCCCAGGTATTCGGCCAGGTGACGCAGGGCGGCGTAGGCGGCGAACTCATTGTTGGCAGCGCGGTCGCCGGTGAAGAGGTGACGCCATGCCCAACGTTCAGTCGGCGTCGCCAGACCGAGGTAGTACAACCCCACCGGCTTTGACGCGGTTGCGCCCGTCGGCCCGGCAATGCCAGTGACGCTGACCGCCACCTCCACCCCCAGCGCGCGGCACGCCCCCGCCGCCATCTCCAGCGCGGTGACCGCACTGACCGCGCCCCAGCGAGCCAGGGTTTCCTCGCGCACCCCCAGCAACCGCAGCTTGATCGCGTTATCGTAGGCGATGATGCCGCCCCAGAAGTACCGCGAGCTACCCGCTACCTGCGTCAGCATGTGGCCGATGAGGCCGCCGGTGGCGGATTCTGCCACAGCCACGCGCCAGTTCCGTGTCATCAGGCGTTCACCAACATATTCTGCCAGCATGGTCACTCCTCTAACATTGTCTCTCACGCGAAAACGATTTATCCCAGATTGTAGCACCAGCTGGAGCAGGGAGCAACCTCTGGGAAACAGGTCGGCACAGCAACGGTGTTATAGCGCGTGCGTAGAGTCATGCTACAATAGTGAAAGAACTCAGTCAGCCTGACTTTCACACGACTTTGCCAGGGAGTACACAATGTCCAAACATATAACCTGCCTGTACAGCCACACAGAAATCTGCCAGGCGTTCTGTGCGGAATTTGAAGGGGGTACGGCGCATTGAAACGCTGGCTATCATCGGCCTGGGCCAGGCTACTGCCCTCCAGCGGCGACGCGCTGCACCGGAGGCAGGCCGGGCTGGTCATTGCAACGTGTCTGGGACTCGCGGCGGCCATCCTGTTGTTGATCCTCGTTTGGCTCAGCAGCGGCGATTTGCAGTGGGAGACTACCGTTGCAGGCGGTATTTTTTGTCTCATCCTGGCGAGCATCGCCGCACTGGCGCGTAAGGGGCGGGGGATCACGTCCGTCTGGCTACTGGCGGGTTTGCTGGCCGTCCTCATCACGCTGGACGCGGGCAGTTACGGACTGGGGTCGCCAGCCGCCGCCGGATTCGTCATCCCCATCGTCCTGACCGCGTGCGGAGTGGGATTATGGGCCGGGATCGGTGTGGCGTGTTATGCCGCCGCTGCCGTGTGGATCATCGCCGTTGCCGGGCAAGCCGGGTGGTACATCCCCTACGGCCCGTTCGACATCTCCCACCTCACCTTCAATGCACCCGCTTACACTGTCATCTTCCTCCTCGTAGCCCTTATCGTCGGTCTGTGGGAGTGCAACCGCACCCCAGATCAGTGCTGATTTATCGAAGCGCAAGAGGTAAACTGACAGTTTGCCATAAACTTGTAACTTTCAACATGTGCGACCTGTGAGCATTTGCAGAGGGGGAACATATGGCTGTTAAAATTATCACCGATACCAGTTGCGATTTGCCAGCGGGCCTGGAGCAGGAACTCAACATCACGAGCGTGCCGCTCATCTTCCTTTTTGGAGATGAGCAATATCCGGACAAATCCATCCCGATGGAAGAGTTCTGGGCGAAAGCCAGATCGGTCTGGCCTACAACGTCCGCGCCTTCGTCGGGTGACTTCGAGCACGCCTTCCGCGCGGCGGTGGATGCCGGGGATCAAGTCGCGTGCATCACCGTCACGAGCAAACTCAGCGCCACTTACAACGCGGCGGTGATTGCCAGCCAGCGGTTCTCGCCCGACCAAGTTGCCGTGGTGGATTCGCTGTCGTTATCCATCTCCCAGGGGCACATGGTTCTCGCCGCAGCCCAGGCTGCGCGCGCGGGTGGTTCCCTCGCCGATGTGGCGCGCGCCGCCAAAGCGTGCCGCGACAAGCTGCACCTGTACATCACGCTGGATACCGTTCAATACCTGGTCAAGGGCGGCCGGGCCAGCAAACTCAGCGGCATCCTCGCCGGATTGCTCAAAATCCGTCCTATGCTCGGCGTGCAGGATGGCGAACTCGTCCTCCTCGAAAAACTACGGGGACGCAACATCGCCACACGCCGCCTGCTGGAACTGGCGTTCGAACACCTGCCCGCCGCAAGGCTTGCCGTCGCGCACATCGCCTGTCTCGAAGAGGCGCGAGTTTTGGCGGCAGAATTGGCGGCGCGAGCCGGGTGCGCGGTGGAATCTATCCCCATCATCGAAGTAGGTATGGCCCTCGCCACCCACGGCGGGCCGGGGACACTGGGCGTCGGCGTTGTCTCAGCCTGAACTGCGCATGGACCTTCAAGCGCTCCCCAAAGCCGAATTGCACTGCCACCTCGATGGCATCCTCAGCCCGGCGATGGCCCGCGATATCCGCCGCGACGACCCTACGTTCCCCATCGCGCCGGAAGACTTCACACCTTACTATCCTGTCACAGATTTTGAAAGCTTTTGGCGTTGGTGGCGGGCAGTTGACCCGATCAGTGGGCAATTGATGCGCTTTTTCCCGATCCTGGCGCAGCACATCGCGGCGTTGAAAGCACAGAATGTCCATCACGCCGAGATACTGGTCGGTTCGAGCGAAGTCCTGCGCGACATGGCCGCCGCCATCGAGGCGTTCACCGCGCTCCATGCTTGGGTCGCCCAGCACACGACAGGCGACCTCACCCTGGCCTTCATCGTCATCTTCGGGCGCGGCAAGACGCCGGAAGCTGCGGAGGAACTCGCGGACCGGGTTATCGCGCTGTACGAGGCCGGTCTGGTGGTGGGAATCGCGCTGGCGGGGCCGGAGACCAATCAACCAGTCAAGACCTACGCGCGGACGCTCGCGCGCTGCCACGAGACGGGGATGGGGATCGAAATCCACGCGGGGGAGTGGTGCGGGCCAGAATCGGTGTGGGACGCGCTGGCACACGGCCATCCCGACCGCATCGGGCACGGCGTGGGGCTGTTCCGCGACCCGGCGCTCGTCGCGCTGTTTCAGGAGCGCCAGATCCACATCGAAATGTGCCCTACCAGCAACCTCAAAACCGGCAGTGTGGCGCGCATCGAAGAACACCCCATCTGCCTGGCGCGCGACCTGGGGCTGAATTTCAGCGTCAATACCGACGATCCCGGCCCGTTCCTGAACAGCATGACGTCGGAATACCAATTGCTGGCGGATGTATTCGGCTTCGACGAGGCCGATTTCCGGCGAATTTACGAAAACACGCTAAAATCTCGTTTCTGAGGCGCAATTTACCGACTGAAGTCGGTGTATACGCGTACACACCGGCTTCAGCCGGTTCTTTTAGCACAGCAAACAAATTCAACTCAAGGACGCCAATATGGATCATCGAGAAAAATCTACCCGCAACCTGTTCACCGACTACGGCCTGGACCGCGTCCATCGCCAGTTGCAGGACGAGGCCTGGGTCGCTGCCCAACTCACACACCCCAATACGCGCTTCCTGCCGGTATGGCAGTTACAGCCGCTCATCGCGCCCGGCGATCCGCCGCAGCCGGTGTGGTTGACGCCGGAGACGGCGGCGGAATTCTTGCCGCTGGCCGCGTCGCTTACCGTGCTCGGCGTCGCGGGGGAACGCGCCTACGCCACTTTCGCCCTTCCCGACACGGCGGAGCTGCCGGAGACGCTGACGGCGCGCGGCACATTCCTGGACTTGCGCCGCATCAGCCCGCTGTTGAGCCGCTTCGATGGCGGGATGCTCGCCTACGCCAGGGCGATGGCCTTCTGGCACGCGCAGCACCGCTTCTGCGGCGCGTGCGGCAGTCCCACGGAGAGCCGCGAGGGCGGACACCTGCGCGTCTGCGCCAATCCACAGTGCAAGCAGCAACACTTCCCCCGCACCGATCCCGCTATCATCGTCTGCACGGTCTATGGCGATAAAATCTTGCTCGGACGGCAACCTACCTGGGCCAAAGGGCGCTATTCGAACATCGCGGGGTTCGTCGCGCCGGGGGAAAGCCTGGAAGACGCTGTCGCACGCGAAGTCGCGGAGGAGACCGGCGCACGCGTGGCCGCCGTCCACTATCACTCCTCGCAGCCCTGGCCCTTCCCTAGCTCGTTGATGTTAGGGTTCACCGCCGAAGCCGCCGACGACACGCTCTGCGCCGGGCCAGACTGCGGCGACGGCGAGCTGGAAGATTACCGCTGGTTCACCCGCGCCGAAATCCGTCAGGGTCTCGAAGCCGGGACGCTCGGCCTGCCCTCGTGCATCTCCATCTCCTTCCGCCTCATCGAAGATTGGTTCGACGCCGGCGATCAAGGCGAACTGGCGCCGCTCAAGCTACAGTACAATCCAGACTAACGTTCCAACGTTCAAACGTTCAAACGTTTGAACGTTATCTTTATGGAGGTCCACGATGACAAAAAATCCATCTCGCACTTTTCGCCTGACTATGTTCGCTGCGCTCTACGTCGTCCAGGGCGTCGGCCTGGCCTACTTCAGCAACTTCCAGAAGCCCTATCTCGACAGCCTGGGCATCAGCCCAGACGCTATCGGCGCGCTGACTTTCGTCCTGCAAGTCCCTTTCATCCTTAAAATCTTCATCGGGATGCTCAGCGACAAGGTCAACCTCTTGGGGATGGGCCATCGCAAACCGTATATGCTCCTGGGACTGGTGCTGGCGGCGGTCGCCTTTGGCGGGGCGACGTTCGCGCTGCCCGACGCCAACTTCCCGCTGTTTGCCGTGCTCATCACGCTCGGCTCGTTTAGCGTGACGCTCTTCGACTCCACCACCGACGGTCTGGCGATTGACAGCACCCCCCGCGACGAACAGGGCCTCGTGCAGGGCGTGATGGTCGGCGGGCGCGCGGCGGCTTTCATCGCGCTGTCGCTGCTCTTTGGGACGTTGGTCCAACGTACCGGCTACCGCGTTGTTTTCCCCATCATCGGGTTGAGTATGCTGCTACCCCTGCTGTGGGTGACGCGGGTGCGCGAACCCGCCCGCGACGCGACAACGCGCTTCCAATGGAGCGCCTTCAAGGCGTTCGGGCAGCCGCGCTTTCTGCTCTTCGCGCTGTACGCCGTCGTCTACTCGATTGGCTCCTTCGGCGTGGATGGGCTGGTGACGTACTTCATGCGCGCGCGCTTCGGCGCGACGACGAACGTCATCGGGCAATACGGCGCGCTGCGCGGCGTGGGGGCGATCATCGGCGCGCTGGCGGGCGGCGCGCTCATTGATCGCATCGGGCGCAAGCGCAGCGCCTACGCCGGCGTCATCCTCATCTCGCTCATCGCCGCTCTCATCGGCGCAGCGACGGGCGCGCGAGGCGTGCTGTGGATGGGGCTGATCTGGGGCGCGGTCTGGGCGTTCCAGGAGACGTTGTTCTTTGCGTTGACGATGGACATCGCCGACGCGCGCATCGCCGCCTCGATGTTCGCCATCATGATGGGCATCTCCAACCTGGGATCAGCGGTCGCCGATGGCCTCGCCACCGCCCTCAGCGACGACCTGGGCTTCGTGGCGGTCTTCTGGCTGCTGGCAGCGGTCAACCTGATCACACTGCCGGTATTGTGGCGGCTGTTCAAGAAAGCGCCGGAGATTGCAGAGCGAGCAGAGTAGAAGCCAGCTCTTGTTCCCTCTTTTATGGTATAATGTAGTCACATTCGTGCAAAAGGAGGGTGATATGGCAGAGACAACTGTGGGTATACGCGCGCTCAAAACGCAGCTCAGCCACTATTTGCAGCGCGTCAAAGGTGGAGAAAGCCTGATCATCACCGAACGGGGTATGCCAATCGGACGCATCGTACCAACTGGACGTGATCTCCATAGCCGTTTGCAGGGTATGGTCGCCGCCGGACAGTGCGCGTGGAATGGCAAGCGCTATGTACCGGGCGAGCCAGTCGCCGTCAATCGTGGATCGGGCACACTTGCCGATCTCGTGGCTGAGGAACGCGATCATGAACCTGATTTATCTTGACACCAGCGCCCTGGTCAAGCTCTACGTTCGCGAACCCGGCACAGATGACGTCCTGCAACTTGTTAAGAATTCAACCTCTATCGGAACAGCGATCATCAGCAGAGCCGAAGCCGCGGCTGCTTTTAGCAAGGCCATAAGAGTCGGATATATCACCTCCACAGAAGGGCGCACCGCCGGGGAAGCTTTCCTGGATGCATGGCCGTCGGTGGTGCGCCTGGCGATCAATGAAACGATTATTTCCCAGGCGGGATCATTAGCATTCACTTACGGGCTACGCGGATATGATGCCGTTCACCTGGCAACAGCCTTAAACTGGCAGGCTACGTTGGATATCCCGGTATTGCTTGCGACTTATGACCAAAAGCTATGGGAAGTAGCAAAACAGATGCAGATAGCTGTCTGGCCCGAGTCCTTCTAAATGAAAAAACACTTTATCTTATGGATCATCCTCCTCACCGTGCTCACCGGCTGTGCCGGCGTTGACCTGCCGGTAGATATCCCCCTGCTGGCGACGCACACCCCCACGCCGACCATCACCCCTTCTCCCACCCTCACCCCCACCCCAACGCCGACCGCCACACCGACGCCCACCCCTACGCCCACGCCGATGCCAAGCGAAGTCTTGGCGCAGGCCGAACACGCCTATCGCATCGGCGATTGGGACAAGGCGGAGACGTTGTACGGTCAACTGCTGCCGTTCTCCTCGATCACGCAAGAGGAGATGCAGCGCGCTATGCTTGGCCTGGGGCAGACGCGACTGGCGCGCGGGGAGTACGCCGAGGCGATTGCGCTGCTGCAAGACCTCGTCGCCGATTTCCCGCAACTTGCCGACGCGCACCTCTATCTGGCGGACGCGCTGTTGGCCGCCGGTGAACCAATCACTGCGGCCTTACACTACGACGCAGTCGCGCAGGCGTATCCCCTGCTCACGCATCCCGCCCGCGAGTGGCAAGGCGACGCGCTCTACGCTGCCGGGCAGTACGAAGAAGCGCGCGACGCCTACACTCTGGCGCTCGCCGCCGCCGACACCAACAGCAAGAAAGCGTTTCTGGGCGAAAAACTCGGCCTCACCTACGCCGCGCTGGCCGATTACGCGGCGGCGATGGATGCTTACGACGGCATCCTCAACGTCGCGCAAATCGCCAGTTATCGCGCGCGCATTATGGCGCAGGCCGCCGACACCGCGCTCCTGTTCGGCGACAATGCGGAAGCCTATCAGCGGATGCAAACACTCATCGCCACGTATCCCACGCAGGCGGCTGCGCATCCGGCCCTGGTCACACTAATCAACGCCGGGCAGCCAGTGGATGAAACGCTGCGTGGCTTAGTTAATTATCACGCCAAAGCCTACGATCCGGCGATCCAGGCGTTCACCCGCGTCATCAACGCCAGCGCCAGCCACGGCGGGGAGCCGCATTACTATATCGGGTTGTCGCACCTGGGGGCGGGAAACTACGCGCAAGCATTGTCGGCGTTTGAGATGCTGCTCAAAGACCACGTGGGTGATGATTACTGGGGCAGCGGGTGGATCGGCAAGGCGCAGGCGCTCGCCGCGTTGGGCCGCACCGACGAGGCGGTGAAAGCCTACCGAACGTTGCCGGCCGAATTGCCCAATCACCCGCGCGCGGCGGAGGCGTTGCGCAACGCCGCCGACCTGCTCGAACGCGCCGGGCGCTTCACCGAAGCCGCCGCACTGTACCGGGAGATGGCGGAGACCTACCCCAACGACGAGAATGCGCCGGTAGCGCGTCTCCGCGCCGGGCTGCTACGCTACCGCGATGGCGATCCTGTCTCGGCGCAGACCGCCTGGAACGATCTTGTCGCCTGGTATCCGTACAGCAAACAGGCGCAGGGGGCGCGCTTCTGGCTCGGCAAGACGTATCTGCAAGCAGGCAACGTCGTCAGCGCCACGGACGTTCTCAGCGCAGCGACGGCGCTTGGCCCGTGGGACTTCTACGGCTTGCGGGCCGCCGATCTGCTCAAGGGACGCGATCCATTTTCCCCCACCGGCGCGCCCGTGACGCCCTGCGGCTCCGCCGCAGAGCAGGCCGCCGCCGAAACGTGGCTGGCAGGGTGGTTGGGGCTGGAATCAAGCGCGGGACTGGCGACGCTGCCGCCAGAGTTGCTGGACAACGTGTTCCTGCGCCGGGGGACTCTGTTGCTGCGGCTAGGCCACTTCGACGAGGGCCGCGCCGATCTGGAAGCCTTGCGCGAGGCCACCGTCGGCAACGCGCTGACGCAGTACCAGCTGGCGCTCTACTTCCGCGACATCGGCCTGTACCGCTCCTCGATCATCGCCGCCTCCACGGTCTGGCGGCTCTCCGGCGCGCCGCCGATTCAAGAAGCGCCACGCTTCCTCGGCTGCCTGATCTACCCCACCTATTACGGCGAGCTGGTGGAGTCCGAAGCCGCCGCGCGCAACCTCAGCCCGCTCTTCGTCTACGCGCTGTTGCGACAGGAGAGTCTCTTCGAGGGCTACGCCACGTCTTACGCCGCCGCGCACGGGTTGATGCAGGTGATCCCGCCGACGGGCCAGGAGATTTACAACGCGCTTGGCTGGCCGCCCGGCTACAGCACCCGCGATCTCTACCGGCCCATGGTCAGCGTGCGTTACGGCGTGTGGTATTTAGCGCGCCAGCGGGACTACATTGACGGCAATCTCTTCGCGGGGATGGCAGCCTACAACGGCGGGCCGGGGAACTCGATGCGCTGGTGGACCGCCGCCAACGCCGACCAGGACCTCTTCGTGGAACTCATCGGTTTCGCCGAGACGCGCACCTACGTCGAACGCATCCGCGAGCATTACGCACGCTATGCGTGGCTCTATCGCGGGGAGATGCCGTAGGTTCGTTGGAACGTTCAAACGTTCCAACGTTCCAACGAGAAGATCACATCCAATCCGGGCGTCCGGCCTCAGTCTCCTCAGCCTCCGCGCGCCCATACGTTTGCGCCATCTCCCGCAGTTTGACGCTGTATTCGGGGAGCAGCGCGCCCTCCTGGAAGCGCCACGCCCAGTTGCCGCCGAACTTGCCGGGGGAGTTCATCCGCGCTTCGTTGCCCAGGCCGAGAATATCCTGCAAGGGGATGATCGCCAGGTCAGCGACCGAGCGGTACGCCATGCGGATCAACGCCCAATGAATCGGCTCGGCGATGGGGCCGAGATAGCGGTGCAGGTTCGCCAACTCGGCTTTCTCACGGCTGGCGTACCAGCCCACCGTCGTCTCGTTGTCGTGTGTGCCGGTGTAGATGACCGAGTTAGCGCGCAAGTTGTGCGGCAGATAGGGATTCTCGGCGGTGCTGGTGAAGGCGAATTGCAGGATATTCATGCCGGGGAACTCAAATTGATCGCGCAGTTCCTCGACGTCTGGCGTGATGCGGCCCAGGTCTTCGGCGATGATCGGCAGCTCGCCCAGGGCGGCGCGCAACGTCTCAAACAGCGCCGCGCCCGGCCCCTCGACCCATTCGCCGTTGATGGCAGTCGGCTCGCCGGCGGGAACAGCCCAATACGCGGCAAATCCGCGGAAATGATCGAGCCGCAGGATGTCCACGGTGCGGAAGGTTTGGCGGATGCGCGCAATCCACCAGGCGTACCCCTGGTCTTGCATCACGTCCCAACGATAGAGCGGGTTGCCCCACAGTTGCCCCGTCGCGCTGAAGTAGTCCGGCGGGACGCCGGCCACCACGGTCGGCAGCAAATCCTCGTCCAGGAAGAACAAATCCGGGTGCGCCCACACGTCTACGGAGTCGTAGGCCACGAAAATGGGGATGTCGCCGACGATGCTGACGCCTTTATCGTTGGCATATTTCTTCACGCTCTCCCACTGGCGGAAGAACTGGTACTGGAAGTACCGCTGCGCGAAGATGGCCTCGTCCAGGCGCGCGCGCCACGCCGCCAGCGCCTCCGGCTCGCGGAAGGCCAGCTCCGGTTCCCACGTGTTCCACACCGCGCCGCCGTGCGCATCCTTGAGCGCGATGAAGAGCGCGTAGTCCTCCAGCCAATCGGCGTTGTCGGCGCAGAATTGGTCGAAATCTGCCAACCGCTTGCTCTGCGCCTGCTGCCGGAAAGTGCGCGCCGCACGCTGCAAGACCGCTGTTTTGTACGAAATCACCGGTCCAAAGTCCACGCTATGCGCCGGGAAACGGGGCGCTTGTTCCAGGTCTTTGGGATCAACATCGCCTTCGGACGCCAGCCAGGCCAGATCAATGAGCAGCGGATTGCCCGCAAAGGCAGAGAAGCAGGCATACGGGGAATCGCCGTAGCCCGTGGGGCCGAGCGGCAAAATCTGCCACAGCGATTGGCCGCTTTCGACCAGAAAATCAATGAACTTGTAGGCCGGTTTCCCCAACTCGCCGATGCCATACCCGCCGGGTAGGGATGTCGGATGTAACAAAATGCCAGCAGCACGTGGAAAGCGCATATCGTCACCTCGCTTGTGTGATCTGCCGTCCAGTATACTTGAAAGCAAGAGAAGGGCAAGAGAGGATAACGCAACGATTGTTGATCTTCAAACATGCAGTTCGAAAGGGAACCGACTGAAGTCGGTGTGTACATGTAACACCGGCTTCAGCCGGTCCCCCCAAAACGCCTAATGATTGGTTGATTTCTTTGGCGTTTACTTTCCGATGGCGAGGAGACGGCCATGCGTCGTGGCGAGGTAGAGCCGGCCCGCCGCCAACGCTCCGCCGACGGCGCGTTCGCCATTTTCAAACGCCAGTTCCCACACGGGCGCATCAGTGGAGGGCGAGAAGGCGCTGCAGCGCGCCCCCTGATCGCCGCACAGGTAGAGCGTGGCATGACGATCCACCGCCACTACGTCCGGGCGATAGAGGTTCCGCGAACGCGCATCGCCCACCACCTCGCTGTATGCCTCGCCATCCACGCGCCCCCACAGCGCGCGCACTCCCGCGCTCCGGGTCAGATAGCCGGACAACCAGCCGATGTTGTCAGGAGTCACACCGCTATCCCGCGTGTAGTCAATCGGCCTCTGATCCGGCCTGACAAAATACCAGCGGATTTGCAGATTGGAAGGGGTAACGCTCGCTTCAGTTTCCACCAATGGCGCCAACGTTTCTTTGATGCGGGCATACGCAACACCGTTCGCGCCGGTGAAAAAGGCCGAAGCCGGCCCGGCGTCGCCGAGAGGATCGGGCAACACGGCGCCATCGCGCGTATGGATGATGAAGGTCTCCCAGAAGAGCCAATTCCCCGCAGGGCTGAGCGCCGGCGGATAACGGTTCGGGGTGAAGGAGAACTCGGCCTCCCAGAGGCCACTTCCGTCGGCGGACACAGCCTGGATGATGATTTTCCCGCTGCGGGTGAAGCCATAATAGGCGACGCCATCCGGCGCGACGATTGGCCCAGTGTAGCCGCGCCCCACATTCTCCGGCAGCCAGCGCCACAACGGCTGTCCATCGGAGGTGAAAGTCGCCAACCCGCCGAGAAGATCTACGACATAGATGTTGCCCTGCGCATCCAACGCCGGTGCGCCGACCGCCGAGGTGATCAACGCCGTCTGCCAGAGCACCTCGCCGGCAGGGTTGAGCGCATAGAGGCGACCTGGCCCGGTGACGGCGACGTAGAGCGTGCCATCCGCCGCTACCGCCGGCCCGCCGGATAGTCCGTCCTCTGCCTCAAAAGTCCACGCCGTTTCCGTTTGCTGCGGGCCAACGGTGTTGCTCCACAGCGTTCCCCACGGGTTGCCCCGCTCCGCCGCCCAGAGATGGCCTCCTGGCGTCAAAAGTTTCTCGACAATCGTGGTTTGCGCCGCAGTTCCCGGAGCAGGGACCTCGGCTGCGCCGATGGCGAGGAGCTTGCCATCCGCCGTGGTCACGTAGAGCCGCCCTTCCGCCAGCGCGACGCCGGCGATCAATTTGACGCCGTTCAAGCGCCCGCGCCATAACGGTTGGCTTACGCCAGAAGCGAACGCCATACATTGGGCGGCTGTGTCATAAAAATCTGAACAGATAAAGGCCGTGTTCTGCTGGTCAATGCCGGCGAGAAACAGCTTGCGCGCATCAACCATCTTCAATAATCCGTCAAGCGTTCCATCCTCGGCGAACCAGCGAAAGCTCAGGCCGAACTGGATGGGCGAGGCGAACCACGACCGGCCATCAGGCGTGACGCCGGCATCGAGGCCGCTGTAGACGTTATATTGTGCGCCATTGAAGACCATCGCGCTCTCCCACGCCGTACCCGCCGGCATGACGCGCGCCAGGCGCACGTCGTAACGGTGATAGAGTTTGGCATCCGCCCCCACGAGTACTTGCCGCAGGGGTTCATCCAGCATAAAGACGTTGTCCCACGCATAAGGCGAGCCATCGGCGACGTTGAACGCGAAACTCTCCCAGAAGACAATCTGTCCATCCGGGCTGAGGCGCGGCGGCGTCGCGACGGCGCTTTCGGGGATGGCCGCCTGCCAGCGCAGCGTCCCATCGGGCGCGAGCGCCCACAGGCTGCTGAGCGTTTTGTAGTAGATCGCGCCGTCCAGGCCCACCACCGGCCCGGAGGTTGTGGCTTTTCCGTCGTCCGGGGTAAAGCGCCACACCAGTTTGCCTTGCGCCGAGAGCGCGGTAAGGCCGTTCTTATCGGCGACATAAAGTGTGCCATCAGTGGCCAGAGCCGGGCTGCCGACCGGCGACGGCATCGCCATGGTCTGCCATTGCACGTTCCCGGCGTCGTCCAGCGCGTAAACTGTGCCGTCCTTCGCGGCAATGTACAGCGTCCCTGCCGCGTCAATGACCGGGCCGCCGGTGAAGCCGCCCGTCTCAAACGTCCACTGCACGGTGGAGGTCAGCGGGCCGGCGACGTTCAGCCAGCGCGTCTGCCAGGGGTCGCCGCCCTCGTTGGCGTAGACGTGGTTTCCCGGCGTGACCAGCGCCGCGCCTGGGGCGCTGGGCGCTTCTGTGGCGACGACTTCCGGGGTGGGCGTCGCCGCTGGAGCATGAGCTGCGCGCCACCACAGCGCGCCGCCGCCGAGCGCCGCGATCAACAGCAGGGCGGCCAGCGGGCGAAAGGCGCGGCGTTGCGCGAGCGCGGTCAACGGTTGGGTGAACCGCTCGTCGAACCAGGGGAGTACATCGCCGGCAAGACGAGTGTACAGGGCGCGCGAACCGCCCAGGTGGCGCGTCAACCGCTGCTGCAAGCCCTCGCCAATCAGGTTGAACGCCAGCACGATGACAAACACCAGCGTTCCAGCGGCGACCATCGCCCACGGCTCGTCGAGCACCATCCACGCCGTCGCCAGCATTTGCCCCAGTTCGGGCATCTCCGAGATGCGCTGGTAGACGAAGTCGCTGACCTCGGTGAAGACCGCGCCGCCCAGATAGTAGCCCAGGAATCCCAGACCCGCCGTCGTCACCAGCGTGTTGCTGATCTCGAACGCCAGCAGCATCCAGAGCATCGGCATCACCTGGGGGACGATGTGCAGGAAGAGGATTTGTCCGCCCGAAGCGCCGAGCGCAACCGCCGCCTCGATAGCGTCTTGGGCGCGGATGGTGCGCGTTTGTTCGCGGACAAGCTGCGCCGTCTCCGCCCAACCGGTGATCGCCAGCCCGATGACGAACGCCCACACGCCCACGCGAAAGCCCACGGCGGTAATCACAATCAGCGCCGCGAGCAATGTGGGGACGGCGAGCGCGGCGGTGATGAGGCCGTCGAACAGTCGCCCGGCCCGGCGATCCGACCACCCCGCCCCCACGCCGATGAGCAATCCCAGGATCATCCGCAGCGCAGCCACGACCACAACCAGAAGCAACGTCGGGCGCACCGACCAGAGCAGCCAGCTAAAGAGGTCGCGTCCCAGGTTATCCGATCCCAGGGGGAATCCCGGAGTAAAAGCCGGATAAGGCGGAATGAGCCATTTGCCATTGACCTGGATGACTAACTTCTTCTCACGCGGATCCTGCGGCGCAAGCGTGGGACCGAAGATAGCGAGCGCCAGGATCAACAACGCCATCGCGCCGCCGATGATGAGGGGCCAGTTCGGCTTGGGCTTGAGCGGGGCGGCAATGTCGGAGGTTTCGGCAGCCTTAAACATCGGCCACCTCCTCCCGCGTCGGCACACGCAAGCGTGGATCGAAGACGCGCACCAGCACCGAAGCCACAAAGTCGGCCAGCAGGAAGAGCGCAGCAACCAGCGTCAAAATCGCCGCGACAAAAGGCGGGGCCAGCAGGTAAGGAGAATTTGCCATATCCGTGCGATTGGCGGGGATCAGCGAGTATGCCATAAAACGCCCGATGCCCGGCCAGAAGAAGAGCCACTCGACCAGAATCAGGTCCGTCACCAACGTGCGCAGCGACCCGGCGATGGTCAACGCGACCGGGGCCAGAACGTTGCGGAAGGCCAGGCGTCGCTTCACGGTCCCCCACTTGTGCCCCAGGCTGCGGGCAGCGACGACATACTGTTTTTGCAGCTCGCCGGTCAACAGGCTGCCGGTCACCTGGGCGATCTGCACAGTGGGCCGGAGCATCAGAGCGAGCGCGGGGAGCACCAGATGCTTATCCCAGCCAAAACCTGCCATGGGGAAGGGCGCGCCGCCCCCACCCCGCAGCAGCGCGTAGGCGACCGAAAACAGGATCAGCAGGCTGCCGACGTAAAAACTCGGCATCGCCAACCCCGTTGTTGATAGCAACGTAAGCCAGCGCGCCGGGCGCAGGCGCGTCCAGCGCGACGCCGAAATGCCCAGAAACAGTCCAAGCGGCACACTGGCGGTCAGCGCAATAACCAACAATCCCAGACTGGCTTGCAACGCCTTCCACAAGACTACAGCGATGCTTTCACCGTTGCGCAACGTCCCAAAATCCAGTCGCAACAAGGCTGGCAAATAGGCCTGGTAAGCCTCAATCAGCGATTCAGGGCGTTGCTGGATGACACGCAGCCGGTAGTACAACTGCGGATAGTGTCGCGCGTAATCCCACTGGACGAGGTGCGCGTAGCCGTAAGCCAGCAGCAGCACAGCGATCAAGGCGACCGGGATGATGAGCAAACGACGGGTTAGAAAACGGGCCATAGCTCTCCTCGCAAACACACAGGTTGGATGCTATTGTCCATTGTAGCATGAAAAAGACCTGAGAGGAGGAAATTTGTCTTCGACGAGAGGAAAACCGGTCAACAGGACAGTCTCTTCCCTGGTCAGTTGACCAGGGAAGAGGAGGCGGTATTTCGATAGTCCTCCACCCACTCTTTCAAGATGCGATACTCCGCGCCAATCTTGAGTGCATTGAGTTGACCGGATTCGATCAGTTGGATGACTTCCGCCTCAGTGATTTTTAGAGAATCCGCAACCTGAGTGGATGTCAGAGTTTCAAGTGATAAATCGGTAGAGAGTACTATATCTGCACCCATCGAGGGCATAAAGTTCAACATTCCGGGAAGGATGGAAGGCGTCTTGAACCCTCCATCCGCAGCATCAGGACCGCGCGGTGGACACTCATCCCCACCTATCCGCAAGTGTGAAGGTTGAGGCTCACAATAATGGTAGGAGCCACCCTCCATAACAAACTCGCCAAGCGCCAAACCCATTTCAGACAATGGGACGTGCAAACCGGCGCTGACATCGCCAGTCAACTGCTCAATACATTCAGGAGGCAATGCGCCAGAATCGCCGGGAAAAGAATGTGCGTTTTGACGGTACAATGCCGCCTGTAAAGCCTGCACAGTCAAAGCCTTCAAATGCGCGTGCGCCATCTCCACAAGCGTTGACTCGTCCTGTGCGCCCACGCAGGCTGCCAGTCGCGGCAGATCAAACACGTCAACCACCAGATGGCCGAAACCTCGCACCTCGATGATGTCGCCAACCCACAAGGATTGCGGCGTGCCCCATTTGACCTGCCAGTGCGTCACTTCACCGGCTGCGGAATGCGTAGCGGATGTTGTTGGTTCCATATTGTCACCTCCATCACCCAGCATTGTACACCCGTCAGACAAGTTCTCAAAAAGCGGGGAATAAGTGGGGAATCAACGGACTGGCTGCATCACGGCGTCTAGATTTGCGGGAACCCAGAAGCCCTGCGGCGCTTCGGCGTTGTGGAAGCCTTTGCCCGGCAGGATGACGGTCATCCGGCCATCGTCCTCAAAACGGAACCAGAAACGGTACTCGTAGATGTCCTGTGTCGCCAAATCGGGCGCGGGGCTGAAGAGGACGCCCACGTTGAGCGTCTCGGCATCGGAGAGCGGGCCGATGGACGAAATTTTCTGCACGGATGGGCCAGCAAACTGCACGCCGTCGCGCGTGATGCGCCATGTCACCGTGTATGTTGCGCCTTGAGTTGAAGCATCATCCAGCAGATAAGTTTCGCCGGCGTGATTATTCCAGATGTAAGTGTAGACATAGGGACGCTCCGTGGGATTGGTCACGGTGAACTGCCGCACAAACTCCGCGCCCCGGAAATAGGCATAGGCATCCAGGTCGCCGTCGTAAGCGCCGGTATTGAGCTTCCAGATCTCGTACAGCCGGTTGATATCGAACAGGTCGCCGCGTATAACCAACGCTAGCTTATCGTAATAAAGCGCCAGATTTGGGTCGGCGATATGGTTTTCGCCCGTTTCGAGCGTCTCCCGATAGCCATCCGGCATCAGTCGCCCGAAGTGCCCGACGCTCCAATCCGGGTCAGCGAGCGGCAGTCGCGCCAAAAGGGGGTTGCCCAGACCGAGCATATCAACAACGTAAACCTGCGGGCCGGCAAAGTAACCGTAAAAGCCCACCGAGCCTTTCTCCACGACCAGCGGGCCGGCCTGCGGTGAGCTATGGCGAACCGCCTCACGCGCTGCGCGTCCTTCCACCGCCCAATCGTGATCAGGCAAGGGGTTCGACTGCTGGAAAGCGCGCAACAGGCCGGTATTGTGGTAATAATTGGCGCGTTCGTCCACGATGCTGCGCCCGCGGATCCAGCCTGGTTCCGTGCCGGTGCGCGCACCCTTGTCGCCGGTCGCTACCACTGGCGAATACGGCGCGCTCAAGCCCACAAGCACGACGCCGGCCAGCAGCACAGCCTGCGCCGCCCGCGAAGCTGCCAGTGGGGGACTGCTCACCACGAGCGCCGCCGCCGCAAACAGCGACACGGTGAGAAAGCGTCCGCTCATAAAGTCGCCGCCAACGTAGACCACATACGACAGATAGAGGACGATGCCCGCCGCGACAGGGAGCTTGCGCCATTCTCGCGTAAAGAAAGGCACAAGCACACCCAGGCCGGTCGTCAGCAGGGTGATCGTATCGGCGCGCAGTGAATTGCGCAGATAATTCAGCCCCTCGACCATTAAATCATGGCGGCTGATCAAGGCCGAGGTCAACTTGGCGTAGGCCGTATTGGGGAACGGGAAACCATAGTAGAAGAGCGAGAAAAGCTCCCAGGCGACAAATGGCAAAAATCCGAGCGCGACCACGCCGACGCCCTTCACACTGCGAATTTTGAGCATCGCGTACAGTATGACCGGCGCGTAGAACACCAGCATATCCGACCGGTTGACCATCCCTAGCGAAGCCAGAAACGCCAGGAAGAAGAGCGTTTGGAGGTTCAGTTCCGCATCGAGGTAAATGAGCAGAAAGAAAGCCAGCAGCAGGTGCGCCAGGGGATTTTCCAGGCCGGAAGTCGAATAATCAATAAACGCTTTCGACAACGTGAATACCACAAGTCCCGCGCACGCCAGCCACACCGAGCGCGACAGGCGAAAAGCAATGATCCCCGCCGCAACGAGGGAGAGTACAATGGAGAGGATCAAGCTAGTGAAGAAAATCTCCCGCGTCACCGCGTAAACTGCCGACACGAGGAACATCCACAGTGGATGCGTGTACGTCTGCACCCGCTCGGCGACGTTCCACGTCAACCCATAGCCATTGACGAAGTTATCCACTGTCCTGAAGGTGATGTAGGCATCGTCGGAGAGCCATGCGTTGCGGATGACGAGCGCCGCAAACGCGGTCAGAAACACGCCCACCAACACCTTATCTTTGACCGTCAAGCCGCCCTGATTCAAGCCCTTCCTCCCCCGTCTGCCGTCTACTGTCTACCGCCTACTTTCTACCAGGCGCGCCCCCGCCTGCTCCCAGACGTACACGTACAGCGGCATATCACGCCAATATCCTGTTGCATCCCACGCAACTGTTCCCAGCGCCCCGGCGCGATGCACATTGGGCAGCGCGGCCTGTATGCCAGACCGCGAAGGCTGCCCCTCGGCCAGCGTCGCGGCGGCGATGGCCTCGGCGAGTGCGTAGACCGCTTCGTAAGTCGGCAAGGCGTAGACGCCAGGGTCGGGGACATGCGGACCGACAGCGCGATAGGCTGCGCGCCACGCATCCAGGCCGGGGAGATCGCGCGGCAAGGGATACGGTGTGACGAACAGTGTCCCCGTGCGCCATACGTCCATCTCCTTCAAACGGGTGGGGGCGAACAAAAACGTCCCTTCCACCAGAGAAGAGGCAAACGGGAAAATTCCGCCCAACACAGAAGGGGCAGAGCCGTCACTGTACCTCATCTCCAATGGCGTCGTTTGCGCCATCGCCACAGCCACTTGTTCTGGCGACGGCGTCATGCGCCACACCAACACGTCGGTTGGCGTGAGCCACGCTCCCACCGCGAGCAACGGCATCCCGGCTTCACCATACACCACAACCGCCGTCCCGGTGCTGGCCTCGCGGTAATGCCCAATCACGGCCACAACATCGGGATCGGTGACAAGGTTGCGGGCCACCGTGCGCGCCATCTCTGGATCGGCGCGGTCATCGTAGGCCGCTAATTCCAGCATCCAGCCGCCAGCGCCGCCCGCCGCATTGATCTCCCGCACCGCCAGACGCGCCGCGTAGATGGCGTCATATCCGACATAGCGATAACGCCCTTCAAACGGCGCGACCAGACCAATTTTGACTACACGAGGAAGAGGCGGGAGCAAACACGCAGGCAACAGGACCAACAACAACGACACACATACGATGCAGCGCGCACGACACCAAAGAATATGCATCAGCTTATTTCACAGAAATTCCGCGACTTTCGACTTTGGACGTTCGACTTTGGACCATGACCGCAAGCGCTTCACCGCCCCAGCAGCGACAACGCCCGGCGGATTTTCTCGTCCAGGGAAAGCTTTTCGTCACGGGGCAGTTGTTGCAGCGCGCGTTGCGCTTCGACGATGCTGAAGCCCAGCGCCGTCAACGTGGCGATGACGTCGGCGTCGTCCTCGGCAAATTCCACCGCAGCGACGCCCTGCCGCTTCATCTTATCCTTGAGGTGCAGGACGATGGCCTCGGCGGTCTTCTTGCCCACGCCAGGCGCGCGGGAGAGCGCCTCGGGCTGCCCGTTGAGCACGGCGCGGCGCAGCGTGTCCGGGGAGAGCGTACCCATCACGCTTAATGCAGCCTTAGGACCAACCCCGGAGACGCCCAGTAACAGCTCAAACAAGTCTTTTTGATCCTGGTCGGAGAAGCCGTAGAGCGCCAGCTCATTTTCACGGACATGCAGATGGGTGAAGAGCATAGCCCGTTTTCCTACAGGAAGCATCACGTTAACAGGGGTATGGACAGCGAAGCCAACCCCGCCGACATCAAGGATCACAACGCCGTCTTCGGCGCTGAGGATTAGCCCTTCTAGCCGCGCGATCATCCGTTTTCCTCACGCTCCGAGTAATCCATCCAACCTGGCCCGGTGTAGAGAGCAAATCGCCACCGCAGCAGCGTCGGCGGCGTCATCGGGGCGAGGTATATCCGGCAGCGCGAGCAGCAGGCGCACCATCTCCTGCACTTGATGCTTGTCCGCGCTGCCGTACCCTGTCACCGCTTGTTTGATCTGCATCGGCGTATATTCTGCAATCGTCAGGCCGGCGTCGGCCAGGGCCAGCAACACAACGCCCCGCGCCTCGCCCACTGTCATCGCGGTGCGCGTGTTGCGACTGAAGAACAACTGCTCGACGGCGGCGGCTTCCGGTTTGTGTTCCGCAATCACCGCCTGCAAACCCGCGTAGATGTGTTGTAAACGCACCGGAAGCGCCATCTTCGCTGGCGTATCCACGACGCCGATGGCGATGAGGGACAGCCGCCCTCCTGCCTCTTCGACCACAGCGTATCCCGTGAGCGCCGTGCCGGGATCAACGCCCAAGACGCGCGTAGACGCCATAACCGATCTTGTGTAGGGCGAATTGACAATTCGCCCTACCGGCGCATTTACGCCATCGCGGCCTCGAACGCCGCCATTGCCGCATCCGTCATTTCCATATTGGAGAAAACCTGCTGAACGTCGTCCAGTTCCTCCAGGGCCGAGAGCATTTTGAGCACCTGCACCGCGCTCTTTTCATCAAGAGACACTTCGTTCTGGGGAAGCATAACGAGGTTAGCGTCATTCACCGTGATGTCCCGTTCGCGCAGGTGGCTGCTGACCGCGTGCAGGTCTGTCGGGTCGGTATAGACGATGTGATCATCTTCATCCTCGCCCTGCACCACATCTTCGGCACCGGCTTCTACCGCAGCCTCGAAAAGGGTGTCGAAATCCACATCAGAGGCGACGTGAATCGCGCCCTTGCGGTTGAACTGCCAGGCGACCGCGCCGGGGTTAGATAGCGCACCGCCCGAGCGGGTCAGTGCGTGACGCACCGCCGCAACGGCGCGGTTACGGTTGTCAGTCACCACGTCAATAATGACGGCGACGCCGTTAGGACCGTAACCTTCATACGTGATTTCGGCGATGTCTGCGCCGTCTTTGTCCTCGCCGGTGCCGCGACGGATCGCGCGGTCAATGTTATCTTTCGGCATCCCCATACTGCGCGCTTTATCAAGCGTCATCCGCAGGCGGATATCGGAATCGGGATCGCCGCCCCCACCTTCACGCACCGCAATCACAATTTCGCGCGCCATTTTGGTAAATACGGCGCCACGCTTCGCGTCATTCGCCTCTTTCTTCCGACGAATGGTTTGCCAATGGCTATGACCTGACATAGGACCTCCTTAAAACTATAGATATGATTTTTTATCTTCTTTGTGCCGCAGACGACCGGCTCACCGGCGCATCAAGCACACACTACTTAACGCCAACGAAAAATAGACCGGGCGACTCGTTCCTACTCGCCCGGCCTACGGGAGCTTAACACGGCTCCCAGTAAATCCTTTCTGCCACGCACAAACAGATCGCCGCTCATTGGACGCTTACCGGCCATCTGCACCTGCAACAGAACCAACGCGCCTTCCCCGGTTGCCACCGCCGGGAACTTGCCCCACAAGAAGACAGTACCCGGCGCGGACGGCGCCAGCGCAGCGCCGGAGAGGGTTTCACTCTGCAGAACTTTCAACCGCGCGCCGTTCCAACCGGTAAAAGCCCCCGGCGCCGGCGCGAAAGCGCGCACGTGGCGTTCCAGATCTGCGGCGGAACGCGTCCAATCTATGCCCGCCTCTTCTGCGGGGATGCGGCGCGTGATCGTCGCTCCCTCGTCGGGCTGCGGCCGCGGCTGAAGGTGACCGCTCAAATAATCAGGCAGAACCTCCATCAACACTTGAGCGCCGATTTCCGCGAGCCGGCCCTCCAATTCGCCAGCCGTTTCTCCAGGCGCGATAGGCACTTCGCGCATGGTCAGAATCGGGCCGGTATCCAGTCCTTCATCCATTTTCATAATGGTCACACCGGTGACAGCGTCGCCAGCGAGAATGGCGGCCTGGACGGGCGCTGCGCCGCGCCAACGAGGCAGCAAGGAAGCATGAACATTCAAGACGCCAAAGCGGGGAATTCCCAACACGGAAGGCCGCAAAATCTGACCGTAGGCCGCTACGATGATCAAATCTGGCGACCAGGTGCGAATATGTTCGACGGCTTCTACGCCGCGGAGCCGCTCCGGTTGAAAGACGGGAATCCCCTCTGCCACAGCGAATTCTTTGACAGGCGAGGCGACTAAACGCCGGCCCCGTCCGGCAGGACGGTCCGGTTGCGTCACCACGCCGACGAGTGGATAGTGCGAGGCGAGTTTTTCCAGTGTCGGCATAGCAAATTCTGGCGTTCCCATAAACACAATGCGCGGTTCCACGCCACACATTTTATCATAAGGCGTGTAAGGGGCAAGCGCCTCCATTTGCAGACCACACAACACTGTGGTATTATGAGAGTATGACAGTGGGGAGATGAACGTGACCGCCTATAATGAAACGCAGTTCATCGCACAGCTTATTGAAATCTGTCGCCTGAGCAGCGCCCTGCCCTGGCAAACTTCGCTGCAAAAAACATTGACGCTTTTTGCAGATATGGTGCGCGCCCAGGAAGCTGTCCTGCTGGTCCTCAACGATGCCCAATCGCCCTTGCACTGCGTTAACTACAACCCCACCGAGATTCCCATTCTCTACGCCGCGTTACAGAAATACGCTACACGTTGGCAAAAATACATCGCCCATCGCGGCTGTCATACCTTGATGATTCCAGAGCATATCACCCCCCTGTTACTCCTCCCTGTGCCGCCGCATACGGATAATCCCAGAGGGCTGTTGGCCTTTTCTGAAGCTGCGGACACTTTTCCGCAAAGCCTGCTCGAACAGGGGAGCGCACTGTTAGCGCCACTTGTCCATAGCGCGCAACTCCAGTACGAAAACGAGATCTCGCTCATCCGGCGCACAGATGATCCGGTCATCGCGCGGCAACAACGGCAACGGCAAACTTACCTGGAAAGCCTGTATACCCTCATCTCCACCATCAATACCGAAACCAACCTGGACGAGATTCTCAGCGCCGGTCTTAATCAGGCTATGCAAATCGCCGATATGGTGCAGGGTAGAATCTATCTGCTGGATAGACATGAGCAAGTCCTTAAGCTCAAGATATGCCTGGGCTGCACTCCAAGCGATGCGGACCAAGCGGTTACATTCGCGCCGGGAGAAGGTGGGCCAGGACGCGCCTTTTCTCAAAAATGGATGGTCGTGGAACGCGACCAGCCGCCAGTAGGCGACTTCAAAGGCTCAACGACCCACGTCAACCTGCCGTTGATCATCGGAGGCCAGGTCATCGGCGTGATGCGTCTCAGCACGCTTAACAAGCAAACTTTATCCCTGGAAGTTACGCAACTCCTGATCACCATCGCCGACCAACTGGCCTTGACACTGCAACGCGGCCAACTGGCCGATCAGATGCGCGACCAACTGCAAATTGTGCGCCGCCTCTACGAGATCAGCACGGCGTTCCTGTCACAGATAAGCAGCTCCGGCATCATCTTCCTCCTGCTGCGCGCCCTGCACGATAACGTCACCAGCGCCATCGGCACCGTTTTCTACACCCTCGAAGAAGAACGCTGGATACGCGCCCAGACGTACACGGTGCGTAGTCCAAATTTGAAGTCGCTTTGGGCGGAAGGCTCAGTGTGGGACGGGGAACTTGAATTTCTCACCAGTTGTCAAGAAGAACGCATGTCCGTCGTGTCGCGTTCAAAGAATGAGAATGTCCCCCCCTTCTGGAAGCACGTCGAAGCCGTTGGCGCTAAACAGATCGTTTATTTCCCCGTTTGTTCGCCCGGTCAGGGTTGCTCCGGCATCGCAGCAGTGCTGATGGCCGAAGAACGCCCCCTGGAAGAGAATGAAACCATCCTGGCCTGGGCCATGGTGCAACAGGGTATAGCAGCCCTGGTGCGTATCAAACACTATGAGGACAGTCAAAAAAGCGAAAGCCTGTTGCGCGCCATTCTCGAATCTTCGCGCGATGGCATCATTCTGGTGGATGTGGACACAGCGCAATTGGGTATCCGCTACATCAATGGACCGATGCTGGATATGTTGGCGCTGCCCGGCAACACAGCCTATTGGGAAGAGCGCACGCTTTCAGAAATCGTTGCCGCAATAACCGCCGACACGCCCAAAATGGCAGAATGGTTGACCGAGGCCGTCAGCAAACCGCCTACCGCAGCAGCGCCTCCGGACGCCACTGCTGACAGCGGCAGTGATCAGGCAATGCCTGTTTTTGAAACGAAGCGGGGATTGTCGCTCCAGGTCCAAAACTGGGTCGTCTATGCGGAGCATGGGCAATCGCTTGGGGCGCTATTCCTCTTCCGCGACGTGACCGAGGCTAAGGCGCTGGAAAAGATGCGTCAAGACCTGCTCGATATGCTGGTCCACGATATGCGCAATCCCCTATCGGCGGCGGAATACTCGCTGCACCTCTTGACCGACCCCGAAATGAGCGATGTCACTGACAACCTCATCAACATCGCTGTCACCAGCACCGAGCGGCTGAAAAAGCTGGTGGAGATGATTTTGGAGATCAGCCGCTTGGAAGCCGGACGCTTCGAGCTGCACCCGCAGGCGCTGATCCTCGCCGATCAAGTGGCGGAAATCGCCCAGAGAACCATCCTCACGAATAACAACCTTAACCTGGAGGTGGCGATCTCGTACGATTTGCCTTTCTTGTGGGTGGATGGGGGACTTGTGACGCGAATTTTCGAGAACTTGTTCAGCAACGCGCTCAAGTTTGTTCCCAGAGAGCATGGGCGTATCGCCGTTTCTGCCGTGCAGGAAGGCGACTGGGTAAAAGTTGAGGTGTATAACAACGGTCCGGCTATCCCGCCGGAGATGCAAAAACGGCTCTTCAGCAAATTCGCCGCCGGGCAACATCAAACACGCGGCTACGGATTGGGATTGGCCTTCTGCCGCCTGGCTGTTGAAGCTCACGGCGGCAACATCTGGGTGCGGAACCAACCTGAGGGCGGGGTGTCTTTCTACTTTACCTTGCCCATCTGGGAAGATCCTGACGCAGACGATGCACTGATCGAGGGCGTATAAAAGGTTTCGGGCGAACTTCGTCCGCCCGAAACCCGTCAGGTTTGCTTCTGTCGTTTACCGTTTCGGAAAGCGGCTTAACACCACAATCCCCACCGGCAACTGGGTGCGATCCCCTAGCGTAAGCTGCGCGCGCGGCTTGGGTTCGCGGCGAGGCGAGACCAAAACCGCCAGTTTGACGCCCGCGTCGGTGTAAGCGCCGCGCACGTAAGCCTGCCCCAACTGCTGGCCCTCGGTATCAATGGCGCAGCTTGTGACAAAGCCGACCACCTTGCCTTTATCGTCCACCACAGGATCGCCGTTCTGCGGCATCGGCCCCTTCTCCGGCACGCCAAAGCGGATGACCGCGCCTTCGCGGTGCAGATCGCGGGCGATAAACGCCTCGCGCCCCACGAAAAACGCTTTGTAGATTTTGATATAGCCGCCAAAACCAGCCTCAGCCATCGTCAAGTTGAGCGGGCCGGCCATCTCGTGGCCGTACAACGGCAAACCGGCTTCCAGGCGTAGGCTATCGCGGGCCGCCAACCCGCACGGCTTGAGGCTGTATGGCGCGCCGACTTCCAACAACGCCTTCCAGAAATCCACCAGCCGGTCGGGATGGACGAACAGCTCGTAAGCGACGCGCTCCCCGGTGTAACCGGTGCGGCTGACAATCACATCGAAATCGCCCAGGGTGACGCGGGTAATGCCGGCCCACGGCAGACGCTTGACCTGCGCCAGGTCGTCCGCCGTCCCGCCCAACGCTTGCAAGATGGCGCGCGACTTGGGGCCTTGCAACGCCAGTTCGGCGCGCATATCGGCCCCCGCCGCCGGGTCGCGGAGGTCGCGCAACTGCACCCCCTCGCCCTGCCACTTCACCCAGGGACGCTTGGGGTCAATACAGACTTCGCCCTTGAGCACAGCGTTGATCCAGGCCCAGTCTTTGTCATTGTTAGCGGCATTAACGACCAGCAGATAGTGCGCGTCGCCCATCCGGTAAACCAGTAAATCGTCCAGCGGGACGCCATCCACGCCGAAGAAAGCCGTGTATTGCGAGCGGCCCACGTCCAGGTAGTTTACGTCGTTGACCAGCACCATATTGAGGAACGTGGCGGCTTCCGGCCCTTGCACGTCCCAACAGCCCATGTGGCTCACGTCGAAGAGACCCGCCGCCTCGCGGACCGCGCGATGTTCCTCAAGGTTGCCGGTGTACCAGACGGGCATATCCCAGCCGCCAAACGGCACCATCCGCGCGCCCATCGCGCGGTGGGTGGCGTTCAGATGGGTTTTACGTAACGGCGCGTTCTGCGGCTCACTCCACACAAAGTTCGGCAGCGCCGCGCCGGCCGGCTCCTTGCGCGACCACGCGCCGATGAAATACGGCTTGGTGAACGGCCCGCTTTCGGGCGTCGCCGCCGCGACAGCGCCGGGCGTCGCGCCCAGATCGCGCACGGCGTCGAGGACGTGCAGCCGCCCGTAGACGTCATCGGTGGCGACGTAGCCATCCACGAGCGCGCGCAGCCACGTCATCACCCGCGACGCGGCGACGGTCGGCACATCCAGCCAGTAAGATTTCGCGTTGACGCGCGTCAACCAGCCTGCCGTCATCACCTCACCGTTAGCTTCCAGCAACGTGACAGGGCGCACGTCGCCATCGGCCATGTCGGTCGTGCGCGAAGGGGTGAGCCACTCCACAAAGGCGCGGACAAACGGGCCGGCCAGCTCCAGCCGTTCAAAAGCGCCGTCGCCTTTGGGCGCGTCGTTGAGGTAGTAGAAGTGCGGGTAGCCACTAGAAGCAGCGGCGCGGTCACAGACCGGCCACAGCGCCGGCGCGGCGGCTTGCGTGGCCAATGCGGCGATGTCCAGCTTGGCCGCTTCGAGTGTGTCGAAGTCCACACGCGCGCGGAATTCCTCCCGCCCGCGCCGCTCGATTTTGTACGGCTGCATCCCGCGCAGCAGCCGCGCGATGATCTGGGCGATGCGCTGCATCTCTGGCTCGCGCAGGCCACGCTGCGTGATCCACGGCGTGCCCAGGCGCACGCCGGAGGGATACGCGGCAGTCGTGTCGCCGGGGATGGTGTTGCGGTTGGCGACGATCCCGGCAATGTCCAGGATGCGCGCCGCCGTGTCGCCCATCAGCGGAGCGCCATCTGGCCCCACAATCGTCTTGCAGTCGAAGAGCAACAGGTGCGTGTCGGTGCCGCCGTAGGGGACGCGGACGCCTTCCGCTTGCAGCGCCTCGGCCAAAGCGACGGCGTTGCGCACCGTCTGGTGTTGAAGTTGGCGGAATTGCTCGGTGCGCGCGATCTGCATCGTCGCCGCCAGCGCCGCGATGGTCTCCAGGTGCGGCCCGCCCTGAAAGCCGGGGAAGACGGCGCGGTCGAATTTGCGGCCCAACTTCTGTTTGTGGGTGATGATGACCGCGCCGCGCGGGCCGTTGAGCGTCTTGTGCGTGGTGAAGGTGACGGCGTCGGCGATGCCCACGGGATTGGGGTAGTCGCCGCTGACGACCAAGCCGGCCACGTGCGCGATATCGGCCAGCAAATGCGCGCCGACCTCATCGGCAATCGCGCGCAATTTTAGCCAGTCGGGCGCCCAGGGATAGGAAGTATAACCGCCGATGATGAGCTTGGGCCGCGTCTGCAAAGCTAATGCGCGAATCGCGTCGTAATCCAGCCGCTCGGTTTGTTCATCCACGCCATAGGAAACCACGTTGTAGGTTTTGCCCGAATAGGCAACCCGGCTGCCGTGGCTCAAGTGACCGCCGACGTGCAGCGCCATTGACAACAGCGTGTCGCCGGGACTAAGCAGCGCGTACTGCACGGCGGTGTTCGCCGGTGCGCCGGAGAGCGTCTGCACATTGACGTAGAGTTGATCGGCCGGCGCAGCAGCGGTCGCAAATGCCTCGGCGACGCGGCGGCGCGTAAGCATTTCCAGCACGTCCGCGTATTCCACGCCCTTGTAATAACGCGGGTCGGCATAGCGCCGATAGTTGCCCAACACGGCCTCGTAATCCAAAATCTCCGCTTCAGTCATTGTGCGCGTGCGCTCTTTGGGATAACCTTCCGCGTAGATGTGCGAAAAGGACGAAGCGAGCGCCTCATGGACGGCGTAAGGCGCGAGGGACTCCGAGGGCACCATCACCAGCTTGCGGGCCTGGCGTTCGGTCTCGTAGCCGATCAGGTCGGCGAGTTCGGGATCTACTTCACGCAACGCATCGTGAAATAAGAAATCGCTCATAACACACTCCTCTCTAAAAATAGTTGCGGGTTACAGGTTAAAAGTTGAAAGTCAGAAACCATACACATGCTCAGCGCCCTATTCTACGTATGCTCGCTCTGCGCCCCCGTCCCGGGGGCGCGAAACGCACGTTGGGCCACCACAGCCCGTTCCCGAGACGGGAACGGGAGCATCAAAAATCCATTGTACTCGCGTAGACAGGACAGGCAAGCGCGCATTGTCCGGCCTTTTGTGGTCTTTCTGCAAAATCGCGCTATACTGCGTGCAGGCTGGTTTGTGAAAGGATGGCTTATGAATGTTCACCCGAACCGACTGATTCTGGCGTTGTTGCTCATCGTCAGCGTGCTGATGACCGCGAACCCGGCGCCGGCGCAGGCGACGCACCGCGAGACGCTGCCCGTCTCGCCCTCTACTCCCGGTGAATTCAAACCTGGCGAGATTCTAGTGCGGCTCAAGATGGGCGTCCGCTTTACAACCACCCAACGTATACTGGAGCAATATAGCGTCACAACGATCCGCAACCTATACAACAGTGACGTGCAACTAATGCGCGTGCCGGAAGGCCATGAGCTGGAAATCGCCGCCGCACTCAACGCTGATCCCGGTGTAGTCTATGCCGAACCCAACTACATCTATCACGCTTTCGACCTCGTCCCCAACGATCCCAACTATAGCAAACAATGGGCGCACACCACCATCCAGTCGCCCGGCGCGTGGGGCATCACCACGGGCAATACAGACATCGTCATCGCCATTATTGATTCCGGGGTGGATACAAGCCATCCCGACCTGGCAAGCAAACTGGTCGCCGGACATGATTTTGTGGATGACGATAATACCCCGTCCGACGAGAACGGACACGGGACGCACGTTGCCGGCATCGCCGCTGCCGTTACGAACAATGGCATCGGCGTCGCCGGGATGGCATGGGACGCACGGATTATGCCCGTGCGCGTGTTAGATAACAAAGGCAACGGTTACAATTCCGACATCACCGCCGGCATCACCTGGGCTTACCAGAACGGCGCGGATATTCTCAATCTGAGCCTGGGCGGCGCATCCTACTCGCAGACAATGCAAGACGCCATCAATGCGGCGCACGCAGGGGGCAGCCTGGTGGTCGCGGCGATGGGCAACTGCCGTTATGCGACCGGCAGTTGCACTACGGCCAATCCCACCCAATATCCCGCCGCTTACAACAACGTCATGGCTGTCGCCGCCACCGACAGCGGCGACAGCTACGCCTACTACTCCCAGTACGGTTCGCACTGCGACATCGCCGCGCCGGGCGGGGAACTGAGCCGGCTCGGCGATCCCAACGGCATCTACAGCACTCTGCCCACCTATGCCGTTTATATGACGACCTACTACGGCTTTCTAAACAACTATGACTACCTGCAAGGCACATCGCAGGCCACGCCGTACGTATCTGGACTAGCGGCGTTGATCTGGTCAATGAATCCAGCGTTGACGCCCGATGAGGTGCAAAGTCTTGTTCAGCAGACGGCAGAAGACCTGGGGACAGCGGGATGGGACCAGGATTACGGGTGGGGCCGCATCAACGCCTATACAGCACTGGCGACCCTGAATGTTCCGGATCCACCGGCGCTCAATCCCATTGTCAATGCCGATGGCGACGACAGCTATACGGTCACGTGGAGCGCCGTTCCCAACGCAACCGAGTACCAGCTTCAGGAATCCAGTAGCACGAGCTTCAGCACCTACATCACGCGCTACAGCGGGGCAAACACGCAAGTGCTCGTGGCCGGACGGGAAGTCGGGGTGTGGTATTACCGTGTCCGAGCCGTCAATGCCGCCGGCAACGCCAGCGCCTGGAGCAACATCCAATCCGTCACTGTGCTGCCTGCCCCACCGGTGATGTCGCCCATTGACAATCCTACCAACGCCGATGCTTATGTTGTACAATGGTCGTCTGTGCCTGGCGCATATAGCTACATGCTTGTACAGGATACCACGCCCACGTTCACCGCGCCCATCACCCGCTACATCGGTTCGGCCATAGCCTACAACGTCACCGGGCAGCCGGGTGGAACGTGGTACTATCGCGCGCGCGCAACCGCTGGCAGCCTCATCGGGCCGTGGAGCACACCTGTATCCACCACCGTCGCACCCGCGCCGCTATCGCCTCCTACCCTCACCGTCCTCAGCGACGACCGCGACGGCGACTACACGCTGGATTGGTCGGATGTGTCCGGCGCGACCGTCTATACGCTGGAAGAGAGCCTCAGCGTCTACTTCACCAACCCGCTCGTCGTGTATGCCGGAACCCCCTCAATCTACACCGTTACCGAACAAACAGGCGGGCAGTGGCACTATCGCGTCCGCGCTGCCGGGCCGGTCGGGCGCAGCCCGTGGAGCACAACGAAGACCGTCATCGTGACCAGCTACATATATCTTCCGTTGACACTGAAAGCCTACACACCGCCGATTCTCAGCACAACCATCCCCAACGGCGACTTCGAGAGCGGCCTTACCCACTGGAGCACCTCTTCCGCGAAGGGCCGTGTGGTGATCGCCAACACATTCCCCAGTGGGATCGCCGCTCACAGTGGGTACTGGGCCGCGTGGCTCGGCGGCGACAACGCCGAAACGGCCTACATCCAACGCCAACTGGCAATCCCAAGCAGTACGCCCTATCTACGCTATTGGCACTGGATTGATTCCCCAGACACCTGCGGCTACGACTTCGGGCGAGTTTACGTGAATAACACGCTGCTCAAAACCTACAATCTATGCCTGGCGCAGAAAACCAGTGGATGGATCGAGCAATCCCTTGACCTGCGCGCCTACGCCGGGCTAACCGTCACCTTCAGCATCTCGGCAACAACCGACTCGACGCTCATCAGCAATCTCTTTATAGATGATCTAGTTCTCAAATCAGCGCCCTAACGTTGAAACGTTCGAACGTTTGAACGTTTCAACGTTTCAACGTTTCAACGTCCCAACGTTCCAGCACTATCATTTTGGGAGGTGTAAATGACACAATATATCGCCGCCATTGACCAGGGCACCACTGGCACGCGCTGTATCCTCTTCGATCACAGCGGCGTCCCCGTCATCTGGGCCTATGAAGAACACGAGCAGATTTACCCGCAACCCGGCTGGGTGGAACACAATCCGCTCGAAATCTGGGAAAAGACGCAGCGCGTCATCCGCCAGACGTTGACGCAGGGCAACATCCCTAGCGGGGCCATCGCCGCCGTGGGGATCACCAACCAGCGCGAGACCACGCTCGTCTGGGACCGGCGCACGGGCCAGCCGCTCTACAACGCCATCGTCTGGCAAGACACGCGCACCAAAGGCATCTGCGACGCACTGGCGCTCGAAGGCGGGCAGGATCGCTTCCGCGCCGTCACCGGGCTGCCGCTGGCGACCTACTTCGCCGGGCCGAAGGTGAAGTGGATGCTGGACAACGTCCCCGCCGTGCGCGCGGCTGCCGACAAGGGCGACGCGCTTTTCGGCACCATAGACACGTGGGTCATCTGGTGGCTCACCGGCGGGCCGCACGGCGGCGCGCACGTCACCGACGTGACCAACGCCAGCCGCACGCTGTTGATGAATCTTGAGACGCTGGATTGGGATGCGGACATCCTGCGCACACTGGACATTCCGCGCTCGATGCTGCCGGAGATTCGCGCTTCCAGTGCGCCCCGTCCGTACGGGTTCACGCGCAAGGAAGGGCCGTTCGGCGAGAGTTTGCCCGTCACCGGCGACCTGGGCGACCAGCAAGCAGCGCTCGTCGGGCAGACGTGCTTCACGCCCGGCGAGGCCAAGAACACTTACGGGACGGGCTGCTTTATGCTGCTCAACACCGGCACGGAGATCGTGCCCTCAGCGAGCGGCTTACTGACGACCCTCGGCTACAAGTTCGGTGACGCGCCCGCCGTCTACGCGCTGGAAGGCTCCATCGCCATCACCGGCGCGCTGGTGCAATGGCTGCGCGACAACCTGGGCTTCTTCGACCGCGCCCCGCAGATCGAAGAGCTGGCGCGCCAGGTCGAGGATGCCGGTGGGATGTACATCGTCCCCGCCTTCTCTGGCCTCTTCGCCCCCTACTGGCGCAGCGATGCGCGCGGCGTCATGGTCGGGCTGACACGCTACATCACCAAAAACCACATCTGCCGCGCCGCGCTCGAAGCCACCGCCTACCAGACCCGCGATGTGCTGGAGGCGATGGAAAAGGACTCCGGCGTCGCGCTCACCTCGCTCAAGGTGGACGGTGGCATGGTCGCCAACGCACTGCTGATGCAGTTCCAGGCCGACATCCTCGGCGTACCCGTCGTGCGGCCCACCGTCACCGAGACGACGGCGCTCGGCGCGGCCTACGCCGCCGGGCTGGCCGTGGGTTTCTGGGAAGACCTGGAAACGCTGCGACAGAACTGGGGCGTAGACAAAGTCTTCGAGCCGCGAATGGCGGCGGACAAGCGCGCGGCGCTGTATGCGGGCTGGCAAAAGGCCGTGCAGCGGACATTGGATTGGGTAGTTGCTTGATCTTTGGGGGTAACATGAACACGGCAGACCAGGGAACACAACAGGAGCAGTGCCAGATCAGCAACGCTGTTCTGGCGCATTACCCAGAAACACAAGCCATTTATCTCTTCGGCTCATACCAAACCGCCGATGAGCGGCCCGACAGCGACGTGGATATTGCTCTGCTGCTCCCCCCACAGCAAGCCAAAGCGGCCGGTTCTCTGGCCCTGAGCACGCTGCGATCAGAATTGGAAGCCTGCCTAGGAAGAGATGTCGATTTGGTCAACTTGCGCCAGGCGCCCACGGTTCTACAAAAGGAAGTCGTGGCTGCCGATCGTCGGATTTACCTTGCTGACGAATATGCCGCCGCAGAATTTGAGATGTTAACGTTTTCGTATTACCAGAAACTCAATGAGGAGCGCGGCTTCATCATCCGAGATGCCTTGACGACCGGGAGGTTTGTCGCCTGATGGACGATATCGTACTCAACAAAAAAGAAAGTATCGAGCGATGTATCAAGCAAATTCGCGCCTACTATGCGCTGCCCAGTGACGTGCCGTTCGAAGAAGACTTTATGAAGCAAGACGCTATCGCCATCAACCTGCAGCGCGCGTGTGAACAATCCATTGATCTGGCAAACCACGTCATCAAGACACGAAAACTCGGCTTGCCCAAAGCATCCAGAGAAAGCTTTCGGCTTTTAGCACAGAATGGAATCGTCTCCGGTGCTTTGGCAACCAAATTGGAAAGTATGGTGGGATTCCGCAACATTCTGATACACCAGTATGAAAGCTTTAGTATCCAGTTGATGATCGATGTCATCGAGCATCATCTGGACGACTTGGTTGAGTTCACCAATTCTGTCCTGACAGCTATGGTCAAATGAGGTAGCAATGCAACAATACGACATCATCATCATCGGCGCGGGCATTGTGGGAGCGATGACCGCCCGCACGCTCTCACGCTACGATCTCGACATCTTGTGGATCGAGAAGGAGTCCGACATTTGCACAGGGGCGACGGCGGCGAACTCGGCCATCGTCCACGGCGGTTACGACGCGATGCCGGGTTCACTCAAGGCGGAGACGAATATCGCGGGCAACGCGATGTGGGATCAGCTTGCTGCCGAATTGCAGTTTCCCTTTGCGCGGACGGGTACTTACGTCGTCGCGGTCGGCGCGGAGGAATTGGCGGCGCTGGATGAGCTGAAGCAGCGCGGCGACGCCGGCGGCGTGCCGACAGAGATCATCTCCGGCGAGGAAATGCGTCGACACGAGCCATCGATCAACCCCGCGGTGAGCGGCGCGCTCTACTGTCCCACAGGCGGCCTCTGCGATCCCTGGGCCGTCACCATCGCCGCCGCCGAAAACGCCGTGATGAACGGCGTCGAACTGCGCCTCAACACCGCGCTCGAGGATTTCATCTGGGAGAGCGAATCGGCGAATGAGCGAATCAGCAAATCAGCGAATCAGCGAATCGGCGAATTACGAGTTACGAATTACGAATTACGCACCCACAACCCACAACCCACAACCCATAACCAACAAACCACCAGAATCGTCGGCGTGAAGACGAACCAGGGTGACTTTTATGGGCGGTGGATCGTCAACGCCGCCGGGCTGTTTGCTGATGAAGTGATGCACAAGGCCGGGGTGCGACCGGAGTTCACCATCACCCCCCGACGCGGCGAGTATTTTG
>DAOLUH010000005.1:0-139877 GCA_035420085.1 Anaerolineae bacterium
CCCCTCGCCCCCTCCCCCACTCTCCCCCTCTCCCTCTCCCCCCCTCACACACACCAGCCCGCCAAAAAACAACCACACCAACAAACTCGCCTGAAAGCCAGGGAAGCCGATGTTGTAGACGAAGGGCAGCATCCAATCGGCGAACATCATGATCACCATGCTGCCGGCCCACGCGGCGAACATGCCGTTGGCGTAGCCGCCCGCGAAGCCGCTGCGGTGTTGAGTGCTGCGCTGCCACCCGAGCCAGCCGATCTCGCTCATGAACCAGAGAAAGAGGCCAAACCCGAGCAGGCCGGTGTGGGCGAAGATGTCCACGTAGTTGTTGTGGGAGTTGACCTTGGGGACGATCCACAGGGCGTTGCCATATCTCAGCGGTTCCATGCTGGTATAGGGACGATAGGAGGCCGGGCCGAGGCCGGTGATCGGATTGCGCATCGTCACCTGAATGACCCGCTCGATGAGCGCGAGCCGCGAGCCGCCGCTCTCGGTCCACTCATCGTCGCCGCCGGCGAACTCGTAGAGGCTGGGGAAAAGGATGCCCGTGAGGATGAGCAGCACGACCACTGTGATGATCGCACCGCGCAGTTTGACGAAGCGCATCCAGACGAGCGTCCCTGCCACCGCAGCAACGCCGACCCAGTTGGAGACGTTTTCTCGTAACACAATGAAGGCATAGATGAAGATCGCGCCTGCTACGAGGAACAAAAACAGCCGCCGTCCTCGTGTGAGGTTATCGTTAAAAAGAAGCTGCCCTCCTGCCAGTGCGGTTAACAACACCCAGAAGGGCGCGCGATCGACGGCAATCGTTGCCATACGCTGCACAACCGGCCCTATGCCCGGCGCAACCCGGAGGATGGCCAGCCCGCCGCCCAGAAAGAGAAAGGTCCAGGTGAGATGTTCCAGCCGGGCAGCATCCTGCGCCATATTGGCGACGAGCCAGAAGGCCAGCGCCGCGAACGCGAAGATGCCCCACTGCGCCAACTGCACCAGCCAGAAGTTGCCGGATTTGGGGACGGCGGGATCCCACAGGACGTTGCCGGCCAGCAGCGCGATCAAGCCCGCCAGCAGAAACAGCAACAGGGGACGATCCACCCGCGAATTGGCCCAGTGTAACTCTCGACGGCCGGCGCGATCCACGAGCCAGAGGAGAAAGACGGCGGGGATGAGCAGCGTGGCGACGTTGAGTTCCACCTCCGTGCCGGTGGCGATGACGATGCGCGCCATGAGCGCCGCGCCGAGTATACCGTAAAGCCCGAGTATAGGCGCGCGGAGCAGGAGCAGGCCGCCCGCGCCAGCAGCAAACAACATCAGCCAGCGCATGGAGGGCCGCCGGCCCAGGTACGCCGCTGCCAGCAGCACGCCCACGACCAGCGCCGTGCGCCACAGGCGGTGAGGGAGGGAGGGGGAGAGGGGGAGAGGGAGAGAGAAAGAGAGAGAGAGGGGGGGAGAGGGAGAGGGGGGGGATTGGTTTTTATTCATAGTTGGTCATAATCCAGTGGGACGGCAAGGCCGGCGGCAATTTCCGCGCGCACGCGCGCCGCGATGCGCGCCCATTGTTCAGCGGTGGTGGCGGCAAACTGTGCATCCCAATGTTGTTCATCCAACGCTTCTAATAGGCGCTCGGTGATTGCGTCTTGTGTTTCTTCTGACATCCTCTCGGTTGCAGTCATTGCCCACTCGAATTATACGATTTGGGCGGGGGTTTTTCGCCCTCGCTGTGTATGATCGAAGTCTGAATCGAAACTAACCAGAGTAAGCATATAGGCATCCGCATCTTCCACCTGCTGTACCATATCCGGCGGCAATTGCTCTACTAATGCCTCTATCCTATGCATCGTATCCCTCCTGGTTCTCCTATATGATTGGAACACTTATATCATACCACAAAAACGGTTCGGCAGCAGTGCAAAGGTCTGGCCTCATCATGAACTCGAATCTCACCAATTCTCCCCCTCTCCCCCTCTCACCCCCTCTCCCTCTCACCGCACCCTCGCCACCATATACGCAAAATCGCTCTCCAGCTCCTCCGCTGCCAGCAGCGCGTCTTCGATGGCGAACAGCATTTCCAGCAGGCGCTCGCCCTCCGGCGTGCGGAAGTTCCCGGCAATGTCGGCAAGCAGGAATTGCAGGATGGTCCCGCCGAGGGGTTTGAACTCGACGATCTCGAAAATTCTCTCACCTGGATAGGTATCGTAGTTGTTCGATTTCGTTGATGAGCTGGAGCAGGTTAGGTGTATCAAAGTGGAGGCCTGGCGCAGGGATGCGATTATGTTTGATATCTGGCGGAACGTGTTTGTGATGCGGCGACGTGCTGGCTAATGCGGGGATATGCGGATGCGGTTGAGGATCATACCAGTAGCACTTCTCATTGCCGTGCCAGACTTCATAGCTGTAGCGTTGGATGCGGACTGGCCCATTGTCCCAAATGAGGACTTCATAGAGGGATAGCCGATACCCGTTGGCGAAATGAACCTCACCGGCAACGGTTGCGATGCCGCGCCCGCGCCGCGCCACGGTGAGTGTGGATTGACCGATACACGGATATTGCTGCGGCAGCGTGTATACGAATTCTTCGTAATCAGACAGCGACCGGAATGGGTTCACGCCGTGCGGCGCTCTCAATAATCACAACCAAATCCCGCGCTTGCGTCCGAAGATGCCGCATCGCCGTTTGATACTGCTCACGCCGTCGCAACCAGATTTCATAGGCGCCGGCCCAGGCCGACCAATCCCGCACCCACGAATCATCCTCCGGCTCTTCGCCTTCCATATAGGATTCATAGAAGGTCTCAGAGAGCACACCATACTTGCGCTCGAAGGTTTGCAGGTCCTGCTCCAACACGTGAATATCTTGTACAATATCGTCCAGATTCATATCGCCCTCCCATTTGGAAGCCTGAAGTGTATCCACACTCTTATTGTACCATAAGATTACAGCCACGAATTAACACGAATTTTCTCCCCCTCTCCCCCTCTCCCCCTCCCCCAGTCACCCCCTCACTTCCTCACCGCACCCTCGCCACAACATACACAAAGTCACTCTCCACCTCCCCCGCTGCCAGCAGCGCGTCTTCGATGGCGAACAGCATGGCCAGCAGGCGCTCACCCTCCGGCGTGCGGAAGTTTCCGGCGATGTCGGCGAGCAGGAATTGCAGGATCGTCCCGCCGAGCGGTTTGACCTCGACAATCTCAAAGTCGCGTTCGAGCGCCGGGAGGATATCAGCGGAGCGGACGGCCTCGGAGGGGTCGGTGGCGGCGACGTCGCTGGCGGAAGGAAAGCGTAGTCCGGTTTGCGCTTTACCACGGAGCAAGGTCCACCGCCGTTTTGCCGTCGCCAGCAGGTCGCCATCCCGCGCCTTTTCCACGAGCCGCCGGATGCTCCACGCCAGCGAGCGCCGCTGTGTGGCTACCCGTTGGTGTTCGGCGACCGCCGCCGCCAGCGGCTGCCGGTACGCGGGCGGGAGCAGCGTCCAGCACGCCTGGATGATTTCCTTTTGGCGCGGTGGAAACTGAAACCGGCTTGGCCCGACGTATTCGTTGAGCACGAACAGGCCGCCGGGTTTGAGCGCCTGGGCGACGCGCGCAAAGACGGCCTCCAGCGCCTCCAGGTGATGCACCGAGCCGTTGCCGAGCACGAGATCGTAGGTGGAGGGTTCCAGGGGCAGAGTGTTGAGATCGGCCACGGTGTAGTGGATGTGCGTATAGCCGGCCTGCGCGGCGCGCGCCTGCGCTGCGGCGATGCACGCGGGCGCGATATCCACCGCGTCGCAGGCAACAAAGGCGTTCAGATCGGCCAGGCGGCGTTCCAACGCGCCCTTGCCGCAGCCCAGGCTCAGGCAGCGCGCCAGGGGCAGCGTGTGGGGGAAATAGCGGCGCAGCGTGTACTGAATCCAATCCTCTGCCGGATCGCCCGTGGCGCGTTGGTTCAGGCGGCGCTGGACGGTGGGCAGTTCCAGCCAGTAGCACCCGGCGTTCCATTCCGGTTGCTCGTCCCAATGCTGCGCGGCTGCTTGCGTTGCATCCATAATTCACCCCGTGAAGATTTTACCACGAAGGACACAAAGGACACGAAGTTTTCCTACTTTGAGTCCTTCGTGTCCTTTGTGGTTATAAACTCGTCTCTATCAGATTCACAAACTGCGCGCCGATCATTTTCCAATCATACTGCGCTTCCACCAAAGCACGGGCATTGTGGATCAGGTGTGCGCGCAGGTCCGGTTCGCGCAACACACGGAGCACGGCAGTAGCAAAGGCTGCCGGATCATCGGCCAGCAGCAGATGCTCGCCATTGACCACGGATAGCCCCTCAGCACCTTTGGACGTGGCGACGACGGGGACACCGAGCGCCATCGCTTCAAGGATTTTGAGCCGCGTGCCGCCGCCCTGCCGCAAGGGAACGACGCAGGCGGCGCTTTGCGCGACGGGCAGACGCACGTCCTCCACGTAGCCGGTAAGATGGACGCTTTCGTCCAGTCGCAGGCCGTTCAGGTCAACCCCACGTGTGGATCCCGTGATGGTGAGCGTGACATCCGGGGCTTGCTGCTTGATCCGCGGGTAGATTTCGGCCAGGAAATACTGCATTGCATCGTAGTTGGCACTGTAGGTCAGCGCGCCGTTGTAGACGAGGGTGTTGGGACGGACTTCTGCCAGGCCGGGGCGGTGATGGACACAATCTACGCCGTTGGGGATGACGGCGACCGGCGTGCGATGGCCGGGCAACTGCTCGCACGTCCGGCGGTCCGCTTCCGAAACCATCACAATCTGGTCAAACTTGCGGAACAGTGCCGCCTCATAACACCGGGTCTTCTGCCAACTGATCCAATGGTTGAGTCGCCGCACAGGCTGGGTTGCGGCGCGGTAGCGATCTTCCATCATCCGGCTGAAAGAATTGTGCTCCTCCAGAATTTTAACGGTTGTGCCAGGGGCTTGCAGCGCGTAAGTTGCCATCACTTCAGTGGAGGCGATGACGGCGTCGAACGTTGTGTGGGTCAACACGTCTCCGACAAGGCGCTGCATCTCTGGGATGGGGCGGGTGACGACAGGCGCAAGGGAAAGATAGCGCATGGCCTGCGCGAACGCGCTGCGCGCGAAGGGATCGCGGGGCAAGATATGCACTGCGCAGCAAAAAGGTAGCCCGGCGGCAGCCTGCTCCGGCGCGGCGGTATCCCAGGCGAATGAGATGAGGGTGACTTCGTGACGCTGACTCAGTGCCCGCAGCAGATGATAGGCCCTGATTTTGGAGCCGTTATCCGGCGGGTAGGGGAACCAGGTGGAGAGGAAGAGGATGCACATATTATCCCAGGAACTTCCGATAATCCAATGTGTAGGTCAAATCGCGGCTGCGCTCACCGATAGGTCGAGCTGGGACGCCGGCCACGATGGTGTACGGCGCGACATCGTGGGTCACGACGGCGCGCGCTGCTATAACAGCACCTTCACCGATTGTCACACCGGGTAGAATCATCGCTTGTGCGCCGATGAAGGCTCTATCGTGAATGGTCACTGGTGCGCCGCGATTTTCAAAGGTGGGGCTGTTGGGATCATGTTCAAGAGTGAGAATCACTGCGCCCTCTGAGATACTCACGTTGTTCCCGATGGTCAAGCCGCTGCGGCCGTCTAGCAGCACCTGGCGGTTGATCACGGTGTGTTCGCCAATTACAACGCCGACCGGACGATAGAAACGACATCTCCGATGAAGGCTCGTATGTGTACCGATACGAATGTTGAAGATATGGCGGTAAATCCACAAACGCAGATTATGAAACCAAAGATGCCCGGTCTGCTCGACGAGAAAATCACAGGCATCATACCAGAGCCAATAGAGCCAGAGGATAAACCGCTTTAGTGGAGACGGCAGATGCTTGCGAGTCCATTCACGCAGCTTATGCATTTTATTGTCCCCAACTACGATAGGCAGCCAGAGTCGCACGCGCAGCTCGCTCCCAAGAGAATTGCGCGGCGCGCTCAAGCCCTCGCTGTCGCAAGTCCTCCCGTAATGCAGCGGAGGATAATCCCTGCCACAAAGTCTCAGAGATACTATCGGTATCTAGTGGATCAAAGTATAACGCAGCATCCCCACCAACCTCAGGCAGTGAAGTTGTAGAACTGAGTGCGACCGGCGCACCACATGCCATAGCTTCTAATATGGGTAAGCCGAACCCTTCACAAAGCGAGGGGTTTGCTACCAAAGTGGCAGCAGAATAAAGCCCCCGTAGGTCCTTTCGTGGGACATAATCCAGATAACGCACAGCCGAATTGGGTTCAAAATGCTTAATGGCCTCCTGGATACGCTCTGCCCCAATTCCCCCACGTCCAACTAAAACTAGCGGGATATTGATGTGTCGCTCTTGCCGTAATTGGGCATACGCGGACAGTAATCGCTCGTGGTTTTTATTTACTTGCAGTGCATTGACCGTCAAAATGAATTCTTCTAGGCCATATTTTTGTTTCACCCGTTCGGCATCAATGGAGGAAGGATAGAAAAAGGCATCGACGCCATGATGTACTACATAGATTTGTTCAATTGGAACTCCATAGAATGCATTGACATCTTGACGTGTACTTGCAGAGACTGCGATACAGGCCGCAGCCAGCTTTAATTGACGTTGAACAACGTCTTCATGGTGCGACAGACTGGTCTCTCCATAGTACTGAGCCAGGCGCGTACTGCATACATCGTGTATGGTGACACCCACCGGACAAGGATACCACCGCGCCCAGGGATGCACGGGAAGATGCAACCAGTCCAAACGATCAATCCTAGCCAGTAAAGGCAACGCAATGCTAAACAATCGTTTGGGATGATAAATACGACACTTAAAGCGTCTCAAGCGCGACAAAATGCCTGCAAGCAATGCAGGTTCGGCTAATGGATTGCCAGCGTGAAAATAGAAAACTAATTCAAGGTCGGCCAAATCTTCATCCGGTAATGCAGCAATAGCCAGGATAAGGGCGTGGACATAATATTCATATCCGTTCTTGCGTGCCACTAACATAGCGCTGGCATCAATCCCGATACGTTTTTCCCGGTCGCTCATTTTCTGACCCACTTTGTTGTTGCTTTTAGGATTGCACTATGTGCAATAAAAACATATCGACTTCTTCAATCATACGTGTCAGTGTAAAATGCTCCCGTACTAAATCTTGCCCGGCTTGCCCTAAACGTTGTACCAGGTGGGGGTTGTTTACGAATTTCTTTATTTGACCCGCTAATGCTTCTGCGTTCCCCGCTGTAAAGAGTATGTCCTCAGGATAGAGTTTGAAAATCTCCTTGCTACCCCCTACATCGGATCCAATGACGGCCAGCCCGGCGGCCATAGCTTCTATAATGGTTCTACCAAAAGGCTCTGCCCAAATCGAAGTAAACAGAAATATATCATGCTCGCTTAGTATTCTTGGAATATCGGAACGCGGTACGCGGCCAGTAAAATGTATCTTGTCTGTTAATCCTAAAGATTCGGTAAGTGTGTGAAGATGGTCTTCATATTCCGGCTGCCCGCCACCGACAATCGTCAGACACAGTTTGTCAGCATATCCTTGTTGTTGCAGAAGACCAAGCGCTTCGATTGCTGTATGCACGCCTTTGTGTTCCATCAAGCCGCCGAAGTAGAGTAGCCGCAGGGTCTCTGCATTTTGCTTTGGAACTTGCCGTGTATGAGCGATAAATGGAGCGGGATCTATGCCGTTGAGAATGGCAATGGCTCCTGGAGGCACTACACTGGCTTCAGTTAGTACGTCCACAACATATTGACTGCAACAGGAGACATGATGAAATTGGAGTTTGGGCGGATAATGTTCTGCTTTCAATATGCTAAGGGCTAGTTTAGAAATCGGCCACAGTAGAATTCGAATTGCTTTCCGGTTGCTTGGATTGCGCCAGTACACTCGATGGGGATCGGTATCCAGTGGCCAATATGATTCAATATTGTACGCTACTTTTCCGGGCTGCCATTGTTCGGCCCAGTAAGCTACTCGCGTTGAAAGATTCCACATCCCCCAGATGAAGATGATATCCGGCTTAAATACATCTAGAGCGCGGCGCAGTGTGCGTCGGTTGGCGCGTTCCTGCCAGGGACGCTTGAGGAAGAAATCCAGTGGATGATAGTGATAAACATCGGCTTCTAAATACAATGCGCGGGTGATGCCATCTTCTTGCAGATTTGAGTCTCTCGCCCCATAACGACTGGTGAGGACATGGCAAACGTGCCCGCGTTGACGGAGGCGATCAACGATCTCTTGACAAAGCTGTTCCATGCCTCCCAGATCATACGGGGGATAGAGATTGGAGATAAAGAGAATACGCATCACCCCTCACTTTCTGTCGTTGATTGGAAGCGTCGCAGCCAGCCGATTACACGCTTGCCGGCGCATAGTTTGAGCAGCCGGTGCGCGACGCCCCACTGGCACAGTAGCCCTGGGTCAGCGCGAAGCGCCTGCACGAGATATCGCCGCGCTGCGCCCCACTGACCGGCCTGGTCACTCAGCATAGACAGGGCCAGGTAGGTATTACCGTAGGCCTCGTTTTGCAATGACTGTACTGCTTCATCGGCAGCCGCAAAGAGCGCCGCGAGCCGTTGGAGCATATCTGCGCCATTACCCTCAATATCCAGTAAATCTGCCTGTCCACGATAGCCTTTGGGTTGCTTGCCGCAGGCCAATTCGTAGAAGGTGTCCAACCTGCACAATAAATCCGGCCAGAGCGAGACGCCGCGCGCCAGCAACTGCCAGCCTTCGTCAGGCTGGCCTTGTTCAATGTAGCCATAGGCTCCGGCGCGTTGGGCAAAACCGTAAGCACGACGTTTTTCATCGGGCCATTCGGCTGGATTCCCTTCCGGCGGCCCGAAGTGCTTGGTGAGCACCGCGATGCGGTTGGCGTGCATCCGCGCGGCATTGGTGGACATGCTGCCGGGATAGACGCGATACCGCGCTAATGGCTCAGGAATGTGTTGAAACGTATAACCGCGTTGCGCAATTCTGAGCCACAGGTCCCAGTCTTCCACACTGGTCAGGGTTTCGTCAAACATACCGACCTCGCGGACACAGTCTGCGCGAACCAGGACACTGTGTACAGGGAAAAAGCCGCCTTCCAACAACCGTATCCGAAATTGCTCCGGTGATATGATCTGCCCGCCTGAACGGGGCAAAGTATTTCCTTGTGGATCAATAAACGTATTTCTGGTATACACACCTGCAATATTGCGGCTCTGATTTTGCAATATGCCAACGCAGCGTTCCATAAACGCTGATGACCATTCGTCGTCCGCGTCGAGAAAGGCCAGGTAATTTCCCTGCGCGGCGCGGATACCCGTGTTGCGCGCCGCCGAAAGTCCCGCATTTTCCTGGTATATGTACCGTACACGCGGATCGGTGAATTGTGCCGCCACCGCACGCGTGTTATCGGTGGAGCCATCGTCCACGATGATGGCTTCCCAATCGGTGAAGGTCTGGGCCAGGATGCTGTTCAGCGCGCTAGACAAATAGTATGCGTGATTATAGCAGGGGATAATTGTGCTAATCATACAGCAATACCGGTTAAATCCACGCCCTCAATTTTTGCGCGATTTGCGCTCCCAGATACGACTCCATCCAGATAGACATAAAACCACGTTTGAATAGTCTTTGCGGATTGCGCAATAGAACCCGCCAACCACTTTTGCGCACCTCTGGCCAATCTCGACGATTGTGTGCTGCATGGAAACGCAATTCAGCATAGCGAGTGTTAACCATCTCTTGCACGCGAACCTTTATCTCAGAAGATACTGGCAATTGTTGTATCAATTGCCGGGTTTCATATCGGGAAAGTACATCGCGTTGTGCATAACGCACGACAACACATTCCGCTACAATTTCCGGGTAATCCAGGATATGATGTTTATTCAAGGCTTCTTCTAAATAACCCCGCGCGCGTTCATTCTTGTTAACCAGGGTAAGGTCTACGCCGGCGTGCCAGGCAGCGCGCGCCAACGTCTGTTTCTGTATCTCTTGCGGGATCTGTGACTGGTAAGGTTCTTGCGCAAAGGTTGATTGAAAAACATGATACATCTCAGGCCCAAACTCGGCCTCAGCGGCTTCTGTTTTGCTGCCGCCGCGCCGGTGAAAGTTGGCGAGTATAACGGGAATATAGGTTTGCGTAGCGACCGCGGCAGCACGCATCCAGAATTCATTATCTAGCACGTAATGTAAATGCTCATTTAGATAGCCTGCTTTATCAAATACTCGCCGACGCCAAAATACTGCGGGGGTATGGATGACGCCATCTAGCAGTGCCTCGTAATCTTGTGTTTGCCGGGATTTGAATACCGTAAGCAGGCTGCCATCCTCTCTTAAGATATTGCAGTCACCATAGACAATATCACAATCCGGGTGCACATTCAGAAAACTTACCGCGTGATTGATTGCGTCTGGAGTGTACGTATCATCTATATTCAACCACCCGATGATATCGCCGCGAGCCATTCGGAAACCTTTATTGAGTGCATTGGCCTGACCGCTATCTTGCTCACTGATCCATCGAATATTGGGGTATTGTTGCAGCACGGCAACACTGCCATCTGTCGATCCGCCGTCAATGATGATATGTTCAATACAGGGGTAGTGCTGGTCAGACACATTTTCAATGGCCCGCTGCACGTAGCCTACTGCATTTAAACAGGGCGACACGATTGAAACTAAGGGGAGGTCGGAACGTGGTAACATGTAATGCTCCTCTGAGTATCTGATCAGCGGCGGTTTCGCCTGTGATGCAGGAAAAACACAATGCACATAACAAGGCCAGACAGCATTAGGCTTATCAGGATCGGTTGATAGGCTTGTAGCTGCGGTTTAATTGAGGCGGCAGTGTCTATAGATAGCGGATTAGCCACCTCAGGTGTTTCAACTAATAACTCAGGAACCATAGTCCCTGATATTGGCTTTGTTAATGTAGGGGTTGAAGGAACCTCAGGTGAAGGAATATGCGGTGCGTTTGTTTCAACCCGTATATAAGCTAACCATGGATCGTTTCCAAATGTATTGCAGATAATGTGAATCCAATTACCATTGGAAAGAGCAACATCAGGGAATTCTCCCGGCGACAACCATTCTGGTCTAGACCAGCTCGTACCTTTCCATAAACTATGATAGATTCCTCCTACACTGCCCGGAGTTTCAAACGCTTCCCCTGCTGGCATGATAAGATGAAGGTTGCCGGCGCTGTCCCACACAGGGTAAGACCACCCCGCTAGCCCACTATAGCCTTCTACTTGTGACACTAACGTGGAAGCCGTCCACGTGCGCCCATTATCGTCTGACCACCGATAATAACGTCCATCTTTGCTCCCTGCGCCACGATTCCAGATCATGACGGCTTGTCCTGTGCTCCCAAAACCAATGTTTGCCTGTCCCAGGGAAAACTGCCCGGCAGATACTCTGACAAATTCAATCGGGTCATACCAGGTATACTCCTGACCTAGGGCCTCGGCGCGACTATACCAAACAGCGGTTGGGTTCCATGCATTATCCTCATTTGTTTCTTGCCAGAGCAGGTGCAGGTTGTTTTCCGGGTCTACAACTAAACGGATTGTATCGTAAGCTTGAGCCAAGGTAGGAGCGCTGGCTAATAACGTTGGTGTTGACCATGTTGCGCCATCATCGGTTGAGTTCGTATAGTACAGGTCGCGAATGTTGACAGAGTAAACCAGGTGCAAAGTTCCGTTCTGATCAATCGCTATATTCGCGTCGTTGGGCCGTTCTATAGAGACAACATCTGTACGCCAAACCCGTGGATTTACCGCGGCGGCTGCCGGCGCAGAACTGACATAGAGCCGAGTCTCATCACGCCACACAATATGTAACCTTAGTGTCGCCGGGTTGAAAACGACGCCACGCACCACTGCGGTGGTATCCTGCGTCGCAAGTACATCTACCGGTGTGGACCATTGACCGTCTTGGAGATAGGTATACAGAATTACATTTTGAACGAAGCGAGACTGGCCGGCAATGCGGCGATACTCATCCGGCTCCCCCATCCAATCTGAGTAAAAAACATGGAGCACGCCATACGTATCCACCGTGAGACGCGGCGAAGCCGGATTGTAATCAGTCTCACGCGAGATCCGGGTTGGTCCTTCCCATACAATACCACTCTGCGCGACCACGGCGCTCGGATGGTGACTGAGAAATCCCATCACAAGCCCTACGAATAAAATGCTTGCCAGGGCTGCTTGCGCACGTCCTTTCGCATATCTAGGGGTTCTCAAGGATAAATAACCTGCTGCCTTCATCCAAAACATACAATCTCCATTCATCTAACTTTCCGGCTATCAGCGCTTCAAAGTAAGGATCATCACGATAGAGGTAAGAGCCGGTGAGCGTAGGCGTCACATACACAGCATTGACGTCCCACTTGTGGATGAACTCCTCAACGGTTTCCATATCTGACTTTTGAAACATATACACCGGAGTACACCGCTCAGGGTTGCTGTGAACACATAAACCGGCAGACACATCGGCTAGCAGGCGCAGGTCATCCGAGGACGTGGTCATAATCTGTTGCAACGCCTTTACCGCTACGACGCCAGCATGTGGGCCTGGAATGTCAATGCGATTCCGAAGTTGGGGAGCAAGCACAATCAGAACGATCATCATCGCTATATTGAAAATCGGGGATGAACGCCTGATGAACACCATCCCTATGCCAAGCGCCAACAGCGATAGACTGAGGATAATGATAGGCGGAAGGTAATGCCAACGCAATGCGAACAAAATTGCCGGCAAACATCCCCCGCACAGAGCGAGAAGGCCAATCATGACATCACTCTGGTTTTCTGTGAACGCCACGCGGGACTTCAGCGACTGAAGTACGGCGTCGCTGCCGTCTTTTTTCAACAATCTGATGCCATAGATCGTGGAAGCGACTAATCCCAACCCCAAAACTACTGTGGACAATTGCCCACCAACCAGTGGAACACGCTCAGATATTCCAGGGGGTAAAAAGCTGATATGCCCATACACGGCGCGCGCGACGATGAGGGGGAAATGCAGAAGGTTGCTCGTTATAAAAGCAAGGAATTCCTTTGGATTGCTTTGCGCGGCACCCAGTACACTACAACTACCTCCGAACTGTTCCGCCATACGCTCTAGCCAATTGTGGTAGTTCAATGGCCCCAATTCTGGGTTCTTTTGGGTATACCATTCCTCATAGGCTTGGCCAAAGTAAACAAAGAGTTTACTACTGGATTGTTGTGTACAAGTTCCATCGCCATCAATCCAAAAGACTAACCCCACGCCAATGGCAAGGATAAGCGCGCACCCTACCGCGATTTTAAGCCATAGGGTGCGTAACGGGTGCGTCGCCAGGAGTTTTTTGCCGATCAGGAGAAAACCTAGCAAGACCAGGGAGAGGGCATACTCCAGTCGAAGAAAGAGTATCAAACAGAAAGCCATACATAACGGCAACCAGCGATAACGCCCTTTTGGTGGCACGGCCAAAATCCCTAGCAGGCCGATGACGAGCGCGACACGATAAACCAGGACCTCTTCTATCACGTTGATCCAATTGATACACCACCAAAAGGTTAATCCCAAAGCCACAGGTATAGGCGCGAGCCGCCTTAACACGAGGAAAATCAGGGCGCTTATGCACACAGCGAGAATAACTCGTGATAGGAGGGTGACTGTTGTCGCACTGCCCAATACGCGCAGCAATCCTGCATAAATCATACTCATTAGGGGTGAAGCTTGCAGCGAAGGCAATTGCCCGTGGGCAAGAAAAAGATACCCCCTATACAAATAAGCTGCTTCATCTCCTACCGGTATATCCAACAAATCCCAGATCCGCCACAAAACCTTAAGTTGGATCAGGCCTACCGAAATCACGGCTAACAGTGTTTCGGCATAGCGCCAGGGCTTTTGCTGTGATGCAGTTAGATTGTTTTCTGTGCCGGGTTGTTTTTCCGGGCTGTTATCGCACGTCATCGTTCATCAAAATCTCCTGATACCAGTTTAGATAGTCTTGCACTTGCCGATTGTGGTCAAACCGTTGGCGCGCCACTATTGCGGCTTGGGTGCTCATCCGCGCGCGTAAAGCGGCGTTGGACACCAAGAAGTGCAGGCGTTCTGCCATTGCCTGGCTATCGCCCGGCGGCGTCAGAAAGCCTGTCACACCATCCGCGATCTGTTCGGGAATACCCCCTACGGCGGTGGCAATGACCGGCGTGCCGCAAGCAAGAGCTTCCAGGACTACGTTGGGGAAATTGTCGGCGTGCGCCGCGTGTAAGTATACATCCGCGGCTTGAAAATATTGCGCAACTGTGGCTGGATCTTTTATAAAAGGCAGAGCATACACTGTAACTTGTCCTATCGTGTAGCGTCGTTTCTCTTCAGCCCCCAACGCCACAAAAATGACCTGTTGAGCGCCGGTGTACCCTGCAGCAAAGGTACGCACGGCTGCTTCCAATGTTGGGTAGTCTTTGAACCGGTTTTTTAAGCCGGTCGCGGCAAAGAGCAATACGATAGCATCGGTGGGCAATGCAAGTGTTATGCGCGACCGGTATTTGTCAGCCGGGTGATAAAGAGAGAGATCAATCCCATTAGGAATTACCCGTGTCTCGACCGGCTGCAGCATAGAACGTTGCACGCGCTCCATCAGCCAGCGACTCGGTGTGGCAATGTAAAGCCGGCTCCGTGCGTAAATGCGTTGTTTACGTTTCCAGTTCCAGTGCGTAGCATCGCGATAAATTTCGGGGTAAATCGTGAGGTCAGGGCAATTGCCGCATCCTCGTTCCCAGTATGAGCACCCCAGGGTACAAGCGCAATGCCCGGTGAGCAGCCATTCGTCGTGCAGGGTAAGCACGAGGGGTTTCTTGTGTGATAGCTCCACCAGCAGCCGCAGGTCGAAATAGTCCCCATGCAAATTATGCCCATGCACGATATCGGCGCTGGCCGCCAGTTGACGTACAAGACGGTGGGAAGTTGGATGGTGAAAGTTTTCTCGTCCGAGTTGCCGCATCAGTTCTGAAGTGCCGATTGCCAGGATGCGGCATAGTCGGCGTATGCTTTCAACTCCAGGTAGCTTTTGCAATGGCGACAACCGGCCATGCACAACCCACGCCATGTGTGCCCACGGGAAAGGCCGACGTGGTCCGCGCAGTTCGATGACATCAGGATCATTGGATTGTTTGAAACCTACTGCCAACTGCGAACCCAAGCCCCGTGTGCGATAAGCGTCAAAGAGTAACCAGGCCACTCGCTCGGCGCCGCCCCCTTGCTCATAGGTGCTGATTTGAAGAATGTTAAGTGTTTTTGTCTTCATCAGTTATCTTATTTAGGGAGGTCTGGCTCAGGCATATCTGGCTACCAGCTCTCGCAATCGGCTTCGCAGGCGCTTGACCACGATAGAGTGAGTTTCTAAGGTCGCCAACCGGCCATGAATGACCCATAGGGCATGTTGCCATTCATCGCGCCATTGCTCTATCGCTTTCAGCCGCATACGGCCTATAAAGTAGGATGGGGAACATAGCAAGCGTTCGATATCCTCAGTGGGCCGTAGTTCCACTTTTACCACCCCATTTTTGATGTCAGAGCGTAAACATTCAATCTGTGGAGGGTGGGTACCCCGATAACGCTCTAGCCAACCCGGGTAATCATAGACATTGTGAACCCGGTACGGATCCTTGAGTTGAAAAAAAACATCCTGTGCCCATTGTTGAGCTTTTTCCCGCTGTGCCCACGCAGCGGCGCTGTAATAAGTGCATTTTTCAACAACTTGCTTGGGGAAGACAAGCGAGTAGTGGTAAAGGCGTATTCCGTGACGTCGCATAGTTTCAGCGTCAAGCCAGTGTAATGCGCGCGTGTCTTGCCCCGTGGCCGTCAACACCGTAGGCGGCCGGTGGGTCGTATATGTATAGCCCGGCCCCCACCGGAAAAGCCGGTGAAATTGCTCGCCGCCACGGCGCAGATACCACCCATCCACATAGGCGAAAAAACTGCCCCAAAACTGGATTTGTTTGAATGACATTGCTGTAATGCCGGGATCGTCGAACAGCATTTTCAGCACTTTTTGCATATCCTCCGGCTTGTAGAACTCATCCACATCTACCTGCCAGAGATAATTTCCTGTAGCACGTTTGGCGTAGGCCTGGCTCATCTCATGTTTCTCGCCGGGCCAGAAGCCGTTGGGGTGGCCTTCGTCCTCAGCAGTAACAATGATGAGCTTGTCCTCAGGATCCTCGTGGGCTTTGAAATTGTACAAGGTCTGCAAGGTTGCATCTGTGGAATGACCGTCCGGCGTGGCAATCGCGGTTGCTCCCGGCGTTGCGCCTTCGACCACGATGATTTGATGGGCAAAGGGATAGAGCGCCCGCAGATTGTAGCGGACGAAAGGCTCGCCGTTGAGGACGATGAGGCCAAAGGTGATTTCTGGTACCAAACTCATGGTTTCCTGGCCAGTGCCATAATTTGACGACGTTTATAACGCCAAGCCGTGAACCTGCAAATCAGGTCAAACAACCACACCGGCAGTTTCTCATTCAAAATCTGCCAGTTCTTCGGCGGCCAGGCGTGAGAGTAAACCCAGATCCGTTCGATCTCATAACCGGCCTCGCTCAACAAGTTACCCAGGAGAAGAGGGGTCCAGGTATATAGATGATGGTTAATATCCGCAACGTTGACATACTGTTGAGTTCGCCAATCATCAATCGGCAGGCAAAGTACAAGCCGCCCTTGAATAACCAATAGTTCCCGTAATTGTTGCAACACCTGCAAGGGACAAAGAGTATGTTCCAAAGCATGATTGGAGATTACTACGTCCACACTGGCATTAGGGACCGTATCTAATGTTTCATGCACCTCAAGCCCCGCTTCCGCTGCCACAGCGCGTGCTGCCGGGTTGATTTCCACGCCAATACGCTGTGCACATTCTAGATGATAGAGGAGCGAACCGTTACCACAGCCGAAATCCAAAACGCGATCGGTCGGTAGTACATAGGGCCTAAACTTACGGGCATTGATCTTGCCTCGCTGAGTTCCCCCTTGATTTTGCCAATCGAAGTATGCCTTACCGGCCTTGCCCAGATAATGTGTGGAAGTCACCTGGTTGCTCATAGTTTAATCCCTGACATAGTGCCAGGCCACAGATTGAATGGGACGTAACCGATTGTAGGCCTTTTCGTTACCGGCTGCTGCTTGCTGATAAATTTTATCCAAATAGTCCAAGTTAAACAGCGCCCCTAACTCTTTTCGCTTTTCATTTAGTGGCCATAAACAGGATTCTCCCCATACCCTTAAGGCCTCTATTTGTATTTGGTTCCCTGTAGTTGCGAATTCCCGCAGACTGGAAATCCGCAACCATTGTGGTAATCGCCGCGCAACTGCTCGCTTGAGATAATACCTTCCATACTTTGTCAACGGTTCCCCAAATGTTCCGCCAATGCTTGCCATTTTGGGGTAATATCTTCGCAACATATCTTTTTGCAGCCGGCGGTCATCAAGCGCGCAACGGGGGAGTGAAAGACAAAAGTTTGCTAAATTTTTGCTTACGTATGGGGTTCCAACACTTTTCCAATAATCATACATCATCGGTTGATAGTAAGAGAACCCAAATACATGATTCCATTGAAATATCAACCATATTCTTTGGTATAAGCTGCCACTAATCGAAGTCTCTTGCTGTTGAAGCTCAAGGTTAATTGCATCCCATGCACCGCCAAGATCACGAGAAATCAAATTTTGGGCGTCTTCTATTGAACACATTTGCCATTTCCCCAAAAGACGCTCCAGCACAGAACGTTTACTATCTTTCATCATTCCCGCAGTCTGCTCACCGGCTAATGGATCCCCAATAAACCCAGTGACAATTGGGAGGTTAAAGTCTTTGACAGCATCTAGGAACGGCATCTGGTACATACCATGACAATGCAAAGCAGAGCCAAACCATTCCAACCACATACGAGTATATTTCTTTAGATAATCTGGCTCGATGGGAATGCGCTGCCAGGGAAGATCAAGAACCCGTGCTACTTGTTTTGCGAAGACCGTCTCAACCCAATCTTCATGTCCATAAGTATACGTATGAAGGGTAACGCCTAACTCAGCACCGACTGCGGCAATCAGCCGGGAGTCTAGCCCTCCCGATAATGGCAGGATCCATTCCGATTGCGTTTGCAATGTATTGGCAAGCGCGTGATGCGACAGTTCATACATTTCGTCAACAAGCTCATCCCATCCCCTATCCCATCGTTCATCACTGGGTTTGACAGACCACAACCTCTGCCAATCAAAGCCGGACTCACCCCAGCGCGCTACACAATCTGGAGGGACAACATACATATCCTTAAAAAGTGTCCAATCACCCAGGAAATGACCGTTAACTAATAACGATACCAGACCAGGCAAAAAGAAATCCTCAGGTGTAAATCCTGCAGCGGCAACAACCGCCGGCTCAAGTGTGCTGGCTATGTATCCCTTGTTCAATTGAGTATGGAAGACAGGGATACTACCGGTCCAATCATTCCACATTGTCCAATCTTGTCCTGAAGCAGAAATTCGCAACAAGACACAGCGTCCCTCCCAAGGCAATTCAAATGCTGTGTTATCCGGGTCGGCGAGTTTATCAGCTACCTTTTTCAAAGTCATGCCATTGGAAACAGGAGACCCGATCAAGGTGAAAAGGGTACCATCCTCAGTTGTGTAAATGGCATCATCCAAATTATTATGCCCCCAGATGTAAAGCGTTGCCTTGCTGCAATTTAGTCTTCGGGTCTTTAACCATGGAAAGAAGCGTAAGACTTGATTACATGTAGTAACTCCCCTACTTGTGACCTGGGGATTTGAGGAAGTGTCAATATAAAATCCAATTGCACTTTGAAACTTGTTTAGTGTCATTGCTGTTCTATATAGCCTTGCGACCAAGGCATCATTGTATCAACTAAATATCGAATTTCTTCTGTACGCAAATCTGGCAATTCACCATTGAGTACTCCCAAGGCCGTGGCCAGCATCTGACGGTGACTCTCGCAGGCAATCATATGGTACCAGAGTAGATAGTCGTACTGACCGGGGCCCGACTCTGGTGAAAGTTGGTTCAGCAGGCCATGCCTTAGCATAGACAGTCCTGTTCGTATTTGAGCCCAGCGAGCACTTGATTGTGGAAGAGCAGTGAACTTCATATAGCGTGCACCATAACGGTAGTAAGCCCGTAAGGCTACTTCCTGCCAAAGCGCGGCAAGAAGGTCTGGTCTGGTTAGCGGACGATTACACAGCTCCAGGTAATGGTTATGACCGGCCCTTTCTACTTCCGTGCTTTCCTCAACGAGGATCGTGGCTGTATCAGGTTCATCACGAATTTCGAAGGTTAATAATCGCCACCTTAATGGACTGGTTGCAAAGTCAATCTCGGCCCCTATTGACCAGAGTCCGTTGGGATAATCCCGCCATTTCCCCGGATCAACAGCGAAATTGCCCATGCCGTAAAAAATCAGACCACCATTGTACTCCTCATATCCTTGTGGAACGTGAGAGTGATGCCCATGCACAACCGTGGCTCCTGCATCAATGTAAGAACGATAGAGTTCTTGAATGTATGGGGATGGCCAAGGCGCATCCTCTACGGCGGCGTGAACAGACACAATCACTACATCGGCAACTTGTTGCAAGTCACGAATAGCTTTGTACACCCATGGGCCGAATTCGGCTACTCCCGGTTGACCCCATCGGGATACTCCAAATTGGGCTTCACAACAGGCAATAATACCTAATCTCGCTCCTTTGTCACTTATGATAACAGGTTGTCTTGCTATTTGTATGTTCTGACCTGCTCCGCACCATCTGAAGCCCCTTTGCTCAAGTTGTGTTTGGGTGGCCTCGAGACCTGTTATCCCGTAATCCATAATATGGTTGTTCGCTAGGGAGAGGACGAACTGCTCCTTTGTTGCTGGCAACATGGATGAGGATAAATGAGGACCAGCTTTACTGGAAGTGTTGTGTTTATAAGCATCAGGCAAAATCGGCCCCTCAAGATTAGCTAGCACAACACTGTCGGTTAACTGTATTGTATCTACTTTTGTCCTTCCCGGAGCCCAATCACCAACTAGTATCATTGTTCTGTAAGTCATGGGACCATGAATATCTGCATAAGAAGCCACCGTAAGGCCAAATTACTCCTGTGCCATAATAATCACCTTCAATTACATCCACAATGCTGGCATGTTCAACATGATCTGCAATGATGCCATTTTGCTTTAGTTCAACAGTTAGAGAGTAACGTCCGGGTTCCAGAGGGAGGTTTTTGATTATACAGGTAGAGGCCCCTGCTCCTTCAAGATAATCCAGGTCTTGATGTAGAACTTTAGTTCCCAAATACAAAAGCCGGGTTTGATCTAGCTTCTTTACCCCCAAGGCAATTTCTACGTTCCTATATGCTTTTTCTTCAGTACATTGATAACTAAGACTAACATAACTATCTTGTCCTGTTATCCAATAACCGCCTTTGGAATTACCCAAGGTTCCAAAACTTAAACTGACAATCCGGATAGAACCACTTCCACTTCGATCTAGTCTGTCTCTCAGCGCCACTTGTAGGGGAAACATTAGGGAATTTTCTAGGTAGGTTTGTACTACTTTTGATGACGTTTCGTCGCAAAGAATTTTACCATTACCTAGGAGCAAAGATCGGGGGCAGAGTGCTGTAACCGCCGCCATATTATGACTCACAAACAGCACCGTCCTTCCCTCCTTCGCCACATCGCCCATCTTCCCCAGGCACTTCTTCTGAAACGCCGCGTCCCCCACCGCCAGCACCTCATCCACCAGCAAGATCTCCGGCTCCAGATGTGCCGCCACTGCAAACGCCAGACGCACATACATCCCGCTGGAGTAGTGTTTCACGGGCGTATCAAGGAACTTTTCGATCTCCGCGAAGGCCACGATCTCGTCGAACTTACGGTCAATCTCGGCGCGCTTCATTCCCAGGATCGCGCCGTTGAGGTAGATGTTCTCCCGCCCGGTCAGCTCGGGGTGGAAGCCGGTGCCCACCTCCAGCAGGGAGCCCACCCGCCCGTGGATTTCCGCGCGCCCGGACGTCGGCTCGGTGATGCGCGAGAGGATCTTGAGCAGCGTGGATTTCCCCGCGCCGTTGCGGCCAATCACGCCGACGACTTCGCCGCGCTGGACTTCGAAGGAAACGTCCTTGAGCGCCCAGAGGGTGTCGTCAGATTGTGGATTGCCGATTGATGATTGACGTGAGCGTCTGCCCCAATCTACAATCTTCGATCTGAAATCGGCAATCGCATCCCGCAGCGTATCGTGCCGCTGGCGGGCGCGGCCGATGTGATAGAGCTTCGAGAGGTTTTCGACACGGATGGCGATGTTGGACATAAGATTAGGGCATACTCCAATTACACTGTCCATACAAGCGCATTTGCGCGTGCTTGGGGATAAGCATTTCTTGCTCTTGTAATGTGCAACGTGTCGCTAACCATTCGCCGATCATGTTCTGCGGATCAAATTGCGCATCATTGATCGTAATCAGCCAGAGGCGCTCAAAGCCTAAGACCGGAGCTAAGTAATCGTCAACGTTTTCCATATTCAGGCTATTATACTCTTTTTGCTGTAATGTAGCAGTCCCAGTGTAGTAGGTTTCCAACGCAGATAAATAATTACCCGAAGGTATGACGAGGATAACATCGTCGGGCTGTTCCTGTCGTTGGATATGTTCAGCCACCCACCGCCAGTTAATGCCTCCGCCTTTATCCACAGAGAGGCCAACTGCGACAAGCATCACCAGGACACAGCCTACCCTAACACAACGGCGCACTAGAGAAGGCTTAAGTCGTTGTATACCACGGGCAAGCAGAAGATAATAGGGCAGGGCACCAACAGAGAGGGAACGAGGACTAAAAGCCAGGGTATCCGGACTGAGCAATTTGGCGATCACGCCTAGGACGAGCGGTGACAATAAACACCCTAGCAGCAGGGTAGATTCTTCCCAAAACAAACTCCAGATAGAAGAATCCGTTGTGGCAGCGTGGGAACGCCACTGCGTGATGTGGTCATATAGCTTTGCAGAAGTCATCCCAATTACAGCCAGCACTCCGAAAGAAATAACGGTGAGACCAAAGGATAATTTTGTGGTTACGCCAAAAGCATGGCCTAGATTCCAACTCACAAAAATGTCCGCCAGATACCAGGGGGTAAGCGCCCCACGGCTTACGATGACTGAGGAATCGCTGGCTACTAAATGAAAAAGTTTGTTCAAAAATGGCGCAAATGTAGCCACAAGTAAACCATGCGCTAGAATCCATTGCGGGAGTTGCGGGCGAAGTTGTTTCCAATGCAATAGTGCGTGAAGTCCCAAAAAGCCCAAAACGGCCAGCGCCGTAAAATGCGTATAAGCCGCCGTACTGGCGACAACAGCATATAGTATCCAGGATCGCCATCGTCTATCCTTTAATGCCCACAGATACGTGTTGATCGCCCACAAAGTGAGAAACCAAAGCAGCGGATAAGGCCGCGCCATCCTGGAATAGAAGACCAGAAAGGGCGAAACCGCGGCAAGAAGCGCGGCTGTTTGGCCCACTTTTTCATGGCTCAATCGTTTTCCAAGCACATAGAGTTGCGCAACAACCAATGTGCCTAATAACGTAGAAAGCGCCCGTAAAGAGAAGACCGACAAGCCGGTTAGTTTAACCCAAACGTGAAGAATAAGATAATACAATGGGACATGGTCAAATGCGAGATCGGCAATCATTGCAGAAGGTTGCATCAACGACCATTCACGACTGTATGCTTCATCAACCCAAAAACTTGGCGCTTCAAGATAAGCAACTCTAACGGTAAAGGCGATAAGAACAATAGCGATAACAAACAGGATCCGGAAGTGTTTGGCATTGCTTCTGCTGGCAATTTGGGGTGTCACATGATGAACAGGGTGCGCTATCATTGGGGCACGCATACACATTTTCAACCGCTCAGGGCGTCACTCGGTAGATCTTGAGCACCGGACCGGGGCGTTCACGCTGCCAGAGGCTGACCGCCGGCCCCACAACTTCGTCAAAGATGAAAGCGGGTTCTGTCTGCGTTGTGTTCGGCCAAAAGGTTTGCACTAAGGTCAACTCCTGATCCAGGCTGGCGTAAAAGGCATTGCGCGCTGCATCTTTTTTGGCATCAAGCAACGGGATATTATAGATGAAACTGCTAGTAATCAAGTAATCGAAGCCCTGCTCACGGTACCACGTCAATGGATGTTCGGCAAGCCCGGCGCTCCCTACAATGAGTACATTATACTCGTGTCTCAATGCGACCGCCGGTTGATCTTCGGTCGAGAGCGGCGGTGCGTGCGTGCGCCAGTCCACCGCAATGCGCGCATCTGCAGGAAGGTGTTGCTCGATCCACTGGCGAGCTTCTGTACGTGTGTCGGTTTGTGTCCAGAGATAGTCCAGTCGCAGACTCCAGGCCAGGGGTTGCAGCATCAAAAGCGCCGCGATTATGCCCGTAACCAGGTTCGTTTTGCCTGAAACTGGTACAAGCTTTTGCGCGATTTTCTCCACGAGCGCGGCTGCCAAGACTAACAGCGGCGCAATCAAGGGGATGATGAACCGGGCAAAATACATCTGCTGGCGTCCCCAAAACACGTAACTGGCCAGGATAAATGTCGCCAGAATGATGTCTGAGGGTAAGCGACGGATCAGCGCAAAAGCCACACCGATGCTTGCGCATATGAGCAAGCCGAGGCCCAATCCCCACGAGAGCGTTTTAAGATAGAAGATAAACCCGCCGGCCGGGTCTATCCGCCAGCCGTCGAATCCATACTGACCGGCGAGATACAGCGCCTGATATGCATCGCGGATCACCTTGCCCGGCGTCAACACAAAATAGGGCGAACCAAGCATTGCAGCGCCACCAGCCACAAGCAGTGCAATCCCCACGCGCCGCCAGCCCCAAGCCCCCCTGGCAAAGCGAAAATCGGGTGAAAACAGATGCGCTACCACAATCGGGAGAGTTGCCAGAGCTGCCGAGTATTTGGTGGCAAAGCCAAATCCCAGAGCCGCGCCCGCCATGGCATACCATTTAACCTTGCCTGTCTGCGCGATCTTCACTGCTGCAAGCAGAACCATCGTTGTGAAGAACGTGAGCGGGATATCATTGACTGCGAAATGGGAATCGCGGACGTGGAGGAAACACACCGCCAGAAAAGCAGCGGACAACAAACCGGTTACGCGGCTGTAGGCTGTTTTGCCTATTTGATAAGTGACCCATACGGTTAAGGTTCCCAAGAGCGCTGTCGTTCCACGCGCCAGGATATACAAGAGAGTGGGATCAACGGTATGCCGCGCGCCAAAGTCCGCCGCGGAGGCATACCAACCAAATATCTTGCCTACAGCAAAAAGCCCGCCATATTCTGCCAGCAGCACATATTTGTAAAAGGGCGGGTTGTTCCACCACACCGGCTCCAATCCTCGACTGCCCATTGAAGCCGCCTGGCGCACGTATTGCACTTCATCCACGTGGTATTCGTAGGGTAACCCAAACCCAATCCCCCACACACGCAGCGCCAGCGCCGCCAGGAGAATGCCGAATAGCACTAACGCCTCTGGCTTGCACAGTTTTTTGCTCACATCGGCTATATTCAGTTTAGGCAGTCGCACAGCTTATCCTCTCCGCGCCGTTGCGGCCAATCACGCCCACCACCTCGCCGCGCTGGATCCTTCGGCGGACCTCAGGACAAGCTTCGAAGGAGATGTCGCGCAAGGTCCAGAGGGTGTCGTCGGATTGTGGGTTGTGGGTTATGGGTTGTGGGTTGTGGGTTGACGATTGGCGTGAGCGCTTGCCCCAATCTACCATCTTCAATCTGAAATCTGCCAGCGCGTAGCGCACTGCATCCCGCAGGGTATCGTGCCGCTGGCGGGCGCGGCCGATGTGGCCTGCCCCGGACGCAGTCGCGGGGCCTGCCCCGGACGAAGTCGAGGGGTAGAGCTTGGAGAGGTTTTCGACGTAGATGGCGATGTCGGTCATTGTTCTTTTGGCTTGGGCCCCGAAACCATTGGTTTGGGCTTTATGAGAGCAGTAATGCTTTTTTCAACGCCTCTTGGACTTGTGCCAAGAATGTTGCAGGCAAGACCCCTAACTTTTTCTGAAAGATGGACTCGTGGACAACAGCAATCTTTTCGGCTTTCACCAACGAGGTTTTCTTGAGTCCGCTGCGCGAGAATATCGGATGTTGCTCGGTGATAAGCACCCAAGTCTTACGCAATGTTCCGGCTGGAATCTGCGAGAAAATGCCGAGTACGATAATATCCTCTCCATGCGTCGCCCACACCAAAGCAGGTCTCAATTTAGTGGAAACAAGATCGGTGAAAGGAAATCGCACCAGCCATATCTCGCCGCGCTTAGGCCTCAGCATCGTAGATGTCCTCGCCCTCTTCATTCCATTCCTGAAAACCGGTTTCTGCCAGTTGCATCATTGCAACTGTCTCTGCGTGTGCTTCGATAGCGTCAAAGAGTGTGAAAAACTCTTGTGTAGGCAATTGAAAGATGATGGATTTTATTTCATCCAGGCTTATATTGAATGTCGCTTCAGACATCGCTTTTACCTCCATATCGCTTGTCTTTCTGATTTTGATGCAAGTTGTGATCTTACAACAAACTCAGAATAGTCGCTAAACTTGTGGCCGATCTCGACACGCTTTATGCTAAGTATACCACGGTTCAGGTATATGCGTCTGGCGTCCCGCCCGGTCAGCTCGGGGTGGAAGCCCGTGCCCACCCTTCGCGCTCTCAGGGCAAGCTTCCAGCAGGCTGCCCACCCTTCGGCAAGCTCAGGGCAGGCCCGCCCGTGGATTTCCGCGCGTCCGGAGGTCGGTTCCGTGATGCGCGAGAGAATCTTGAGCCAAGGGCTGCGTCTGCGCAACCCCGTGGACTTCCCCGCGCCGTTGTGACCGCAGGGAATCCCAGAGCGCAGCGTGGGACGGCCAATCACGCCGACGACCTCGCCGCGCTGGAGCCTTCGGCAGACCTCAGGACAAGCTTCGAAGGAAACGTCGCGCAAGGCCCAGAGGGTGTCGTCGGGGTGTGGGTTGTGGGTTATGGGTTGTGGGTTGTGGGTTGTGGGTTGTGGGTTGTGGGTTGACGATTGGCGTGAGCGCTTGCCCCAATCTACCATCTTCAATCTGAAATCTGCCAGCGCGTAGCGCACTGCATCCCGCAGCGTATCGTGCCGCTGGCGGGCGCGGCCGATGTGGCCTGCCCCGGACGAAGTCGCGGGGCCTGCCCCGGACGAAGTCGAGGGGCCTGCCCCGGACGAAGTCGAGGGGTAGAGCTTGGAGAGGTTTTCGACGCGGATGGCGATGTTATTCATAAGTAATTTTTTCTCTGCCACGAATTACACGAATTTTACGAATTTTTTGTTTTCTTCGTGTTAATTCGTGGCTAATACTTTTCTGCCACGAATTATACGAACAGCGTTGGATAACGTCAGTCTTCCGCCGACCCGGTTTGCAGGGCAAGGCAAATATGCTGGTAAGCATCTTGCGCAAAAGTAAAAAACTCCATCGCGTCCTTCCGGCTGGGTTTGCCATAAGGCAATAAACCCAATTCACTCGGATACCGTGCTTCGATGTAAACCGCTTCCAGACGGTCGAGCATGTCCTGATCGAGCATCACCGTCAGCCGCGATTTGACTACTTCCAGCAAGCGCGTCAAGCTGTGGGTCTTGAGCAGCCCCAGGTCATATTCCTCAAGCGCTGCTTTAAGAGCTTTTTCTGTGGCCTGTTGCGCGTGGAACGCCGCCACATGGGTAAGATCAGGATACTTCAATAGCGCGTGGGCTGCGTTGAGATCGTCTTGCGCCCGGTCTAGCCATTCACGGGTGATCGCTTTCATAGAGCACTCTCCCTTCTTGGACAACACGTCGGGCGAACTGGCTATTCTGTTCGATGAAGCGGGCATACATGGGACGGGTTTGCACAATGAGATCCACTGGGATGCGCTGGCGGATAGCACGTAGCGCTTGCGCCACGGTCAAGTAGATTTCTTCTTTCTCCCGATAGGTGTGCGGTAAGTACTCAGCTTTGGTAACCACAAGCAAGTCCAGGTCGCCCACCTCTGCTGACGCCGCGCGCGCGCCACTGCCGAAAAGAATCACCTGCGCCGGGTCCAGCGGTTTCAGGCACGCCACGATTGCCGGAATATACTGTTGCACTTCATCGCGATTCATCGTAAGAGAGCCTTTCCCCATTTATCATTATCCCTATAATACCACATTCTGGTTCAGGCACCCTGCCTGCGTATCCTACCTGCACTTTGCCTTTGTGCGAAGCATCGCGCCGTTGAGGTCAATGGCTTGGGATGGAAGCCAGTACCCACCCTTCGGCAAGCTCAGGGCAGGCCCGCCCGTGGATTTCCGCGCGCCCGGAAGTCGGCTCCGTGATGCGCGAGAGAATCTTGAGCCAAGGGCTGCGTCTGCGCAACCCCGTGGACTTCCCCGCGCCGTTGTGACCGCAGGGAATCCCAGAGCGCAGCGTGGGACGGCCAATCACGCCCACCACCTCGCCGCGCTGGATCCTTCGGCGGACCTCAGGACAAGCTTCGAAGGAGATGTCGCGCAAGGTCCAGAGGGTGTCGTCGGGGTGTGGGTTGTGGGTTGTGGGTTATGGGGTGTGGGTTGTGGGTTATGGGTTGTGGGTTGTGGGTGGTGGGTTGACGATTGGCGTGAGCGCTTGCCCCAATCTACCATCTTCAATCTGAAATCTGCCAGCGCGTAGCGCACTGCATCCCGCAGGGTATCGTGCCGCTGGCGGGCGCGGCCGATGTGGCCTGCCCCGGACGCAGTCGAGGGGCCTGCCCCGGACGCAGTCGAGGGGTAAAGCTTGGAGAGGTTTTCGACGTAGATGGCGATGTCGGTCATAAGCGTTTCGGGCCGCGGACTCCCATGCGTCGCGGGTTATCCCGGCTTGTTGGAGGAGTCGCAACAGAAGGGCGACGCTAATATCGCCACGATGGGGATTGGGCAAAATCAGGCGACACTCTTCTTTGAGCATAAACTCATGCCGCCCTCCCACATACGGGCCAGCGAATCCCAATGCGCGCAGCCGACGCACGAATTCACGCCGCGAAACAGGTGTCAGGCGGGACATTCAGGCCACCATACTTTCTTCGAGGCGGATAACTGCTTCTCCGAGTATCGGAATGGGTAAGCCTCGCGCAATACTGAAAAGTAACCAATCTTCGACGGCGTCAGCCAAATTGCGGCGACATTCTTCAAGTGTTTTGCCTGTGGCCCAGACTCCCTGCAGAGACGGTATCTCGCCATAGAAAGGGTCTTCGTCTTCGATCATTTCATAATGTGCGCGATCTAGCGCCGCCTGAATGTACTGGAGTAACATACAGCTACCTCTTTTCCGTAAAACGGCCCTTAAGTTCAGTCATCGTACATCACTGTTTGACATAGAGGTCCTGGAACCTATCTCTGCCCCTATGATACCATATTTTCACCGGCTTCGTTCACCTAAAAACGTAACTGCGCGCCGTTGAGGTAAATGTTCTCGCGCCCGGTCAGCTCGGGATGGAAGCTGGTGCTCACTTCGAGCAGGCTGCCCACGCGCCCGTGGATTTCGGCGCGCCCGGTTGTCGGCTCGGTGATGCGCGAGAGAATCTTGAGCAGCGTAGATTTTCCCGCGCCGTTGCGGCCAATGACCCCTAACACCTCGCCGCGCTGGACTTCGAAGGAGACGTCCTTGAGCGCCCAAAGGGTATCATCCGCAGACGTTGGAACGTTGAAACGTTAAAACGTTTGAACGTTCCAACGACCGCATCCCGCAACGTATCGTGCCGCTGGCGGGCGCGGCCGATGTGGCCTGCCCCGGACTCAGTCAAGAGGTAGAGCTTGGAGAGGTTCTCGACGCGGATGGCGATGGAGATCATCTCGAGCCTTCCTGATAAATGGATGGATAAAATTCACCCGGAAGGAGTTCACGGACGTAATCCCACACCGCTTGCGCGGCGACAAGTGCTTGGGATGCTTCTTCCATCGAAATCTCAGGCATATCCCCCGGATAGCGAACTTCAACTGCGTAAGGGGTTAATCTTTCCGCTGCTTCGCGCAAAGCAGCAAAACCTGGGTCCGCGGTTTCACATAAATCTAACAGATAGACAAGGTTATGAACTCTATCGAATGACATCGTTTTGAAGATAAGGAAAGCTTTGAGTACTTTCTCGGCAATCTGCTGGCAGTGCAATGCAGCTGGTCCTAACGCAAGCGTGCTATGTTCGGTCAAAACTTGCGCAGCAAGGAGGTCGCTATGGGCTTTATTCAGCCAGGCTTTGATCTCATCCAATACGGGCGCCATAGAGTACCTTTCCTTTTTCCTGCACGGTTTTCTCAATAGAGCTTTGCCAGCGCGCGCGGCGCTCGAATTCTGCGCGCGTCGCCACTTTGATCTCGACCGGCACGAAAAGTCCCCGCAAGACGCGGTAGGCTGTGACCGCGCGTTGATGAGGCGGCAAAGAGGAGTCATTGACCACAACCAACAAATCAATGTCGCTATCTTGATGCGGTTGTCCATAAGCGTGTGAGCCATAGAGGTAGATGGCGATTGGATCGAAAGTCGCCACAATTCGCTGTACTGTTTCATTGAGTAACGCGCTATCTATGGTTTTCATCGAATTTTACTTCTGGCTCTATAACCTTTTCTTCTCTCCATGATACCATATTTTGATGAGCTATCGGTATGCGCGCGGAGCGTCTTGCGCTCCGATGTTCAAACCTGCCAACATTTCAACGCTAGATAATGTCCGCAAACGTCCGTTCGGTGCGGCGGAAGAAGATAGCGCCGGAAACGAGGATGAGCAGCGCGATGGCGATGGAGACGGGGAACAGCGCGCCCGGCGGTTGCGCGTCCGCGAGGTGGTTGCCCAAGAGCGCCCAGCGGAACCCTTCCACCACGCCGGTCATTGGATTGAGGGCCAGCAAAAAACGGAAGCGCTCCGGGATCAGCGAACTGCCGTAGATCACGGGCGTCAGGTACATCCCCACCTGCACCAGGTAAGGGATCAGGTAGTTGATGTCGCGGAAGCGCACGTTGAGCGCCGAAAGCCACAGCCCAAAGCCGAGCGCGGTCGCCATCGCCAGCAAGAGAAAGGCCGGCAGCAGGGCGATGGCCGGCGTCGGGCGGATGCCGTACACGACCATCATCCCAATGAGGACGACAAACGCTACGGCGAAATCCACCAACCCGGACAGCACGCCGCTGATGGGGATCACCAGGCGCGGGAAGTATACCTTGGTGATGAGGTGCGCGCTGCCCACCAGGCTCGCCGACGAGCGGTTGAACGACGCGGCGAAATAGTTCCACGGCAGCAGCGCGGCGTAGGCGAAGATGGGGTAGGGGACGCCGCCCGACGGCACGTTCAGCAGTCCCCCAAACAACAGGCTGAAGACGACCATGCTCAATACTGGTTGCAGCACCACCCACAGCACGCCCAACGCCGTCTGCCGGTAGCGCACCTTGAGGTCGCGCCAGACCAGGAAGAACAGCAATTCGCGGTACGCCCACAGGTCGCGCAGCCCCAGCGCCGCCCAACCGCGCGAAGGTTCGATGACGACGGTGGGGATTTCTACATTTGACAATGTATTTTCCATAACTATTCAGCGCTTATACTTCTTCGGCAAGTTTCTGCTTTACCAGTGCCAAAACCTTGTCGGCCATGTCGAGGGTCTCAGCGGCAGACTTGCGTGTGTAAACCAGCGCCGGGATGCTGTCTGGCAAGCCGTTCGGATAGCGCGTCGGGATGTAATACGCATCCAAAGGCGCAACGGCTTCCCGCAAGGTGCTGAAATCTGCATCATACTCGGCAGCCCAGCGCGCAAGCTTCTCCACCGAATGTCCGATTACGATTTCCTCCCCTTGCGCGTAAAGGAAAGCCTTGAGTGCTTTTTCCGCGATCTGCTGTGCGACGAAACAAGCGAGATGATAGCTTGCACCATCGAACAGCAGTTGTGCGCCGCGCCGGTCGGCCTGCGCCTGTTCAAACCATCGAAGTCCTTGTGCTCTAGCTTCCAATCTCATAGAGTACTGTCCCTTCTCGCAATGCGTTGCGGATAAATGGCCTGTCGGCCATTCGCGTCATTTCGTCCGGCGTGTAGACGAGTAAATCAACGGCCTCGCGCGGCTGCAATTGCTGGTAAATTTCGACGGTGCGGGTGACAAAATCTAATGGTGTGTCCCAGACAATGAGCAAATCTACGTCACTTGTCAGGGCTGGAATCCCACGCGCTAACGAGCCAAACAGCACAACCTGTTGCACACCTAACTCGGCGGCGGTCTGAGCTAATCTTTCCGCCTCCTGACGCAACGCTCGAGCGCGTTGTGCACGCTGCTGTTGTTGATTTTCTCTGCGTGTGAGTGTTTCCTCTGCCCCGGTCATAACACCTCGTTCAGACTTTTGAACGTTTAACCTGCTCTTCCACCCATGGATATGTTTTCGCAATCCCGTCCTTAAGGTAATACTTTGCCCGCCAGCCGAGCGAATAGATGCGTTCGTTGCTGAAGTTGCGCGATTGCACGCCCACCGGGCCGGCGACGTGCTTGATGTGGATCGTCTTCCCGGCGACTTCGGCGACGGTTTGCACCAGCTCATCCACGGTCACGTACTGCGGGCAACCGATGTTCGCCGCGCCTTCCAGATTCGACTGCATCAGCAGGTAGATGCCGTCCACCATATCATCCACGTAGGTGTAGGAGCGGATGGCGGAACCGTCACCCCATACCTCAATGGTCCCGCCGTCGGGGACTTCGGCCACTTTGCGGCAGATGGCGGCGGGGGCCTTCTCGCGCCCGCCGGTCCACGTGCCTTCCGGCCCGTAACAGTTCTGGAAGCGGGCGATGCGCACCTGCATGGGATAGTGGCGGCTGTACGCCTGCGCCATACGCTCGGAGTAGAGTTTCTCCCAGCCGTACTCGTTGTCGGGATGGGCGGGGATCGCTTCGGCCTCGGTCATCTCCGGCTCGCCGGGCTGCATATCGCGGTAGACGCAGACCGAGGAGGAGAAGAAGTAGCGCGGCACGCCCAACAGCGCCGCCGTGCGCGTCATGTGGACGTTGATGAGCACGCTGTTGTGCATAATCTCGGTCTCCGCCGTGTGGATGAAGCCCATCCCGCCCATGTCGGCGGCCAACTGGTAGACCTCGTCGAAGGTTCCGCCCGGTACAGAGAGCGCCTCCCAGCAGTTCTCCGGCTGGCGCAAATCCAGCTTCAGGAACTCATCCGCCTGCGTGGGCGCAAACTCGTGGAACTTGATGTCCACGCCGCGCACCCAATACCCTTCGCGCTTGAGCTTCTTCACCAAATGTCCGCCGATAAATCCTCCGGCTCCACAAACCAATGCTCGTTTCATAATGTTCAATCTCCTTAACTCGATTTTTTTCTAAAACGTAAAACGTAAAACGTAATTTGGCATTTTGCGTTTTATGCATTACGTTTTACGCACTACGTTTTACGCTTGCGTTATCGCCTTCGTCGCCCCATGAGCAGGATGGCGAGGGTGACGAGGAAGCCTGCGCCTAGTATCCCACCGATAGCGTAAATGGGCAAGGTGACAGGCCCCATGGCGACGGTTTGCTGTCCGGCCGGCGGCGGCTCGACGTTGACCGTGGGGCGCGGCGTGGCTGTAGGCAGCGGCGTGGCCGTCGGCAGCGGCGTGGCCGTGGGCATGGGCGTGAAGGCCGGCGTGGGCAGCGTGGCGACGGCGGCAATCTCGCGTTGAGTGGCGAAGATGTCCGTCTGGAGCGCGCCCTGCGCGTTGAGCAGATCGCCGCGAAAGACCACGCTCAACTGCCCCAGCAACGGCTGCAAGGCCACCGCTACCCCAGGCTCGGCAACGAACCCCGAGGGCATACGCAGCAGTTCCACGTCCGTCCAGCGCTCGTTGCGCCAGACGGTGTACAACAGCGCCGGCTGCTGCGCGTCGTCGTAGCCGAGCGCGGCCAGATGCACGGCCCCCAGGCCATCCACGGCGACGCGCACCGGCCCGTCAATGCCCTCGATGCTGCGCAGCCGCGCGCGCATGGACCAGTCCACACCGTTATTTTCCGACCAGCGATGGTACCATCCCCGCGCGCCGGTCACTTCTTGCCACACGAGATGCACCGCGCCGGTGTACGTCGTCGCTAACTGCGGCCAATCGGCAGCGCCAGTGGCAATGGAGACCGGCTCAGACCACGTCTTCCCCTCATCTCCGGAGCGGATGTAAAGAATTTCTTCCGGCAGACCGGCGCCGGGCAGCGTCGCGCGCACCCAGGCGACGTGCAGCGTGCGCTGCGCGTCCACGGCGAGCGTGGGATGGCCTACCTGCGCCCAGCCGCGCGCCGCCGCGTCAACGATGAGCTGTGGCGGCGACCACGTCTCGCCGGCGTCGTCGGAGCGGGTGTAGTAGAGGCCGCGCCCCTCGTTCAGCGGCACCGCGTAGACCACGTGCAGCGCCCCACCCAAGTCGGTCACGATGCGTGGCGCAGCGCCGGTCGCGCCGCCGTTGGAGAGCGGAAGGGCCGTGCTCCATCCACCGGAGACGTAGGCATCGCGGACGTAGGCGCGGCTGTAGAAAATGCCGCCATTCGCGCCGCCGCTCCAAACCGCGTGCAGCCGGTCCCCCACGGCGACGATGTCCGGCTGGCGCGCGATGTTCGCCGAGGTGAGCACGCGCGCGGGCCGCGTCCAGCGGGCGGCGTCGGCAGCGCCCTCGTTGCGGGCGTAGTAGAGGGCTGCGCCGGGCGTTTCGCGCTCTTCGGCCCACAACACGTGGACGCGCCCTTCGCTATCCACGGTCATGGCCGGCAGCGCGGGCGTCGCTTCGCCTTGGGAGATGTTGACCGGGGCCGCCCACGGTTCCGGCGCGGCAAAAGCCCACGTCAGTGCGCTCGCCTGCGCCTGTTGGAACCAGACCTCGCCATCCTGCCCAAAACCGCTCACGCCAAGCGTATCGCCGACCAAAATGGCGCGCAGTTTGTCCAACGTGACGCGCCGCTGCACCGTCGGGTCTTCGAAGCTGAAGCTCAATGTCTTCGGCTCCGACCAGCGCGCGCCATCCCAGGCCGCCAGCACCAGTTGGCTGCTGCCGCTGCCGCCCACCAGGAACACCTGGCCTTCAGTGGTGCGCAGCGTGTCTATATGTTGCGGGCAGGTGCGCAGCCCTTCGAGGATGCGCTCGCGCTCAGTCCACGTCGCGCCGCCATCCAGCGACACTTGCTGGTAGAGGGCGCATGTGGCGCGGCTGTCTTCCCACACCAACAGCGTTTGCGCGTCTGGCCCATCCAGGAAGCGGGGATGGCGGGCCGTGCTCTCCCCGTCTGCGCCGATGATACGCGGTTCAGTCCACGTCTTGCCCTTGTCCGAGGATGTGGTATAGAGTGCCTTGTTCAGCCGGGGATCGTCCCAGGCGAAGTAGATCACGCCCTGGTCGTCCATCATGAGGTGCATGTGGACGTCCTCCGCCGCAACGCCGCGGAAATAGCGTGTGGGGTATAAAAGCGTCGCTGTGCTGCTCCCGCTGAGGTAGTTAAAATAGATGCCGGCGGGCAATTGCGCGCTCTGCTCGTTGCGCACATAGGCGTACATCAATCCATCGTTCGGATCGCGGGCGACGGTGAACGCCAATACCTCGCGCGCCTGCACCCTGGGTGTGGACCAGTTCGTCGCCCCTACCCGCAGTTGGCTGCTCAACAGGCGGCGGATGCCCGGTCTGAAGGGATCGGCTTGATCTGTCCAGAAGGCGTAAACTATCCCCACGTTGTCGCTGACGATGAGGGGCTTTTGGTCCCACACGATCCAGATCGCGTCCCCGTCCTCGGTGAAGGTGATAATCGGCGCGATGACGGGGTCGGACCACGCCGTTCCGTTGAAGATGGACGTCGTCAGCCCGTCGAAGTTGTCCCACCAGATGGCTTGCAGGATGCCGCGTGGCCCATCCACGACCACCGGATCAGAGGCCGCGCCGGATTTTGAGAGATTGACCGGCTCGCCCCACTCGTCGCCGGCCCCCTGCGCCCGCGCCGTCCATACCGGCCCGCCAAGCGCCAGCCCCATCAAAATCGCCACAATAATGAAGTTCCGTATAAATCTATGCACCGTTTTTCCTCTAAAAAATCTAGGGGTGGGGGTTTGGGGGCGGGCTATACCCGCCCCCAAACCCCCACTTCTTCTCCTGCTCATCTATGCGAAAATTTGCATAATTCACAGTTAAAAATCCGTTAAAATCCGTTCAATCCGTTGACAAAAGCCGCGCCACATGCTTCGCATACGACGCCCGCCGCCAGTCGCTCTGCTGTTGGTAACGATAGAACGCTTGCCCTTCCAGGCGTCCATCCGCCCAGGTGAGGCCCCACGCTACGGATGCAGCTTGCGCCACCTTGCCGTTGGCGGTCAGCGCGTCGCTGAACAGCAGCCGCGTGACCCGGTCGCGGTGTCCGGCGTCCCAGGCGGCCTGGGCGTGCAGCAGCGCCGCGTCGTAGTCGCCGCGCGCGAGCGCCATCTGCGCCAGGCGCGTCCGCGCTGTCGGCTGCCCCGTATCGAAGGTCAGCGCCAGGTTGAAGTAGGCTTCAGCGACGGAAAAGTCGCCCCGCTGCCGGATTTGATCCAACGTCGGGTTGTCGAACTGCTGGTAATTGTACCACGGAAGTTCGGCGCGTGTCTGCGCTAATGCACCTAGATTGGCGTACCACGCGGGGACGAGCGCCTGCCGCAGTGCGAACAGCGCCACGGCCAGTCCCACGGCGAGCGCCGCCGCGCCGATCCGCTCAATCCGCCGCTGCCACACTGGCACATCGGATGCGTCCCGCTGCGCTGCCACAATAACACCCACCGGCATCCACAAGAACGCGCTCCACCGGCTGCTGTACAGCGCGTCATCCCCCAGGCCGTGGACGATGATCACGATGAGCGCCAGCAGCCCGGCGCCAAGCAGCGGCAAACGTTTTTCGGCGCGCGCCAGCGCCCATAGTCCCTGCCACAATGCGCTAATCCACACGGCGATCATCGCCAGCGTGCCCACCACCCCCTGTTCCACGGCGACGTCGAGCAGCAGCGCATGGCTGAAGGGCAGCGTGGGCACGTGGATCAACTGCGCGTAGGTGGAATCCACGAGCGCGAAATGCCCCAAGCCGCTGCCGGTGAAGGGGTAATCGCGCACGAGCAGCAGTCCGCGCAGGAAAATCCACAGCCGGTTGGCGATGTCCGGGTGGTGGATCACAGTCGCCCACAGACCAGAGCGGACGACCAGCCAGCCGCCCAACAGCACGCCCACGGTCAGGCCGCCGGTGAAGACGCCGATGCGCAGCCACGCCCGCCCACAGCGCCGCGCACCTTGCCAGAGCGTCGCCAGACCCAGCGCCGCGCCAAGCGCGATCCACGCGCCGCGCGAGCCGGTGAGGGGCAGCGCGGCGAGCATCACCAGGCCAGTCGCTATCCCCCAATACTGTAGCCGCGATTTCCACATCGCGCTCCCATCACCGCGCGGCGTGAGGAGCATCCCCACGTCGAGCACGAGCAGCGGCGCGATGACGCCCGCGATCACGTTGTCGTTCGGGATCAGCCAGCCGGCAACCCTTGCTAATGCCGGCGGCGCGATGCCAAAGTGCGTCATGCTAAAGAGCAATGCGACTGCTGCGCCGATGCCGGTCAACAACGCCACGGCCCAACGGCGCGCTGTTTCCATCGTCAATGCTGCCAGCGCCGCGTACAGCGGCGCCGCCAGCAGCAATCCCCACAATTTGGCCCAGCCCATCGGATAGGCGGGAAAGATCGCGTGGACGCCGGAGCGGTCGTACCCGGCCCACAGCCCCACACCCGCGCTGAGCAAAAAGAGCAGTAACGCCGCATCCAGCGCCGTCCATCGGGGCGTCTTGCGTTTGATGAGCCATTGTCCCATCCACGGCGCAGCCGCGACGATCACCGCCGCCCATCCCCACGCCGGCCAGGCCACCCACATCCCCCACGCGATAAGCACGACGCTCAATCGCGCGACAGAAAGCCAGGGACGCCCCAAGATGCACCTCATCTCTCATTACGCTTTATGTTTTACGCTTTACTCATCCCCCATCCCAAACTCTCCAGCCCAATCTCCAGCGCCGCCCGCCACAGCGAAGGGCTGGTCACCAGCATCTTCATGTACGTCCACAGCGGGCCGGGACGCAGCGCCCACTCGCGGAAAGCGCGTTTGGCCCAGCGTTCCAGGTCTTCGGCTTTGAGGTTGGGATAATCGAGCACGGTGGAACGGTCCATGTCCACTTCCTCCCAGCGCGTGCCGGGGCGGAACCAGCCGTTTTCCACTACCTCGAAGAAGAAGGGCGTGCCGGGATGCGGCGCGGCGATGTGGAAGAGCGCGATGTCGAGCGGCAGTTTTTTGGCGAAGGCGATGGTTTTGCGGATGCTCTCTTCGGTCTCGCCGGGCAGGCCGATGATGAAGTAGCCCCAGTTCATAATGCCGGCATCTTTGGACCAGCGCAGCGCGCGCTCCACGTCGGCGGGGGTGATGCCCTTGTTCATCCGCGCGAGCATGGCGGGATCGGCGGACTCGATGCCCCAGGAGATCATCCAGCAGCCAGAGCGCGCCATCGTCTGTAAGAGTTCAGGGTCCACGAAATCCACGCGGCTGTTGCATGTCCAGCGGATGTTCAGCCCTCGATCAATTAAGCCCTGGCTGATGCCCATGGCGTGGTCGCGGTTGATCGTGAAGAGATCGGCGTACATGTGGATTTTGCGGACGCCCAGGCCCACCAATTGTTCGATCTCCGCCAGGACGTTCTCCGGCGAGCGAAAGCGCACGGAATGACCGTAGGAGACGTGCTTGATGCAGAAGCGGCACTGCGCCGGACAGCCCCGGCTGGAGACGACGAATGTGTACGGCCCGCCGACCAGCGGCGCGCGGTAATGCTGGAACGGCAGTAGATCGTGGCGCGGCAGCGGCAAGTCATCCAGATTCTCGATGAAGGGGCGCGGCGGGTTGATGACGATGTCGCTGCCATCGCGCCAGACAAGCCCGTGGATCGAGTGAAGAGTTAAGAGTGAAGAGTGAAGATTATGCGCTTCTAACGCACCTACGATTTCTACGAGTGTCAGCTCTGGCTCGCCGTGGAGGATGTAGTCCAGCGCGGGATAGGCGCGCATCGTTTCGCGCGGAATCGGCGTGACGTGGGTGCCGAAGGCCAGCGTCGTCGCGCCGAGCGATTTGGCGAGGAACACGCCGAACATGTCGTTTTGCAGCGTCGGCGCTGTCACCTGAGTCACGTAGTAGCGCGGGCGCTTTTCTAACAGCAGCGCCTCGAACGCTTTCCACGTCATCCGCAGCGGGATCGCGTCAATCACCTCGACGCGCAGGTTGGGGAACAGCGCCGCCATCTGCGCCAAATCCACCTGGGGCCAGATTTGCCCCTCGCGGGAGCGGCGGCCTACGCGGTGCTGGCTGCGAATCCAGATGCCGCGATCCGGCGCGGGCGGGTTGACGAAGAGGATGTCCACGGCGGTGGCGGGGCGCGCCTCCATCTGCGCGCGGACGGCGTCATCGGCGTTGGGGAAGCGCGGCGATGGCAAGACCGGGCGGATCAACGCCCCACGATTCACAGGTACGTCCTTCATTCGGTTATCCATTTAACACACGTAATGGCGTTCCAAATCCGCCTCGATCAGACCCTCGCGCTGGCTCAGTTCTTCCAACACGCGCATAATGATCCAGAAGACCAGCAACTGCACGCCCATCAGCGCGAGCATGGCGCCGGCGGCCATGTAGAACCAGAGTCGCTCGATGGCCCAGCCATTCACCCCCAGCGCCAGGCTGACCACTCCCAGGCCCAGGCCGCCCAGCAGCGCCCCCAATCCCATCCACCAGAAGTGCCGGTCCAGCGGCGGATCGAAGATGGGGCGGCCAAACAGTCCTTTTTGGACGATCCCCCGGTTGAACAGCGCCACCAGATAGTTGAACGTCGCGCCAAGCGCGAAAAGGTTGAAGCCGACAATGCCCGCCAACATCGCGGCAAACATCGCCGCCACGCCCCACGGGCCGAGCGTAGTGACGCCGGAAAGACGCAGCCCCACCAATCCCAACGCCAGCAGCGTGCCCAGGCAGAACAACGCGAATCCCAGGCCGCCCAGGGGCCGGGCCGGATTGTAATACAGCGCCGTCCAGACAATCGTTTGCAAAAACCGCATCCCATCGCGCACCACGTTGAGCTTGGAACGGCCCAGGCGCTCTTCGTAGGGCATCGCAATCTCGACGAATTTGAGGCCCTCGTGAACCGCGCGGGTGCTCATCACCGGGGTGAAGTTGAGGCCATCGGGCAGTGGATAGAGTTTGGTCAAAATCGCGCGACGGAAAACGCGCATTCCGCTGGCGGGATCGAGCACCGGACGCCCACTCAGCGCCGTGACCAGCCTTGACCAGACGAAATTGCCGACTTTACGCACGAGGGGCATCCCGCTGGCCGCGCCGGAGCGCCGCGAACCCACGACGAGATCGGCGCCGTTGAGAATCGCCCGGCAGAGATCGGGGAAAGATTCCGGGGGATAGGTGCCATCGGCGTCGAGAAAGCTCAACAGATCACCTTCAGCGGCGCAGAATCCGCTTTTGAGCGCCGCGCCATAGCCACGGTTGGGGTGATGCTGCAGGAGCCGCACCTCCGGGTATTGGCGCACGATCTCGGCTGTACGGTCCGCGGAGCCGTCATCCACCACGATCAATTCCAGCCCCAGGCCAATTTCTGCCAGCGCCGGACGCACGGCGAGCACGCGCTCAATGATCTCAGCGATGCCGTCTTCCTCATTGTACGCGGGGATGACGACGGAGAGCATAGAAGCGGCGTTTTCAACTATGGGACATTCGGTCATGGGCTTCCTCTTTGGTTAACGGATTGAACGGATGAAACGGATTTTTCCCCAGACCTGACAGGTTTTCCGAAACCTGTCAGGTCTAAAAGTACACTTCGCCACGCGCCTTCGCGGTCGCGCCATCAATCTCGCGGAGCACGCGCGCCGGGACGCCGCCAACGACGGTGTGCGGCGGCACATCTCGCGTGACGACCGCGCCCGCCGCCACCACCGCGCCCTGGCCCACGCGCACCCCGTCGGCGACAATCGCGCCCGCGCCGATCCAGACGTCATCTTCGATGACGATGCCCTGCGCGGTGATGCCCTGTTCCACGAAAGGCCGCGCCGGGTCATCGAAGACGTGGTTCACGGCGACGATCTGCACCAGCGGCGACGTGTAGACGCGGTCGCCAATCGTCACACCGCCCTGCCCGCGAATCACGTTGTACTCGCCGATCAAGCTATCCCGCCCGATGACGATCCCCGCGTGGGGCAGGTCGCGGAAGTTGTAGACGTGCAGCACCGCGCCGTGCATCACCAGCGTGTTCGCGCCGATGGTTACGCCGTTGGGGCAGGCGTGGATATAGACGCCCTCGTCGAGATACGCGCCGCTCCCTAACCGGATATGGTTAGCGAAGCGCAGGCGCACGCCCCGCTCGATGGCGGCGATGCCGTCCATACGCAGCATCAACCGGTACAAAAGTCCACGCAGCCCGACGCCAAGAATGGTTGGAATCCAACCCGCCAATGTTTGCAGCGTTTGTTCCAGCGCGTAACGCCCCAGGGAGTCGGCCTGGCGGTGAAGGTATAGGTTAAGCATTGTGACAGTGTGATTCATCTGTGTTTTCCAACCAGAGAATTATACTCATACTCATCAGGTTTGCAATTTTAACCTGATTGTCACGTCATTGACCTTGATTTTGGACGTTTTTCGGTTATAATATAGATAGTTTTCTATAAAATAGATTGAACCTTAATGGGATGCGCAGTTCAGATATTAGGGTGGGGTGAAATAATGAGGAAAAAGAGTGTTCTTGGACGAGTTTTTTTAGTTTTATTTACATTGTCGCTTGTATCAAGCGCCATTAATGTGACTTATGTATCGGCTAAACCTGGCGAAGCGTCAGAGATGGCTTTGCCGGTTTCCAACCCCCTTGCGGAAAGCACCCCTGTCGCCATCCAGCCTGAAGCCGGTTTGCACGTGATCGCTTCTGATACGCGCAGTGTGGCGCTCGAACTCATCACGCCAGACTTCAAGATCGTGGCCGATAAAGATGACTTCGGCGCGTGTACACAGCTCGTCGTGGAGGGGTACAGCAGCGCCTCCAATTCGGGCGCGCCCGCGCTGCCCGTCAAGGGGACGCTGGTAGGCATCCCGGCCAATGCGCAAGTCACATTAAGCGTGCTGGAAGCGGACTTTGTCGAACAAACTGGGACTTACACCATCTGCCCCATCGCGCGTCCGATTGTCGAGCAAGGGCTGGAAGAGCAAATCAGCTACCAGGGCCAGGCGCTTATGCGCGACGCGGTACTCTACGCGACGGCGGGATTTGTACCCGCGGAACCGGTGGTTGTTCTTTCTACCGGTTTCGTGCGCAGCCAGGGTGTGGCTGAAGTGCAATTCCGTCCATTCCAGTACAATCCTGTCACCGGGCAACTGCGGTTCGCGCGGCGCATCCGCGTGCAGTTGATCTTCGACGCCGCGCCGAAGACAACGTTGGAGCGATTAGCGCAGGGCGCGCCAGCCGCGACAGACGTGGATGAGGGTGTGTTCGAGGATGTGCTGCGTAACACGGTGGTCAACTACGAAGATGCGCGCGCATGGCGTGTCGCGCCGCAGCGCCTCCCCTCGGCGCCGATGGTGCAAGCGCCGGCAACCGCTGCACCCTACAAAATCCTGGTGGACGCGGATGGCATCTATCAATTGACCTACGCTGCCCTGCTCGCGGCGGGTGTTCCTGTTGCCAGCCTCGATCCGCGCACGTTGCAATTGAGCAACCAGGGCAGCCAAGTTGCTATCTACGTCGCCGGGGAAGCGGACGGCGTGTTCAACGCCGAGGATTACGTCCTGTTCTATGGTCAGAAGATGACCACGAAGTACACCGACGTCAACGTATACTGGCTCACGTGGGGCGGCGCCAATGGTTTGCGGATGGCGACGGTGGATGGCACGCCGGGTGGGGCGGCGGTGCCGGAGTATTATCGGACGACGCAGCGGATTGAACGGAACAGCACTTATCAATCACAACGTCCGAGCGGCCCCGACAATGACCACTGGTACTGGCAGTGGATGTATGCGACTGCCCCAATGACATTTACGACGAGTTTCACTGTGCCGCATCCCTATACTTCATCTACCAGCGCAACCATTGTCGGCTTGTTCAAAGGTTATGATGCCAAGCCGCAACACCACACGCGCGTTTTTCTCAACGGCGTTTTGCTGGACGATGCGAACTGGTTACCTACCGCGACGTATATGTTTACGACTACCGTGCCACAGTCTGTGCTCATCAGTGGGACGAATACCATTACCGTCAATGTGCCATTGGATGGTGGGATTACCGGCGACTACTTTCTTATCAACTGGTTCGATATTATTTATAACCGGCGGTATATGGCGGTCGGGAACATATTGACGTTCAGCGGTGACAACGCAGGAACATGGGAGTATCGCGTGGGAGCGTTCACGACCAGTGACATTGAGACCTTTGATGTGACGGCGCCAGGCGCTCCTATCCGTATTCAAGGCGCCACCGTTATCCCGGACGGCAGCACATATCGGCTCGTTTTTCAGCAGGCCATTTCTGCCAAACGCACTTACCTGGCTTTAACGACAGCCCAACGCCGCGCGCCCAAGTCAATTGTCGCGGATGTGCCTTCTGATTTGCTAACAACGACGAATGGTGCAGATTACATTATAATTGCTCATCCCACGCTGCTGGCAGCGATTCAGCCGCTCGCTGACTATTACACCGCGCAGGGTTTGCGCACTAAAGTCGTGGATGTGCTGGAAGTTTATGATACTTTCAGCTATGGCATCTTTAACCAGGAAGCGATCCGCAGTTTTCTGACGTATGCTTATACCGCTTGGGTGCGTCCTGCGCCGACGTATGTGTTATTGGTGGGCGATGGACACTATGATTTCAAGAACTATACTGGGCGCGGCGAGACGATCTATATCCCGCCTTATCTGGCTGACATAGATCCCTGGCTTGGCGAGACGGCGGCGGATAACCGTTATGTGGCGGTGAGCGGCGGGGATATTTTGCCGGATATGCATTTGGGGCGTTTCCCAGTGAAAACGGCGGCTGAGACGACGGCAATGGTGGATAAAGTGTTAGGGTATATGCAAAATCCACCAGTCACTGAATGGAATCGTCAGATTCTTTTTGTGGCGGATAATCCTGATTTGGCCGGCAATTTCTATGTTTATTCAGATTCCGTCGCCAATTATTATGTGCCTCCGTTGTACAACGCTCAGAAGGTCTATTATCTGCAAACGCACAGCACCACAGCCGCGGTACGGACCGCAATGTTCAATGCGATTAATGAAGGGCGGCTGATGCTCAACTATGTGGGGCATGGCGCATACAACTATTGGGCAAACGAGAAATTTTTGACAACCAGCGACCTGACTTACTTGAATAACGTGGGTAAGTTATCCTTTTTCGTTCCGATGACATGCTTGGAGGGATATTACATCTATCCGAGCGGGCCAGGACAAAATTTCTCTGCTATCGCAGAGATATTCGTCCGCGCCCCCAACAAAGCTGCCGTTGCCAGTTGGTCGCCCACCGGATTGGGGCTTGCCAGCGGACATGACATTATGAACAAGGCACTCTATCAAGCACTCTTCTTCGATCACGTCATTGAACTCGGCCCGGCGACGACGTTGGGCAAGCTGGCGATGGTTGGACAGGGGCACGATGAACTCATTGATGCCTACATCCTCTTCGGCGATCCGGCGCTGACGCTCAATGTGCTACGGGCCGACCTGCGTATCGCCAAGACGGCGCAGACTGCGCCGCAGGTTTCGCTTTTCCCACAGACGATCACCTACACGCTTGCCTATACCAATGCCGGGCCGAGCACAGCCTACGGCGTCGTCATCACTGACATTATCCCGACAGGATTGGAGAATCCGGTCGTCATCTCCTCCGGTGCGACCATCACGCGGCAAACGGGCACATCTTATGTATGGAACGTCGCTAACCTGCCGGCGCGGAGCGGCGGCGTCATCACCATCACGGCGACTATTTCCTCTACCTTTCGGGGAATGTTGAATAACCGTGCTGAAATCACCTCGCTTGTCCTCGATCGGGACAAGACGAATAACACGTCAGCCGTACAAACGCGCGCGGGCATTGGCCCGGTGGTGACGATTACGAAATCCGGCAGCAACGCCGTGCTGACCTGGGATGCTATCCCCGGCGCAGTACAATATCGTGTGCATCGCAGCACACAGGCATACTTCACGCCGGTTAACGCGACGGCGTTGGTGACGCAGACGGCGCTGATGTATACTGATCTCAATGCTATCGGCAACCCTACGGTGAACTATTTCTATGGCGTCACCGCGCTCGATGCGCAGGGACGGGAGACGTTTTTCGCCAATAGAGTAGGGGAATTTGACTTCACGTTGTTGCCAGGCGTCGTCGGGGCGCTGTGGGGGCGCTACAACGTCATTGCGTTGCCCCTGGATGTGACGGCGACCTTGCCCAACGCCAAAACGCTGGCCACTTACCTGGGGCCGGGCGTGCAGCAAATCCTCTCGTGGAACCCTGATACACAGACCTATCGTGGATGGCTGCCGCCGATCAATCGAGGAACGAACTTCATGTTGAAGGCCGGCAATGCTTACTGGCTGCAATTGGATAGCACGGCAACGACGTTGGTGAGTTTTGTCGGCGGTGTTCCAGAACAAGGAACAGTGCGCTGGACCTTCGTTGGGACAACTCCCAACTGTCATCTGTATGACATTTCTCTGCCGCTGAACCAGACGGCTATCATCAACGCTGCTGGCCTGGCCACGGCGATTGGGCCGAACGTGGAGCAAGTGCTGGAATGGAACCCGGCGACGCAGACATTTAAGGGGTGGCTGCCGAAAATTGGCCGTGGTACCAATTTCACTGTAAAACCGGGGTATCCCTATCATGTATGTTTTTCACCCGGCGATACGATCGTATGGCCTTAATGGTTCGTGTATGGTTGGATATGGGATAAGGTGTTGATATGAAATCCTTGCGCATAGCAATTTTATTGGCGTTTCTGGTCGTCGTGTTGACCACCCGTGGCGTTTGGGCGATAGCTTCAGGTCTGCCTAGCCACGATGCGTACGTTGATGTGAATGCTCCGACGGAGAATTTCGACGATAATGAGCTTGAGGTAGACGCCAGCGGCAGCTTATGTGAACCGACGATGATCGTCTATATGCAGTGGGATCTGAGCAGTATTGCCGATACGGTCACAATTTCTACTGCTACTCTGACTTTAACTACCGTTCTACCGCCTCAAAATACATCTGGTGTTAGTCTCACGTTGTATGAAACCAGTGATGGTTGGAATGAAGCTACCTTGACAAAGAACAATGCGCCCGCGGTCGGTGCTGCAATCGAGACGCGGCCGGCGCCCACGGCGAATGGCGAGACCGTCGTTTTCAACAGCAGCGCGCTACGAAGTTACATTGCGGCGCAAGCTTTGGGCAGCGGCGACAACAAAGCCAGTTTCGCCTTGCAGTTCAGCGGAGCATGTACAGCGGGATTGACGGTTGCCGTCTTCGCCGACCGCGAGAACCTCTCCGTCGGCGGACCCAATTTACAACTCCGTGGCCCCAATGCAGTTAAGCGGTCCACATTTAACAGTTTTGGTCTCGCCGCACAGGGACCGATTGTCGGATTGCTCGTTCTGGGCGTTCTGGGAGGTCTGGTGTGGCGTCGGCGTGTGGTCAGAAAAGGAGGGGTTGCATGAAACGGTGGATTTTGCTTGGGCTGGTTTTGCTGATGGCGCATAGCGTGGCTGTTTGGGCGCGGCCTGCCATTCCGCCGGGGGACGACTCGTATGTTGATGTCAACAGCCCTGACGACAACTTCAATGGGAACTTGTTGGAAGTGTCGGCAAGTACGGCGCGGTGTGAGCCAACGAGTATGACTTTCCTTCAATGGAATTTGCTGCACATCCCGGCTTATTCTATCGTTCATACGGCCACGCTCACACTAACGGTCAATTACGCGATGAACGCTGACGCAGCGCAGGTGGCCTTGTATGCCACAGGGGACACTTGGTCGGAAGATACATTGACCTACGCCAACGCGCCGGCGAAAGGGGTAAAAATCGAAAGCCAGCCAGTACCGGCAATGGGCCATGTGTTGACGTTCAATAGCGAAGCCCTGCGGGCTTACCTTGAAGAACAACTTGCCGGCAACCAAAGAGCGAGTTTTGTACTGTTTCTCGAAGGCGTATGCAGTACCGGGTATACGTTTGTGCTGTTCAATGATTGGGAGAGTGGTACCGACATCCCGGATCTCTACCTCGAAACAGAAGCGCGCCCGGTAGATTTGGCGATTGGCAAAACCGGTCCCGCTGTAGCCTTTCCTGGTCAGGCAATCACCTACACACTGGTCTATACAAACGTGGGCAACATCCCGGTCAACTATGCTCTCATCACCGATGTTTTGCCGATAGAAGTGCGGGCGTATGATGACCTGGATCCATTCTTCCCGCCGGGCAATACGTTGATGTGGGAAATCTTCGACCTTGCACCCGGCGACAGCAGCGTGCTCACCATCACCGCTATTGTCAGTCCCACATTTACCGGCTTATTGACGAATACTGCCACCATCGCCACGCCGGCTTTTGAAGACAACTTAACGAACAACGTCAGCCTGCCCGTCGTCACCGAGGTCCGCGCGCCTGACCTGGCGCTCCACAAGAGCGGACCGGCCACCGCCTATCCTGGCGATGTGATCGAGTACACGTTGGTTTACACCAACATCGGCAATGCTGCTGCGTCCTATATCACGGTCACGGACGTATTGCCGCCGCATATCACAGTATTCGATTATACTGGCACGGTCATGTTGCCATCGCCGGACAACACGTTGATATGGCAAATCCCTTCCCTCGCGCCGGGCGACAGCGGCATACTTACAGTGACCGCTATAATCAGTCCTACTTTCACCGGACTTTTGACGAACACGGCAACCATTGCCACCGCAAGCTTCGAGGGCGACCTTACCAACAACGTTGCACAGCCCGTCGTCACTGCGGTTCGTGCGCCTGACCTGGCGATTCACAAAACCGGACCGGCGACGGCCTATCCCGGCGACGTGATCGAGTACACGCTGGTCTACACCAACGTTGGCGATGCGCTCGCGCCTTATGTCACGATCACCGATCTGTTGCCGTTGAATGTGCAACTTTACGATCATACCGGAACGATCATCTTACCGCATCCGGCGGGGCAGTTGACGTGGGAAGTGTTTAACCTCGCGCCAAACGCTGGCGGTACGCTTACGGTCTCGGTCGTCATCAGCCCGACTTTTACTGGTTGGCTCACGAACACCGTGACGATTGCCACAACCGCGCCGGAGTTGGTAACAGACAACAACACTGGCGTCGCGTGGACGCAGGTTTTATCGCCGCCGGTCGTGTGGCATTACCTCTACCTTCCGCTCGTGATGCGGACTGTGACCCCATAACTGTGTTTTGCTGGATGGGACGCACTTGCAAGTGCGTCCCATTTGCTATAATTGCAGACACTTGGATGTGATGTGGAGAGTCGTGTGCGTTCCGATATCGCGGTTAATCTCAAACACTGGCCCTCGCGGGTAATGCTGATCAGCCTGGTCCTCGGCGTTCTGGTGTTCGTCGTCCTGGGGAATTTTACCTTGCACAGGATGCGCCAACGCGCAGCGGCGCTGGCAACCCCGTCCGCGCCAGTGACGGTAACTCAACCGGAGCCGGAGATCACGCCGACGCCTGCTCCTGATGACGCCAGCGTAGCCACCGGGGACGATCCCAGCACGGAACCGCCAGTTGCCACACCTTTGCCTCCGATTCGCCGTAACCTCGCTCGCACCACGATTTTGCTACTCGGCAGCGACGTCCGTCCAAAGGATGACGGTCCCTGGCAGACGGACACAATTATGCTGTTGACGCTCGATCCGACAACGGGGCAGGCTGGCGTCCTCTCGATCCCCCGCGACCTGTGGGTGCCGATCCCCGATCATCTGAACGGGCGTATCAACACGGCTTACTATCTAGGCGATGCGGGCGACTATGCGGGCGGCGGGCCGGCTTTGGCGATGGAAACCGTCCGCCAAAACCTGGGCGTCGCTATCCAGCATTACGTGCGGGTGGATTTCCAGGGCTTTGTGAAGCTGATAGATCTCATCGGCGGCATTGATGTGGACGTGGAGCGCACGATTGACGATCCCAACTATCCCTTTTGGGGGCCGGATGGCGAGGAAGTCTACGGGCAACTGTACATCGAGGCCGGGCCACACCATTTCGACGGCGATATGGCGCTTAAATATGCCCGTACCCGCTACAACGGCGGCGATATTGAGCGCGCGCGCCGTCAGCAACAGGTTGCACGCGCTGTTCTCAAGCGTGTGACGGATCTCCATCTGCTGCCGGACCTTCTGAACAATGCCGCGGAGCTCTACGCGACCTTACAAGCCTCTATGCAGACCGATATGTCATTGGATGTCATCGGCAAGTTAGCGACGCAAGCCTTGCAGGTGGACCGGGCGACTATCCGCTTCCGGGTGATTGACCATACCTGCGTGCGCCCCTGGACGACGCCTAACGGCGGGCAAGTGTTGCTGCCGCTGTGGGACAAAATCCGACCTTTGCGCGATGAGATCTTCGGCGTCGTTGTACCTTCTGCTACACCGCAATAGAGTTCGCCTATACTTACTGAGGCATATCGTAGGGCGAGTTGCCAACTCATCCTACGATATTTTTTATTCACGCACGAGGTCAGCCAGGCTATTTTTTCCCTGCTTATACCATATTCCGGTACATTCGGGCAAAATTGCCGGTTCGCGGCTGATAAGCTGGTCGGTCATATCCGCCTGGAAAAAGAACGTCGTTAGCTCACGCGCTTCTTCGATGGAGGCAAATCGGTAATCGGTGCGTATCCAAGTCGAAGAGAAACCTGTTGTGTCGAGGTGCGCAAAGTACTTTTGCATAGTCTGAGGTGGGGTGGGCGTCTCGAAGCCGGTGCCGAGTGTTTCCAGGATAACGAGTGTACCGCCGGGGCGCGCGACGCGCTCCATCTCGCTCAGCGCCTTATCCAACTCTGTTTGCCAATCCTCTTCCCAAACCACGGTGTAGCAGATGCTCCACCCGGAGATGACGAGATCTGCGCTGCGGCTTTGCGCTGGCAACGCGCGGTGATCGGCCACAGCGACTTGCCAGTTGTGCGCGCCGCTCGCCTTGAGCCGCGCCGCCGCCACGGCCAACATCGCTGCCGACGCATCGAAAGCGCGCACAGCCCGGGCGAACGGCGCGAGTATCCGCACTAATCGTCCTGTGCCCGCGCCCATATCAATGACGTCTAAACCCTCCAACGGCGTGATCTTTTGTAAGGTTGCCAGGAGATTGCCCGTGTAGTTTTCTCGTGAAATCAGCTGTTCGTATTCGTCCGCATGGTGCGCATAAATGTCGGCGTAGTGATCACGCATCGTTTTGTCTCCTGCGATTTGTTCACCAGTCTGTGTGATGCTATAATCCTGATTCATGTCGAGGAAGGGGGTAGAAGATGATGGAGTTCGCCAATTGTGTTCGACACCTGGAACCGGAAGGCGCCTATTATATGCTTGGCCGGGCGCAAGCTTTGGAAGCGCAAGGCCGTGATATTATTCATCTGGAACTGGGGCAGCCGGATTTCCCCACGTTCGATAACATCACTCGCGCCGGCATTGCCGCCATCGAAGCCGGGCACACGCGCTACACTGTGCCCGCCGGGATTCTGCCGCTGCGCGAGGCCATCGCCGAAGATGCCGGCCGACGGCGCGGCATCGAAATCTCGCCGGCGCAAGTGCTTGTCGGGCCGGGCACCAAGCCGCTGATGTTCTTCCCGACGTTGGCGCTTGTCCGCCCTGGCGACGAGGTGCTCTATCCTGATCCCGGCTTCCCGACTTACGCCGCGATGATCGGTGTGGCGGGCGGCGTGCCCGTTCCCGTCCCGCTGCGCGAAGAGACCGACTTCGCCTTCGATCTGGACGCCTTCGACCGGCTGGTGAGCGACCGCACCCGGATGGTGATCCTCAACTCACCGAGCAACCCCACGGGCGGCGTCTTGTCGTGGTCCGTGTTAGAGCACATCGCAGCGGCGGCGCAGAAGCACGACTTTTGGGTATTCTCCGATGAAATCTACTCCCGTCTGGCGTTCGACGGTATCGCCGTGCCGAGCATTGCGGCGCTGCCGGGGATGCTCGAACGCTCGATCATCTGCGACGGCTTCTCCAAGACTTACGCGATGACCGGCTGGCGCTTGGGGTACGGGATTATGCCCGAAGCATTGGCTGAACGGGTGAATCTGCTGCTGACCCATTCTGTCGGCTGTACAGCCGCCTTCACGCAGTACGCGGGCATTGAGGCGCTCACCGGTCCCCAGGAGCAGGTGGATGTGGTGGTGGCCGAATACCAGCGCCGCCGCGATGTCCTCGTTGCCGGTCTTAACGCTATCTCTGGCGTGCATTGCCAGATGCCACGCGGCGCATTTTACACTTTCCCCAACGTCACGTCGTTTGGCCGCACCGCGGACTGGCTCGCCGGTTATCTGCTGGACGAAACCGGCGTTGCCGTGTTGCCCGGCACGGCCTTTGGCGCGTATGGCGAAGGGTATCTGCGTCTGTGTTACGCCAACTCGATGGAGAACATCCAAAGGGCGCTGGTGCGCATTGCCGACGCTCTCGCTAAACTCCGCTAACAGCGCGTGGACTGGTTTGGGGTTATGGGTTTTGGGTTGTGAGGGTTTCATCCACAACTCAAAACCCTCAACCCACAACCATCTTCCCCAACCGGTCAATCAGCTCCATACATGCCCGCCCATTGTGATAGGGACACTTCCAGAAACTCACTTTGGCAGCGGCGCGGTCTACGACGTGATCTTTGGTCACGTGACGGAACCATTCGCCGTGCTGTCGGTCAATGAAATATCGCTCGATGAAGTCCCAACTGCGCAACGCGGCTTGCAGGAAGTGCGTCTGCCCGGAAAGCTGGTAGGCGTTGAGGAAGCCGACGGCGGCTTCGGCCTGGGGCCACCACTCGAAATCGGGATCGGTGACGCCGCGCGGGTCGCCGTCGTTGACCAGGCCGCCCTCGGCATCCAGCCCCTCGTTGTAGACCGCCTGCGCCATCTTCACGGCGATGGTCTTGGCCTCTTCGACGCGGCGCTCATCCCCTAACACCTCGGCGGATTCCACCAGCAGCCAGTTCGTCTCGATGTCGTGCCCGTAGGAGATGCGGTCGGTGCGCGAGTTCCAGGCCTCGTCGAAGAACAGCAGCGTGTGAAACGTCGCCGGGCTGATGATGCGGTGCATCATAATATCTACGTTTTCCGTCTGGCGCGCGCGTAAAGCATCGTCGTCCCAAACGCGCAGCAGGTTGGTATACCCTTCCATCACGTGCAAGTGTGTGTTCATGGACTTCTTCTCGTTCATATCCACGGCGCTCAGGCGCAGGTCGGTTTCGAGCTGCCAGTCGCGTGTGTACGCCTCGAAGTAGCCGCCGTACTGGGGATCGTGGCTGTGCTCCTCCATCAGGCGGAAGAGGGCGATGGCTTTGTCGAGCGCGCCCGGTTCGCCTGTGGCGCTGTAGTATTCCGCGAAGGCGTAGATGCCGAACGCCTGCCCGTAGATTTGCTTGCGGGGCCGCAGCAATTCGCCGTTTGCGCCGACCATCCAGTACAGGCCGCCGTGCGTCGCGTCCCAGAAGCGCGTCAGCAGGTCGTCGTAGGTCCACTGCGCCATCGCCAGGTATTCCGGCGCGCGATAGCGTTTGTAGGCGGCGCTGTATGTCCACAGGATGCGCGCACTGAGCAACGCGCCGCGCGGCGCATCCTTGTCCACGTCCAGCGTGTTGGAGAGTTCCCCGTAGAACCCGCCGCGTTCTTTATCAACCGTGTGCGCGATCCAGAAGGGCAGGATGTTCTCCCGCAGCTCGGTTTCGGCTTTATGAATGTAGGTTTGATGTAATGTTTCGTCCATGTATAACTCCTTCATCATAACTCATCGCAATCTGCTCCCCCGGTTGCAGCACCAAAAAATTATTGCCCCAATCGCCGTCGAGCAGGCGCTTGATGAGGATCAAATCGCCGGCCATGCGCTCGAAGGTCCAGCCCCGGCGGGCAGCCTCAGCCTGAGTCTGCGCTTCGACCGCGCTGCCGTCGCCCACGCCCATGTCAATGTAGACGGCGCGCTTGTAGTGCTCGCGCCACGCGCCCATCACCTCCATCAGGTAGTCGGCGTTGTCCTTGCCGTATTTCGCCACGTATTCGTCGTACACGGCGCTGATGTCGCCTACCGTTTCCGCGCCGAGCGAGAGGGCGCTGCCGGCGCTGTCGTTGCGCTGGATGTAGTCCATCACGTACCAGTAGGTGCCAGGATAGTTCTCGAACTGGTCTTTGTAGCGCGCGCGGTCGCCCAGGAAGAGGGTGATGCAGTCGTGGGCGCGTGGGATGACGACAGGGATGTCGCGGGCGGTCAGGCCGTGCGTGGACTTTCCGCATAGCCCATAAGCCAGCGCCAGCGCATCATAACCCTGCCCGGACGTGGCGTCAATCTGCGCTTGAAGTTTGGCCCGTAGATCGTCTGGCGTGTTGTGCAGGCCGATTTTGAACAGTTCTACATCAACGACGTGGGGTGAATAAGCGGCGGAAAGATAGACGAGCCGCGTCAGGGCTTCGCAGGCTAAACATTTCAGTTTCATGACGGCGTTCCCACCAAACCTAGTTCGGGGGCAATCGCTTTCATTGCCTCAAGAACAACGCCGATATGTTCTGACAGTTCGACGCCCAGTATCGCTGCGCCGCGTTCGATGTCCTCGCGCTTGACGCCGGCGGCGAAGGCCTTGTCCTTCCACTTTTTGCGCACCGAACTGACTTGCACGTCGAGAATGGACTTGCTCGGACGCACCAGCGCGGTCGCAGTGATCAGACCGGTCAACTCATCCACGGCATAGATGGCCTTTTCCATGTTCGTGTCCAGCGTCACGCCGGTCAGCTCTGGCGCGTGCGCGGCGACGGCGCGGATGAGCGCCTCATCCCACCCCATTGCGCGCATAATCTCCGCGCCCTTGAAGGGATGCCCGCCCGGCCCCAGGTCGGGATACTGTTCATACTCGAAGTCGTGGATTAAGCCCACGACAGCCCACCGTTCTTCATCCTCGCCGAAACGGCGGGCGTAGGCCTTCATTCCCGCTTCCACCGCCAGCGCGTGCGCGATCAGATGCGGGTTTTGGGTGTATTCATTCAAAACTTGCCAGGCTTCTTCGCGTGTCGGCCACATCACTTCCCTCCTTTGTAAATAGCCACAGAGAACACAGAGATCATAGAGAAAGCAAAAAACTCTGTGTGCTCTGTGCTCTCTGTGGCCTAAATTTTAGTCTTCGTTGGTGTGGAATCCCTCGTGACGACTCCTTGTAAATAGCCACAGAGGACACAGAGATCACAGAGAAAGCAAAAAAAACTCTGTGTGCTCTGTGCTCTCTATGGCCTAAATTTTAGTCTTCGTTGGTGTGGAATCCCTCGTGACGACTCCTCTTAAAAAATGGGTAACGGCTCCCCTAATACTGGCGTAGCATGAGCGATGTAGATGTCCCACCAGGCGCGCCACAGCGCGGCGACTTCGCGTATCCAGTACCAGGCAAGGTCACGGCGCGGATAGGGCTGGCGATCCGCAACGTAGCCGATGGCGTCCAGACCTAAAGCGCGGCAGGTGTTGAGCGCGCGCGGCAGATGATAGCGTTGGGTGATCAGCGCCACATTCCGCACTTGAAAGATGTCGCGGGCGCGGTAGCATGTGTCGTAGGTGCGCCGTCCGGCGTAGTCGAGGACGATGTCATCACGGGGGATGCCCTGCGCGAGCGCATAATCCAGCATCTTCGCCGGCTCATTGTAATCCACGAAACGATTATCTCCGCTGAAGAGCAGTTTTTGCACATGCCCGCCGCGATATAGCTCGATCGCTGCGTCCAGCCGGTCTTTGAGTACCATACTCAACGCGCCGCTCGGCCAGTAGCCTGCGCCGAAGACCACGGCGACGGGCTTATCCGGCACCCGCTCGATCTCTGCAGGGCGATACATCAGACGCTCATAACGCGCGGTCAGCGTCCAAACCGTCCAGGCGGCGCACACCGCCCCGCCCATCAGGGCAACCAGCGCCGTTGTCCGTAACTTTGATTTGATTCCTGGTTTGACTTTAATAACATGCTCCTGATTGACGATGTTTGCTCAGTCTGCCGGTTTTAACGTCGCTCCAATCGTTTCGACTGCGGTCGCGTTTGTTCCCCAGACCAGCCAAACGTGGTTGAGCGAACGATAGAGGAAAACCGCCCCTTGCCGCCCCGACCACCAACGCCCCGTGGGCAATCTGGCGGCGGGCGTCGTGTCGCGGATCAGACCAGGGAGCAGAGGGCGCGGGAGGATTTTCAGCAGTTTGCCGTAGAAATCAACCGCGCCCTGGTTGGAATCCCACGTCGTCTGCCAGAGAACCGCGTCGGCGCCGGCCGGCCCGGTCCACACTTGCAGCAAATCCCCGCCCCAGTGCGCGATGCTGTCCGCGGCGATCGTCCCGTTACTCCATTCTAGCAGCGCCAGCCGCAGCAGCGCTTCACCGAGCGTCTCTGTATGGGTCAAGACCCATCCGCGTTCCAGTGCAGGCTGGAGCGGCGTCAATAGCTCCGGCGCATCGTCCTCACGATAGCGATCAACGTGCAGGAGTTGTTCGGTGGAGCGGGGGGGACGTAACACTGCCGCGTCTACGGCAGCGACGCCGCCCTGCGCGTACAGGTCGGTCACAAAAGTACCACCTAAGTCCAGTGTGAGCCGCGAGAGGTCATCCAGCAACGGATCTGAGGTCTTCCAGCGTGGTATAGTGGCTGTGGCGATAGTTTCTTCCAGCGCCAGCGCCTGCGCACTGCCCGGCGCGGCGCCAGCGTACAACCACAACGAAAAAAGCGCGTCGCCGTCGCCCACTGCGGTCAGAGCTAACCGGCGATCCAGCGAATCGGCGTTGGCGATGAGCTGCGGCAGTTGGCCGTATTGATTGGGGATGGCGCGCGCGTAACCATAAGCGATTTGCCACTTCAATATATCACGCACACCGGTCCAGTCCCGGCGCACATAGAGTTCATCGGTATCCGAAGCGTACAAGGCAGCCAATGCGGTAGCCTGCGCTACGGGATCAACGTGCACCTGTTCATCTTCCCAGGGCCAAAGCCGTAACGCCCGCAAGGTGGTCTGTATTTGCAAAGGGAGGGGGGGCTGCGTGGTGTAGCGCCGGTAGAGGATGACCGACATCTTGTAGACGTCCACGAGCGTCAGCGGTGTGCTCCACCGGGGCAGCAGGCCGCGCGCGTCGGAAACGCTCGCCGCGATCAACCCAGCCTGTGCGACGTCGAAAGGCGGCAGCGGCGTGGAGGTGGGCGGGAGCGTGGGGGTAGGGGAGGGTGGGGGTGTGGGAGTCAAGGACGGCGACAGCGATGGGAGGATAGAATCCTGGTAGGTTGTGGTCGGCAGCGGTGAGAGTGCAGGTTGTGACGTGAGCGTCGTCCACACGCTCCACCCCAATATCCCGATGACCAGGACAACACTGACCGTCAGGCTTATGAGCACGAGTCGCTGGCGCGATGTTAGCTCTCGATACCAGCGCATCTCACCGTCTCCCGTTGGCGCACCGTTTTTTTCGCATACTCTCCATTGTAAAGAGCAGTAGGGGCTTGTCAAGCGGAAAAAGGTGAGGTCTTGCGGTTTGCGTGATCCCGTTTATAATGAATTCACTTTTGCAACGGAGATGCCTATGGCGAAGCTTTGCGGAAAGGGAATATGGTTGGCCCATTCGTATGATCTCCAACGTGCTGCGGAGATGGCGACCAGCATGGGGGCCACCTGTTTATTGGTTAAAGTCGGCCATGGCCCGTATTATTACACCGAAACGGCGCGCACGATGGTCAAACGAGTGCGTACTCTGGGCTTTCAACCGTTGGCCTGGGTGCAGATCACCGACCGCGCGCCGCAGGACGCCCTCAAGGCTATCGTCGAATCCCAGAATCTGGGGTACCAGGCCACGGTATTGTTCCTCGGCAGCGCCTTCGTGACCGCAGATCAGATTCGTCCATTGGCTGCCGCGCTCGATAACGCCGAAATTCCGCGCCAGCGCCTTTACCTGGCCACCCCGCCATTGGCCTATGTGCCGGATCGCCGTATCTTCGATGTGCTTGCGCCAGTCTGTCAGGCTGGCTGGATGCCGTTGGCCTTTGCTGCCTGGGGCAACGATCCCGAACAGATTGTGCACCGCGACATCTATCAGACCCTGGATGTCCTCAGCCTGCTGTGGGGCACGACGCCAGAGGTGTATCCTGTCCTGTCACCGCTGTACAGATTACAGGGACCGGTTTTTATGCCTGAAGAACTTATCCCCTGGATCGAGAGCATCGCCCGCCACGGGGTAGATTTCTTCAGCGTTTATCACGCCGCCACCGCCGAAAAAGCACTGTGGCCCTTATTCGGGTCAATCAACGTGCAGTGTCTGGAGACTGCGGAAAAGCTTACCGCGTCTGAGCCGGATGCGGTGGGGATGGCTGCTATTCCCCAACCTGTTTACATCACAGTGACGACCAACGACACGGTGTGGGGCATTATCACGCGGCACGGGCTAACCAAGCAGCAATTCTGGGCGTGGAACGCGCATCTATGGGAAAGCCGGGGTTTGCCGCGCGACCCTGATTATCTTCAAGAAGGGTGGCGCATCCGGGTTAAGTAAAGCGTGTTTCTCTGTCTTTTTGCATTGCCATTATACAAGATTATGGTATAATCTTTCCTTGCCGCCAGTTATGGCGGCAAGTTTTTGGAAAGAAGATGTTTGGGGGAGATGATAAAATGAACCTGGTACAATCACTGGAACGCCAGATGGCAACGCCAAATCCTAATATCCCTGACATGCGCCCTGGGGATATTGTGAAAGTTTCTGTACGCATTGTGGAAGGTGACCGCGAACGCACGCAAGTTTTCCAGGGAACGATTATCCGGATGCGCGGTGGCAGCGCCAACGCGAATTTTACCGTGCGCCGTGTCGCTTCGCATGGCATCGGTGTGGAACGTACTTTCTTGCTTCACTCCCCGCGTATCGAGAAGGTGGAAGTGGTCCGCCACTCCAAGGTACGCCGGGCGAAATTGTACTTCTTGCGTGACCGCAGTGGTAAATCCGCTCGCTTGAAGGAACTGCGTGGCTAAAGGAACGCCTTGGCAGCTCGCAGACCGCTAATTGGCATCACCGGGCGGAAGGACACTTCCGCCCGTTTGCTGCATAGTACGATGTGCGCTGTTGGCGAAACGTATCTCCGCGCCATTCAACGCGTGGGAGGAACCCCGGTGGTTGTTCCCCCGATGGCGAAAGATGAGGACTGGGAGGTTCTCGTCGCGCACCTGGATGGGCTGTTGCTCTCCGGCGGCGACGATATTGACCCTGGCGCTTACGGCGAAGAAAGCGAGCCGTGGATGGGGCAGGTGGATGCAGAGCGCGATGCTTCCGAATTGGGCCTGGCGCGCAAGTGGTTGGCCTCCGAGCGGCCCTTGCTGGCAATCTGCCGTGGAAATCAGGTGCTCAATGTGGCGCTGGGGGGAACCTTATATCAGGATATTGCAACGTATATTCCCCAGGCGCTGGATCACAGCTACGTGCCGGCGCGCTCTATGGAGCGCCTGGTACACTCGGTCACGCTGGATCCCTACAGTATGCTGGCGGGGATTCTTGGGGGAACCCGGTTTGAGGTCAATAGCGCGCATCATCAAGCCGTCAAAACCCTCGGCGAGCGGCTTGCGGTAGTCGCGCGCGCTGATGACGACGTTGTCGAGGCCATCGAAATGCCGGGCCATCCCTTCTGCATTGGCGTTCAGTGGCACCCGGAGGCGATGGTCAAGGCGGATGACTCGATGTGGCCGCTGTTTGAGGCTTTTGTCAATACCGCGGGTCGTTGAAAAAATCGGTTGTCGAACACAGATACAAAACGGCGGGGTTTTACCCCGCCGTTTATCTTTGCCCAGGGTATTTTACTCGGTGGTTGGCGGTTCGGCTGCCTGAAGCACGATGGGCCGTCCTTGTTTGAACGACTCCAACTGCTCCTCCAATTCCAGTCGCCGCGATTCGGCTGCCGACTTACCTTCTTCCACCAATCGCTCAATCCCTTCGCGGATGCGCTTTTGCAGCGTCGCCCCGGATTGTGGCGTCAAAAGCAGCGATAATACTCCCCCTGTCCATAGACCTACGATCAAACCGGCTAGAAATATCCCGAATTTGCGCATTGAACACCTCCCCTTAGCTCACAATTAATCCTATTATACGCTATGCCAGCCAGGATGCAATCGAAATCAAAACTTCTTGCTCCCTGCTGCTTTTTGCTCTCTCCCCGGCGGCGGGTGAGCCGGTAGCGTCAAAAAAACTTCGCTCTCTGCCCCCGTCTCCGGGGGCAGGTAAGCCAGCCTATAGCTACTCCTTCTGTTTCAGAAGGATCAGGTGTCGGCTCACCCATCCTTCGCCCTCTTCCGCTGAACAAGGTTCCACCTGGATGGTGGAGATCGGTACCCCCTGAGGAATATCAATGTAGAGCTTGTAGACATGCCCTGGTTCGACCGCGAAGTCGGCGAGTCCCGGTCCGCTCTCCGGCTTGAAACCGGTGATGGCGCGATCTGCGCCGTCTTCCCAGAGCAGCCAGATCTCCCGGCCTGGCAGTGGGAGCATCTCCACCTGTTCGCGCCGCCGCACGGTGATGGTGTGGGACAGCATCAGCGAGACGGTGATGTGTGGCTGCGCCTCGCAGGAAAAAGTCTGCGACACGATGTAAAAAGCGGTAAGCGGCTGTGGTGGGGAGATGGCGGTCAGCGTCGGCCTGGGAGAGGGTGTGGCTGTGGGAGGATTGGGCGTGGCTGTAGGAGCAACCGTCAAGGGAGTGGGCGATGGGGCGGATGGCGCCACGGGGGTAGGAACGACAATCGCCTCACCCGTGTAAATGCGGACAGCCGGCGTATCAACGCCGTAGAACGCGCCCAGTTCCGCGAGCCTTTGAAGAATGACGATGGGGCGACCGGCGGTTACCGCCTGTTCCAGCGTTTCGGCGACGAGGGGACGAATCTCCGCCTCTGGCAGATCTTGCAAGCGCAATTGCGTGCGGTTCCAATTGCCCTCCGCGCCATAAGCCAGCGCCGTCATCTTGATCCAATCGGAGCGATATGGCTTGTCCAGCAGCGGCGGGTAGGTGTCGTAGTATTCAGGCGGGGAGATGCCCCACGTGTAGACCAATCCTGCCGCGAGGCCCAGGACGAGGCCGATGATGAGCACGCCCCAGGATTTCACGGTTGACCTCGCTGGAGATAGGGCTGCATTGGCGGCGTGCTCACCCCCAGAGCGTGGGCTAACTGGGCGAGCGGGATGAGGATGGCGTCAGACTTGCCTTGTTGAATCCAGCGTTCTGTCACTTCAACCAGAGGTACAGTAAACGCATAGGGCTGTAAAGCCGCCAGACGTTGCTGCGCCAGGGCCAGGTCGCCATCCACCTGGTACGCGGCAGCCGTCAGGCGGATGTATTCCTCCTGATAATCGCGACGCAGCATCGCCGGGGATGAATTGGCGCGTTGCACGGGCAGCAGCTCCCATCCAATGAGCAGCGCCAGTCCAATGCCGAGTGCGATGCCGACGATAAACCAGAGCAGACGTTTCATTCACCATTCCTCACGCAGCAAGAATCATGAATCATGATTTTGCATCATCATACATCGGAAATGACAGAGCGCAAAACCTGACTGCTGATCGCTGAGGACTGAAAGCTAAAAACTGTTCAGATGTTCTATTGACGCGCGCGCAAACTGCCCCTATAATAGAGTTAACAGTTGATCCTCTCAGGATTTGGGAGAACAGGCAGGTCGCCGAAGGGTGAACACTGCAAAGCCAGGCGGGGTAGCCGCATAACACAAGTCCTGAGAGGTTTTTTATGTGGGATTGAACGTAGGATGAGTTGCCAACTCGTCCTACGTTTTTTTGTGTCGCTATGTAAAGGGGAGGGCGTGAGAACGCCCTCCCCTGGGTTATGCCGAAATGTTGTTCGGCTGCGCGCGTGCTACGATGTTATGGGGTGTAGGCGCGCATGACAAGCGGCAGGTAGATGTAGCGGATCGGTTTGGGCGTATAGACGAGGTCTACCAGCGTTCGCCCCAGGTTACCTGGCGTCGCCGGTTCGCTGCCCGTGTCGAATGCCCCGTACCAGTAGTAGGAGTTGATGCCGAATGTATTGGTCATATAGTCGGACACGTCCCAGTGCATCGTCAGGGTGAAGGGTTCGCCAGCCGGCACAGAGGTCGGGCCGGTAACATCCAGCGTGTTCTGATCAGCCATTGGTACGACCGCGGTGGCGACGACGACCCGGTCTGGGACCACAATGGTTTCCTGCCCGGTCTCGTAGTTCTGGATAAAGATGTGGTAGGTGCCGGTGATCAGGCTTGACCCCGAGATAGAGCAGTATTCCAACGCTGCTCCGGTCGCCGAGGTACAGGCTACCGCCCCGTTCCGATTCAGCACGAACAGGTCCAGATCGTTGGATGTGGTATCCACAATCTCGACGACCAGGCGCATATCCGAGGCTGCTACCGTCGCCGTGTAGTAGTACACACCGCCGTTTTCCAGGTCCGTATAGCTGTTCAGAGTGGGATCTTGAACGATGTAGGCCTCTGACAACACGCCCTGTGTTATACCATGGACATCAACGGTCATAGTGACGATCTCAATGGCCTTCAGGTCGGTCAGATCATCACTGCCCTGTTCTTCGTCCGTGTCAATGTAGACCTGGGTCGGAATGTTGGAAACAGCGCGCTTTACGGCCACCGGGAAGTGCGCCGCGACTGTTTCTTCCGAGTCAGGCGTGAACATGACTTTGCCGAAGCGCCAGACGTTGAGCGGGGCCGCCGAAACATCTGCCGTGATCTTGACCACCTGGGTCGCGCCAGGCGCCAAAGCGAAGGTCGCCGGCTCGACGGTCAGAGCGATGTCTGTTCCTGCTGTTTGCACGGTCCATGTCACGGTGCTGTCCATTGTGCTGGAGATAGTGCGCGTCCACGTGCAATCCTCGACACAGCTTGGATTCGCCAGGCTGGCCAGGTTCAATGCTGTCGGATCGCCGCCCCACGAGGGGTTGGAATACCACATCGCCAGGATGCTCTCGTCCAGGACGAAGCCGGCCTGCGCGGCCTTGGCGACATCTACACGGCCCGCGCCCACATCAAAGGGATCGGCCAGAGTCACGCCGTCTTGTTTGACCGGGCGGGTGGCGCTGGTGAAGGCGGTGCTCATCAACGCGGATTGCACTTCGGCCACCGACCAGTCGGGATGCAGCTTGCGCACCAACGCGGCGGCGCCGGCCACGTGCGGGCTGGCCATAGATGTGCCGGAGTAGAAGGCAAATTCTGCCTCGCCATCAGGTGTATTGTCGCCATCGGCGACTGCTGCCAGGATGTCGGTGCCAGGAGCAGTAATGTCGGGTTTGAGTATCGTCGGCGCGGCGAGGCTCGGTCCACGGCTGCTGGAGGCGCTCATAATGTCGCCATTAGCATCGGCGATGTTTAGATTGAAACCCATGATGGTTGCTGTTTGGGCTACATTCTTGTCCAACCACGCCTTGAGTGTCACGCCTTGGTTGTAGGTCAGGTGCACCGCCGGCAGGTAGTGGGCGTCGCCAACCAGTGAGTTGCCGCTGGCGAGGTCATTCACGAGGACCATACCACCGGCGCCGCCGGCCAACACGTTGGCGCCTTTGGCGACACGGGCGTTGGTCCCGCGGTCACAAACGACGATCTCGCCGTTGAATGTGCCTGCCGGGAAAGGCACCAGGCACAGTCGCGCTGTATCGAACAGGAGCGTTCCTTCAGTGGTATCGGTGTACCATCCGGCGTAGACGATCGGCGCTGGGCCATACCCTGCGGTGAAGCCCAAACCCATCATGTCAGCCGGGGGATTGGCGCCACCCGTCATATTGATTAATGCATTTTCAAGCTTGCGGTCGTGCGTGGAGTTTGCCACAACCATGTACCACGGCGCGGGCTTGTTGGAGACGGTGCCGGGATTTGGGCCGCTGTTGCCGGCCGACGTCGCCATAAAGATGCCGGCGGCGCGGACGTTAGCGTAGAGCAGGCCCTCTGAAGTCCAGGGGCTTTGTACGCTAGTGCCCCCGAAGGAGTAGTTGACAACATCAACATGGTCAGCGATAGCCTGGTTGAAAGCCGCCAAGATATTGCTGCCTGGCGCGGTGCCGGCGCCCGGCGTGCCTTCAATGCTGTAGGCGATGATATTGGCGTGCGGCGCAACACCGGAGATCGTGCGGGTCACAGCCGTGGTCGGCGCTTCCACAACGGCTTCCAGGAGGTTGCCGGCCGCCGTGCTGCCCACGTGCGTGCCATGACCATTATAGTCTTCCGGCAAGTCGGCATCGAAACTCCACACACCGATGAGCTTGTTGTTACAAGTGACCGTGGTGGTGTAAACAGCGGTATTGGTGGGATCGCACCATCCGTAGAACTTGCCGCGCGGGTTGGTGTGGACGTAACCGTCTACTGGACCTACCTGAGCAAAGGACGGGTGATCCATATTGATACCGGTATCAACGATACCCACGACCATGCCCTCGCCCTTTGTTTCCACGCCGGTTGCGGTGCCATCCCATACAGCGGGTGCGCCGATCCAGGCTGGGCCGGCGTCGGTTTCAACCTCCTCAACCCAGTCCGGGACGACCTCAACCACGCCTTCCAGTTTCGCCAATGCCGCAGCTTCGGCGGCGGTCAAACGCACCGCCATACCGTTGAGGGCGTACTGGTACTGGAAAACAACTTCGGGCTTGCGCCCGATAACCGCCGCCGCATTGGTCAAAAACTGCGCTTGCTTGGTCTTCAGGTAATTGACATAGCGGACACTGGCAGGCGCGTTCACGTCCAACTTCGCAGCGCCGGTCACTTGCGGGCTGGTGGCTTGCAACCCGGCGACGCCCCCCTCATAGGTCGGAAGGGCCGCATCTTTCAATTGAACGATGTAGATCTGTGTATCACCGCCCGCAGTGGGGGCGCTTGGGGCTGCTGTCGCACTGATGGGGAAAACCATCGTCAGTACAAGCAACACAGCCAACAGTCTGGCTAATTTGGCTTTCATCTGTAAACTCCTCCTATATGTTTTTGGAATTGGTGAAAAAATTGGTACAACAACACGAAGTACATCCATAACAGGTTGGCGTTTGTATAATTTGCTTATGGCTTATCACCCCCTCTCTTGTTCGTCCTTGTCTATGATAAGCATTTTTTACTGAAGGAGGAGGTCAGCGTTCTTCCCTCCCCCTTCAGCGACCAAAGCCCGCGCGGCGTGGGCGTCTCCGACTATTGTGCGACGTTACGCATTACCAAAGGCAAGTAGATGTAGTGCATGACGGTCGTGCCGGCGCTCGCTGAATCTGTGCCACCCGAAGAAGAAACATACGCCGTGTTGACGATGGGACCCCGCAAAACAAAGGTCGCTGATCCCGGATCGGGCAACTTGGCGGTGAAGACAAGGGTGACGACATTCTGACCGATCGGGGGGATCAGACCTGTCCATGTGATCACATCCCCCACTACAGTGCGCGTGCCAAAACTGGGGTAACTCACCCAACCGTTGAACGACAGGGGAATGGGCAGCACGTCGGTCATTACCGCATTGAGACCCTGCGCCGCTGTGTTGGTGAGTGTGATCGTGTAGGTGAACAGGCCGGTGTAATTAACATCAATCACTTTGGGCGAGACAGTCTTGGTGATGGCGATGGGGCCATTGGGGGCCGCTGGCGCAGCGTTGACAACGGCTACCATCAGAGCGCATAACGCGGCGAAGACAACAAAAACGAGCAACGTTTTCTGTAGGGTTTTCATACTAAATCCTCCTTTACCATTAGCTAGTATGAGTGAATGTTAGGTATTAGCGCCGCAACAGGTTTATTGCTTCTGAAGTGGCACAGTATTTCCCTGTAGCTATTACACTTCCTTACCTTGTTGGTTGAGAAGCCCCCTCTTGCCGCGCCAACACTTTAGATTTTACACCTTTCACGAAAATTATCAACTGCCACTTCCCGGCAAAAACTCTGACCCTGGACGGCGCTTATGGCATTTTTCATTGTTCCATCTATATTGCCTTTCGCGCCAACTATGTCACAATATGACATTGTCTATATCGCAGGGAGAATCAGAAATGGCGCGTCTGGCAGGAAAAATTATCATCGTGGCAGTGGGGAAACTCCACAGCGATTGGCGCGCGGCGCAGCAGGACTATCTCGCGCGACTGCGCCGCTATACCGATGTGACGCTGGTCGAAGTGAAAGATGTCGTGGGACAGGGGTCGCCGGATACCGTGGCGCTGCAACGCGAGGGAGAGGCGTTGCTCGCGGCAGCAAAAGGCGCACGGCGTGTGATTGCACTGTCCGCAACCGGTAAACAAATGGATAGTCTCGGGCTGGCGGATTTTCTACGCAAGCAGATTGAGGTCTACGGTAGCCTGGCCTGTGTCATCGGCGGACCGGTGGGGCTATCGCCGCAAGTTCTCGCGGCCTGCGATGATAAACTCTCTCTGTCGTCGCTTACGTTTCCGCACGAGTTAGCTCGCGTGATCCTGCTCGAACAACTTTATCGTGCGGCGACGATTATCAGCGGAGAGAAGTATCACAAATAAATCAGACCTGACAGGTCTTCTGAGACCTGTCAGGTCTGTTGCGGATAGTGCTATTCCGTCTTGACGGTGATCTTTTGGCGGCACTGCCCTTCGGCAGCTTTCGGGAGGACGATGTTCAGGACCCCGTTCTTGAACGTGGCATCCACAGCCTCGGTCTTGACCTCACAGGGAATGGGAATGGAGCGTTTGAAAGAGCCATAAGAGCGTTCCATGCGATAGTAGTTCTTGCCCTTGTCCTCTTTCTCTTGATGTTTTTCCCCACTGATGGTCAACATATCGTGCGAAAGGCTCACTTCGATGTCCTTCTCATCCAGTCCGGGCAACTCGACCGAGACTTTGATTTCCTTCTCGCCGTCAACGATGTCCACCTGCGGGCTGAAGGCGCTCCATCCGGTTTCCCAGGATGGGAGCAATCCAAATCCGTTGAAGAACTCGTCGAACATACGGTTCATGTCCCGTTCGAACAGCGTCAGCGGATGTTCCTCTTCCCGATTCACGGTCACGTTCCCACGGCTGCGTGGGACTTGTTCTTTACGCCGCCATGGCATCAGATTTGTGATTGACATAGTTCACCTCCTTATAAAATAAACCACGAATCTGCACTCATCTTCACGAATTGGATTCGTGTAGATTCGTGAAGATTCGTGGTCAAGTTATCGTTCTGGTGTTATCCCGTAAGTTTCGTTATCTTGATGATGTGCAACGCGCCTGACTTAACCGGCCGCTACCGTGATCTTCCGCGTAGACGGTTCCGCCTTGGGCAGGTACAGTCGCAATACCCCGTCCTTTACCGTCGCTTCGATCTTGTTGCGGTCAATTTTGTTCGATAGTGTGAAGCTGCGCTGATAATCGCCGACACGATATTCACCATAGGACAGCCCATACCCTTCGGGGTAGGCGGTCTCCACGTAGCCGTTGATCGTGAGCACGTCATTTTCCAGGGTGATGTCGAGCGAGTTCTCATCCACGCCGGGCATATCCGTCATCAGGACGATGGCCTCGTTAGTCTCGTAGATGTCGGCGCGGGGCACGAAGGCCAACCGCGAGCGGGTGCGCTCGGCGCCGGTCTCAGCAACTTCTTGCTTTTCGGTTTCCTGAATGTTGAGTTCGTTTTCGTTAGCCATAAGTGACCTCCTTATGTCGTGTCTGTTTGTCAAATGACCTACGCGGCCTTGACCGTGATCTTGCGCGGTTTATCGGCCTCAGCGCGCGGCAGGGTGATGTGCAGCACACCCTTTTCGTAGACCGCTTGCACGTTGCCAGCTTCCACGTTGAACGGCAGTTGGAAGGAGCGGGTGAATTTGCCGTAGCCACGCTCGCGCCGATGATAGACTTCGCCTTCGCCGAGTTCGATAGGCTTGCGCTCGCCGCTGAGCGTGAGCGTGTTCTCCACGACGGCGATATCCAGCGCGTTAGGATCCATGCCGGGCAGTTCGGCGGTGACGACCGCGCCATTCTCGTTGGTCCACACATTCATCGCCGGATAGCCAGGTGTGATCCGCGCTTCGGACAGCGCCGGGAAATTGGCGAAGACCCGGTTCATCTCGCGCCGCAGGCGTTCCAACTCATTCCACGGTGTACTTTGTCCCCAAAATGTTCTGCTTAACATAGTCATACCTCCTTACGATAGATATGTATTGATTTGTGTCCACCCATTTTCGGGATATGATCGAGTCGCTTTCTACTCGATACGTCTATACTATAGCAAACGTGCATTAGAAATATGTAAGCGGAACATTAAAGAGATATTAGAAAATGTTTAGAAAATCATTAGAGGGCGAGAGAGGATATCATGCCGGTCAACATTATCATACCGCTTAGCCTGATCTATTGTTTGATGCTGGGGCTTGCCGCGCGTATCTGGCGCGCTCCGCAGGTCAATCCGCATGCGTCCTGGCATAGCGTGGTCGCACTGCTGGGATTTTTCGCGTTGGATTGGCTGTTGCTGGCGCTGTTGCCGCGCCTCGGCCTTTCGTTTGGGCCGGTTGGACCGTCACTGGTGGCGCTGGCCCTGCTGCGTTGGCTGATGGCGGTCTTGTTGACCATCCCCTGGCGCTGGCGGCGTGCTCTGACCGCCGCCACCCTCCGCGCGGCGCTAACGGCGCTGTGGACGTTCAACGTACTCTTGTCGGTTTGTGTTTTCGACGCTTTGTACATTGAACCGTTTCACTTAACGGTCACAGAACTTGCTATGGACGGCCCGGCTTTCTTGCCCGACAGGCCGCTGCGCATCGTTCAACTCTCCGACTTGCACGTCGAGCGCACCACCCGGCGGGAGCGTGATGTCTTGGTCAAGGTTGCTGCCCTGCACCCTGACATTATCGTGCTCACCGGCGACTACCTGAACCTCTCGTATTTGAGCGATCCGGCGACCCAGGCCGATACATGGAATTTCCTCGCGCAGCTTCACGCGCCCTACGGCATCTACGCGGTGACGGATCACTATGTAGACCCGGCGAACGCGATGCGCGCCATCTTCGACGGGCAGCCGATCACCATGCTGGATAACCAAACCGTTTGTTTGCCTTTCGAGGCTACGGATTTGTGTCTCATCGGCATTCAATCGCACCGGAACGCTCTGGAGCGCGACCGCGCCGTTCTCGAATCGCTGTCGGCGCAGACGTTATCCGGCGCGTACAAACTGCTGCTATACCACACCCCTGATCTCGCCGAGGCGGTGGATGAGAACAACATTGATCTGTATCTAGCCGGCCATACCCACGGCGGGCAAATCCGGCTGCCCTTTTATGGCGCGCTCGTCACCTTCTCGGCCTACGGGAAAAAGTATGAGATGGGGCGCTATACGCTCGGGAAGACCACGCTCTACGTGAGCCGCGGTCTGGGGATGGAAGGCAGCGGAGTGCCACGCGCGCGCTTTCTCTGTCCGCCAGAGATTGTTGTCGTGGACGTTGGCGGTAAATAGACAACGTAAAACGAAAAACGTAAAACGTGAGACGTAAAACGTAGAAGGACTCCCTGACGTTTTACGTTTTACGCTTTACGTTTTAGTCTACGGCTCCCACCCCGGGTTGATGCGCATCACGTCGAGGTCGCGGACGCTGACATAGGGGATGAACCCGGCGGCGAGGGACTGTGTGTAGGCCAGATCAATGTTTGTTTGCAGATTGGCGTAGTCAATAGTGAACACCCGCTTGCCAGCCGCGAGAATTGCCGCGGCGTTGCGCCGGTTTTCGTAACACCAATCGCGCGTGCAGGCTCTGTCGGTCGCCAGGATGTATAATTCTTCCATCCCCAGACCGTCAATGGCCGCCAGGTAGCCGGTGTAGGTGTATAGTTCAGGGCAGTTCTGTGGCACCACCTTGAAGTTGGGATTCTGGCTCTTGGCATAGGCTGAGACCTGGGCGATCAGGTTCACCATCTTTTGCGCCAGGTCGTCGCGGTTGGTGCCGGCGGCGTCCGCGGGGATTTCGTCGTAGGTGACGATCATATCCAGGTACGCCCCGTCAAAGCCAGCGGCGAGCGCCTGATCCACCCGGCCCTTGACCACAATGGTCCACCAGCGCGGATCCCAGTATTTGACGTATTGCTCGCTGGGCCAGCCATCTACCGGTCCCAGCATCAGGTCGGGGGGAACGTCAGGCCATTCAGGCCGGTAATCCTCAATCGCCCCGATTTCGAAGTATGCCAGGATGACTTTCCCCGTCGCCTTAACAGCCTGGATTTCGTTGGCCGTGAAATAATCGTCTGAGCCATCGCGGGCAAGATCAACGACCGCCAGATCGAAATTGGAACCGGCGATTTGCGTCAGTTGATCGTTGGGATACCCACTCAGTTGGTAGACCCAGTTTTCGACATTGCTCCAAAGGTCAGGCGGTGGTGTTGGCGCAGGGGGAGGCGGTGTTGGCGTAGGTGGCGGCGGCGTTGGGGCGGGCGTTTGCGGATTAGTGTAGCATCGTAGAACCATAGGGAGAAAGATGAAGTAGTTAGGCGTTGTATCGTTAATAGCCTGTTGGGTTATCGGAGCTGCGGCGCTGAGCTGTACATTGTGCGTCAATCCCATACCGCACATACTGAGCGCCAGGAGTCCATAGACCCATGACATCCTCTTCATCACGTCATCCTCCTAAAGTGCTTTCCTTGGCTTTCTGACTGGAATACAACTACAATAGTCATTATAGTTATATTTTGATTAGCGTCAATATGCCTGTAGTCCTATGTTAAGGAATCGTGATGCAATCGTCAGGGAATTTCCACAAAAAACGTAAAGCGTAAAACGCAATTTCTTACGTTTTACGCTTTACGCTCTGCTTCTTACTCACTCGCCAATGGTCAACAATCGCCCGTCGCTGCGCCCGAAGACCTCCGGGAAGTAGAATTCTCTGGCGACGGTGGGCAGCACGTGATAGTCGCCGGGCAGGGTGGCGCGGAAGGTGTAGCTGTACTCGTAAGTGCCCGCCGGCAAGTAGTCGGCGAAGAGCGCCACCTTCTCATCGCGCAACTCGCTGCGACTGTACCAGCGCCACCACCACCACCAGCGCGAGCCTTCGCGCCGCAAGGTCGGGTCCATCGCCAGCAGGCTGGTGGTCGCCAGGCCGGTATCAATGGCTTCGCCGCCGGCCGGAAGCGGGTCTTCCACCACCACGTAGTAGCGGTCGTGCGGCACGATGATGGTGAGGTCCACACGCACCACATCGCCCAACTTCACCTCGCGCACATCCGGACATTCGCTGATTCGTTGATTCGCACATTCTGCTAACGTGTACCTGCGCTGCACGATGATCCCCCGATCCGCCGGCTCCACGTTCTCCACCGGCTGGTAGACTTCGAGGTGCGCCGTGTAGTAGAGCCGCCCGTTCCCATCGCTGCGGGCGATGGTGAGCGCGTTGGTCATATCGGCGATGAGGTCGCTGATGGGGATGACGGTGCGGCTGCTCTCGCGGATCGTCGCGCGGGTAGCGACGCCTTGCGCCTGCTGCCGGTCGTTGAGGTAGAGCGCGTATTCGTAGTTCGCGTCGAGTTCACCGGTTTCCACCATCCAATCGGTGAGAGCAATCAACGCCCACGCGGTCTCCTGCGTCGTCTCCCAGATGCCGGCGCGCCGGGCCACCATCAGCCAGCGCACGACGTTGGGCAGCAGCGCGTTCTGCGGATCAAGCTTCACCAGCGTGTCGAGCACGATGGCGGTGGAGCGGGTGTCGGTGTTCATCGCCCACCAGTCGTAGTTGGCCTCCTCCCAGTGCGCGCCGGTGGCGCTGAGGATGGCGGCGTTGTTCAGGTCGGAGAGGAGCGTGGCCAGGCGGCTGTCCGCGCGGTTGCGGAGCCAGAGCGCCTGCGCCAGATACGCGCGGGCGTAATAGCTCAGTTTCTCGCGGTTCTCATAGAGGTCATCGAGTGTGTTTTGGGGCGCGGCGTTGCCTTCGGCGAGGACGTAGAGGAGCCATGCCTGCTGGTTCGCGTTGCGATAGTTGCGATAGTCGCTCACGGCCTTGATCTGCGCTTGCAGGTAACCGATGCCGCTGTTGAGCACATCCTGTTTGACGCTGATGCCGCTCTGCTGCGCTTTAAGCAGTGCGAAGACGACGTAGGCGCTCACGTGCGGATTGCTGATGCGCTCTTCGGCTTTGTACCACCAGCCCCAGCCACCATCGGGATTTTGTTGCAGATAGAGTTTGTTCAAGCCTTCGTCCACCAGACCGGGCAGGCGTTCGGCCAGTTCCGGGTTCTCGATCCCCAATGTTTTCAGCGCGTGGTAAGTGAGGACGTTGGGGAGGAAGCGGCTGACGGTCTGCTCGGTGCACTCGTACTCGAAGTGTTCGAGGTAGCGCAGGCCGTCCTGCATCCCGGCGGCGAGACTTGGATCGAGCTGCACGGTCAGCGTGCCGCGCCGCTCGTCGAATTCTGGCGGCAGCGCGATGGCTTCGGTGCGCGAGCCACCTTCGGTGAGTTGCCCCGCCGTCCCCACGATGTCGGGCGTGGTGTAGCGGAAGACCAGCAGCGAGCCGTCCGGCCCGGTGCTGAGGCGCGGTTTGCTCGCGTCGGCGTATTCCCCGGAAACGGCGCTGAAGATGAGCTGCGCGTTGACCACATCTTGCACCGTCACCCACCACGTCACCTTGCGCTCGCTGCGTGCGGGGACGACGACGGTCTGGCGTGGCGGCGTCTCGGTGTGGACGCCCACGCCCTCGGCGCTCAGGGTGACTTCGACGGTGAGATCCTGCCCGGTGTTGTTGCTGACGTTCGCCGCAAGCTGTGCCCGATCATCCACGACGAAGAAGCGCGGCGCGACGGGACGCACCAGCAACGGCTTTGTGGCGACGAGGTCGGCGCTGCCTTCGCCCACGCGCGTATCGGCGGTGAGACCGACGGCGCGCAGTGTCCAGGTGGTGAGGTTATCGGGCAGTTTGAGTGTGACGACGGCACGGCCATCGCGGTCGGTCGTGAGGCGCGGATTCCAGTAGGCGGTATCGGCGAATTCCTCACGGATCTCCACGCCTGCCGGCGGCGCGACGTTTTCGGCGTACTTTGCCGCTTCCATTTTTTCAAATGCAGGCTCGGGTGTCGCCATCGCCCTGGGCATGGCGGCGGGCATTTCGGCTTGTAGATCAAGCGCATATCCTTCGGCCGTAACAGGACTTCTTGCCAGGTCCAGATTCTCCGCAAGCTCTTCGAGATAGCGGTTCACGGAGAGGCTGAGCATGCTGCCGGTGTTGACCTGGAGCGCGCGGCGTCCATAGAAGCCCTGGACGATGTCACTGCTGCGCGGTTTGAGGCTGAGCACAGCCTTATCCACCACATCCAGCGAGAATTCCACACCCGCGGCCGGTTCGCCGTTGGGCAGCGTCGCGCGGAGGGTGTAATTCACCGCTTCACCCGGCTGCGCCAGTTCGACATCGGTTTCAAGTTGCAGGTTTAAGGTTACAGGTTGTGGGTCTACATCCAGCGGAAGCAGGCCCATTTTGAAGTCCGCCGGTTTGCCGTCTTGCCGCTTGTGGATCAGCACGACGGAGACGTAGATGTTGGGGATGTCGCCCTGGGTGATGGGCAGGCGGTAGATCGTGCTGTTACTCGTCAGTTGGATGACCTCGTGGCGGCGCACCCCGGCGCGCTCCACGGTGACCAGTGCCATATGCGGCCCCTCGAACGGCGAAGGGATGAGGATTTCGGCGGTCTCGCCGACTTTATAGGTGTTCTTGTCGCTGATGAGCATGACGCGGTCGTTGTTCTCCCGCCGCCAGGAGACGAAGTCCTTGCCGGAAACCCAGATGAAGATGGACGTGCGGATCGCTTCAGTCTCCGGGGTGGGGGAGGCAGGCGTGGCGACGATGTGGTAGGAGCCACCCTCCGCCGGGGTGAAGGTCGCCACGGCCTCGCCGAGGTTGTTGGTGGTGACGGTGGTTTCGTCCACCAACGTCTCTTTGGTTTCCCATGTCCAGGAACCGCCGCCAAATTCATTCTCGACGAAGGTGTTGAGCCACTCGCGGCGGTAGAATTCCACCTTGATGGCTGTGCCGGGCAGGCGCGTCCCCACCCAATCCACGGCCACGAGATCAATCTCGCTCGGTTTGCCGGCCTCGCCGACGTATTCCCGCGAGGCAAGGCCAATGTAGTACGGGCCGGGATGGACGACGATGCTGCTGCGCCCGGAGATGGCCTGGTTATCAGGGCCGGTGGCGGTGGCTTCGAGTGTGAGGCGGGAGGCGGGGAAGGTAACCAGGGATTGGGGATTGGTACCTGGGCTGTCCTTTGTGCGTTCGAGCGCTGCCTGTAAGGTTTGGCCGTCCAGGGTAAGCGTGAGTTCGCCGTTGGCATCCGTGGTTCCGCTGCCGCTGAGGATGGGTTGCGGCGCGGGTTTTTCGCGCCACCACCAGCAGTCGAAACAGGCGTAGGGATCGTCCGTGTCGTTGAAGCTGTACCGCCCGCCCCACGGCGGCTCGAAACGGTAATCCTCGGCCAGCACGTTCCACGTGACGTTCGTGTTCGCCAGCGGGCTACCGAAGAAGTAACGCGCCGTGATCGTCGCAGCCACATCATCGCCGCGCTGCACTTCGGCCTGCGTGGTCTCCACGACGATCTCAAATTCCGGCGCGCGATAGGCCGCTACTTGAAAGCTGGTGTAGCCTCCGAAGTCGCCAAAAGAGACGTAAACCTGGTAATCGCCCAGAGGCGCACCTTCCGTCAGGTCGAGCGTCCCATTGAAACTGCCCAACTCGCTGAGCGCGAGCTGCTGGTTGTAAACTTCCTCATAAGCCGCGTCGCGGATAGAGACATTGACCATCCGCACGCCCGGCAGGTTGAAGGCGGCGTCTTTTTCGGCGCGGACTACGCCCTTGAACTGCACCGTTTGTCCTGGCCGGTAGATGGGCCGGTCGGTGTAGACGTAGGTGCGGTAATCCTGCGCGTACTCGCCTTCGCCTATGCCGAAATCCCACGGGCTGACCCCGCGTCCCCATCCTTCGGCGACGGCGGCAAAAGGATTTTCGCTGTAGACGACGAGCGTGTTGCGATTGACGGGCACATTGAGGCGGGCGATGCCATCTTTATCTGTGGTTACGGTTCCCAGGCTGCCGCCATCGTATTGGTACACGGTCAGGGTGAGGTTGGGAACGGGCGCGCCGCTGCTCAGCTCGGTGGCCCAGATGAAGGCTTCTTGCGGTCCGACTTTCAACGTCAGATTGAGCGGCGACACGACCAGAATGTGGCGCCGGTTGTAGTAGTAGGCGTACTCTTTGTTGACCTCCGGCGAATCCGTATCCAGGAGGTAAAAGCCCGGCTCCAGCGTTCCGCCCGGCGTGGCAGCAAGGTCAACGACGGTGTAGCTCTGCTTGTTCAACGGGCTTTCGAGGTTCTGCCGCCACTCACGGAGCAATTGTGCGCCTGTGGGGGCGGGGCTTTGCTCTAGCCATTGCCAGTAAGATTGTTGCGCGAGCGACGGTGGCAGCTTATAGAGGCGCAGCCTGACCTGCTTGACGTTGATGTGGCTGAGCACGATCTGGGCCGGCAGCGCGGCGTCATACGTGCCGATCAGATCGGGCACGTGCAATCGGTACACCGGGTCCAACGGCGCGGTGCGGAACTTGACCGTGCGTCCACGCGGGATGGTGTTGCCGTAAGGGTCGGCGATCCCATCCTTGATGACGACGGTGTATTCGGTTGACGGTTGCGCGCCGAAGTGGAGGGTGAAGGTGTTGTCGTAACTTGAGAAGTACGTGTACACCTGCGTCGGCGAGAGCGGCGGCGTCATCGTCAAGTTGGGCATCACCGTGGCGGGGTCAATGGGTGTGTTGAACTTGATCTCGAAGGCGGTTTGGGGTGGGGCGTTGCGCTCCAGATTCTCAGGATTGGTGGACACGATTTCGGGCAGGGGGACGGTGGTGAATTGCCAGGTATAACTTTCTTTCATCCCGCTGCCGCCCAGGGGGGACGTGATGCCCGCGTCCAGTTTGACGGTGTATGGCGTGTTGAAGTCCAGAGCGCGGGTCGGTGTGAAAACCACGGTGTTGTCTTTGACGGCGAAAGTCCCGTTGACCTCATTGCCCAACAGGCCGCGCCCACCGCTTAGGTGGAAGGCCCGTTTGGCGGACGTCTCGTCCACCGGCTGGTTGAACTGCACCGTGATGGCCGTCTCGATGTCTACCAGGGTCGCGCCGGTGCGGGGCTGCGTCCACACCACTTTCGGCGGGACGGTGGTGAAATGCCACACGTAGTCGTCCGCCAGCAGCGCGCCGGCGATGTCCTGCAACCCGGCGCTGACCGTCGCGCGGTATGTCACGCCGCCCGCGAGCGGTTCGGCGGGCGTGAAAACGTAGATGGACGTATTCAGCCACTCGCCGCGCCCCTTGATCGGCGGATCGAAGGTCACGGGATTGGGCAGGTTTTCCATCTGCGCCAGCGTGGTGAGCGGCACGACGGGGCGGTTGAACATCACAGTGATGGTTGCGTTGGTTTCCACGTCGGCGGTGTCGGGGTCGGGGATCACCTGCGCAACTTCGAGATAACCGGCCGTCGCAAAGCGGAAGGTGTACGGCTCGCGCAGCAGCTCGCCCGTGGCGGCGCTGGCGTTTTGCGTGAGAATCACGTCGAAAATGGTGTCGCGCGGCAGCGCCTCGGCGGGTTGGAAGCGCAGCGTGCGCGCGTCGGCCCACGAAAGTTCGCCCTTGACCGGCATGTTCTCCCCGGCCTTTTGCAGCGTGAACGCGCTCGCCACGGCAGATTGGTTCATCGGCTTGTCGAACACAATCTCAATTGCGCCGTCGGGTGTGAGGCTTTCGCCGCGCTTGGGATTGCGCTGCACGATGATGGGCGAGAGCATATCCGCGGGCACGGGCGTGTAAGGCACGACCGGCTTGGGCGGCAGCGCCGTGGCGGTGGGACGCGGCGTGTTCGTCGCCGCTGGTTGCGCCGTGCCTGTAGGCGCGCCCGTCTGGGGGATGAGGCTGCACGCGAGGCTGGCCAGGGTCAACAGAACTAATGTGATGAGTATCCAACTTTTTCGATTCATTTTTTCCTCCGATGTTGGTGAACAGGGATTGAGCATTTGGAAGTAGGCATACCCATCCTTGCTACGCAATCCCTTATTCCTCTTTTGTGTATCCAATCCGGCGCAGCGCCATAGCGGCAGACCAGGCCACGTCGAAGTCTTTATCCCGAAGCGCAGCGGTGAGCGCCGGAATAGCGGCTTTGATCGCTTCCCGGCCATGAAAGTTGCCGAGGGCCTGGGCGACCAGAATCCGCGTGTGCGAAACCTCGTCTTTTAGTGCAGCGATGAGCTTGGGGATGATGGCCTCGTCCTGAACATGGCGCAGCGCTGCCGCTACGACCTGCCGCACCTGGGGTTCGGGATCGCTCAAGTTCTCGACCAGCCGCATCTGCGCCGTGCTCCCCAGGCGCGCCAGCGCCTGGGCTGCGTAATACCGCACCGCCAGCGCCGGATTGTGGAGCGCGCGCAGCAATGCCTCCATCGCGCGAGCGTCGCGGCGGCGTCCCAGAACGATAGCGGCGTTCTCGCGGACTCTGGCATTGCTGTCGTCGAGGGCCACACAGAGCGCGGCTGTCGCCACCGGATCGGCGACGTGCTCCAATGCCAACGTCGCCAACATCCGCGCGACATCCGATTCGTCGCGCATGGCCATGCACAAGATGTCGTCCGCGCGTGGATCGTGCAGCCAAGCCAGGGCCAGAATGGCCGCCTGGCGCACAGCAGGTGTTGCGTCCTGCATAGCTGCGATCAACGCATCCAGAGCGCGTTCATCGCCGGTCGCGCCCAATGCCAGCGTCGCCCACAGGCGCACAGACGGATATGGGTCGCGCAAGGCCGCGGTCAGAGCGGGCGCAGCTTCTTTGACGCGGCAGTGTTTCAGGGCCAGCGCCGCGCTCCACCGCACTTCCCAGGCCGGGTGCTGCAATGCTGCGCACAGTTGCCGCACGACCTGCGGTGAGTCCGTCTCACCGAGCGCCAGGGCGGCTCTGTAGCGGATGTCCGCATCCTCATCGGCCAGCGATTCGAGCAGTAGACCGGGTGTTGGGGGCGCGCCAAAGCGTAGCATCCACCAGAACGTCGTCCGGCGCGCCATTGGCGCCAACGTGTCGAGCATGGCGGCTTCTGGGATGGGCATATTGCGCTGAAAAAGTTCCTTGTACGTGTTGTTTTCAACGGCCGGCAGTGTTGTGGCGTGATGGCGCATCAGTATGTCATTGACGACATCTATCAATGCTTGGGAGAGAAAGGGTTTGACGAGATAGGCCGCGACGTTGCCCATCTCCGCGGCGCGCGTCCGGCTTTGCGACTGCGCGTGGGCTGTGATGATGGCGACTGGAACGTCACACAAAGGACTTTCCGCCTTCAACCAATCCAGAAACTGCCAGCCATCAATTCCCGGTCGCATTAAATCCTGGGTGATTATATGGAATGGTAAGGTATGTAAAAGCCCCCAGGCTTCATAAGGATCGTCGGTGGTCAGATGCTCGCAGTCTGTCCGTTTCAGGATCATGCTCATAATGTCGAGTAATTGTGGCTCATCGTCTAAACTCAGAATCCGTATCATCGGGGCTGTTCCTTTCGTATATCTGACGCTCAAGTCCAGGGTGTGTGATCTTCGCCGTTGGTTAACCTTCATGTTCCATCGCAACGATTCTGCCAATAATTTGTATTGCAGAAGCGTTGCTTAACCCCATGACTATTTTAACCTAAAAGGGCGTTTATGAACAGCCTGGTATAAAGACGAAATCGGATGGTGGAAGGTTCCCGAAGGTTAATCACAGTGAGGATTACGGAATAAATTCAGAGCAGTCATTCATATTGTCAAAACAGGGAAACGAACTCCCTGTTTTTATTATAAAAACAGGGAGTTGCTTAAAGAGGTTTTGGGCGTGTTTTTGGTTTTAGACGACGCCGCTCGCCCCCTCGAACTGGCTGTTGTACAACTCCGCGTAGAAGCCGTTGCGCGCCAATAGCTCTGTGTGCGTGCCTTGCTCCACGATGTCGCCGTCACGCATCACCAGAATCAGGTCGGCGTTGCGGACGGTGGAGAGGCGGTGCGCGATGATGAAGCTGGTGCGCCCTTGCATCAGCCGGTCCATCGCTTGCTGGATCAGCACCTCGGTGCGCGTGTCCACCGAGCTGGTCGCCTCGTCCAGGATGAGGATTTTCGGGTCGGCCAGCACGGCGCGGGCAATCGTCAACAACTGCTTCTGTCCCTGGGAAACGTTGCTCGCTTCCTCATTGAGCACCATCGCGTAGCCGTCGGGCAGCGTGTGGATGAAGTGATCCACGTGCGCGGTCTTGGCGGCGTCGGTCACTTGCTCATCGGTCGCATCTGGACGGCCATAGCGGATGTTCTCCATGATCGTGCCGTTGTAGAGCCAGGTGTCTTGCAGCACCATCGCCAACATCTGGCGCAGGTCGCGGCGGGTGTAGTCGCGGATGTCGTGACCATCAATCAGAATCGCGCCGTCATTGACGTCGTAGAAGCGCATCAGCAGCTTGACCATCGTGGTTTTGCCCGCGCCGGTCGGCCCGACGATGGCGATCTTTTGCCCTGGCCGCGCCTCCGCGCAGAAGTCGTTGATGATGATTTTGTCGGGCGTGTAGCCGAAATGCACGTCCCGGAACTCGACGCGGCCGGCCACCGTATCCAGCTTGACCGGGGTGGCGGTTTCAGGAATTTCTTCGGCCTCTGCCAGGAACTCGAAGACACGCTCCGCCGCCGCCGCCGTCTGTTGCAGGACGTTGGAGATGTTGGCAAGCTGCGTGATCGGCTGCGTGAACGAGCGCACGTACTGGATGAACGCCTGCACGTCGCCGATGGTGATGGCGTTGCGGATGACGAGCCAGCCGCCGAGCACGGCTACGGCCACGTAGCCCAGGTTGCCGATGAACATCATAATCGGCATCATCAGCCCCGAAAGGAACTGCGATTTCCAGGCCGACTCGTAGAGCGGTGTGTTGGATTCGTCAAACTTGGCGAGACTCTTTGCTTCGCCGTTGAACGCCTTCATCACGACATGCCCGCCGTACATTTCCTCAATGTGACCGTTGACATGCCCCAGGTAGTCCTGCTGCTGCTTGAAGTACTTTTGCGATTGGCCGACGATCAGCCCCACCACCGCCAGCGACAGCGGAATAGTCAGCAGCGCGATCAGCGTCATCCACCCGCTGATCGAGAGCATCATCACGAGTACGCCGACGACGGTGACGCTGGAGGTGATGATCTGCGTGAGGCTCTGGCTGAGCGTCTGGTTGACGGTGTCTACGTCGTTGGTGATGCGTGAAAGCACTTCACCGTGCGTCACGCTGTCGAAGTATTTGAGCGGCAGCCGGTTTACTTTTGCGGCGATCTCTTGGCGGAAGCGGTAGGCGATGTTGGTGGAGACGTTCGCCATCACCCAGCCCTGGATGTAGCTGAACAGGGATGAGGCCAGGTACAACCCCAGGACGGTCAGGATGATGTTCCCGATGCCAGCGAAATCCACCGTTCCCGTTCCGGCCAGTTGCGCCATCACGCCCTCGAAAAGGCGCGTGGTGGCCTTGCCGAGGATTTTCGGGCCGACGATGTGCGCGACGGTCGAGGCCACGGCCATGAGCGCTACCACGACGAGCGCCAGCTTGTACTTGTCCAGATAGCCGACCAGCTTGCGCATTGTCCCTTTGAAATCGCGGGCTTTCTCGCCCTTCATCATCATGTGACCGCCAGGCCCGCCCGGACGCGGCCCGCGCCCCGGTCCGAAGGGGCCGCCCATCGGTGGACGCCTGTCCGTTGTTGTGTTGCGTGGCGTTGTGGGTTGCTGCGTCATGCTAATTCCTCCATACTCAGTTGCGAGAGCGCAATTTCGCGGTAAGTGGGGCATGTCTCCATCAGCTCGTGGTGGGTGCCCTTGCCGACCATTTGCCCCTCTTCGAGGACGATGATCTGCTCGGCGTTCTTGATCGTTGCCACGCGCTGCGTGACGATGAGCAGCGTGCTGTCGCCAGTGTGCTGCTTGAGCGCGCGGCGCAACGCTGCGTCGGTCTTGAAGTCCAACGCGGAGAAGCTGTCGTCGAAAATGTAGATCGGCGGTTTTTTGACGAGCGCGCGGGCAATCGCTAAACGCTGTTTCTGCCCGCCGGAGACGTTTGTTCCGCCTTGCGCGATCTCGGCGGCCAGGCCCTCCGGCTTGGCGTCAATGAATTCACTGGCTTGCGCGACCTCCGCCGCCCAGCGCAGCGTTTCTTCGTCGGCATCCTCGTCGGCGTAACGCAGATTGCTCTCGATGTCGCCGGAGAACAGCATACCGCGTTGCGGAATGTAGCCGATCTTGTCGCGCAGGTCGTGTTGCGCGACGTGGCGGATGTCCACGCCGTCAATCAGGATGGCGCCTTCTGTCACGTCGTAGAAGCGCGGGATGAGGTTGACGACGGTGGATTTGCCCGACCCGGTCGAGCCAACGATGGCCGTCGTCTGTCCTGGCTGCGCGGTGAAGGTGATGCCGCACAGCACATTCTCCTCCGCGCCGGGATAGCGGAAGCCGACGTCGCGGAATTCCACCGTCCCCTTGAAGGGCGTGGGGAACGTGTGCGGCGCTGCGGGGTCGTGGATGGAGGCTTCGGTCTCCAACACGTCGGCGATGCGGTCGCCGGAAACCGCCGCGCGCGGTAACATGATGAACATCATCGTCAGCATCAGGAACGACATCACGATTTGCATCGCGTATTGCAAGAAGGCCATCATATCGCCGACTTGCATCGTCGCTTCGGCCACCTGATGCGCGCCCACCCAGATAATCGCCAGTGACAGGCCATTCATGATGAACATAATCACCGGCATCATGATTACCATCACGCGGTTGATGAACAGGCTCACGGCGGTCAGGTCTACGTTGGCTTTGTCGAAGCGGGCCTCCTCGAAGTCCTGCCGGTTGAAGGCACGGATGACCATCATACCGGACAACTGCTCACGCGCCACCAGGTTAAGGCGATCCACCAGCTTTTGGATGCTCTTGAACTTGGGCAGGGCAATCGAAAAGACGACGGCAATCAGGCTCATGAGGAACGCCACCGCCACAGCGATCAGCCACCACATCGAAGAGCCTTTGCTCACCGCGCGGATGATGCCGCCGACGCCCATGATAGGCGCGTAGATGACCATACGCACCATCATCATTGTCACCATTTGCACCTGAGTCACGTCGTTGGTGGTGCGGGTGATGAGCGAGGCGGTGGAGAACTTGTCGAATTCCGCGCCGGAGAAGCCTTCCACCTTCTCGAAGACAGCGCGGCGCAGGTCGCGGGCCAGCCCGGCGGACGTGCGCGCCGCCAGCAAGCCCACCGTGATGGTGCAGGCCACCGAGAGCAGCGTCACGAGCAACATTTGTGCGCCCACGCGCAGGATATAGGCCGTTTGCAGCTTCTCGGCATCAACGCCGAGCGCAGCATATTCCGCCTTGACCGCGCGCAGGGCGGCTTGCGTGACCATACTCTCGCCGAGCGCGGCGAAACGTTCTTGCAGCAGCGCCTTCATCTGTGTGCGTTGCGCTGCCGGCAGTTGCGTCAGCAGCTTGAACAGGTCCGTCCCCGCCGGCAGTTTGGTGAGATCGAAGCCGCCCATCCCGCCGCCCATCTGCGCGGCCTTGGCTGGATCGGCCATGATCTGCTCGATGACGGAGACGGCCAGCCACGCCTGGCTCACTGGCGGGGTCAAGGCTGTGACCGTGGCAGCGTCCACATCGCCGAGAATGTAGAGCGGTTCATCCGCCAGCGCAGGGTAGGTCTTCACCAGCGCGGCGTAGTCAGGCGACGTCGCATTGACCAGCGTGTACTGCGCCAGCAGCGCCGTCTTATCCGCGTCGTCCAGGAAGAGCGCCAACCGTTCCAGGGTGCTTGTACGCATCGCGTCGGGCAGCGCGCGCTCCACGCCGCCTTGCTGGATGCCCACGTTGACGATGCGCGAGAGATAATCCGGCAGCGCCAGGTCGGCGTTCGCCTGCACGAAGAGCAGCACGACGGCGAGCAGGATCATCAGCGTATAGGGCTTCAAATATCGTGTTAATCGGGTCATATAAGTTTATTCCTCCCCAGAGTGCGATTCAGCGCTCATTTTTGCGTAAAAATAAGGTCGTCATCCTGATCGAGTTGTCTGATTTTTTCGATCAAGAGGATCAGCGCCGCGTTCACCGCTTGTTGTTCGGTGGGCGTGAGCGTTTCCGCCAGGGCGCCGAGCCAATGTTGCCGCGCTTGCGCGCTGGCCTGAATGGTCGCGCGTCCTTTGTCGGTCAGCACGAGCATTTTGCTGCGCCGGTCGTTGGGGTCTTCGGAGCGTGCGATCAGCTCTTGCTGCACCAACCGGTCTAGCATCTGGCTGGCGGCGGCGCTGGTGACGCCCAACTCGTCGCCAATATCAGATACGCTGCACACACCCTGCCGGTGAATGTTCAGCAGCGCGCCCATCTGCGACATCGAAAGATTGTTTTCCTTTGTGAAGAGGAAAACATGGCGCATCGAATGGTGCATAAAAACTTCAGCCCAGTCTTGCAATGTTTGAGTCAATGCCTCGTGGGTTGTGTTTGGCATAACGGTATCCTTGTGGCTAATTTAACTTAATTATTAATGCCGCTAATTATATAATATAGCTTAGAGATGTCAAGTGAAAAAACTTGGAAATCTGTAATAGTCGAGAGGATATTGAACACATGGGTAACGCGCTTTTTCTACCGCCAAGTCGCCAAGTCCGCCAAGAAATCTTAAAAACTTGGCGCTCTTGGCGTCTTGGCGGTTGTTCAATATCATCCTGATGAGTACAAAAAACTTGGAAATCCCTCAAATCTGGCAGGGTTGAGCATGTTTTAGTTGTGGTTGCCGCCTCTGGCATTTCTGCTGAATTGGGATAGAATTTAAGGCAAACGCATCTATGGAGGAGATATGTCGAAGTCAAAGAAAAGCTCATCAGCGAAGAAACGGCCTTACAAAACCTCGCCGTCCAAGAAGACGGCGGTCAACAAGAAGCCACTGCCGAATACAATCAAAAAAGGCGCAGTTGCTGCTGCGGCAGCCAAAAAGGCCAAAACACAGCGTTGGTGGTGGATTGCGGGCATTGCCGTCATTGTCTTTCTTTTGGTCGGCGGTCTGATTTTGCTCCTTAATCGGGGCGATAAGGGCGGCGCTGCCGATGCCGAACTCCCGACCAATCCGAATATGCCCAAGGATCCAGCGGCGCGGAATGGAATGTACTCGGAGCGACCCGCCCTGACCATTGATCCACTGAAGACGTACATCGCCACCATTGAGACGGCCAAAGGGAACATCGTACTGGAATTGTATCCTAAAAAAGCGCCCATTACGGTGAACAACTTTGTTTTTCTCGCGCGCGAAGGATTCTACGACAACACGACCTTTCACCGCGTGATCTCGAACTTTATGGCGCAGGCCGGCGACCCCACCGGCACGGGGACAGGGGGGCCGGGGTATCAGTTTGGCGACGAATTTGATCCCGATTTGAGGTTCGACGGTCCCGGTGTGTTGGCCATGGCGAACGCCGGGTTGAACACCAATGGCAGCCAGTTCTTCATCACCTTCACGGAGACGCCGTGGTTGGACGGCAAACATACCATCTTCGGCAAAGTGATCGAGGGGTTCGACGTGCTGCTCTCGATTAGCTTGCGTGATCCTGCCACGGCGACGACGCCCGGCGACCTGATCAAAACCATCCGCATCACGGAGAAATAACCGGTATGACTGTAGCGCGCGTATCGAAAATCCTTCTGCCGCTGGCGATGCTCATCCTGTTCGTGGGGGGATGCAGCGGGACTTCTGTAGCAAATGAAGCGCAACCGACCCCTGTGGTTGTAGCCACAGCGGTCCCGGCTACGCCTAAACCGACCGCAACGTCTGCGCCAAAGTCCACCCCTGCGGACGTCAACCAGGCTTTCCAGGAGTCGTTCCTGGGATTGACGGGTGCGCCCTACAATGACGGTGCGTCCCAGGTAAAGTACCCTGGCGGGCCATCCGGGACGCGCTGGTTGCCTGCATTGGGGGCCGTAGATGCGCCGGTTACGGTGATGGAGTTCAGCGAAATCTTCTGCGGGCACTGTCGCAACTTCAACACGAATAGTCTTGAGGGAATCCTTACAGACTACGTGGCGACCGGGAAAGTGCGCTACGTGGGGCATCTGATGGCTTTTAACCGCGCAGAATCGCAACAATACCTCGGCGCCGCCATGTGCGCCGCCGAACAGGGGAAGTATTTTGCCTACGAACACGCTGTCTTTACCGCCATCGGCAACAACACCTTTGACCTCGACGCCGCAGCCAAAGAAGTGGGGCTGAATCTTGAGCAGTTCGGCGCGTGCAAGACAGAGAACCGTTATGCGGGCGCTGTCGTTGATGCGTCGAACGCGGCGTATCAGCGTGGCATCACCGCCACGCCGACCTTTTTCGTCAACGGGCAAAAAGTGCAGGGCAACAATCCCGCCGAAATCCGGCGTCTTATTGAAGAAGCGCTCAACGGTGGACAACCCACCCAAACCACACAACAAGGAGCTATACCTATGCCTAAAAATCCAGCCGATCGCAATGGAATGTATACCACGCCGCCGGCGATGGTCATTGACCCCACGAAAACCTACATCGCCACCATCGTGACCGCGAAAGGCGACATCGTGGTGCAGCTATTTGCCGACAAAGCGCCCAACACTGTCAACAACTTTGTTTTCCTCGCGCGCGAAGGGTTCTATGACAACACGACCTTTCACCGTGTCATCGCGGACTTTATGGCGCAGGCCGGCGACCCCACCGGAACCGGTCGCGGTGGGCCGGGATACCGTTTTGCCGATGAATTCGATGCCACGCTGAAGCATGACGGCCCCGGTGTGCTCTCGATGGCGAACGCCGGTCCCAATACGAATGGCAGCCAGTTCTTCATCACCTTCGTGGAGACGCCGTGGTTGAATGGGCGTCACACTGTCTTCGGCAAGGTCATTGACGGATTGGATGTGCTGAAATCTATCAGCCTCCGCGATCCCCAGACCGCTACCACGCCCGGCGACCTGATCAAAACGATCCGCATCGAGGAGAAGTAGGCGTAAAACGTGAAACGTAAAACGTAAGACGTAAGGGGATCAATCCCACGTTTTACGCTTTACGTTTTTAAGGAAGGTGCGATGAGAACGCGCGTACTCGCCATACTTGTGGGATGTGTGTTGCTTGCCGGTCTGTGGGGCTGTCAGAAAGCGCCCTCGCGGCCAGAGATGGCGACGCCCCTACCTACATCATCCGGCGCGACCGCGGCTTTCTTGCTGAGCAGCCCGGCCTTCACGCGCGGTCAGGCGATCCCCGCGCTCTACACCTGCGACGGCGCAGATAGCTCACCCGCGCTGTCGTGGGCCGATCCACCTGCCGGAACGCAGAGCTTCGCGCTCATCGTCTCTGATCCCGATGCGCCGATGGGAACGTGGGTGCATTGGGTGGTTTACAACATCCCCGCCGACGTGCGCAGCCTGCCGGAGGCGATTATGGATGACGCGGGGCTGCCTGGCGGCGCCCACGGCAAGAACAGTTGGGGCCGCCTGGATTACGGCGGCCCTTGTCCGCCGAGCGGCACCCATCGCTATTTCTTCAAATTGTACGCGCTGGACGCGCTGCTCACTCCTGCCGGCGACGCGACGCAAAAACAAGTCCTTGCCGCTATGGAGGGCCACATCCTGGCCGAAACAGAATTGATGGGCGTCTACAAACGCCAATAGTATTTGTAAAACGTAAAGCGTAAAACGTAAAGCGTGAAACGTAAAGCGTGAAACGTAAAAGCGGGGATTTGCTTACGTTTTACGTCTTACGTTTTGGTTCACCGAGCACGCCTTGAGAGGATGGCATCATGAACTCTCTCCCGGGTTTTGCTAAGCAGGTAGAGCGCGAAGGGGAATTGACCCACTGGCTAAATCGCCTGCTGTATTATCACCCCTCACTGTTGCTCTATTTGCGTGATCTGCTGGACGTAGTGACCGCTTACATCCCCATGGTCATCGCCGCCCCCATCCTGGAAGCGCCGGTCGCCGGGCCGATGGGACTTTCGCTGGACGGCACGGTGATGTTCGCCGACATTGACGGCTTTACGCCGTTATCCGAGCAATTCTCTCGCGCCAGCTCCGACGCCGGCGCTGAAGAATTGACCGAGCTGATTGACCGCTTCCTGGAGATTCTGATCCGCATCACCGCGCAGTATGGCGGCGACTTGCAGAAATTCGCTGGCGACGCCGGGATGGTGCTCTTCCAGGGCGAGCAGCACGCCTTGCGGGCTGTGGCGGCCTCGCTGGAAGTGCAGGCCGCGATGAAAGCGCAGATGGGCGAAGTGGAAACCTCGTTGGGGCGTTTCCCGCTGCGTGTGGCGATTGGCTTGGGCAGCGGGCGCATGGTCGGCCTGGGCCTGGGCGATCACGCGGGACGCGAGTTGCTGCCCGCTGGCCCTCCGCTGGCTGCGATGGGCCGTGCGCAGACAGCAGCGCCGCCCGCCGAAACCGTCCTCGATATCAGCACCAGGCAGGCGTGCCAAGGTCAGGTGGATTGTGTTGCCCTCGGCGAGGACCTGTTTCAAGTGCTGGCGCTGAAGCAAACGCCTACCGCGCATGGTATGATGGCCCTCCCCCGTCCCCCGCAACTTGAGGATGACGAACTGCTGGTGTGGTTCCTCTCCCGCCTGGACGCGCTTACCCCCTATCTGGCGCCCAGTCTCCTGGAACGCCTGGTCGCCGCCCCCACGCTGGACCGCATCCGCACCGGCAGCGAGCGCCGTTGGGTGACGGTGATGATGCTTTCGGTGGAAGGACTGCCTGATCTAATGCCCTGCTGGGGCGATGAAGCGCGGCTACAATCCGCCGTCGAAGAGCCGAACCAAATCTTCATCCAGATCCGCGATGCCATCCAACGCTATGACGGCATCGTCAACAAAATCACGGTCTCGCCGAGCGGCCCGTACATCATGGCGCTCTTTGGCGCGCCGCGCGCGCACGAAGACGATCCCTTGCGGGCGGTGCTGGCGGCCCTGGAGTTGCAGGAAATGTTCGGCGGATCGCTCAGTTTTGGCATCAACACAGGCTATGTCTTCGCCGGTGATGTGGGTACGGCGCGGCGGCGTGAATACACCGTCATGGGCGACGAGGTCAACCTGGCCGCCCGGCTGATGTCCAAGTGCCGGCCGGGCGAAATCTGGCTGGGGCCGAATACCTCGCACCACCCCGCCGTCACCCGGCGCGTGGCGGGCGAATTCGGCGCGCCGACCAAGTTCAAGGGCAAGACCGAACTGCTGACGCCTTTCATCGCGCGTGGGCTGCGACCGGTCTTCCTGGGCGCGCCGGCCTCCGATGTCACGATTGTGGGGCGCGATGAGGAATTTGCGCAACTCGCGCGCGTCCTGGAAGAAACGCAGGCCGGAGAATCGCGGGTCGTGTTGCTTCACGGCGGCGCCGGGGTCGGTAAAAGCCGCCTCGTGCAAGAATTGACCCGGCTCGCGGAGAAGAATGGCTTTGCCGTCCACATGGGCATCACGCCTTCCTATGCCGAGCACCTGCCCTATGCTGGATGGGACAGCGCGTTAGCGTCGCTGTTTGGGCTGGAAGCATTGGAACAGGATGCGCGGCAGGAACGCCTGGTGACAGTGCTGGAACGTTACGCGGTTGATCCCTGGGCGGCGCTCGTCGCGCCGTTGGTGGGGCTGACGGTAGCGCCTTCGCCGGACGTACTCTCGCTGGCCCCGACTATGCGCGATATGCAGCGCCAATCCACGTTGCTGCAACTGTGGCAGCAGGCCGCGCAGGAACAGCCGCGCCTGCTCATCCTCGACAACGTCCATTGGATGTCCCCGGCCTCGCTGGAGATGTTGGACGTGCTCGTGCAAACGCCGCTGGCTGTCCCGTTGATGATCGTGGCGACGTACCGCGATGAGCCGGCTATCCTGCGGCGCTGGCCGGTTAGCGCGCGGGTGATTGATTTGCCTCTCGGCTCGTTGACCGCGCGCGCGATGCAGGCTTTGGTGCAGCGTCTTTTCGAGGATATGCCGCTGCCATCCGAAGTGATCCAGTGGGTGGCGGCGCGCAGTAGCGGGTTGCCCTTGTTTGCGACTGAGGCCGTGCGCGCGCTCATCAATTCCGGCGTTCTGCTGCGGCGCGACCATGCCTGGGAGCTGACCGGCTCGCTGGACGACTTCCCCCTGCCCGATATGGTCTACGGCCTGATCCAGAGCCGCATTGACCAACTCTCCCCGCCGGATCGCCACCTGCTGCGCGCGGCGGCGGCGGTCGGCGACGAAATGACGGTTCCCACGTTGGTCGCTGCCTACGGCGAAGAAAGTGACACGATGGTGCGGCGGCGCATTCCGCAGCTTTCTCCCTTCGGCCTGGTGCCGCACGCCACGGCTTTCGAGATTTTGATGTTCCACCAGCCGTTGGTGCGCGAGGTCGCCTATCGTGGGCTGCCGCATCGCGTCCAACGCCTGATCCACCAACGCCTGACCGAGTACCTGGACTACTACCGCGAACGGGCCGCGCCGAATTGGCTGACCTTGATGGCCTATCACGCTTATGAAGCACGGCTGTGGGAGCGCGCTGTTGAGGTGAACCTGGAACTGGGCCGTCAGGCCGTCCATTCGTATCTGGCGGAACAGGCGCGCCAGGCCCTTGAGCGCGTGTTGGAGGCTGCGGACGCCGGGGGACTGGCCGTCCCGCAGGCGCGTTTTGAGGCGCACCATCTCCTGGGCGACACGTTGACCAGCTTTGGCCTCTACGAAGAGGCGCTGGCGCACCTCCACGCGGCGCGCACGATGTTGCCAGCGGAGCCGACGGCCCCCGACGACATCGCCCGGCTGGCGGATTTGGACTATCATGAGGCTATCGTCTTGGAAACGCAGGGGGAGTATGCCCGCGCGTTGGTTGTGGTCGAGCGCGGTCTGGCGCTGCCCGGCGTTGAACGGATGCTCGGCGGCGCGCGGCTCCTCCTGGTCGGCGCCGGCCTCTTCCGCCGGCAGCAGGACTACGAGAAGGCGCGCGTGTGGGCCAGCCGGGCCATTGCGCTCGCTGCGCGTTTCCCCAATCAGGAAGGCCAGCAGGTGCGCTCGCGGGCGACCTATATGGTGGCGCTCCTGGCTTCTTTGCAGCGTTTGAAGGGGGCATAGGGATGTCGGTCACATGGATTAAATCATTGGATGCTACGCTCATCGTTTTATTGGCTCTGGCATTGACCGGTGTACTCCTTCTCGTTGTCGCGCTGCTGTTTCTGTTGCGCAAACGACGGCCTGGGGACAGCCCGGTTGCCGCCACGGTCTATCTATCACACCCCGCGCCATCCGCCCCAGCCGTGCTGCCGGAAAAGACGCTCTTGGGCAATGGGCGCTACCGCATCCTCAACGTTCAGGCCGCGTCGGAAACGGTCAACGTCTACGCGGCGCGTGGAACGGCGCCGATCAACCGTTGTCCTCGCTGTGACACTGCTATCGAGGGCGATGAGGTGCAGTTTTGTACGCATTGCGGAACTGACTTGAGTCACGTCACGCTGGTCTACCCCAAATTCCTGGTGCGCGAGACGGCAGAGGCGCAGGCGTTGAGTGAATCCTCGCAGTTGGTGGCTTTGCACCTCTCCCATCCCGCACTGATCCTGCCTGTGGATGTCTTTATGGAGACGGCGTTTGGTCCGCTGCGCTACTATCGCGTCGAACCGGCTATCAAACGCTCCGTTGAGGCGCCCTACCTGCTCGACAAGGTGTTGGCATGGGGGATCGCGCTGGCGCAGGGCATGGCTTATGTGCACCAACGCTACGTTGTCTTGCGGCATGTGGATGCGGAGCACGTCGTCATCGAGGACGGTCGGGCCAGCTTCGTGTGCATTGACAACGCGCGCATTCTGCCTCAGGACGCCTACGCGCAGGCCGCAAGCGATTTTGCCGAGAATGTCCGGGCGCTGGCGCGCCTGTTGCTGACCTGGCTGCACGGAGCCTCGGCGGCAGGTCAGGAGGTTCAGTCTTCCGTGAGTGTGGTTGCACTGCTCACGCAGGCGCAGGAGACGGGGATGAGCGCCGACGCGCTGGCGACATCCCTGGAGCAGGCTTTGTATCAAGCGCGCGCGCACCGGAACGTGCGCTTCCAGATAGGATGCCAGACCGATGTGGGGCGGGTGCGCTCGTTGAACGAGGACAGTGTCCTGGCGCGCGACTTTAGCGAACGTTTTCAGGCGCTCGGCGCGCCGGTGGGCGTGTTCGCGGTCGCCGATGGGATGGGGGGCCATGCCGCCGGCGACGTCGCCAGCCAGTTGATCATCAGTACGCTCATCGAAGAAACCGCGAATCTGGACACGCTGGCCGACAAAGAGGCGCTTTTTCCGGCGCGGGCCTGGCTGGAGCAGGCCGTTATGGCCGCCAATCAAGCGGTCCACGCGCACCGTAAGGCCGCCGATAACGACATGGGCAGCACGTTGGTGCTGGCGTTGGTGACCGGCGCGCACGTGATCGTCGCTAACATGGGTGATAGCCGCGCTTACCATCTGACCGAGGACGGGGCGCGGCAGATCACGACCGATCACTCGCTCGTCGAGCGGCTGGTGGCCGTCGGACAGATCACCGCGCAGGAAGCGCGCGAACATCCCCGGCGCAATGTCATCTACCGGGTGGTCGGCGACAAGCCCAAGCCGGAGTTCGATCTCTTCGAGCAACTGCTCGCGCCTGGCGAGGCCGTGCTCTTGTGTTCGGATGGCTTGAGTGGGATGGTCCCCGACGCCCAGATCTGGCAGATGTGGCGCGACGCGCCCTCGCCGCAGGCTGCCTGCGACCGGCTGGTTGAAGCCGCCAATCGCGCTGGGGGAACTGATAACATCAGCGTCGTCATTGTCCAGATTGTTGCCGTATAACCTATTGGAGGACGCCGTGTGGAGTAGACGCGCGCGATCTTTGTTCGTCATTGGGCTGGGATGGCTGTTGATCCCCGCCCTCGTGTTGTCTCAAGCCACCGCCGGGATACCTTTGTTGTTCATCAACGGCGCTCCCGATGCCAAAACTGAGCCGCCGAACGTCCACACGTATGTCTCCGTGATTGACCAGGCGACCGGCCGCGCTGTCGAAGGACTGGACAGCAGCCATTTCGCCGTGGAAGAAGCCAACTCCCCGCTTGCCGACGTTTCTGTCAGCTATGCGCCGGTCGGACTGGCCGCGGTCATCGTCGTTGACCGCGGCGGCATCTCCAAACGCGGCGACGGCAGAATCAAGGAGGTCGTTGAGCTGTCGCGCGTCTTCCTGGATCGTCTGGTCGTGGAAGGGCAGCCCACCGACGATATGATCGCTATTGTGGGCGTCAGCGACGACCCGGCGCGCCAGTTGTATCCCAGGGAGAATTTCTCGCACAACCCGGTGGACAGGAACCTCGTCGGCAACGCGCTGACGATCATGGAGGGCGAGGCCGTCAACGGCGGGACGCCGCTCTACGAAGGGCTGGACGCGGCGCTTGAGCTGTTGACCCGCAACCCCGACGGTCGCATCCGCAAGGAGATGCAGAACCGGCGGCAGTTTATCATCGTCTTCTCCGATGGCGTGGATCAAAACTTCAGCGATGAAGCCCGCGAGCAGGATATCATCCGTAAGGCCGTTGACAATACCATCCTCATCTACACGATCGGCGTCGCGCCGCGCGCGGGGAGCTTCCGGGGGACGGAGACGTTGACCAGGATCGCCGCGCAGACGGATGGCCTGTATACGCTGTACACGCAAGGCAGCGCCGAGGCGCGCGCGCAGGTGGTGGATGTGTTTGACCGTGTGCTGACGCAGCGGTTCCAGTACCGACTCACCTACGTCACCCACCAGCCCAAGGGTGATTACCAGTTGCACATCACCGTGCAGACGGAGGGTGGTTCGGCGGAAGCCCAGCGCAGCTTTTCCTCGCTGCTCGAATTGCCGCGCCTCACGCTCGCGGTTTCCTCCGACGCGGAAACGTTTTCGCTCCCCTATACTGAAGCGTTGGCTGGCCCGGAGCCGTTGACGCTCACGCTGCGCGCGACCGCGGAATTTGTGGATGGCGTGGAACGCGCGCCATCCGTCGTCCGCTATTACGCGAATGGCAACCAGATCGGCGAGAGCGCCGCGGCGCCGGATTTCGCGTTGGCCTGGGACGTGAGCCGTTTGCACCTTTCCGGCAGCGCGCCGGTCACAGAGACCTTCACCCTCACCGCCGACGCGGCTGATCCTTACCTGGCGCGCACGTATGCCGTCGCCGATCCGCGGCAAATCCAGGTGACGTGGGGCGCCAAGCCGCCAGAGCCGGTTGTCGTGGAGCCGGAGGCGCAGCAGCCGGAAATGCCTGTGCCTCCGGCAAGCCGTGATCAACGCTGGCTGCTCCTGGTGATCCTGGCGCTGGCGTTCGCCGTGGTTGTCCTGGTCTTGTTGCTCGTCCGCACGCGCGGCGCGTTGGCGAGCAAAATCGTGCAGGGCGCGACCGGCTTCTTGAAAGACGTGACCCGTCCCCTCAGCGCCGCGCCGCGCGCGCCGGCGAAGTTGGTCATTCAGCGCGGCGCGAACGTGGGCCGCGAATACGCGCTGTCTGAGCAGGTGACCAAAGTTGGGCGCGATGCGCAGTTCGCCGATTTTGCGCTGCACGATGAGTACATCTCCAATCCCCATTTCTCGATCTACCGGGAAGGGACGCAGTTCTACGTGATGGATGAAGGCAGCACCAACGGCACACTGCTCAATGGGATGGTTCTGCAGCCGCGCCAGCGCGTGCCCCTTGCGCCGGATATGATCATTGAGGTAGGACAGACGCGGCTCCAGTTCAAGCAGCTTGGGCTGGCGACGCAATCTTTGTCCGCAGGATTGGGCGGTCGCAAAGGCCGGCCCGCGCCGACCTCGCCGCCTCCCGCTCCTCCCAATCCTTATGTGACCGGCGCGCTCGACGAACCGCCGGTCGCGCACAAACCGCCTCCCAACCCATATCAGACGCAGAAAGTGCAGGATGAGTGATGGCGCGTGAGCGGATTGACGTGCAGCCCGGCGCGCTGGTCGGCCCGTATCGCATTGTGCGGGCCTGCAAAGGGCGCGGGGGGATGGCGCAGGTTTTCGAGGTAGAAGTGCGCCAGTCCTATCGCCAGCCGGGGATGCCGCGCCGTCTGGCGCTCAAGGTCGCCAGGCCAGAGCATCAGGCCGCTTTGGTCGCCGAGGCGGATTATCTGCGTATGTTCAATCATCGCAATGTGGTGCGCATTGTCCCGCTGCCGGGGTTCCACAAGCCGGTCTACGCCGCGCGCGCGACCTTCCCCTTTGGTCTGGGCTGGTACTACGCGATGGAGTTTTTGGATGGCGGCTCGCTGGAGGGCGCGCTGACGCGCACTTCCACGATCACTGACCTCGTGCGTCCCGCGAAGACGCCCGGCCGTTGCCTGAACATCGGTATCGCGCTGGGGATCGCGCGCCAAATCGCCGACGCGCTGATCCACGTTCACGCGCATCATATCGTCAACCTCGACGTGAAACCGGCGAACATTATGTTTCGGCGGCGGCGGTGGGCGTATTTCCGCGCCAGTGTGCCGGAGGCGGTGTTGGGGGATTTCGGCATTGCTCGTGATTTGCGCTATCCGCGCGCGGGTTTGTTGGGCGTGGCGACGCCGGAGTACGTCTCGCCGGAGCACGCCTCTGAAGTCAGCGCGCGCATATCGCGGGTGGACTGCCGTTCTGACGTCTTCTCGCTGGGCGTTGTGCTGTACGAGATGCTGACCGGGCAGATGCCGTTTGCGAGTGTGGCGCTCATCCTTGATCCACGCTATGTTCCGCAGCGCCCACGAACGTTGCGCGCGGCGATCCCGCAAAAACTGGAAGATGTGGTGATGTGCGCGCTTGCCAAAGAGCCGGCCCAGCGTTTCCAGACGATGGATGATCTCCGGGCGGCGCTCAACAACATACCGGCGCGTTTTGATTGGCCGCGGGCGCGGCGGATTTTTGCGGCGGTCGCCGTGGCTGGCGGTCTGGTGGGCGGCGGGGTATATTTTGTCCCGCAACTTGGCCCACCGGAGCGCGTTCCGACCGTCGCGCCTGAACCGACCTTGACGGCGACCCCATTGCCGACGTCAACGCCTACGCCCATGCTCGCGCCGACGTCCACCGTAACCCCGACGCTGACGGCGACGGGTGCGCCGACGCCGCGCAGCGCGCCAACCTCGACGCCGCGGCCTACCTTCACACCGACGCGCACACCCGTTCCCTTCACGCCGACGCCGCAGCCGGCAGGAGGCTGGTGATGGACGGACGTTCGCAGCCGCTACAGCCGTCCCTCACGGCGCAGGTGTGGGGCGTTACGGACAAAGGCCGGCGCCGCGAGGGCAACGAAGACGCCATCTATCCCGAATCCGGCGCGGAGTTCTTCCATCCCACGGGCGATAAACTCGCTATCAAGGGGCAATTGCTGGTGGTGGCCGACGGCATGGGCGGAGCGCAGGCCGGCAGTGAAGCCAGCCATTGGGCCATTCGCGTCGCCGTTGAGCGTTATTACGACACGCCCGGCGCCAGCCTCGGCGTCAATCTCAAATCCGCCATCGAAGCAGCGAACAATTCGCTCTACCAGTATTTGCGGAGCACCAACGTCGAGGAAGCCGGCTGCACGATGACGGCAGCGGTGATCCATGACGGTCTGCTGCACGTGGTCAACGTCGGCGACAGCCGCGTCTATCTGCTGCGCAGCGGGCAAATCACGCAGTTGACGCGCGACCATACCGTCACGCAGGCGAAGATTGACCAGGGCTTGATCACGGCGGAGAAGGCCATGTTGGACCCGGAGCGGAACGTTGTCACCCGCTCGCTCGGCACGCGGCCTGAGGTGCGGCCCGACCTTTTCCCGCCGCTGCCGTTGGCGGCAGGCGACTGCGTGCTGGTGTGCTCCGACGGCCTGACCGATATGCTCACCGACGCGGAGATTTTGCGCCTGACAACCGGCGTCACGCCCGACCGCGCCGCGCGCCGTCTGATTGCGGCGGCGAACAAACACGGCGGCATTGACAACATCTCCGTGGTGCTCGCGCGCATTGGCGAAAAATCCGCGTTGCGCGCGGAAGCCGGTCGCCGGAAGCTGTCGGGCAAACAGTTGGCGGCGCTGGCCGCGTTGTTTATCCTGGTGTTGCTCGTCCTGGTCATCTGGGGATGGCGTATGCGGGGGAGCCACCCGGCGCTGCTGCCGACGCCAACGCCGACGCCAACACTTCTCCCCGCGTCTACGCTTTCCACACCGACGCTGAGACCGACCGCGACGCTCCCAGCGACGGTCGCGGACACGCCGACGACAAGTACGCCTGTCCCGGCTGGCGCGGCGACCTCAACGGCGATGCCGACGCTCACTCCCACGTTGACGCCGGCGTTCTCACCGCACACATCCACCCCAGGTGAAACACCGTCGGCGAGTGCGCCGCAATTACTTTCCCCGAACCGGGGACTCAGTTTCAAAAATCCGCTCCGGTTTGCCTGGGCGGGCCAGTTGCAGCCGGGGCAGCAATTTCAGCTCATCCTCTGGCATGAAGAAACCGGTTATGAGGCTGTTTACCCGCTTGGAGAGAACTTAGGCTGGCAGGTGGACCTACCGGCGGCCAAAGTCGGACAATGGCTCTGGCGGGTCAGGATCGTCAAGGGCGAGCAAGTCATAGCTGAATCGGAGACGTGGCATTTCTACTTCGTGCCGGTGGAAGTGTCTACCACCGAGCCAACGCCGACGTCAGGCGCGCCGGATAGACCCGGAGCGCCTTAAGCGAACATTGCAATAGGATTGGAGGGGGTATGAAGACGACCCGATGGTCAGGGATAGGCTTATGTATCGTTTTTGGTGCAATAGCTGTATTCGCTCTACTGATCGTTTTCGCGGAAAGCGGTCTGGCATCCGCGCGTCTTGCGCCGCTGACGCCGGGATTGGCGATCTCGCCTGGCTACAGCGTAGACGTGGATCCAGGCGACGTGGTGGATTACGTACACACGATCACCAATACCGGAACTTCTGACGCCATCTATGGTTTCCAACTCAGCGCGTCGGAGGGGTGGAGCGCGCAATTCTTTACCGCGGCGTATCCCGGTGGAACGGCGCTGTTGCCGTTGCCTTTGCAGGCTGGCGAATCTATGACTTTGGGCGTGCGGTTGACCGTCCCTGCTGAAGTTGCCGGCGGTGTGCTGAATACCACCACGGTCACAGTCAGCGTGTTCTATGAGAGCATGTTTTACCTCGCCAAGGCAGTGGATGATGTTGCCGCCGTCAGGAGCGTGACGCGCTACACCTACATCTATTTGCCGGTGGTGATGCGCCGATATGCTCCCCTGACCAATGGCGATTTCTCCAACGGTTTGGCAGGTTGGACCCAGTCGGGGGTACTCGGCTCTTCAATCGCGTATGACCCCAACCAGCCGAGTAATGTCGTCGCGTTGCTTGGCAATCGCGGCTACGCTTGTTGGAACGGCGTTCCGCTAGGGTATGGCGGCATTCAGCAATACTTTGTCGCACCGCGCGCGCCGGCCGGGCAATCCGTGCATATTTTCTTTCGCTATCGCATTTACACCAATGATCGCAATGTGGGTTTGACGGATAAATACGACACCTTTGATGTTCTCGTCAATGGCGTCTTGAAGCTCCGCGATGCGAACGAGATTTATTTCGACGAATGTAACGTTCCGCCTTATGATATGGGATGGCGCGCGGGCGACATCAACCTGGGTGAAGGCGGCGTAGGGATCACGCTGGCGCTGGAGGTACACAACCGCGCTGATCAGTTCTATAACACCTACGTCTACGTTGATGACGTCCGAATTGTCATCCAGTAGCCAGACAGAAATCTTTGTCAACGGATTAAGCGGATTTTTGATCCTATCATTCCATAATCCTGCTATCTTCGGCGGAGGGTGTAGATGGCGTTTTGTACAATCTGTGGCGCTCAACAGCCCGACGACGCGGCGTTTTGCGCGATTTGTGGCGCTGCGTTGAAGGTCGCCGCACCACAGCCGCCGCAGCCTTTGACGTGTCCGCGTTGTGGCGCGCCGTTGGAGCCTGACAGCCTCTTCTGCGACATGTGCGGCGCGTCATTGAGCCGCGCGGAAGCCGCTGTGATCTATTCGTCAACCGAACCGTTGGTTCAACCGGAGCCGCAGGATGCGCCTGTCTATGCGCCCGGCCCTGTGCCGGCCCACCTGGTGATCCAGGACAGCCAGACCACACTGCACTTGCCGCAGGGCAAAGCCGAAATCATCATCGGGCGCGACGATCCGATCAGCAACTTGTTCCCCGACATTGACTTGACCGACTATGGCGGCGACAAGACGGGTGTATCCCGGCAGCACGCGCGCATTTTGTTCCAGAACGGGCGATTTTTCCTTGAGGATCGCAACAGCACCAATCACACGTATTTGAACGAACAGTTGCTGGAACCCTGGCAACCTTACCCGCTGCGCCATGGCGATGAGATTTGTTTCGGACGTCTGAAAGTGCGCTTCTACCTTTGACGCCAATGTCGGGATTGTGATTTGTGGTACGTACATTGCACAAAAACGTAAAGATGTGATATAAGAAGGTATGTCTTTGCACAAGGCAGGGAACACACTATGTTAAATCCCGGAACCGTACTCCAAGAGCGTTATCGCATCGTCCGTGAATTGGGCCGCGGGGGGATGGGCGCTGTCTACCACGCCTGGGATATGCGGTTGAGCATCCCGGTCGCGTTGAAAGAGATGATTCCGCAATCCGAGATTTCGACTCAACTGCTTCAGGAATTGCGTACCCAGTTCCAGCAGGAGGCGACCGTCCTGGCGCGCTTGAGTCATCCGCACCTGGTCGGCGTGACGGACTTCTTTGAAGAAGGCCGCAATATCTACCTGGTGATGAAATTCGTCGAGGGCGAAAGCCTTGCCGACCGGATTAAGCGCGAGGGCGCTCTGCCGGAGGCGCAGGTCGTTAAGTGGAGCGAGCAACTCCTGGAGGCGCTGTCGTATTGTCACAGCCAGGGGATCATCCACCGCGACATCAAACCGCAGAACATCATTATCCGCCCGGATGGGCAGGCTGTTTTGGTTGACTTCGGCCTGGTCAAGCTGTGGGATCCGAACGATCCTAAAACGCGCACAGCGGTGCGGGGTATCGGCACGCCGCAGTACGCGCCGCCGGAGCAGTACGAGCTAGACGTCGGCCACACCGAGCCACGCAGCGACCTGTACAGCCTGGGGGCGACGATGTACCACGCGCTGACGGGGCAGGCCCCGCCCACGGCCACACTGCGCATCTCGTCGCCGGAGGACTTCAGGCCGATCCGGTCGGTGTCTGGCAGCGTGAGCCAGCGCACGGCGACGGCGATTGAGAAGGCGATGGAGCTGGCGCGTTCGAAGCGCTGGTCTACGGCAGCGGAGATGGCGCAAGGATTGGGCTTGCACATCCGCGATTGGGGAACGCCTGCTCAGGCTGCGAACGCCGCCGCCGCGGGGCATGGCGGCACGGTCAGAATGGCGCCATCCGCCGTGCGTGCGCGCGCACGACGGCGCTTCCCGGTGTGGGCCTGGGCGATCATTGGCGTTCTGGTTCTGGGTGTGATCGGCGGGGGCGCGCTGTTGTTGAGCAGGATGGTGGGGCACGGCGCGCAGTTGCCAGCGCCCACGGAGACGTTGCCGCCTCCACCTCAGGCGGCTGCCCCAGCGCAGCCGTCCACCCCCACTGCTACGCCGACGGAGACCGCGACCTCAACGCCCAAACCAACGGCGACGGCTGCGCCGACCGCGACGCGCACGCCCGCGCCGACGCGCACGCCGCGGCCTACTCGCACCCCCACCGACACACCGACCGCGACGCTGACGCCAACCTCCACCCCGACGCCTGGGCCAACCAAAACACCCAAGCCCACGGTCGCGCCCACGACGCCGCCGCCGACAAGCGCGCCCGCCACGTCGCAACCCACCACGCCTCCAACCGATACCCCGATTGCGCCGCCCGCCGACGGAGGCGGACGTATCATTTTCACCGTGCAAGTTGGCGATGTGTATTACCTGTACTCGACCGACCCGGCGTGGAGCCAGATGCAAGAGATCGGGTTGACCGATTACGGACATTCCACGTGTGGCAACAGCGGCACCGTCTCTACGCTGCTTGGCGCATCCATCGACGTGTATGGCATCAGCAAGTGCAGTTTCACCCAGCAGACGGATGCTTGCACTTCGCCCAATCAGGCCTACAAAGTCATCACAAACTATGTGGGGAATGGGCAATATACAATGCTACTGAAGACGGTCGCCGACGACAGCGAGCTGTGGATTTATCAAGGCCCGTTGAGCCTGCTGGTCGGGATTCAGTGGGTGTGGAATAGCCAGCGCTACGCTTTCGGCGCTGATCGCGTGGTCAACGTTGCCCAGGCCGGCGCGGTCGGTTATACGCAGGCGATTTCGTATTACGACGACCGCTGGCCGCCGCAATTTTCGCCGGATGGTTCGCTGTTGTACTACCTCAAACCGGTAGGGAACGAGGGTGCCTCCGATGTGTTTGTCGTCAACGTGGACGGTACGGGCGAGCGCAACCTGACCAACGCGCCGATTGCACACAAGTTCTGCCCCCGCTGGCGGCGTTGAGCAAGGTTCATGATCAAAATCGGACGCCGGAATGGTCGGAGTGATATGGAAGAAAAATCAATTCATCGCAAAGACATTGTGGTCGGCCTGGGTGTTGGCGTGGGCGTGGGGCTGTTTGTGTTGGTGGCGGTGCTGCTGTTGTTGCGTCCCAGTCCCGAAACCGAGCCGACGCCTGGGGTGACGTTGACTTTTGAGACACTGCCCACTGTACCCTCGGCGTCTGAATCGCTGGTCCTGCCTTCGCCAACGTCGCCCGCTGAACCCACGCCCACGGCAACCTCCCCGCCGCAGTTTGTGACGTACACCGTGAAATCCGGGGACGTGCTTTCCGTGATCGCCTACAATTACAAAACGACCGTTGACGCTATCATCGCCGCGAATAATCTTCAGGGGGATGTCATTTACCCGGATCAAGAGCTGCTGATCCCGTTGGATGCCGCCGCTGTCGCGCAGTTGACGGCGACGCCGCCAACCGCCGTCCCCGTGACCGGCGATCACATCACCTACACCGTGAAGGCCAGGGATACATTAAGCGAGATTGCTCAGAAATACGGCGTCACCGTTAATGAGATTATGATTGCGAATGGCCTGACCTCGGACATGATCCGGATTGGGGACACATTGCTCATCCCACAAAAGACCCCATCCGCCGCCGCTACACCAGCGACGACGACCACGCCAGCAGGAACGACCACGCCGACGCCAACGACCACGCCGACAACCACTTCTACACCGACGCCTGAGGCCGCTGCGCCCTGGGTTCCGGCGATTCTGGAAGGCGACCTGGATGCTGCTTATTTTGTGATGCGCCAGACCCCGCGCTTCACGCTCCATTATGCGTTGGGCACTTACCCGGCGCAGGACTTTGTTGGGGTGGAAACGATGGTCTCACGGGCACTGGCGCATCTCGAAAGCAGCCTGCAGGCCACACTCACCGGCACCTTCGACGTTTATGTTGCCGGGAGTCTTTTCGCTGCGCCGGACACAGCCTTGCGCGGGCGCAGCTTTCCGGCGGCGCGCCGGTATTTCTTTCTGCACGATGGCGCGGGCAATCCAGCCGACCAGCAGTACATCGCCGCCCGCGAGCTGACGTATCTCTTTGCGTGGAACGTGTTTGGCCATCCGGCCTCGGCGCTGTTGAGCGAGGGGGCGGCGACTTATATGGGGATGTCGCTCATTGCAGACTCCGCTCACATCCCTCTGGACACGTTTTGCGCGGCGTACCGGCAGGCCGGGAAGCTGCCGCGTGTATCCACCAATCTGAGTTTTAAGGGCCGTCTCGTGGATCTGCCGAATTATTACGCCGCCGGTTGTTTCGTGCAGTACTTGATCACCACCTATGGGCCGGAGAAATTCGGTCAGCTTTATTCCAGCGGGAACTACAGCGGCGTGTACGGGAAGTCTTTGACGGCGTTGGAGAAAGACTGGCTCGCGGCCATTCAAGCTGCCAACGTCGTCGTTCCGTTTGAGCCGGCGGCGTTGGTCGCCGCTGTCAATGCCGTGGACAAGGCGTATACGGCGCTGTTCGGCAACTTTAGCGGGACGCCGGCGCAGATGGCGGCCTATCTGGCTGTTGACGCGGCGCGCATCGCTTTGCTGGAAGGCGATTTTGCCGGCGTTGACCAACATCTGGCGGACTTTCGACGTGAACTGGGCACATCACCATTTTGAGGCCCAAGGAGGAGGACATGAACGATCTGAGCGGTCAGAAGATTGGCCGGTATCAATTGGCAGAAGCGATCGGGCAGGGTGGGGCGGCGGTCGTCTACCGCGCGTTCCAACCGCAGTTGGAACGTTGGGTGGCGGTCAAGGTGCTGGATATCCAGGAATCCGGCGGACGGCAGTTCCTCCGGCGTTTTCGCCGCGAGGCGCAGGCGATTGCGGCGCTACGCCATCCTAACATCCTCAACATTCACGATTATGGCGAGGATCAAGGCTATGCCTTCATTGTGATGGAGTACGTCGAGGGCGGCTCGCTGAAACAGCGGATGAGCGGCAGCCCGCCCGCTGGCTGCGAGGAGGCCTTGACCTTAATCGTTCCGGTGGGTGAAGCGCTGGCCTATGCCCATTCTAAAGGCATTGTGCACCGCGACGTTAAGCCGGGTAATATCCTACTGGCGCGCTCCGATTGGCCGTTGTTGGCCGATTTCGGGCTGGTTAAAGTCGTGGACGCGCCGCAAAAGCTGACGCAACCCGGCTCGGTTTTGGGGACGGCGTCCTATCAGTCGCCGGAACAGCTTGCGGGTGAGGAAGTTGATCACCGCACCGACATCTACAGCCTGGGCATCGTCCTGTACCAACTGCTGACCGGGCGTCTGCCTTTTGAAAGCGCCTCGCCAGCCGAGTCTATGATGCTGCGGATGTACGAACCGCCTGTTCCGCCGTGTACCTTCAACCCCGGCATCTCGGCGGCTTTGCAAACCGTCATCTTGCGCGCTCTGGAACGCGATCTGGCGGTCCGTTACGCCACGATGGACGTGTTTATCAACGACTTGAAGCGGGTGGCGGAACAGGCGCGGCGCGCCGCCATGCAAGCCGAGCCGCCGATCACGGCCCGCATGGTGACGATGCGGCTGGACGCGCAGGAGGTCGTGACCGGTCCCCGGCTGTTCATCGCCACCTCCGGCGTGGCCCTCTCGATCCCCGTCCACGACGAGGTTTTGATCGGGCGCATGGATCCCATGTTGCCGCAGCCCCCCGACGTTGATCTCCAGCCGTATGGCGGCGGGTCTGCCGGCGTGTCGCGCCATCACGCCCGCTTTCTGCGCCGCACCGAAGGCTGGTATCTGGAAGATTTGCAGAGCACGAACGGCACTTACGTGAACGAAGTGCGTCTGCTGCCTCATCGCCCGGTGCGCCTCCATTCGGGCGACCTGGTGCGTTTCGGGCAGTTGACGCTGGTGTTTGAGGAGGGCTAGACGCTGGAAACTCGTTGCCCCGCCTGCGGTTTTGCGAATCGAGCGGAGGCGCGCTTTTGCCGGCATTGCGGCACAGCGTTGCTGCCGCCCAAAGCGACCATCTGCACTAACTGCGGTGCGTCGCTGCGACCGGACACGCGCTTCTGCGCGCAGTGTGGGCATCCTGTGTTTGCCGTCTCTGCGATAGAAAGTGCGCCATCCTCACAGCCAGCGCGCGCGCCGGAAGGCTACGCAGCGCCGCTGCCCGGAGGTTCCGCCTGGACAGCCGTCTCCCCGCCTCCCGCACGTCATGCCGAGGCGGATTTCTCGCCTTTCTCTTACCCTGAAACGCCCTCATCCGCCGAGGGCGAAACGCAGGAAGTCGGGTATGCTGTACCGGCCTACCCCACGATTCCGGCGCCTCCATCTTTGCCCGCCCGCCGCGCCGCCGCGCCGCGTTGGGTTTGGCTCGTCGGCGGCCTCGTGCTCGGCGTGATTGTCATCGTGCTCGTTGTGGCGGCGTTTTTATTGCTAAACGCCTTTGTCTTGCACCTGTTTTGAACAGCCCATCCAACCTTTAACCCGTAACTTTCAAGCCGCAACTACTTTAGGAGGAATTCATCATGCCATCTTCTTTTCGCATCGAATCTTTGCTTGCCGCGCGCCTCTTTATGAGTCCGCAGTTGGTTGGCGACCGGATTTTCTTCCTGAGCAACCTCTCCGGGCGTATCAGCCTTTACGCGATGGATAAAACTGGGAGCGTGCCGGAGCCGCTTCTGCCGCCCAACTTCGCGCTGCAAAATCCTACTCTGCTGGAAGGGTCCTACCCCTATCGGGTTTTTCCGACGTTGGGAAAAATCATCGTGATGATTGACCAGGACGGCGACGAAAACTACCAGCCCCATGTGATCCCTCTCGATGGCGGCATCCCCGAACCACTCTTTGGCGAACGTTTTGCGGGGAAGCAGTTGCTCATGTCCTACATGGATGCGACACACGTTGCGTTCCAGGTGGATCATCGCACCGCGCCGGAGATGGACACGTACCTGGTTGATGTGGCGACGGCCTCCATGACGCACCTGGGCAGCAGCTTGTACGCCAACTTCTTCAGTGCGACCAACGCCGACTACTCGAAAATCATCCTGCAGGATGGCTATTCGGCCGGCGACAGCGTGCTGTATCTATGGGAGAAGGAAACCGGCGTGCGGCGCTTGCTCTACGGCATTCCCATCGAAGCGCGGCAGGAGGGGCAGGTTGTGCCGTCAAACGGCATTGGGCAATGTTGGATAACACCCGGAGATCGTGGGGTAGTCTTCGTGTCGGCGCTCTTCGATGACCGCTTGAGCCTGTGCTATATGACGTTGTCCGCGCCGGATCAGGTGCGCCCTGTCGAGGTGGTTGGCCTTGTTCACGAAGGCAATGGGATGCTTCACGGTTTCGAGCGTTTGACGGGCGATCGTTACCTGCTGGATTACAACATTGACGGCGTCTCCTGGGTCTACGAGGGCGTCTTTGACGAGACGGCGCTGCGCTTCACAGTGGAGCGCGTGTTGGTGGGACAGTCGCCGCTGCACAATGGCGTGCTGCAGGCGCTCCACTATGAGGAGGATAGCGGAGATTACGTGCTCTCCTTCTCCACAGCGACCTCGCCCGCGCAGATTTACACCATCGAAGGGCCGGAGCGGCGCATCACGGCGCGCACCCGCGAGCGCATCCTCGGAATTCCCCACGCAGTCCTCTCGCCGGGGGAAGATGCTTCCTTCGTGAGTCACGACGGGCTGCGCGTCTCGGCGCGGCTGTATCTACCGGCAGTCGCTCTCGGTTATTCCGGCCCGCGTCCGGTGATCTTCTACATCCACGGGGGGCCGCAGAGCCAGGAACGTCCCGATTTTACCTGGTTCTCGATGCCGCTCATCCAGTTCTTTACCCTCAACGGCTTTGCGGTTTTCGTGCCTAATGCCCGCGGCAGTTCCGGCTATGGGCTGGACTATATGAAGCGCGTTGATCACGACTGGGGTGGCCAGGACCGTCTGGATCACGTGGCGGCGTTCGCGCATCTGCGCGCCGATCCCCGCCTGGATATGACCCGCGCGGGCGTGATGGGGCGCTCTTACGGCGGCTATATGACGCTGATGCAGGTGGGAAAACATCCTGAGCTGTGGACGGCGGCGTGCGACATGTTCGGCCCATACAATATGTTTACCTTCCTGGATCGGCTCCCCGAAACCTGGAAAACTGCCTTCTACCTGGTGATCGGACATCCTGAGAAAGACCGGGAACGGCTCATTGAGCAATCGCCGAGCACGCATCTGCACAATCTGGCCTGCCCGTTGCTGGTCATCCAGGGGCGCAACGATCCTCGCGTTGTCGCGGAAGAGTCAGAAGGGCTGGTGCGGACGCTCAAAGCGCAGGGCAAGGATGTGGAACTGATTGTCATGGAGAACGAAGGGCACGATGTCATCAAGCATGAGAACAAAGTGCGAATCTATAACGCCATTACCGACTTCTTCAAAACCCATCTGCAGCCCTGACGATGACTAATCTACCCAGTGCGTCGCTGTACGGGACAACCCAGTTCCCATCCACGCTCGAAACCTACCTGCGTTACGTTCCTCGCGGGCCGGCGCAATCGGCGTCGCTGTACGCGCGCGTGCTGCGCTCCTTGCGCGCCATCCCCCACACCGCGTTGGTGCGCGAAACCAGGGCCGGGAAGTTTTGGCTGCGTGCGGCGTTTTTGACGCTGATCGTCGGCATTCTTGCCGACTCCCCGTTCCTGCTCGTGGCGGGCATTTCCGCGCTCGCTTTTGTGGGCCTGGGCTGGCTGTGGGATGCCGTGAGCCTGTGGGGGCTGCGCTACAGCCGCCGTTTTGACGTGGCGGGCGCTCCGGCCCTGGGCAGCCTCCCGGAGACACGCGCCTTTCTCGGCGAGACGGTGACGCTGACCCTCGAACTCTCGAACCAGAAGCCGTTGCCGCTGATGGCGGTGGAAATTGAAGACATCTTCCCCACCGCGTTGCCCGTGGATGGCGCGCGCGTGGACGTCAACCGCGCCACGCAGCGCGGCGAGTTCCGCTCGTTCTGGATGCCTGGCATTTTTCAACGGCTGACCCGCCGCTACACGGTGACGTGCGCGCAGCGCGGTTATCACGACTTCGGCCCGGCGAAGTTGACGACGGGCGACGGCGCGGGCTTGTTCACCCGCACGGCGACCTTGCAGGGCGCGCAGTGTCTCATCGTCTACCCCCGGTTGTACACTGCCGCCGAACTGCGCCTGCCCGCCAAGAATCCTTTCGGCGAGCGCGTCTCCAAAGAGCGGCTCTTCGAAGATCCCTTACGCACGGCCGGCATCCGCGACTGGCAGCCCGGCGACAGTCTGCGTCGCATCCATTGGCCCGCGACGGCCCGCCACCAGCAGATGCTCAGCCGCCTCTATGAACCGAGCGAAGAGTCGCAGATTATGCTTTTTGTGAACGCCTCGGCATTGGAACGGCACTGGGAAGGCGTCGTCCCGGAACTGGTTGAGCGCACCCTCAGCGTGGCCGGCAGCCTGGCGGCGTTGTGCGCCGAACAGCGCCTGCCGGTGGGATTGATCGTCAACGCCTACTGGCCCGGCAGCGACCAGGCGATGCGCCTGCTGCCCGGTCGCAGTCCGCACCAATTGACGCGCATCCTGGAAATGCTGGCCGCCGTCGAATTGCCCATTCGCCCCATCGAGACGCAACTGCTGCGCGAAGCGCCGACGCTGCCGTGGGGCGCTACCCTGGTCGTCGTCACTGCCATTGCGCACACGGCGCTGTTGGAGGCGTTGCGCGAACTGGCGCACGCGCGCCGCAAAGTCGTGCTCTTCACCCTGGCCGAAGCGCCGCCCCAGGAACGCCTGCCGGGTGTGCAGGTCTACCATCTCCCGCATCTGGTGGAAGACATCATTGCGCCCGTGGAGGTGGCCTGATGCTGCTGGCGGATCGGCGCATGGCGTTGGTGCATGTCTCGCTGGCGGGGATGGAGGCGCTCTGGTTCGCGCCGCTGTTCCTGATCTTCTGGCATGATAGCGCATTGAGCCTGTTCGCGGCGTTGGGCTGGCTCCTCGCGGGGGCGCTGCTCTGGACGTTGGTTGTGGAGGCGGCGGGATGGCTGTTCAAGGATTCGCCGGCCTACCGCTGGAGCATTTTGGGCGTGTTCGTGGTGAGCACGTTGGTTCTGATCCAGAGCGTGGTTTACCCGCGCGCGCCGCTTGGCGGTTTCGATTGGCTCCTGGCAACGTTGCGCAATCTGCCCTTGCTGGATGGCGGTGTGCGCCCGGAGACCGTGCTGCTGCTGACCAACATCTGCCTCTGGCTGCGCGCGAGTTATGCGACGCGCCGCAACCTGACCAGTGTGGGCGTGATGGGCAGCTTCAAGACTGGCTTCTTGCTGCTGGCGCTGACGGCGGGCGTGTGGAGTTCGTTCGCCGGGCGGCCAGCGCCGCTAGGTTACGCGCCGTTGTACATGGGACTGGGGCTGGTCGCTTTGACGCTCGCGCGTAGCGATGAGCGCGCCGCGTGGGCGCAAGTTGAGGGCCGTCGTCTGCCGTTAGGACGTCTGGCGCAGTTCCTCGCGCTGGTGGGGGGCTTTGTGGTCATCGCGGTGCTTTTGAGCCGGATTCTTCCCCAGCCGCTCAATGCCGTTTTGAAGTGGGTGGTTTTTGCGCTGGAGATGGGCGTCGTCGTCTTCCAACTGTTGTTCATGGTGATGGTGATCCTCGGCGCGCAGTTGGGGCAGTGGTTGGGCGCAAAATTGGGGATCAAGATCTTAGACACAGAGAGCGCCGCGCCGTCGAGCCAGCAGCTCATTGACGAATTGCAGCGCCGTCTCGAAGAAACGGTAGGGCGAGACATCGTCCTTGCGCCGTGGGCCGTGACATTCCTGCGTTATCTGCCGCTGCTTGTGCTTCTGGTGGGGTTGGGCGTTATCTTCTGGGTGACGGTGCGGCGCGCGCGGCGGCGTTACTGGCGCGGCGGTGCGGAACTGGAGACCCATGCGCCGTTCGCGCCAGGACAATGGCTCAAACGCACAGCGGCGCAACTGCGCGACATTGCCAACATGGCGCAGCGGTTCGGGGTGGGGCGGGAACTCCTGGCGGCGATCTCCGTGCAGAATATCTACGCCAACGTCGGGCGGATCGCGGCCCGACGCGGGCATCCACGTCCTCCCGCCATGCCGCCGGACGTTTATCTGCCCATCCTGAAGGACGTTTTCGCGGGCTGCGACGAGGCGCTCACTCGTATCACCCTGGCCTACATGCAGGTACACTACGGCGACCATCCCATCAGCGCGCGCGACCTGGCCCGCCTGCAACTGGATTATCACACCATTCGAGCTTCGCGGTCAGAATGACGTTGGAACGTTGGAACGTTCAAACCCTTTTTGAGGAGTCGTTATGGATTTTCTACAATTTGCTAAACTGATTCGTGATAACGTGGCGAAGGTGTTGATCGGGAAGGCGGACGTTGTGGAATTGCTGCTCGTTTCGCTTTTGACCGAAGGGCACATCTTGATGGAGGATGTGCCTGGCATCGGCAAGACGACGCTGGCGAAGGCGCTGGCCCGCAGCCTGGATTGCTCGTTCGCGCGCATCCAGTTCACGCCGGACTTGCTCCCCAGCGACGTGACCGGCATGAATTTCTTCAACCAAAAGGAACAAGCCTTTGAGTTCCGCGCCGGCCCGGTGATGAACCAGATCGTGCTCGCCGACGAGATCAACCGTGCCACGCCGCGCACACAGTCCAGCCTGCTCGAAGCGATGCAGGAGCGCCAGGTGACGGTAGACGGCGAGACGTACCGGCTGGACCGCCCGTTTATGGTCCTGGCGACGCAGAACCCCATCGAGCTGGAGGGCACGTTCCCCCTGCCGGAGGCGCAAATGGATCGCTTTTTGATGCGGCTCGACCTGGGCTATCCGACGGCGGAGGAAGAGGAGAGCATCCTGCTGCGCTACCAGCTCCAAGACCCGCTGGAAACGCTGTCGCCGGTAGCGACGGCGGACGATGTGCGCGCATTGCAGGCGGCGGCGCGCGAAATCCACGTCAGCGACGACGTGCGGCGCTACATCGTGCAGGTGGTGCGCGCTACCCGCGAGCATCCGGCGGTGGATTTGGGCGTGTCGCCGCGCGGCTCGTTGGCGCTGTTCAAGGCCGGGCAGGCGCTGGCGGCGCTGCGGGGCCGCGATTACGTTGTACCGAGCGATGTGCAGTTGCTTTGCCCGCCGATCCTCACGCATCGCGTCCACATCAGCCCGCAAATCCGCCTGCGTGGGCGCACGCCGGAGCAGGTCGTCGCGGAGATCGTCGCGGCGGTGCCTGTGCCAGTGGTGGAATAATCCAACCCCAGTTTCGCAAAGCGAGGGGGTAGGTCGCCCCGACATTCTAACAGAATATAAACGCAATCCGGCGGGAGGACTGCTTGCATTATTGCGTGATAGCGAGTAGAATATCTGTGGATGCAATGATCACCTCACGCGATAAGGAGCGCGATGCCATGACGCCGAAGTTGACCTTCTTTTGTGAACTGGATGCCGCTGCTTTGCAAGACCTCTTCTCCGATCAACGCCTTATCGAAGACTTGCGCGCTTTGGATGCGGGCGTCAGCCTGGGATTGCGCGATCTCAGCGGTGAACGGGCGGCCATCGTGCAGCGTCTCCATGCCGCCGGGATTCCGGTCGTAGCGTGGCTGCTGCTGCCGGAAGCGCAGGGCTACTGGTTCAACCTCGACAACGCGCTGGAGGCCAGCGCGTTCTACGCCGATTTCAGGGCGTGGACGGCGGCGCACGGCTTGCAATGGGATGGCGTGGGTCTCGACATTGAACCGGACATGCGCGAGATGAAAAAGCTGATCGCCGGAGACCGCCGCGCGCTGGCGACGCTTCTCCGCCGGTCTCTGAATGTGGAACGGTTCAAGCGAGCGCAAGAACATTACGGCGCGTTAATCGCGCAAATCCGCGCCGATGGCTACCGCGTGGATGAATACGCGATTCCCTTCATCGTAGACGAGCGCCGCGTCGGCTCCCAGTTGATGCAGCGCCTTTTTGGCCTGATTGACCTGGCGGTGGACCGGAAAGTGCTGATGCTCTACACCAGCTTCATGCGCCCGTTCGGGCACGGCCTGCTGTGGAGCTACGCGCCGTCCGCCGGCTCGATTGCGGTGGGCAGCACGGGCGGCGGCGTTGACGTCGGCGGCGTGGATCAGATCCCGCCGTTGAGTTGGGATGAATTCACCCGCGACCTGCGCCTGGCCTATGCGTGGAGTGATGATATCCACATCTTCAGCCTCGAAGGTGCTGTGCGACAAGGGTATCTACACCAGATGCGCGATTTCGACTGGTTGGGACGGGTGGAGGCGCCACTGCGCGAATTCCAGCAGGTCGAGCGCGCGCGCAAAGTCCTGCGCGGCATCCTGTGGGGCAGCGCCCATCCGGGCGCCGTTCTTGCCGGAGCAGCGGCCTTGTTCTGGTTGATTTCACGGCTGACGCGCAGGAGATCGAGCAGAGGCTGAGAGAGGCATAATGCATTTCGCCGATAGAACCATAGCGGTCATTGCTGTTTTCTTCATCCTTGTTATGTTTTTTGCCGTGTTCTGGGGTTTTGCGGGTGTGCCAGTTGGCGCAACGGTCAGTGTTGCGGCGCGATGGGAAAATGATGTACAGCGACTTGGCGCGACTTCTCAGCTATCGGAAACATTGCTCTTTACGCACAGCGTCTATTTGCCGTTCGTTGCCAGGACTTTGTTGCCTCTTACCGAGACATTAAAAAGCAAATATGTGTTTGTTGAACGGCATTGGTATCGAGAAGATAGTGGAAACTGCACTTTGGGGGGCATGACCAGTTTGCCGACTTATTTCTTTGATCCTGATACTGGAATACTTACGATTTACCCGTCTAGCTTGACTTTCAAACTTCAACCAGAGGATATGGGATATGTTGGGTGGCGGTTTGGTGGAGGCGGTTATTACGGCAACTACATACGCAGGTTTCAGCAGCTTCCTTTTCCCACCGACAGTTTGACTTTGACTGCTGTGCTTGATGATGGAACCGTATTTTTGGAGTACATGACGATGACGCTTACACTGGCGCCGGGAGCAGAGTGGCTACGACGCACGGTATCCGAAACGACGACATGTGTTTTTACAGATACAGAGCGCATCATCAATTACAATTTTCAGGAACGTGACAAGATCGTGTATTACAACGGGCTGATCCGTTGATGCCTGTGGCGGCGCGGTCGGAGCTTGGTCACAGTGAAGACTACCTGACTACGTGACTTTTTAGGAGGCAGTATGGCACAATTACCGATTACCCGAATGACGTTGTACAAGCACGGCGTCGGCTTTTTCGAGCGTCGGGCGACGTTGAGCGGCGAGGAGGTGGAACTCTCCTTCCGTGTGACGGAGATGAACGACATCTTGAAGAGCCTCACCGCCATTGACTGGGGCGGCGGGCAGGTGCTCGGCGTGGATTACGCGACGCCGCAGAGCCGCGAGGAGCGTCTGGCCGGGTGTTCCATCCGCCTGGACGATGACCGCAGCTTGCGCGATTTGCTGGCGTGTCTGCGTGGACGGCGCGTCGAGCTATCGCTGGATCAGGGTGAGACGCTGACGGGCAAGCTGCTCGGCCTGGATGAACCGCCGGAGCGCCACCCGTTGGCGTCGGCGCTGGTCTCGCTGCTGCTTGATGAGACGGCGACCGTCCACGCCATCGCGTTGGAGCGCGTGCAGGGCGTCGAAATCCTCGACGAGCGCGGGGCGGCGGATTTGCGCTTCTTCCTGCAAACGGCGCTCACGCAGGACGAATACCGCAACGTGACCGTGCGCCTGTCGCCGGGCGAGCACGACCTCTCGGTCAGCTACATCGCGCCCGCGCCCACGTGGCGGGTGAGCTACCGCCTGGTGCTCGATCCACAGGCCAAAGGCGGCCCCACGGCGCTGCTCCTGGGGTGGGGCATCTTCGATAACCGGCTGGAAGAGGACTTGCAGGGCATTTCGCTCTCGCTGGTGGCGGGGATGCCGATCTCGTTTGTCTACGATCTCTACACGCCGTTCACGCCGGAACGCCCGGAGGTGAAAGAAGAGGCGCGCGTGGCGGCAGCGCCGGTGGCATTTTCCGGGGCGAAGTTGGACGCCGCGTTTGGCGCCGACGCGATGGCCGAGTTGCCGCCGGAGGCCGTGATGCGTTCAGCGATGCCCGCGCCGGCAGCCCCGCCGATGGCGCGGGCGATGCGCCGGGAATCGCTGGCGGCGGCGCAGCCCGTCCAGACGAAAGGTGAGGCGCTGGGCGAACTGTTCCAGTACGTCATCCAGACGCCGGTGACGGTGGGGCGCGGCCAATCGGCGATGGTGCCGGTGGTGTCGGCGGATCTGGCCTACCAGAAGGATTTGCTCTACAACGGGCGCAAAATGCCGGCGCATCCCGTCGCCACGCTGCGGATGAAGAACGCGAGTGGCCTCACCCTGGAACGCGGCCCGGTGACGGTACTCGACGATGGGGAGTACGTGGGCGAGGCGGTGCTGCCCTTCACGGCCGTCGGCGGCGAGGTCGTCGTCCCCTACGCCGTCGAATTGGGCGCTAAGGTTCACGAGTCCAGCGGCGCAAGCCGGGAAATTTATCGGCTGTCAATCAAAGGCAGCTACCTGCTGTTTGAAGAGTGGGACATTCGCTGGCAGGAATATCGCATCTCGAATCAGACGGCGAACCCATTGACCGTGCTTGTGGAACATCCGCGCTCGCCATATTACGATCTCTTCGATACGCCGGCGTATAAAGAACGCACCGACGAGCATCTGCGCTTCGAGGTGCAGACGCCGGCCTGGGGCGAAGCGGCGCTGAAGGTGCAGGAACGCCGTCTGCTGAGCCGTCAGGAGGAGGTGCAAAAGCAATCGCACCAGGTCTTGCAGCGCTATCTAAAGCAAGGGCTGATGGACCGCGCTGCTTATGATCAGATCGTCAAGCTGCTGATGCTCTACGATACCATCGCCGACTACGAGAAGCAGATCAAGCAAGTGGGGGAAGAGCGCGACAAAATCTACAAAGCGCAGCAGCAAATTCAGGGGAACATGCAGGCGCTTTCACAGGTGGGCAAGGAAGGCGCGCTGCGCCAGCGTTACGTCGAGCAGTTGGAGACGACTGAGGCGCAACTGCGCGGGCTGGAAAAGCGCGAAGCCGAGTTGAAAGCGGCGATCAAGCAGGTGGAGGACGAAATCGCGGCGCGCCTCAAGGCGCTGGGGTAACTTACCGTCATGAGGATTTTTAACCGCGAATCACGCTAATCACGCTAATTTTTCAGAGATTCTGTACTCATCAGGATGATATTGAACAACCGCCAAGACGCCAAGAGCGCCAAGTTTTTAAGATTTCTTGGCGGACTTGGCGACTTGGCGATAGAAAAAGCGCGTTACCCATGTGTTCAATATCCTCTCGACTATTGCAATTTTTCAGAGATTCGCGTAGATTGGCGAGATTAGCAGTTTGTTTTTCGGGGAGCAGCGATGCCGATTTGTCGAACGTGCCGGGGCGAGTACGAACGAAGTGAGCCGCCGCCTTCACCTTCCGGTGAAGAGCAGGGAGACAAGGGCGCATCCCGCACTGCCGGGCCGCAGGTTTGCCCGCGTTGCGGGGCGGATGTCCGCGTCTGGGAAGAGATGGATCTCAATTTGCCCGAATTCATCCTCTGGGAGGGCGGCATCATGGGATTGATGCCGGCGGCGTTGGCATTGGCTGTGTGGCTTTTCTTTTGGATCCCCCGCGAGATCTCGTCGTACTACTATCCGGTTTTGACGGCTGTGAGTGTCGGCTTCTCGGCCTTGTTGTTCTTTGTGATCTACGCGGAACGTCTGGTGTGGTGGGAGCGTTGGTGGGCAGTGCAGGTATACCGGGTGCGGCAGATGTCCATTATTTCTGTGATCACGATGACGGCCATTGCCGGGATTCTGCTCTCGGCTTTGTGGCTGCTGATGTACACAACGGCGGGGAAACCAGTCGGTCTGGTCAATAAAGGTCTCTTTGCGCTCATTTACGTGGCATCTTACGTCTGTTTGACAGTAGCAGTGACATTGGGATTCGTGCAACAGTATGTCGAGCGGCTCCTGAAATCTGTGCCGCCACCCGTCTTTGCTAGCACCAAACGTCTATCGAGCGTGGTCGTGGACGCGGCGATTCAAAGCATCAACCTGATTCCGCCTGGTACGCGGATTTCACCTATCCTCGACGACTCCAAACCGGTTTGTGAAGTCCTGGGGGCGCTGCGCGATCCCACAGACGGCGGGATTGAGGTCCTGCTCCGTGAACGCAAGCGTATTCCGTATCCCACCGCGGATGGGCAGATGAAAAAACGCTGGACCGAAACGTTCTGGGGAATCAAGGCGGATCGGTGGGGGCACATAAAGAGCTTGCAACCCGAGCCGGCAGAGCCATATAAGGATTCCCGGCGCATTCTTGGCGACAGCTAACATTTCTTGTGATCCGTTGCCGTCAACGACGACGCCCGCACCCTACACGTGCGGGCGTCATCAGTTATTTGACATCGCCACATTTATGGCATAATAGCCTCAGAGATTAGCGCGTAAACTATTCTAAAACTTATACTACTGTCAGAAGATAGAAGGGGGAGACATGAAATTCCGAAGATTGGGTATTTTTCTGGTGCTGGCGGCTGTACTGGCGACAAGCCTGGTAACGGGTTGTCAGGGACGGTCAACGAAGATCGTTGTGGCTACGGATGCGACGTGGCCGCCGATGGAGTATGTGGATGAGAACAAGGCCATTGTGGGCTTCGACATTGACCTGATGAACGCCATTGCGAAAGAAGCCGGTTTGGAAGTCGAATACAAGAACGTGGCGTGGGACGGCATCTTCGCCGGTCTTGCCGCGGGTGAATATGATGCGATCATCTCGTCTGTCACCATCACCGACGAGCGGCGCGAGCAGTATGACTTCTCCGAGCCGTACATCAACGCCGGGCAGATCGTCGTCGTGCAGGCCGGCAGCGACATCACCGGGCCGGATGCGCTCAGCGGACGCACTGTTGGCGCGCAGATCAGCACGACCGGCGCGTTTGCGGTGCAGGGCATGGCTGGCGTCACGTTGAAGGAGTACGACGAGGTCGGGCTGGCGTTCGAGGACCTGGTCGCTGGCCGCATTGACGCGGTGGTCTGCGATACGCCGGTGGCGGCGGACTTCGCGCTGCAACGCGAGGAGTATCGTGCCAAGCTCAAGATCGTGGGCGATTCCTTCACCGAGGAATACTACGGCATTCTCGTGCAGAAGGGCAACAGCGATTTGCTCGCCAAGATCAACAAAGGGCTTGTTGCTGTCCAGGATAAGGGCATTGACAAAGAACTCGAAAACAAGTGGTTGCGCTAGTAGCGTTGCGTTAACAGCGTCGCGCTAATCACTTTGTTCAGGTGAAGTGACGCTAATCTCCCAAAGGATGTCCCATAGACCTGACAGGTTTTCTTAAACCCGTCAGGTCTTTTTGTCGTTGCTTTTACCGTGAAAACGGGTTTGACAAAACGGCGCACTGCTTTCATAATCGGTTTTACGTCACAATGAACTATTTGACGGGCAACAGAAGACTATGACAAGGAGATACGTATGAACGACCATCGTGCTGATGAACGATTTGTCTACGTAGGAACATATACGCAAGAGACCGGCAGCGAAGGCATTTACGTCTACCGCTTGGATATGACGACCGGTGAACTTGTTTTGTCCAGTACTGCAAGCGAGGCGGTGAATCCCTCTTTTCTGGCGGTAGACCCTCAACATCGTTACCTCTACGCCGTCAACGAGACGATGCGCTTTGCGGAACAGCCGGGTGGAGGACTGAGCGCCTTTGCCATTGACCCGCAGACGGGCGCGTTGACCTTCATCAACAGCCAACTGACGCACGGCGGCGCGCCGTGCCACGTGAGCGTCGCGCAGAACGGACGTTTCGTCTACGTGGCGAATTACATGGGCGGCAATGCTGCCGCTTTCCCGGTGCGGGCGGATGGCGGGCTGGAACCCGCGTCTGATGTGGTACAACATAGCGGTTCCGGCGTCAATCCGCACCGGCAGGAAGCGCCGCACGCTCACTCCATTACCCTCGATCCGACGAATCGCTACGCCTTTGTGGCCGATCTGGGCATTGACAAGGTGATGACCTACCAACTAGACCTGGTCAACGGTAAGCTGCCGCCGCACACCGCGCCGTGGACCGAGATTGCTGCCGGAGCCGGGCCGCGCCATCTGGCCTTCCATCCCAACGGCCAGTACGCCTATCTCATCACCGAAATGGGCTCCACGATCATCGCTTTTGCTTACGACGCCGTCCAGGGAACATTGATCGAATTGCAGACCGTCCCCGCGTTGCCAGCGGACTTCGACGGGCGCAGCACGTGCGCCGACATCCACGTTGCGCCGTCGGGGAAGTTCCTCTACGGCTCGAATCGTGGGCATGATAGCATCGTCATCTACGCCATTGACGCAGCGACGGGTCTGCTCACCTACGTCGGCCACACGCCAACGCAGGGCAAGACGCCGCGCAACTTCGCCGTTGATCCTACGGGGACGTATCTCTTCGCCGCCAACCAGGACAGCGGTACGATTGTGACGTTCAGGATGGATTCTGAAACCGGTCATCTCACGCCGACGGGACACGTCGCCGCCGTTCCGTGGCCGGTGTGCGTCCTGATTCTGTAATGGATGGCACATCTTCAATTCTCTACTTCCCCTGATCTGGTTGCTCTCTGCATTCACACGCGGAGCAATGAGATCAACGAACTTATCGCCGCCGAATGTGAGCATTTGACGGGAGGACGGCCAGACGAAGACGGCGTGGCGCAGTGCCGCTCGTTGGAGCACATCCCGCGCGCGGCTTATGTGCGCACAGGATTGCGGCGCATCGCCCAGGCTGCGACGTTTGCGGATCTGCTCGATGTGCTCCGGCAGACGCCGTTCGATGTGGATGATTTTCGCGTGGATGCGCTGTGTCTGTCGGGCCGTTTCCCGATGCCGCGACAGGCTGCCGCCGTCGTCGCCGCGGATGCTATTCGCTGCCGCGCCAACGTTGCTGCGCCGCGTCATCATCTGCTGCTCGTGGCGCAGCGCCACACATTCTGGATCGGCGAAGTTGTGGTGGAGGCGGCGCAGACTTATCTGCCCCACACGCAGAAGCCGTGCCACGTCTCCAGCTCGTTGGAAGCGCGCGTAGCCCGCGCGTTGGTGAACCTCGTCATCCCGCTGTCCGGGACGCTCATTGATCCGTGTTGCGGCACTGGCTCCATCTTGCTGGAAGCCGCCGCCCTCGGCCTGACCGCCTACGGCGCAGATAGCAATCGCAGGATGGTGCGGATGGCGCAGCGAAACCTGCTCCATTTTGGCTACGCGCCTGCTGTCGAGCTTGCCGACGCCCGCGAATGGTCGCAGACCGCCGACGCGCTCGTCACCGACCTGCCTTATGGCCGACAGTTGGCCTCCGCCGAGGCGAGCATCCCCGACATTCTGGCGCACGCGGCTACCCTGGCCCCGCTCGCCGTCTACGTCGCCGGCGTGGACATCCGCGCAGAACTGGCGGCGGCGGGTTACAGCGACATCGTGGTCTATCGCCTGGTCAAACCCAACGGTTTCACCCGCTACGTGCATCGCGCGCGCGGAAGGCGCCGTTGAAACGTTGGAACGTTGAAACGTTGGAACGTTGAAACGTTGGAACGTTGAAACGTTGGAACGTTCCAACGTCTCACTACTTGGAGGGATTGATGACATATACCTGGTTTCTCTTTGATGCTGACGACACTCTGTTCGACTATGACAAGGCTGAGGTTGTGGCGTTGTCGTCTACGTTTGCGCAGTTTGGCTGCGGATACGATCCGGCGTACCTGGACGCCTATCACACGATCAACGCGCAACTCTGGCGCGATTTCGAGCGCGGCGCGATCAAACAAGAGCTTATCAAAACGTTGCGCTTCGCGCGCCTCTTCGACGCCATTGGCCTGACGCCCGCGCCCGACCTGGCAACGTTCAGCGCGCGCTACCTGGAGAACCTGGGAAGTTGCACCTTTCTGATTGACGGCGCGGAAACTGTGATCGCGGTCCTGCGCGGGGTAGCGCGTCTGGGCGTCATCACGAATGGCTTGCAGGTGGTGCAGCGCGGGCGCATCGCGCGCGTGTCTATCGGCGACGCTTTCGAGGTGGTCGTCATCTCCGAGGAAGTCGGCTGCTCCAAGCCGCACGCCACCATCTTCGACGTGGCCTTCGCCCAGATGAGCCATCCGCGCAAAGATGAAGTGTTGATGATCGGCGACAGCCTCACGTCGGACATCAAAGGCGGCAGCGATTACGGCATTGACACGTGTTGGTACAATCCGTCCGGCGCGCCACGTCCGCAGGATGTGACCATCACCTACGAAATCCGCGCGTTGAGAGAGTTGTTGTCGCTCTTCTGCCCCGGTTTGTGTGTGGCTTAACTTGTTTCGACAAAGTCATGCTTTATGCTAGAATGTCGCGCTATGGATATGAAGACCGATTGTCCCCAAGTTTCTATCGTCATAAAAACCTATGACGACAGCCATCGTGCGCCGCGCGGCGTTCCTACGCTGAAAGAAGTGTTGGTCGAGACGCTGCGCCAGATTGAGACGCAGACCTTTACGCCCTACGAAGTCCTGGTCGTGGATTCCAGCCGAGGGGATGGCATCGCCCAGGTTGTGCAGAACTACGCCCCGCCTCCGGCCTTCCGTCTGCGTCACGTGCCGCTGCCGCCCGATCAGTTTAGCTACACGCGCGCGGTGAGCGTCGGCGTGCAGCGCGCGGAGGGCGAGATCGTCGTCAGCCTCAGCGGCGATGCGACGCCCGCCAACGCGCGCTGGCTGGAAACGTTGATCGCGCCGCTGGCGGATCCTAACGTGGCCGGGGCTTTCAGCCGTCACGTCGCCCGGCCTGGCGTCCCCGTGGCGTGGGCCGAGCGTCTGCGGTTGTGGTGGCGCTACCGTTCCAGAACCACAACCCTGCGATATAACGATCACGTTTTCTCCAACGCCAGTTCCGCCTTCCGCCGAACTTTGGCATTGGAAATCCCCTTCGATGAAACGCTCCCGGAGCTTGAGGACTACGCCTGGGCCGGCGCCGTGCAGCGCCGCGGCTATGCCATCGCCTACGTGGGCGAATCTGAGGTCTACCACTCGCACACCTCGTCCAGCGCGAAGACGCTGTGGCGGATGGCGTATTACGTCTTTTTGCGGATGAAGGCCGATGCGCGGAAGTCGTTTGAACGTTCAAACGAAGTTATGGAACTTTAGCGTGAATCTGCGCCCCAAAAAGCTGCCGCAACAAGAACATTCGTTCTATGTGATTTCAGGATTTGCGGTATAATGGGCGTCATCCCCATTCACGGAGGCTGATCATGAAAATCTCGCTTGCCACAGCCCGGCAACTGGCCTTGCGCGCCCACGGCCTTGACGGTGGGTGGATATTGCCGCCGGGCAAGGAAGGCGCGGCGCAAATCATCGAGCGTCTGGGCTATGTGCAGATTGATACGATTCACATCATCCAACGAGCGCACCATCACACGCTTTGGACGCGGTTTCCGCAGTATGCGCCGGAAATGTTGGATGATTTGCTCGCCAAAGACCGGCGTGTCTTCGAATGGTGGACGCACGCGATGGCCTATATCCCGATGCGCGATTATCGTTTTTACGCGCCGCGCATGGGATACTACGCGCTGTGGGGACGGCAACGCGAGTGGTTGATCGAGTATGCAGACGTGATCGCCCACGTCAAAGAGCGCATCCGCGCCGAAGGGCCGCTCGGCGCGTCGGATTTCGAGCATCCCCAAAACACCACCAATGGATGGTGGGATTGGAAGCCGGCCAAGCAAGCCCTGGAAATCCTCGCTTCGATGGGCGAGCTGATGGTGACAAAGCGGCACAACTTCCAACGTATCTTCGATTTGACCGAGCGCGTATTGCCACCGGACGTGGATACGACGCCGCCCACAGACGAGGAACTCCAGCGGTTCATCGTGCGGTTCGCGCTCAATACTGGCGGCGTGCTGCGCCAAAGCGAAGTCCAGTGGTCGCGCCGCAAAGCTGATCCCGCTGCGCTACAAGCGATGGTGGAGACGGGCGAAGTGACAGCGTTCGAGGTCGAAGGGCTGAACGGCGAACCGTGCTACGCGCTGAGTGACGTATTCGAGGCTGTGACGCAGTCGCCCAACGGCGAACCGCACCTGCATATCCTCTCACCCTTCGACAACCTCATCATTGACCGCCGCTGGCTCAAGGCGTTCTTTGATGGCTTCGAGTATACGATTGAGTGCTACGTCCCCGAAGCCAAACGCAAGTACGGTTACTTCGTTCTCCCCATTCTGTGGGGCGACCGTTTTGTGGCGCGGCTCGATAGCAAGGCCGACCGCAAACCCAAGACGTTCGTCATCAAGCGGCTGTTGTTTGAGCCGGGTTTCGCCGAGTATGACGCCGTGTTGCTCGCGTTGGTGGAGAAGTTGCGCGCGTTCGCGGCGTTTAATGGCTGCGATAACTTTGCCGTTGAAGACGTACAGCCGGAGAAAGTCAAAGCGCCGTTGGAGCAGATGCTATCAGCGTTCAGCGGTTAGCGATCAACCTTCAGCTTTCGCAACGTTTTACGCTTTACGTTTCACGTTTGACTAGAGGCTAAAACCTGTTATGATGTCGCAGTTGCGGGCGGTTAGCTCAGTCGGTTAGAGCGCCTCCCTTACACGGAGGAGGCCGTAGGTTCGAGTCCTATACCGCCCACTTCCCCGCTTTTGATTGCCCGTTTTATTCGCGTGGTTTGGACTTTGGCCCCGCCGTGAGCGTGAGATAGCACACGAACATCAACGCCGCGAACATCAACGTCACGCCGTAGGTGCTCAAATGCCCGAAGGGATGGCGGAGACGAATCGCCACGTCGTACAGAATTGCCTTCGGCTGGATGAGCAAATCCCAACTGTTCCAGCGCAGGAAACGCCCCAGGTAGATGCCCATCCCGCTCATGACCAATACCGCCAGCACGAAACCCCAACTCAACATCGTCCCCACCCATGTTTTGACGATGTCCTGCATCAACTTGAGCGCATAGATGCCCAGAATGACGCCGGTCCAGGCGAACGTCGCTAACATACCGGTATCGAACCAGAGTGGGATGCGAGAGCGCGCCTGGAGATGGAGCAAATCCGTGACAATATACGGCGCGTTGGGGAAGAAAGCCAGCGCGATGGCGAAGGGGATCAGCAGCGTCCACCAACGGCGCGGGTGCTTTTCGTGCAGGTGCATCGCCCAAATGCTGCCCAGGTAGGGAATCCACGCCAGGAACAAATTCCACAGCATCGAGTAGAAGTCCCACGTGCGCCCGATGACGACACGCGTGAGGTAGAGTCCGGCGCAAAGCAGCGAGGAGAGCGCCACGGGATAGAAGCCCTGGCGGGAAAGAAAGGTGTGCAGCCGCACAAGCCGCTCGCTCAAGAGTGCATCAATCTTGTGTTCCATACAAGGCTATTTCAGATGGCGCAGCCTCACGTTGATGGCGTCCAGATCGAAGGCTTCGGGATCAATCTCTGCATCGCCATACCACTCGACGTACATCTCACAAAGCGGGCAGAGTGAACCAGAACGTGCTTCCTTGCCCGACTTCACTCTCGACGCCCACCGCGCCGCCGAGTTTTTCGACGATGTTGCGCGCGATGGAGAGTCCCAGGCCGTGGCCCGGTTCCGTGTCGCGCAGGCGGGTGAATTTGGTGAACAATTGCGCCTGCTGCGCGACAGGGATTCCGATACCATTATCGCGTACCCAAAAGCGGATGCTGGAAGCTGGAAGCTGGGAGCTGGATGTCGTATTGAGTTTCCGGTATCCAGCATCGAGTTTCCAGTATCCAGCATCGAGTTTCCAGTATCCAGCATCGAGAATCCCAGTTCCACGCGGGGTGGGATGCCTTCGGTTGGCCGTCCGCCGTATTTGATCGCGTTGCTGATATAGTTGGCCCACACTTCTTCGATCCACGGACCATAGCTGCGAATCTCAGGCCATGACGCTGGTGTAACAATCACTGCACGATGTTCGTTCACTAAAATCGCGAGGCGTTTTTGCACATTGGCGATGATGACCGCCATGTCGAGCGGCTCAGTATTGACGGATTCGACCTGGCGCACACTGGCCAGCAACAGCAACGCATCCACAATGCCAGCCAGACGTGTCGCGTTCTGGGTGATGGCGTCCAGGTATTCTTGAATGGCGCCAGGCGCCAGGTCTTGGTAGTATTCGCTGAGCAGCGAAGTAAGCGCGACCACGCCCCCCAGGGGATCCTTGATGTCGTGGGCGACAGTGTGGGCGAAGGCGTCTAATTGTTCATTCAGAATCTCTAATTCGGCGCTGCGCTCGCGCAGCGCGACTTCGGTGGCTTTGCGTTCGGTGATGTCGCGCACGACGATCAAGCGCCCGGTCGTGCGCTGGCGGCGGTTGCGCAGGGGCCAGATGCGCATATCGAAATGCCGCTTTTGCTGCCCGTATTCTGCCGTGATATCCGTTTGTATCTCCGACGTGTCTTGAAATTGCGCGACCAAATCCGGCCAGCGGCCGAATACTTGCTCAGCAGGTTGTCCAAGCACCGCGTTAGCCTCCACGCCGAGGATAGCCAGCGCCGCTGGATTCAGGTCCACAAGACGATTCTGAATATCCAGTGCGAACATCGCATCCTGCATATTGTCAATCACGGCATCGCGGGCGACGGGTTGCAAATCGAACAGGTGGTGGCGGGACATCCCAATCGAGAACGCGATGCCGCCCAGCGCAAACATAACCGACGTGTAGTCTTGTTGCAGGCCGGGGATAAGCTTGAAAACGTAAATCATGTTGCCGACAATAGGCATCAAGGCGCCGATCACCAGCCAGATTGTTTGCTGACGATACAGGTTGAAGGACTGGAAGGACTGCCGGATAATCAAGATTGCGCCGATCAGCACCAGGAGGTATTCGTTAAAGACATTGACGTAAAACCAGAACCCGTGGCGTGTAATATGGATGGCGAGCGCGCTGCCCACGGGAAGGAAGGTGTACGTTTTCCACATCAGGCCGTGCATTTCGTTGGTGAATACGATGATGATGCTGATCAACGGGATGATGCAAAACCACGCAAAACGCGCGGCTTTCAGCCATTTGTGCTGGTCTGTGTAGCGCAGGGCGAATCTTAGCCAGGTGAGCGCGGTGCTGGTGACAAACAGGTACCCCATTTTCGCCCACAGGATTGTCCCCGCTTCTGTGGGGGTGGCGAGATCGAGAATGTTGCACGTCAGCCAGCCTACGATGGTAAACATCAACCATCTGAGGGCGGGCATCTCTTGCGAGACTTTGTAGCGCCACGCATACAGCAGCACGCCGACCGAAACGATGGCGGCCAATGGCGCTAGAATCAAATAGGCGGTGTATTGCAGCACTTTTTATCCTTGTGGTTACTGCGGCAGTGGAACGTGAATGACCGCGCCATTCTCCAGGCCGACGAGCAACGGCGCAGTGAAATCCTGCGCCGCAGCGACGGCTGTCATTCCTTCTATCGTGATGGGATTCGCATCCCACGTCTGCCCGCCATCGCGCGAAAAGTAAAGCGTGTTTCCCGCCATCACCATCACACCAGCCGATGTGGCGAAATCCGGCGCAAGTGTAATGGCGTTGATGGGGCCGGTGATGACGTCCGCGCCCAGGCGCGTCCAACTGGCGCCCCGGTCGGTGGAGCGCCAAAAACCGTGCGACTCCGTCCCGGCGAAGAGCGTCCCATCGCGCGCGTAGTCCGGCGATAGTTTCAGGCTGAGCACCGGGTCGAAGCCGAACGGCAGCTCGACTTCGCGCCAGGCGCGCCCGCCGCTGGCGCTGCGGAAGATGCCGGTATCCACACCGGCAAAGAGCGTCTCGTCGTGGGCAAAATCCGGCGAGATCGCCAGACACAGGACGTTCAGATCAAGCAGCCCGAAGTTCCAGGCCGACCAATGGCTGCCGCGACTCGCGGAGCGGAAAACGCCATCCTCCATCGTCCCGGCTAAGACGATGCCATCCTCGACGAAGTTCGGCGAGATGACCAGCGTGGAAACGGTCGGCGGCGGCGAGGCCAGCGTTGCTGCCTGCCACGTCTCGCCGCCATCGGTGGAGTACACCACGCCGCCGCTGACCCCCGCAATCACGTTGCGGTCGCGTGCGAAATCCGGCGAGACGACCACGGAGGTGGTGGGCAGCGGCCCTTCCAAAGCCAATGAGGCGTAGGCCGGTTGCCAGGTGCGCCCGCCGTCCGTCGAGCGGAAAAGCCCGGCAGCGCGCGCGGCAAAACACAGTTCGTGATCCGGGGCGCAGGTGATTGCATATACGAGATCGTTGGATATGGGGTCGGACATAGTTTCCTCTACTCCGTTAATGTGGATTGTGGTGGATTGCTGCGATGGACGACGACATCGGTGGTGAGCGCCATAGCAGCCGTCCTGATCGCATTGTTGACGCTGGCGCGGGTCACGGAGGCCGCGTCGAAAATGCCAGCTTCAGCCATGTTGACGATGCGCCCGCTGCGCACGTCGAACCCGTGACCGTGGCCGGCCGCGATGATGTCGGCGAAGACGGCGCCGGCCTCCACGCCGGCGTTGTGCAGGATGGTGCGGGTGGGAGCCTCGATGGCCTGCAGGAGGATGTGATAGGCGGCGCGTTCTTCGGATGCTTCCGCCTGCGCCAGGCACGCCTGGAGCGCCGACCGGCAGTTGAGCAGCGCCACGCCGCCGCCGGGGACGACGCCTTCGCGGATGACGCCACGCAGCGCCTCAGCCGTGCGCTGTGCAAGTTCTTTCTTGAAATTCAGCTCGGTCTCGGTGATACCGCCGACCCACAACGTCGCCGAACCGCCCAGCAGGACGCCGATGCGTTTACGCAGCGCCTCGCGGTCGGCCGGGGCGGCTTGGGCGAAGGCGTTGCGCAGCCCGGCAATGTGTTGGCGCAGGGCGCGCGGGTCGCCCTTGCCGCCGATGAGGCCGACGTGATCCTTGGTCGCCCATATCCGGCGCGCTTGCCCCAGGTCGTTAGGCTTGATGCTGCTGAGTTTATCCCCGGCTGCCTGGGTGAAGATGCGGGCGCCGGTTAGTATCGCCAAATCCGTCAGATTGTTTTGTTGGGCATCCAACCCTACGCCGGGCGTTTGGACGGCGATGATTTGCGCTTTGATCCGCTGCTGTTGTTGGTTCAATGTGATGAGACCCATCACGGCATCGGAGAGCTTGCGCGCCACGATCACCAGCCCGGCAATGTTCTGGCCGATGACGATAGCCAGCACGGGGACTAAATCGCGGGGATCCTGAATGTCGAAGTCGGTGAGCAGCAGCGCCGGGTTTTCCAATTCCGCGCGCATCCCTGGCGTGTTGACGATCATACTGCGGGAAAGGACGCCACCATCCCAGTACATCCCTTCGACGTACTCGCGTTCACTCTCGCGGCTCTGGCTGCTGCGGATTTCGAGCCGCCCGTATTCACCGATGATGTCGAAGATTTCACCCAACAACCGTGCCATCTCTGGATCATAACAGATTGATTCAGCCAAAAGCGCCAACTGTTCTTTGCCCTGGAGGTGCGTGGTCATCGTGGTCAGCTCGTTGAGAATGACGCGCATCCCCTGTTCCAGATAACCGCGCAGTTGCATCGGATTGCCGCCCGCGGCGATATAGCGTATGCCTTCATTGTAGATGGCCTGGAACAGCACGGCAGTTGTGGCGGTGCCGTCCCCCACTTCCTCATGCTGCTTCCATAGCATATGCCGCACCAACATCGCACCTACATCGGCGTCGCGGTCGGCGATACCGATGATGCGCCGGGCAATCGTGCCGCCGTCATCCAGAATTTCCGGCAGTCGTCCGGTTTTGCCTATGGTGGTGTCGTACAGAACGACTCTGGGGTAGGGGCCGAGCGTCGGCCCAATGGCATTGACGAGGCAGTTAATGCCCGCTTTGATGCCAGCGTGAACTTGAGGTTGGAAGACCACCTGCGGTGTCTGCCATTTCTCCTTCTGTTTGCTCATGACGTTGTATGCTCCTCGGATTGTTGTGTTATGTGCAGTGGCGTTATTTTATCACAGACTGAAAAGTGGCAGCCAGACAGTGAAAGTTGTCCCACTGGCTGGCGTACTTTCCACAGTAACCTGTCCCCCGTGTAACTCGGCGATGGCTTTAGCGATGGGCAATCCCAGGCCGGTTCCCTTTGCCGGTTCCTTTTGTGATTCATCACCGCAAAAGAAACGGTCAAAGATGTGTGGCAATTCCGCAGCCGGGATGACTGGCCCCGTGTCGGTGACGCTTATTGCGATTCCGGCGCGCGCATCAATGTCACGGTGTTGGACCGTGATGGCGACTGTTCCACCGGTGGGCGTATACGCTATCGCATTCTCCAACAGGCGGGTGAGCATCTGGTTCATGGAGTTGGGATCGGCGGCGAGGATGATTTCAGCTTCCAGGGGCGCGTGCCTGATCGTCACGCCGCGTTCTTGCGCGTGCGTCTGGCAATTGTCAATGCTGGCCTGCACCAACTCATTGATGTGCACCGCGTGTTGTTGCAGGTTGATCCGCCCGGCATCCAGTCGCGTCAGGATGACAATATCCTGAATCAGTTGCGTTTGTTGTTCCACCGCTTCATCCAGCAAGGGCAGGTATTTCTCAAGTTGATCCGGGTATTGTTTGATGAGATGCGCGCAGAGTTTGATGGTGGTGATGGGAGTGCGTAGCTCGTGCGATACGTTGGTGATGAACGTTGTTTTCATCCGTTCTATGGTTTTGAGGTGACTGATGTCGTGGATGTTGATGACGGCCATTGAGGGGTGCGCCGTATCTTCGTTCTGTACCGGCGCGGCGCGTAATTCCAGGTCAATGCCTGGCAGTTCGAGCGCGACCGACGGTGTTGTCACGCTGTCGTTGAGGGCGATGGTCTGCCGCGCCAGGTTTTGCAGAGCGGCTGTTAGCTTTTGCGCGTCTTGGGGGTAGAGTGTTTGCGTCAGCCAGGACTGGGCGCTAGGATTGGCCTGGATGATGCGCCCTTCGTCGTCGGTGACGACGAAACCGTCAGTGGTGCTGCTGAAGACTGCGTTCAACTGCTGGTATTGAGTATGCAACGCCGCAGTGCGTTCGGCGACCATCGTCTCGAGTTGTTCGGAGTACATTTGGAGAGCTTTTTGTTTTTGGAGGCGCTCGGTGATGTCGCGGTCGCAGCCGATGCTTATGATCTGCCCGTTGACGATCACCTGACCGGCGGTGTACTCGATAACGTTTTCTTTGCCATCCGGGCGTATCCATGAGAAGGTGCCGCGGTATACCTTGTCGCCATGCGCCGATGTAAGAAACACCCTGGAATCAACGCCTGGTTCGACCTCTCTTTGGACGCGCATAGTATTGCCGATGGCTAATAGTTCCTCTTTGCTTCTGCCAGCCATTTCGGCATAACGTTCGTTACATTCGATCAGCCGGCGTTCTGCCTGGCCTGGAAACTCTTGATGAATGCTGATGCCATCATAGGCATTTTCGAAGATGAGGGCAAGTTGCGCTTCACGCCTGGCTAATGCTGCCTGCGTTGCGGATAGCGCTACCACTTGCTCGCGCAACAGGGCCAACTCCTGGATAAGCTGCGCTTTGGTTTTATCCTCGTCCTTCATGGCGGCTGTCGAGTCATTCAAGGAATAGAATCCTCACCGGAATATGCATTCACATTTCCAGGGATGACTCGGTGCGGCGAGCAAACGATGCAATTTTGCCGCTTGATCAGCCTCGGGATGCATACGCATCCATCACGGTGTTGACCAGGTCATCCAGGTTAAATGGTTTGGTGATGTACCACTTGACGCCCAGCGCCTTGGCGCGCGCCGTGTGCTGCGCCGTTGCCCAGGCCGAGAGCACTACCACTGGCGTTTTGGCGATGGAGGGGATCTGTTGGATCTGTTCGATGGTCTCGAAACCGTTCAGCCCCGGCATACGAATGTCCATCAGAATAACGTCCGGCTCCCATTCGCGCGCCTTCTGAACGCCTTCCAGACCATTTTCGGCCAATTGAATCTCGATACCCGCCAACTGAAGCAATTGGTTGACCAACTCCCGCTGCAAGGGTTCATCCTCAACATAAAGAACCTTGACCATCCGTTACCTCCTTCGTACACAGAACACTATATACCGTCCTCGACAATGTTAAATTCACTTTTTCACCGCAGAGACGCCGAGGGCGCAAAGGAAATACGATAAAAATCTTAGCGTTCTCCGCGCCTCTGCGGTGAATTTAACATTGTCAAGCTACTCAGCGCATCCCGCCAATGCCACGTCTATTTCCGCGCTGTGATGGCGCGCCGCTACTACCTGTAGTATACCAGGAATTGGGAAAATTTGCTATTTTCTGAAGCGCGTCAAATGGATGTGGCTGAAGCAGATTCAGGGCCGCAACAGCTCCGCAAACCGCTCCCCATCGTCAGCGGTGCCGATCCCCGCGCCATAGTGCATCGGCAGGGTGATCTCCGCCTGGATGTCGCGTGCGGCAGCGACGGCCTCTTCCACCGTCATCACATACGTGCCGCTCACCGGCAACAAAGCCACGTCACAGCGGAAGCCCGCCATCTCCGGGATGTGATCGGTATCCCCGGCGAAGTAGACACGCACGCCCTCCACGGTGACGATGTAGCCGACGTGTTGTTCGTCTTGGGGATGGAACGGCTTGCCCGGCGCGCGGAACTTGTTGACGTTGTACGCAGGCACGGCTTCAATCTCCACGCCGGCGATGGAGAGCTTGTCGCCGGGACGCATCACCTTCGCGTCGGGCAGCTCTTTCGCCGCCAGGTGGCTGGCGACCACCACCGTCTGCGGCCCGCTGATCTTCTTGATGTCTGCCGGCGAGCAGTGGTCGTGGTGATGGTGGCTCACCAGCACCAGATCGGCGGCGGGCAACTCGCTTTTCAATTGCCACGGATCGAAGTAGATGACCGGCGGCCCGTCCAGCCGAAAGCTGTCGTGGCCGAGCCAATGTAATTTCTTGACCAACTCTTGTGCGTTCATTTTCAACCTCCTGAAAATCGTAAAATCTGCAAATCAACAAATCACAAATCGGTTTTAGATTGCCACATCGTCCAGTTGCCGTTGACCTCGCGGACAACGCCCGCGCCCTCAAAAACGAGCAGGCGGGTGGCGACTTTGTCAATGAAAAAGCGGTCGTGGCTGACGACGACGACCGCGCCCGGAAAGTGCAGCAGGGCGCGTTCCATCACCTGCGCGCTTGTGATGTCCAGGTGATTCGTCGGCTCGTCCAGGATGATGGCCGACGCGCCGGAGAGCAGGCTTTTCGCCAGCGCCACCCGCGCCCGCTGTCCGCCGGAGAGCGCGCCGATGCGCTGCGTCAGGTCCATCTCCGAGAACTGCATCAGCGCCAGGAAGCGGTTCACCTGCTTGCGCGGCGCAAGATAGGCCAGGCCGGTCACGTTGACGGCGTGCGTCACTGTGTCGTTGAGGTCCAACTCGTCGAAGACCTGGTTGTAGTATACGAAAGCCGCGCCCTTGCTCCACGCGACCCGCCCGGCGTCGAGTTTTACAGCCTCCGTGAGGGCGCGCAACAGCGTCGTCTTGCCGCAGCCATTCGGCCCCACCACCGCGATGCGATCCTCGCGGTGAATGTCGAACGTCAGATCGTGGAAGAGCCGCTGACCGCCGTAGGTTTTGCTGGCGGATTCCACGTGGCACAGGTCGTTGGCGACATACAGCCGGTCGTAGATGTTGGTGATGATCGTATCCACCGCGCGTGGTTGCGTCTGCTTCTTGATGTTCGCCAGCCGCCGTTTGAGCGCGCGGCTGGGGTTGCGGGCGGCTTCCTCGCGGTCAGAGATGGCCTCGGCTTCCAGCGCCAGCAATTCTTCCTCGTACTCGAATTGTCGCGTCAGCGTCTTGAGGCGCAGCGGCTTTTCGCGGATGTACTGTGTGTAGTTGCCACGGTACTCCTGGAAATGGTAGTTCTCGATCTCGATGATGCAGTTGACCACGCGATCCAGGAATTGCCGGTCGTGCGAGACGACGATGAGTGCGCCGCGGAAGGTGCGGAACCACTCTTCCAGCCACGCCAGCCCTTCCATGTCCAGGAAGTTCGTTGGCTCGTCCATCAGCAGCACGTCGGGCGCTTCGAGGAGAATCTTCGCCAGCGCCGCACGGTTGCGCCACCCACCGGAGAGCTGGTCAATGGGGCACGTGCGGTGCGCGTCGCTGAAACCCAGGCGGGTGAGGACGGTGTCAATCTTGTAGTGGTAATCCCATCCTTCCCGGCGTTCCATCTCTTCCAATAGGTTGGCCTGCCGGAGCAGCAGGCGATCCATTTCTGCCGCCGATGGTTGCGTCGCCAGCGCGGCATCCACCTCCGCCAGCATCGCTTCGAGGGTGTGGACTTCGGCGAACAGCGCATCCAGCACTTCGGTGATCGTCTGTTCGCCGTTCAGTTCGGAGAACTGCGAGAAGTAGCCGATTTTGGTCCCGTCGTCAACTTCAACCGCGCCTTCCGATGGCGATTCCTGGCCCAGGATGAGCTTGAGCAGCGTCGTCTTCCCCGCGCCGTTCTTGCCGATGAGGCCCACGCGCTCGCCCTCGCTCAGGCGGAAGAAGACCTCGCGCAGCACGGGCGCGCCGTCGTAGGATTTGGAGACGTTGTTCAGTCTGATGACGCTCATGGTACTCTTTCTGTTGTAACTTGAGGCGTGGACGCGCGCGCCTCCAAAAAAGCCTTGATCCACGCCAGTCGATGCTCTCCGGCACGGGAGAACATCACCTTGATCAACGGCGAGAATACGCGCAGGACGCCCTTCGGGTTCAAGCTCATCCTCTGGATCACACGGACACCGCCATCCACCAGCTCGAACGTATACGCGAGACGGCCTTCCATCACATTGCTCCACCACCGTGAGGCCAGACGGCGCTCCGATTCGTACTCCGTGATCTCCGAAAGGATCGTCATCGTGACAAAGGGCATCATCTGCACCACCTCGCGGTAGCGCGTCCCGACTCTGACCGGGCCTTCCGTGATCTTGTCCAGGACAGGGACCGGCGAACCCTCGTGCTCGTTGTACTGATCCACGTCCCTGAACAATGCGAACACATCGGCAAGCGGGCAATCGATCACGGCGACAAACTCAAAATCCATTTTCGCACCTTGGAAGGCGCGAGTTGTTAACTCGCGCTACAACTCAGCGGCGATTGATTAACCGCAGGACAAGGTTAAGGATGATCGTCAACAAAATGCTGAGCAAAATCGAGCTGACGATGGGCACAAAGCACGACAGGCTGCCGTCTGGGCTGCGATAGCGGATGTCGCCGGGCAGCTTGCCCAACCACTGCATAAACGGCAGTTTGCCCAGCAGGAACAAGAGCACGCCCAGGGCGACGATGCCCAAGCCGATCACGATCAACCAACGTCCAAGCGTATCCAGTGGCAACACCGCCTCTATACTCCTTGTCCGAAGCATTGCGCCTGTTTATGCGCCAGACCTCTGCCTTGCGCGCTCAGCTCTCACGATAAGGACGGTCTTCTGTGAGCCACTTCTGCAGAGCTATCGAAAATTCCTGAAAACCCATCGCTCGATAAAGCTCTCCCGCGGCCTCATTGTCGGCGGCGGTGAGCACGCTTACACTGCTGGCGCCCGCCGCACGGGCCTGCGCCTCCAACTCAACCATTAACGCCTGGCCTACACCCTGACGGCGGTAGCGCTCCGAGACGAAAAGTTCAGAAATCTCCGCATAAGGAGCATCCTCACCAAGATAATACAGGAGCCTGAGACTGGCGAACCCGACGACTTTTCCGTCAAGTTCGGCCACAATGGGATGCTCAATACCTCGACTGCGGACCAACCGTCGCTGCATTTGCGCCGGGGTTGTCGTCAGGCCAGTAAAATCCGATATGAGCTGAGCCAATGCTTCGGCATCTTCTTCACGCGCAGCCCTCAGTTCCATGAGCGTTCCTCTCTTACGCCGCAGCCTCAGGATTGATGGAATACTCCGGTTCGAAGCCGATGAGGGCACGGGCCTTGTTGATGCTGATCAGCGATTCGCTGCCCTCGACCGGTCGTGTCCACGTTTGCACATCGGGATACATCAGCGCGGCCAGCCCGCGTGTGGGCAGCCCGGTGGAGTTATGGCTGCCCACAATCCACAGCGGATGGCTGCCTGTGTACTCGGCCATTACCGCTTTCTCGATGGCTTGCGCGGCGTCCCGTGCGTCGAGCATCGCCCAAAAGTCGTTGCGCCCGAAGGTGAGGATGGCGCCGGGCATATTGCGCATCGTCGTCATCATTTCTTCTTCAACATCCATTGCCTCGTGGTGCGCGCGCAGCTCGTGGAGTTTCGCCAGCGTCTGTTGCATCTGCGCCGCGCGTTCGGCTTCGGGCAGAGCCATCAGGCCATCGTAGGCGGCCTGGAAATAGCCGCGGAACTCACCGATACGTTCGGATTCAAACCACGTGTGCGCATAAACCCACGGAAAGCGCAAGCACGCGCTGGAAATCCCCTCGCGCCGCCAGAAATAGGCCGCGATCTCCTCCAAAATCTGCTTGGAGAACGAGTACACATCGCTCGTTGAACCGGGATGGGCTTCGTCAATGGGAAAGTAGTGAATCTCGATCTCGCGGATGCCGAAGCCATTGCCGAGCGCGTTGATCGAGCTGGCGCAGACGACGCGCTTGATGCCATTTTCCGCCGCGGCCTGAAACACGTTGAACGATCCGCCGCAGTTGATGCTAAAAATCTCCGCATCCTTGCCGGGGATGGGATCGGGGATAGCAGCCAGATGCACCACCGCCTCCATCCCCTCGAAATGCGGGCGCAGCGCCGCGTAATCGGTAATGTCAACCTGCCGATACTCCGCGCCGCGCACCTCTGCGGCTGCTTCCGCCGCGATGTCGCCCTCAGCCATGCGGTCGAGGATGCGCACGTGATGGCCGTGTGCCAATAAGCGCGCCACCGCCGGTCGCCCGACGTGGCCGATGCCGCCTGTTACAAGAATGTTCATGAGTCCTCCAGGAAATTGCGTAAAACGTAAAACGTGAAACGTAAGAAGCTACTTACGTTTACGCTTTACGTTTTACGAGAATATGCGTCAGGTCTTGATTATGGGTGCAGAGAGGGGTTTTGTCAAATTGCGGCAAACTTTGGTCATCCTTGCTGTGGGTGAGGTCACTTGGAGGCGTCGAAATTTGTGTTAGTATATGCAGGTATGACGCGCCGAGACGGATGCAGAGAAAAGGCTGTGTTGCGCTGTTGTAGAGGTCCAGGATGATCCTCAAAGCCGATGCTATACCTATGGTCAAGGGCCGTCGCCCTTACGAACTCGGCGACCGCGAAATTGTTGTTCACCACTTCGTCACGCGCGTGACCACGCCGGAAAACCCCTTCACGCCGCACAAGCACGAAGTCCCGGAACTGTGGTTCATCATCGCAGGCGCGGCGCTGGTGACGCTGGACGGCGTCGAGCATCCCGTCGAAGCTGGCGATTTGATCGTCATTGATCCGTGGGTGGAGCACGGTCTGCGCGCCGAAGCGCAGGCGACGTGGATATGTCTTGGCTAAAATAACGTTGGAACGTTCGAACGTTCCAACGAGAGAAGGAGTAACTTTGTGTTGAGACCGAAACTTTCGTTGAGTATCAGCAACGATTCCACGCCGGACGAGTTGTTGTTTGCCCGGCAGTTGGGCGTCGAGTGCGTCTACACCTGGGTCAGGCCGGAGCAGCGCGGAGTGGCGTATCTCACCGATTTGCGCCGCCGTGTGGAGGATGCTGGGTTGCTTCTGTGGAACGTCGGCAGCTACGACATCGCCAAGTCCGACAAAATCCACCTGGCGCTGCCGGGCCGCGATGACGTGATCGCGCAGTTCCAGGAATTTGTCCACAACCTGGGCGCGGCGGGGATTCACATCACCACCTTCACCTGGGAGCCGACGCAGGTGTGGAGTTCCGCGCCGGGCGAGATTCGCGGCGCGCCCACTCGCCGCGTGGATTTGGATGAAATGTATCGCCGTCCCTTCACCCATAGGCGCGAGTACAGCGAGGACGAACTCTGGGACAACTTCGCCTACTTTATGGAGAAGATGATGCCTGTGGCGGAAGCCGCCGGTGTGCGGATGGCGTTGCATCCCAATGACCCACCCGCGACCGGCAAACTCGGCGGCATCCCCTGCCTGATCCACAGCTTCGAGACGTACCAGCGCGCCTTTGCCGTTGCGGATAGTCCCGCGTTGGGGATGGAGTTCTGCACCGGCTGCTGGCTTGAAGGCGGCCCGGCATTCGGCGACGTGTTGGAGGGTATCCGCGCATTCCACGCGGACAATCGCATCCTGCTCGTTCACTTTCGCAACGTCAGCAGCCCCTTGCCGCATTTCCTCGAAACATTCCTGGACAACGGCTATATGGATATGTACCAGATTATGAAACTCTTTTACGATATCGGCTACACCAACACCGTCACGCTCGATCACACGCCGCAATTCGCCGGCGACTACGCCAAAGGCGCTGGTCCCGCCTACGCCATTGGCTACATGCGGGCATTGATGCAGCGGGCAGAAGCAGAGGTAGAGAGAGGGTGAGGGAGAGAGTGGGTGAATTGAAAAACGCCGTTCATACGTCATGGATTGCGCATCACGTTTTACGTTTTACGAGGTAACGACAACCAATGCTTATCACAATCACAACCGATTTTGGCACGCGCGACGGCTACGTGGGGACGATGAAGGGCGTGATCGCAGGGATTGCGCCGGGCGCGCCCTGCATTGACATCACGCAGGAGATTCCGCCGCAGGATGTGCGCAGCGCGGCCTACGTGCTGTGGACGGCGCTGCCGTACTTCCCGCCGGAGAGCATCCACATCGTCGTGGTGGATCCGGGCGTGGGGACGGCGCGGCGGCCTATCGCGGCGCGGACGCCGTGGGGGACGCTCGTTGGGCCGGATAACGGCGTCTTCTCCTACGTGTGGGAGGCTGCCCCGCCCACGCGCATCGTCGAACTGGCGAATCCCGCCTACCGCAACGTGGCGGTCAGCAGCACCTTCCACGGGCGCGACATTTTCTCTCCGGCGGCGGCCTATCTCGCGCGCGGCGTTCCGCTGGACGAATTCGGCCCGGAAGTGACCGATCCGGTGCGCCTGCCCGCGCCGGTCCTCACTGTGACCGAGTCTGCCATTGCCGGCGAGGTCATCTACATTGACCATTTTGGCAACGTCATCACCAGCATCGGGCGGCTGGTGTGGGATGGCGCGCTGCTCTCCTTCGATCCGGCGTTCGGCGACGTGCCGAGGGGCATCATCAACGCTGGGCGCGTCCGCGTCAGCGCTGCCGGGCGCGATCTCGGCCCCGTCCGCCGCACCTACGGCGAAGTCGCAGCGGGCGAACCGCTGGCCCTCGTTGGCAGCGAAGGTCTGCTCGAACTCGCCGTCAACCGCGCCCACGGCGCGCAGGCGCTAGGCTTGCAGATTGGCGACCGTGTGGAAATCTCGCTGTACTGAGTCCCGATTACGAGTTGCGAGTTAAGAGTGAAGAGTTGCGATTACCGATTACCAATCCCTAATCCCCAATTACCGATTACCAATCACGAAAAGGAGCTACCGATGAACGACTGTTTTGTGATTAAAGGTGGCGTACCGCTCAAGGGCGAAATCTTTCCCAGCGGCAATAAAAACGCCGCGCTGCCCACACTGGCGGCGACGTTGCTGACCGACGAGCCGGTCATCCTGCGCAACCTCCCCGCGATCCGCGATGTGGAGGTGATGGCCGAACTGCTGCAAGTCCTCGGCGCGGACGTCGAGCGCCTGGACGCCAACACCTGGAAAATCCAGGCGCAGCAAGTCTGCTCGCCGACGAACGACATGGACCGCGAGTTGTTCCGCGCCATTCGTGGCTCGATCCTGATCGCCGGGCCGCTCCTGGGGCGGCTGTGCGACCTCTCCATTCCTGCGCCCGGCGGCGACGTGATCGGGCGGCGGCGCGTGGACACGCACTTCATGGCGTTCCAGGAACTCGGCGCGGACGTGGTGGTACAGAACGGGAACTATATCCTGAAGGCTGACCACCTCAGTGGGGCTGACATTCTGCTTGACGAGGCTAGCGTCACCGGGACGGAGAACGCGGTGATGGCCGCTGTCCTCGCCCACGGGACGACGATCCTGCGCAACGTCGCTTCCGAACCGCACGTGCAAGATTTGTGCGCCATGCTCAACGCGATGGGCGCGAAAATCAACGGCATCGGCACAAACACGTTGGTGATTGACGGCGTAGAGCGGCTGCACGGCGTAGATTTCGCCGTGGCCTCCGATCACATCGAAGTGGGCAGCTACATCGCGCTGGCAGCGGCGACGCGCGGCGAATTGCTCATCCGCAACGCCGTCCCCCACCACCTGCGGATGACGCTGATGCACCTGGAGCGATTGGGCGTCTCCGTGGAGATTCGCGGCGACGACCTTTTCGTGCCTGCCGCGCAATCGCTGAAGATCGTCCCCGATATGGGCGGTGCGATCCCCTCGATTGCCGATGCGCCGTGGCCCGCGTTCCCGGCGGACCTGATGAGCATCGCGCTCGTCCTGGCGACGCAGTCCGACGGTGTGATCATCTTCCACGAAAAGATGTTCGAGAGCCGCCTATTCTTCGTGGACAAACTCATCCCGATGGGCGCGCGCATCGTCCTGTGCGATCCGCACCGCGCGCTGGTCTATGGCCCCTCGCGCCTGCACGGCGACGAAATGGAAAGCCCCGACATCCGCGCGGGCATGGCGATGTTGATCGCCGCCCTCGCTGCGGAAGGCACCAGCACGATCTTCAACATCCGCCAGATCGACCGGGGCTACGAGCGCATCGAAGAAAAGCTCCGCCCCCTCGGCGCCCGCATCGAACGCTGCCCGGTGGGAACGTAATCTCAACGGATTCAACGGATAGAACGGAGGAGAAATCCGTTAAAATCCGTTCAATCCGTTGAGGAAATCTGTTTGCGTATGGACGACAAATTTCGCCAACAGTTGCAGCGTCTCGGGGTGGTCAAGGGGCTGAAGGCGCTGCAACCCGCACCCCAGCCGGTTTCTGCCGAACCACCGCGTCAGTCGAGTGCTGCGTTGCCCGGTGACGAGCTTTTGACCCCACACGGCCCGGTGTGGGTGGAAAAGCGGGTGTATCCGGCGTTTCATCCGCACGGACGTTACGCGCTCGGCGAAATGCAGCGCCTTCCCGCTGAGGGGTTGGCGCTTTTGGGCGTACCGAGCCTGGGCGCGCATCCCGCCTTCCTCGACACGGAGACGACGGGGTTGGCAGGGGGCGCAGGAACGCTGGTTTTCCTCACCGGCATCGGCGTGTGGGAAGATGATCACCTGACCCTGCATCTTGTTTTCCTTCGCAGCCCCGATGAAGAAACGGCGGCGATGCACTACATCGAGGATGTGCTGGACAGTGCGACCGGCATCGTCAGTTTCAACGGCAACGGCTTCGACCTCCCGCTGCTCGAATCGCGCTTCATCCTCAACCGCATGACTCCGCGCTGGCGGGCGCTGCCACATCTGGATTTGCTCACCGTCGCGCGGCAGCTCTGGCGCGATCACCTGGAATCCCGCCGGCTGGGGATGCTGGAGACGGAAATTTTGCGCGTGCAGCGGGCTGAGGCGGACATTGAGTCGGCGTTGATCCCCTGGCTCTACCGGCAATACCTGGACACCGGCGATACCGCCGACATGGTGCGGGTCTTCTACCACAACCGCATCGATGTGCTGAGCCTGGTTTCGCTGCTGGTCCACGTGACGCGCATGGTCACGTCACCGGAGCAGATGGCGCTTGCGCCGGGCGAATGGGTGGGAGTGGGGCGCGTTTTTGACCGTGCCGGGCGCGAGGCAGAGGCGGTTACGGCCTGGGAACGGGCGCTTGTACAGGAGAGTGGAACGCTGGCCGAGGATGCGGCGGCGCGACTCTGGTGTGAGATGGCGCTGCGTCACAAGCGTTGTGGCGCGTGGGATCGGGCGTTTGCCCTGTGGGATGATTGGGCAAAATGCCAACCACTGGCCGTCGAACCGCTGGTGGAACGCGCCAAGTACCACGAATGGACGGCCGGCGACCTGCACGCGGCGCTGTCCGACACCGACGCCGCCCTGAATCGCGCCGAGCGGCACCCGAAAGGCTTCAAGCGGGCGCAACTGCTGTCCGAACTTCGGCATCGCAAAGACCGTCTGGAACGCAAGTTGGCGAATGGGCGAATTGAAGAATCAGCGAATGAAAGAATCAGCGAATGAAAGACTGGGGCGATTGAACCACGCTACACATTACTCATTTCTCTTTACCCATTTTCCCAATTACCGATTACCAATCCCTAATCCCCGGAGGAACTATGCAATTATTGTTAGCAACACATAATCAAGGAAAGCGCCGGGAGTGGCGAGCGTTGTTGGAGGGGCTGGATGTGGAGTTGCTGTTGCCCGATGATCTGGGCCTGCACGACGACATCGAAGAGACCGGCGAGACGTACACGGAGAACGCGCTGCTCAAGGCGCGGGCGCTCGCGGCGGCTTCCGGGCTGCCCACGCTGGCCGACGATTCCGGCCTGGAAGTGGACGCGCTCGAAGGCGCGCCGGGCGTGCGTTCGGCGCGCTATCATCTGGGCACAGACGAGGTGCGCTACCGGGCATTGCTCAAGGCGCTTGATGGCGTCCCTTTGGAGCAGCGGGGCGCGCGCTTCCGCTGCATCGCGGCGCTGGTGCTGCCAGACCATTCCGGGACGGCGCGCGAATTCATCACCGAGGGCGTGTGCGAAGGCGTGATCGGCTTCGAGCCACGTGGGGACGCAGGTTTTGGCTACGATCCCGTCTTCTATCTGCCAGAACGGGGCTGTACGATGGCGGAACTTTCGCAAGATGAGAAAAACCGCATCAGCCACCGCGCCCGCGCCGCACAGGCGATGCGTCCGATTTTGGAGGCCCGGCTCTAAAGAGGCCGGGCCGAGAGAGCAAAGCCCCTTCGGGGCTGAATTTAGCCCACAGGGCTTTGCTCTTTTGGCGCGAGGGCTTCAGCCCCGTTGCCCGGCTCTGAAGAGGCCGGGCGAAAAGAGCGAAGCCCCTTCGGGGCTACAATCAGCCCGCAGGGCTTTGCTCTTTTGGCGTGAGAGCTTCAGCCCCGCGCATTCGCGCACAAGTAACAAACCGATGAAAACGATGCTACAGAAAATCCAATCAATCAAGCTCGAACCACCCATTCTGCTGGCAACCTTGCTCGCCGTCTGCCTGGGCGGGGCGGCGGCGTGGGCGGCGACGGGTGTGTTCTCCGTTGGCGCGTTTCTTGTCGAGGCTGCACTTAGCGTTGCGGCGCAGATAGGGTTGCGGCGGCTACGATCCTATCTGCCGTGGATATTTGCCCCGCTGCTGGTCATCATTGTGTATTGGACGCAGGCCGAACGGCTGGACGGGGTGGCAATCTGGCCCGCGCTCATTGCGGCGGCGCTGTGGGTACAGTGTTTACCGATGAGCGCGCGACTTGGAAATTACGGCTACGTGGTGGCGTATGGGCTGTTGTTGATCGGTATAGCGGTTGGCGGCATCCCTGTGTGGTGTTTGCTGTGCCTGATTCCCGCGCCGTTGGCCTGGCGCGCGCTTAAATCGGTGGATACGGAAGTCGCTGAGGAGTGGGCGGTGGTCACTGGGATGTTTCTCGTGGCGGGGTATGGGATCAAGGGGCTGATTCGATAAGGAGGCACAGACAATGAAACGCTGGTCGCATCTGTTTACGGCTGTTTTGATTGCTGGCTTATGTTTCGTCGCCGTCTCTTGTGCTGGCGACACTCCAACTGCTCCGCCAACTGCGCAGGTCACACTGCCGCCGGAATTCCCCCTTGCGCAGGGAACGACGTGGGTGTACACCTACGTCCCGTATGAGCCGCTGGAGTCCAATCCGGCGCAGATTGTGACCGCGACGTATATCATGACCGAAACCGTGGTAGAAACGACAGCAGCCGCGCCTTATCGTTTCGTGCGGGTGCAGCGGGATGTGAGCCTGGTCTCGCCGGCGCCGTTGACGGGTACCACGCTGCCTGCCGGTGAGTTTTGGTACGTGATCAGCGGCACGTTGGTGTTCGAGGAGTGGCGAGCGCCGGACGTTACGGCCTTCGATCCCGTTGCCTCGCGGCTTGACTACGATTTTCCATTGGCCGATGGCAAACAGTGGTGTCCGTCTATGAACGACCCAGCGAATCCCGATAACCCCGAAGTCCTTTATTGTGAAGCGAATGGGCTGCGAACTGCCGTAGCGACGGGGGCTTACGAGACGCCGGCCGGACGTTTCACGGATTGCTACGAAATCAGTGAGGCCTTTAACAGCGGCGGGGTTATACGCCAGTTCTGTAACGGCATCGGCGTTGTGGCCGCCAGGTACGATCACGCGGGAACGCGCTTTGGGTTCGAGCAGACGCTCATCCGTTACACATTGCCTGTCCCATAGGCAAGTTTCCAGGAGTTTTCAATCCGCGTGTTCAGCGGGGATCTGGCGATCCCCGCGAAGCGAGTGAATTGACTACTCGACTAACGACGATTTGACTTTCAAGGAGACTTCATGAACGCATCAACTTTAGAACACGATCTACGCACGTACCGGCCCGACGGCGCGCCGCCTCTGCCGGAACATTTCGTCTGGCCGCGCTACGAGGGACTGTCGGTGGGCAACATCCCGGCGACAGTGGGGCAGGCGTTGGGTGCGACGTTGCCCGGCGTGCTTCCGCCGCTGCGAAACGATCTGCTTGACGGCCTGCTCGACGGTGTGCAGCGCGTCGTGTTGCTGGTGATTGACGCGCTCGGCTGGGAGACGCTGCAAGATGTGATGGCCCGGCGTCCCGATCTCATCTTTCACCGGCTGGCGACGCGAGGACGCCTGTGGCCGCTCACGACGACCTTCCTTTCGACCACCAACAGCGTCTTGAGCACCATTCACACCGGACGCGCGCCGGTGGAACACGGCTTGCTGGCTTACAGTCTGTTTCTGCGCGAGTGGCAAATGGCGGTGGAAGCGATCAGCTTCTCGACGATCCTCAGGCCGTTCACCGGGACGTTGGCCGAATGGGGCTTCGAGGCGGAGAAATTTTTACCGGTTCCTGGGATCGGGCAAATGCTCGCGGTGCAGGGGATTCCTTCCTATGCGCTGACGCTCGATGCGTTCGTCAAAACGCCGCTTTCTGTGATGCACAACCGGGGGA
>DAOLUH010000006.1:0-137706 GCA_035420085.1 Anaerolineae bacterium
CGGATGGCTACCAGCCGCCGGAAGACCCGCTCGCAGGTGTGGCGCGGCAGGTGGATGTGACCCGGCAGCTCAAGCAGCATTGCCCAGAGCTGGCGGTGGTGGGGTCGGGGTACTCGTATTTGCAGGAATGGTTGCCCAACGTGGGGCAACACGTCATCCGCATGGGACAGGCCGACTTTGTGGGCTTGGGGCGGATGGTGCTCTCGTACCCGGAGCTGCCCGCTGACGTGTTGGCCGGGCGTCCATTGCAGCGCGCGCGCATCTGCCGCACCTTCAGCGATTGCACGACCGCGCCGCGCAAGGGCCTCGTCTCCGGCTGTTATCCACTGGACGACTATTACAAAAAGCGCCCTGAGGCTGAAACGCTCAAGGTGCTGAAGAAGAACTGATTGAATCTCAACAGATTGAACGGATGACAACGGAAAAATCCGTTTAATTCCGTTCAATCCGTTGAGTGTTTCTATACTTGTTTCAGCTTCCATACCCCTTGCCGTTGCCGATACATCAGCAGGCCGAGTTGCGCCAACCAGCCGATGACCAACGCGACCCAGATGCTCGTCACGCCCAGGCGCAGCACTTGCGAGAAGAGGAACACGAGCGGAATCTGAATCACCCACAGGGCGACGATGTTGATGAGCATCGGCGCGACCGTGTCGCCCGCGCCGATCTGCGCGCCGTTGAGCACCAGGGTAAGCGTGTTTGCCAGATATCCCAGCGATAGCACCCGCAGCATTTGCACGCCAATGGCTGTCGCTTCGGCGTCATCGCTGAACAGGGCGAAAACGTGCGGCGCAAAGATCACCAATGCGCCCAGAACGATCCCGGTGACGATGAGCGTGATCCACATCACCAGATTGACGCCGCGCTCGGCCCGCTCTGGCTGCCGTGCGCCGAGGTTTTGCCCCACGATTGCCGGTGAGACGCGCGAGAGCGCCATCCCTGGCACCTGGGCGAAACCGAAGACGCGCTGCACCACCGTCCACGCCGCCAGCGCCGCCGCGCCATACACCGCGATGAAGCGCGTCAACAGCGTCATCGCCAGGTTGGGCGTGCCCCGCTGGATGATCGTCGGCGCGGCGATGCGCAGCACGCGCTGCATCATCGGGAAATCCAGCCGCAGGTCGTGCAGATCAATGCGCACGGGCGCGCGCCCCACGACGAGTTGCCGCAATCCCCAGACCATCGCCACGGCGTGCGCGCCGGTCAACGCCAGCACCGCCCCTTCCAGCCCCAGCCACGTCACCAGCAGCGGCTCGGCGATGAGCATTACCCCCGTCACCCAGGCGGTCATCTCCAGCCACACCTGCGGCGCACCGATGCCGCTCAACATGCCGCCGACGCTGGGCACCATCTCCATCGCAATCAACCCACCGAAGAGGATGCGCGCGTAGCGCACGGCCAGCGGGAGCGTTTCGGCGTCAGCCCCGCCCAGGCGCATCAGCGGTTCGGCGAAGATCACGCCGATGACGCCGAGTGTGCTGGAGGAGACCAGCATCAGGATGACGGATTGCAGCGTCGCCAGGTTCGCGTTCTGCTGATCCTTCGCGCCGACGTAGCGGGCGACCACCGCGCCGCTCGCGCCGCTCAGACCCATCAACACGCTGATCATCGTGATGCGCACCGATATCGCCAGCCCGGCGGCGGCCTGCGCGCCCGCGCCGATCCGGCCGAGCCACACCGCATCGTACAGTGTCGGCGCCATAAACAGCAGTTGGCTCGCCAGATTGGGCCAGGTGAGTCGCGCAATGCTGCCGCCCAGGTCGCCGTGCGTGAGGTCGTGGAGTCCCGCCCGCCTCAACTGCGCCACAACCTCGGCAACAGTTCGTAATAGAGCGCCATCCGCCAGACGACCCACGTGTGCGCTGCGCCTTCGAGCTTCCAGTAGGTGTGCGCGATGCCTTTCCTGATGAGCAGTCTGTGTAGTTCTTCGGTTCCTTCCGCCGCGAGCGTGTCCAGCGTGCCGCAGCCCAGGAAGAAAAGCTTGATTTTGGCGTTCGTCCCAATGGGATCAGCCAGCAGATCGGCGTGCCGTTCGGCAAAGTTGCGCGCGCCCGCGCTCAAGATACCGATGTGGCTGAACAAGTCGAGGTGTCCCAAGCCGATGTGGTCGGTCTGCGCACCGCCCATCGAAAGCCCGGCAATCGCGCGATGCTCCCGGTCGGCCCGCACGCGATAGGTCGATTCGACCAGCGGCAGCACGTCGGTGAGCAGGTCTTGCTCGAAGAACGGCGTGTTCTTCTGCCAGCGTTCGGCCCACGGGACGGAACGCGGCAGCGCGTGGCCGAACGGCATGGCGATGATCATCGGCTCGGCTTTGCCCTCGGCGAGCAGGTTGTCCATCATCAAGTGCGCCTGGCCCATCATCGCCCAACTCCCGGCGACGTCGCCTGCGCCGTGCAACAGGTAGAGCACGGGATAGGTCGCGTTGGAGTTTTTCTCGTAATCCGGCGGGGTGTAAACGTAGACATCGCGCACGTTGCCGAGCGTCTGCGAGGTGTAATAGTGGCGGTGCAGCGTCCCGTGCGGCACGTCCCGCGCGTCGAAGTAATTGTCACCCGTCTCGTGCGGGATGATGAGCAGGCTGCGCGGGGCCATAAAGCCGGTTTGCGCGTCGGGGTTGTTGGGATCGGTGAAGTTGACGCCGTCGATGAGGAAGCTGTAGTCGTAGATGTCGGGCGGCAGCGGCGGCAGGGTGAGCGACCACACGCCGTCCGCATCCTTCTCGTGGAAGGCGATGTTGTTATCAGCGCTGCCCAGGGCATTGAGAATCGTCGTCGCGTTGAGCAGCACCCGCTGCGCGTGCGGTGCTTTGACGCGCAAGGTCGCGCTGCGGTCGGCGTGGATTTCCGGCGAGATGATGCCGTCGCTTTCACCCCAACGGAAATACAGCTTGTCGGGCAGATACATGATGCCCGCGCTGCCGTATTCTGCCAGCAGGCACTCGCCGAAGCGGGTCGTCTCCGGCTTGCCGACCAGGTCGCCGTCGAGGATTTGCGCCGCGCATGTGATGAGGTCGTCCAGCCGCGTTCCGACGGGATGCGGCTCCCCGTGGGATGGCGCGAACGTGTCGAAGTCGGCGGCGAATGTCCGCAGGCGCAACATCCCGGTGAAGAACGCCTGCACGGTGGTTGACGTGGGCAGGTGCAGCCACACCGCGCCCGGTCGCGGCGAATCGCCGGAGAAAAGGATGCGGTCAGCTTTGTCCAGCAGGCAGATCGAGCCGGGCGTATGGCCCGGTGTGGTGATCACGCGCAGCGTCCGCCCGCCGAGGTCGAAGGTGTAGCCGTCGTAAATGGGGATGAGCTTGGCGGACGATTCTTGCACCAGCGGCGCATCCTCCGTGTGGATGTAGACCTCGGCAAAGTGCTTGTTGCCGCCCGTGTGATCCATGTGATAGTGGGTGTTCACCACGGCGACGGGAAGATCGGTGAGCGTGGCGATGTGTGCGGGCAAGTCGCCCTCGCCGAAGCCGGTGTCGATGAGCAGCGCGCGCTCTGTTCCGGCGACGAGGTACATCACCCCGCCGCGTTCGTCCTTGATGTGCCAGACGCCGTCTGTGACGGTTTGGGTAGAAAACGATGCGGTCATACTGCCTCCTTTGATTGTCGAGAATATCAAGTGGGATTGATGATACAACGCATTGAAGGGATCGTCAATCACACATTGACAAATCCTCCTGGCGGACTATAATGCTTCTCGTTTGTGACACTGGAAGGCCGCCTGAGGGCCTTCATTTTTTGCAGGAGCGATTATGGAGAGGCGAACAATCATCAGTTTTGTGCTCATTCTTCTGTTGACGGCCATGGCGATTTACGGCGTCGTCTCGCAGCAACACCCCGCCTGGCTGACGAATCTGCTCTTCTGGCAGCCAGAGGCATCGCGGAACCTCGATTTCCAACTGGGACTGGACTTGCAGGGCGGCTTGCAGGTGTTGATGGTCGCTGATTTGCCGGCGGGACAGGCGTTGGATTCGCAAGCGATGGAGACTGCGCGCCGCATCGTCGAAAAGCGCGTAAACGCGCTGGGATTGACCGAGCCGGTGGTGCAGATCCAGGGAACGGAGCGGATCGTCGTAGAAATCCCTGGCATCGAGAATCCGGCCCAGGCTGTGGATACCATCCGCGAAACCGCGCTGCTTGAATTTGTCGAGCCGCCCTCGAACGTGTCGCTTGAGATGATTTACATGCTTCAGACGACACAGACGCCCATCAGCACGACGTATGGTTTGACGGCAGAGCAACTACAGGCGCAGAGCGCGCTGACCGAGACAATGCTGTTCAAAACTGTGATGACCGGCGCCGATCTAGCGAATGCGTTTGTCACGCGCGAGAGTCAAACTTCGCAACCCGTCGTGGCTATCGAATTCCAGTCAGGGGCCGCCGATCTGTTTTCGGAGTACACATCATCTCACCTGGGAAAAAACCTGTGCATTGTGCTGGATAAACTAATCATCTCCTGCCCCCGGATTGATTCCGCCATTCCCAACGGCAAAGCCACCATTCAGGGAAGCTTCACCTACGAAACCGCCAATCAGTTAGCCGTGCAATTACAGTACGGCGCGCTGCCCATCCCGCTGAAAATCGAGAGCTACAAAGCGATTGGCCCAAGCCTGGGCGCGATTTCGGTGGAGAAGAGCGTTCGCGCCGGCATCGTGGGGTTAGCGGTGGTCTTCCTGTTCATGCTGATCTACTATCGCCTTAACGGCCTGGCAGCGGATCTCGCGCTAGGGCTGTACGTTGTCTTGAACCTGTTGCTGTACAAACTCGTCCCGGTGACGTTGACGCTGCCGGGTATTGCCGGTTTCCTGTTGTCGGTGGGTATGGCGGTGGATGCGAACATTCTCGTCTTCGAGCGTATGAAGGAAGAACTGCGGCACGGGCGCTCATTGCTGCGCGCAGCGGAAGCCGGTTTCTCCCGCGCGTGGACGTCGGTGCGCGACTCCAACATAGCGACGCTGCTTACGTGCGCCATTCTGTTTATTTTTGGCGACGCTTTTGCCGCCAGTCTGGTGAAAGGTTTTGCTATCACCCTGGCTGTAGGGACGATTATCAACCTGTTTACGGCGCTCGTCGTGACGCGCACGCTGATTCGCGTCGCTTTCGGTTCCTTCGGGAACTGGGTTCAGAAACATAGCTGGGTGTTGGGGCTGTAGGAGGGCGCTATGCTTAACTTCGTACAACGTCGTCGTTTATTCTTCACGATTGCCGGCATCCTGATCGCGCTTAGCTTCGTGGCCCTGGTGGTTTCGGCTATTCTGTTCGAGGGGCAGGCATTACGCATCAGCATTGACTTCAAGGGCGGTACGCTCTTTATCCTGCACTTCACTGAGCCGGTGGAAGAGTCGGCCATCCGTGAGGTCTTTGTTGAGAATGGGCATATCAGTCCTATCGTCCAGCGGCTTGGTGCGGCGGACGACAACTCGTGGCAGGTGCGCACGCGCTTTGCTGATACTGAGGAAGTCCAACGCATTCTGGATGGCCTCGATGCGCAGGTGGGGGCGGTGGATCGCGCGCTCTCGAACTGGAACACCGTTGAGCCGACTGTGGGCGCCGAAGTGGCGCAGCAGGCTGCCTTAGCCGTATTTGTCGCGGCGTTGGCGGTTCTGACTTTCATCTGGTACTCATTCCGCAAAGTTCCACACCCCTTCCGCTACGGCGTTGTTTCCATCGTGGCGATGTTGGTGAACGTGACGATCACCTTGGGCTTCTTCGCGTTGATGGGGATTCTGCAAGGGTGGGAGGCCGATGCGCTCTTCCTGACGGCGGTGTTGACCGTGATCGGCTTCTCCGTGCAGGACGTGATCGTGGTGTTCGACCGCATCCGCGAAAATATCCCCCGTCACCGTGGCGAGTCGTTTGAGATGATTGTGAACCGCAGTGTGCTGGAAACCGTCCACCGCTCGCTGGCGACGCAGCTCAACGCGATGTTCGTGATGATTGCGATTTTGCTCTTCGGCGGGACGACCATCAAGCCCTTCATCGCGGTGATGCTGGTGGGTATGCTCAGCGAGACGTTCACCTCGCTCTGTGTCGCCGTGCCGCTGCTCGTGGTGTGGGAGGAGCGTGACCATCGCCACTCCCTGGCTCGCGCTGCGGCGTAAGCTGCGTGTTGTGTAGAATTCAAGACGGCCTGCGGGCCGTCTTTGTTTTTATCCGGCTTGCTCTTCCTACTGCCGACAGTACAATGAGTCTGTTCAATCCGTTGCCATACTTTTGAGGGGGTACGTTATGACAGAGGAACCAAAAAAGACACAGTCCCAAACAGAGGCACCCCTGCGGGTGACGCAGGGGTGGGGACAGCAGCTCGTCGGCGCTTTAATTGGCATGTTGGTCATGGGTGTGGCAATGCAAATTGGCCCATCGTTCGGGTGGACGCCGGGCGACCGGACATTCCTCTTCTTGATCGGAGGAACCGTGGGGGCCATCCTGTTCAATCTCGACCGCTTCGCGCAAGCTGGCTCGCGCCTTACCCGGCGTACCGAAGGCCGGGGGGTCCGTTTGACGAATATCCTCGTCGCTCTGGCGGGAATGGCGCTGGCAACAGGTCTTGTCATTGGCTTGGCTGCTTTTGTGGGTTGGCTTATCAGCTTATTCTCGTAGCTCGCGTGGGGGGCGGGGATGCGTTTCCTGAACCCGGCCGGATTCCTGGGTTTGCTGCTGGCTGCGCCGATTGTGCTGCTGTATATGCTGCGGCTGCACCGTCAGACTGCGCCTGTCCCAAGCCTACTGTTGTGGGAAGCCGTCCTGGCTGACCGTCATGCCAATCGCCCCTGGCAAAAACTCCGCCGTAACTGGCTGCTTATTCTGCAATTGTTGATCCTGCTTACGCTGGTTCTGGGCATAGCGCGTCCTGCGCTGCCCGCGCCGATGGCGTTTCACGGTCAAACCCTCGTTCTTTTGGATGCCTCTGCCAGTATGCAAGCTCGCCTCGCCGACGGCAACGCGACCCGCTTCGAAGCTGCGCAGCGTGAACTGCGCCGTCTCGCCGCTGCGCTCGATCCCGGCGATCGTGTGTCCCTGATTGCAGTAGGACCAACGCCTGACCTGCTGCTGCAGAGCGGCGATGCAGCAGCTTTCCGGCGCGCGCTCGAAGCCGCCGTTCCTGTGGATGGTCCCGCAGATTGGCGTGCGGCGGCGGCTCTGGCGTCGGGATTGGCGACGGGCGAGCATGTCAACACGGTGCTCGTCACCGATGCCGCCATTGATGAGACGCTGCCGGCGTTGCCCGGCGCGGTTCACCTGATCACTGTGCCGGAGAGTGCGGCGAACGCTGGCATTGTCGCTTTTGCACTGCGACGTGCCGGCGAGGGGTGGGCAGCCTTCGTGCGTCTGTACAACGACGGTCCCGCGACTTCACGGGCGCTGGCGCTGACCATAGATGGCGTGCTCCTGGAGCGTCGTCTCGTAGACCTGCCCGCGCAGGGCGCTGCGTCGGTCACGTTTACCGGCGTTCCGGCTGTGACGTGGGCCGAAGTCCGTCTTGAGGGAACGGATGCTTTAGCCGTTGATGATCGCGCCTGGATCGCGCCTTCCATCACCGGTGAGGCGCGCGTCCTGCTGGTAACGGCCGGCAACCGGTTTCTTGCGCAAGCCCTGCGTGTCTTGCCTGATTTGGCGCTGTCACAATCGGCGGATATGAATCTCGCAGCCCATGCCTCGGACGAGTATGCCGTGATCGTCGTTGACGGCCCGGTGACGGCGACGTTGCCGACCGCCAACCTGTGGCTCATCGCGCCGGGCGCGGGATCGCCCTGCGGTGAACCGGGCGCTATCGTGACGCCGACGCTCGGCGTGCGCGGGCAGTGGTCGCACCCGTTGCTGCACTACGTCGAATGGACCGATGTCCATGTCGCGCGCGCCCGCTATTATGCCGTTCCTGCCGACGCGGACGTGCTCCTGGAAACGTCCGCCGGGCCATTGGTGTGGATTATCGAACGTCCTAGTCAGCGCATTGCCTGCACCGCGTTTGATGTACACGATTCGGACCTGCCGCTGCGTCTGGCGTTCCCGATCCTCACGGCCAACGTGGTGGGGTGGCTGATGCCGCAACTTTCGACCGAACCTGTGTTGCCGCTGTCCTCCGGCCTGGCGTGGGAACCGGCGTTGCCCGCCGCGGCGTCATCCGCGACGTTGCTCACACCTGATGGAAGGCGCGTCCCTCTGACGCTTGATGCGCCGCGCACGGCGGAATCGGCTGCCGGACTCTATCGTATCGAGGCGCAGACGCCGGCTGGCGCGAGCACACGCCACGTGGCGCTGTCGCTGCTCAACGAGGGCGAGAGCAATCTGCGTCCTCGTCAAGTCAAGATCGGGGAGCGCGTGCTGCCGCAAGCGAAGGCCGCTCCTGGCTGGCGCGACCTGAGCCGCTGGTTTGTCGCCGCAGCAGTGGCGCTGGTGATGATTGAGGCGGTTTTGTGGTGGGGAATGTCGGTGCGGCGGTGGTTCCGGTCAGCCAGAGGCCGCCCCTGGAATCAATCTGGCTTCCGGCTCTCAACGTCCCTGTTTTTGCGGATCATGGTATTGAGTCTCCTGTTATGCGCGTTTTTTAACGCTTATTGGTCGCGCCGCACCAGGGATTTGGCCGTCGTCTTTCTACTTGATCGTTCGGCCAGCACAAAAAGCGCCTGGGATGCGCAATTGGACTTCGTCGAAACGGCGCTGGCGCGCAAAGCACCGCGCGATCGCGCGGCGCTGGTTGTGTTTGCCGGTGATGCGTGGGTTGATCGCGCCCTATCTCCGCTGGCCGCCCTTCCCGGTATTGCAACATTGCCCCGTATTGACGCAACCGACATCGAATCTGCTGTCCGCTTGGGGCTGGCGTTGATCCCCGCTGGCGCGCCCGGACGTCTTGTGCTTCTCACTGATGGTTTGGAGACTGCGGGCCGCGCGGCGTGGGCGCTGCGTGAAGCCAGCGCGCGCGGTGTGGACGTGCAGCTTGTGCAGGTCGGTACAGGGGCGCCGGAGGCCGAAGTCTGGGTGGCGGATTTGCGCCTGCCTGCTCGCGTCTATCCCGGCGACCGCGTGCCGGTGACCGTCGAAATCGGCAACACGGCGCAGCAGAACGTCCGCATGACATGGACGGCCGGCGGGCAAACCGGGCAGGCTGGCGTGCGGGCGTCTGGAACTGCTGACACACTGGCGTTCTCCTTTGTGGCGGATGAACCAGGCTTTGTCGCGCTGCGCGTGTGTCTCGAACCGGAGTACGACACCTTCGCCCAGAACAACTGTGCCGATGGCTGGGTTTTGGTTCAGGGCGCGCCGCGTGTTCTGGTCGTCGGTCCGCCGGAAGAGCGCGCGGCTCTCGTGCAGGCGCTTGAGCGGGCTGGTTTGCCGGTTGAAGTCACCGCCGCCGACGCTCTGCCGTTGACCTCGCAGAACCTTGTCGGCTACGCCGGCATTGTGATTGTCAATACACCGGCGCGGGCTTTTGCGCCGCAGACGCTGACAGCCTTGCGCGCTTTCGTGCGTGATCTGGGGGGCGGGTTGGTCGCCATTGGCGGGCCGCAGAGCTACGGCGTCGGCGGATGGTTGGGGACGCCGTTGGAGGAGGCGCTGCCCGTGCAGATGCAGGTGCAGGATCCGCGGCGCTTCCCGCCCCTGGCAATGGCCGTGGTGATTGACAAATCCGGCAGTATGGGGGTGGAGGAGGCTGGCGTCACCAAAATCCGCCTGGCGGCGGAAGCGGCGATCCGCGTGGCGGAGACATTGAACGATACGGATACGCTGGCCGTCGTGGCCTACGATGATCGCCCGGCCGATACTCTCGGTCCGGTAACGATGGACGCGCGCGAGTCGTTGATTGCGCAACTGCGCCGTTTGCAGCCTGGCGGCGGCGGCATTTACGTGCGCGAGAGTCTGGATTATGCTGCTAGTCTGCTGCGGAATGTGGACGTTGCGCCGGCTACACAGCGGCATATCTTGCTGTTGGCCGATGGCGCCGATGCAGAGCACCAGGAGCAGGTTCCCGCGCTAGTGCAAAGCCTGGTCGGCGCAGGGATGACCGTCAGCGTGGTGGCGATTGGCGCGGGGAGCGATGTTCCCTTCCTGACGCAGGTTGCCGAAACCGGCAAGGGCCGCTTCTACCTCACGCAGCGCGCCGCCGATCTTCCTGCCATTTTTGCGGAGGAAACGGCGCGCGCAAAACGCTCTTACATCGTCGAGAAAACGTTTTATCCTGAGGCGCTGACGCCGTGGTTGCCGGTCGCTGACATCGTGGTGACGCCGCCGCTGCGTGGCTACGTCGCGGCGACGCCGAAGAGCGCCGCGCAGGTCGTCTGGAATGCGACAGACGGCGATCCGTTGCTGGCGGTGTGGCAGTATGGACTGGGGCGCTCCGTAGCCTGGACTTCGGACGCGACAGGGCGCTGGGCTTCGGAATGGGCGGCGTGGGAAGCGTTCTCCAGCTTTTGGGGCGGCGTGGTACGCGCCGTATTGCCATCGCCTGACAACAGCGGCCTGGCCTTACGTATCTTATCTGAAGGCGCTCAGGCGCGGGTTGTGGTGGATGTGGTGGCGCTGGAGGCCAGCGTTTCGGCGATCGGCTATGTTGATGGGTTGGATTTGCAGCTTTCGGTGACGCCCATTAACTCCGGACAGGGTGAGCCGCAGACGATCACGCTCGCGCAGCGGGCGCCAGGCCGGTACGAAGGCTATTTCACGCCGGAAGGGCGCAGTACCTTGTTGTTGCGGCTGCACGGAGACCGTGATCTGGTGGCCGGGTGGGCGGCGCCGGCCCCGCTGGAGTACGTTCCCGGCGATGCGCTGGCTGCGGTGGCGCGCCTGGCTGCGCAGGGTGGGGGGGCGAGTGTGACTGAACCGGCGCAAGTCTTTGTCCACGACCTGCGCGGGCGCACAGCAGAACAACCATTGACGCCGCTTTTCATCCTATTAGCGGCGGTGTTGTGGCCGTTTGACATTGCGTGGCGGCGCCTGGCCTTGACACGGGCGGACGTCGCGCGATGGTTGGCTATCCTGCGGGAAAGGGCGCGGCAGCTTCTTCGCCGGACGCCGCAACCGCTGGCGATAGAAGCGCCGCCGACCCTTGCCTCTGCACTGCGTCAACGACAGAGGCGGGCAAATCGTGTCGAACCGTTGGTTTCGCCGCCTCCGCCGGAAGCATCGTCCCTTCCGTCGCCCGCTGGATCGGGGAAGGCCGCGCCTGTCGCAGAGCCGGTTCCACGCTCTCCCGCGCCTGGAGAAGGTGTGCCGCCAGCCAACGCTGGCGCAGAGGATACCCTGGCCGCGCGTCTGAAGCGTCGAATCCGGGAGTAGTCGCCCTCCCCGAACTTAGTGTACTGCGAATGAGGGTGTTTCGGCGCGGAGAGTACGCAGGGCGCTGATGTTCTCGAAAGTCTGGATCGCAGTTTGCGCCGATTGTTCTGGACGTAGCGTGGTGAGCGCTTCCCAGATAAAGCTGGTCAGCATCATCGGGATGGCGAAACTGGGTACGCTTAGTGAGGTTTTGGTGGACGGTACGAGTGCAATCTCCGCTTCGCGCGCCGGGAGCATCGTCCCATAGCTGGTGAGACAGATCGTTGTCAATCCTCTTTGCCGGGCCAGTTTGACAACGTATCCTGTGTCCAAACCAATCCCCACCACCGCGAAAGCAAAAAGCACATCGTTCGATTGCATCTGCTCAAGCATAACTGCCGCTTCTGTTAGTGTGGGCTTGAATGCCGCAGCCTGGATGCCGATGCATTTCAATTCCTCGGCAAAAATCTGCGCCAGATTATGGCTGATAGTTTCCCCGACAACCCACACGCGCGGCGCCTGGTGTAGTGCTTTGATGGCTCGCGCCACCAGCGGTATATCGGTTGCGAAGTAATGCTGTAAGTTCTGGTTTAGATTTTGATAAAGCGTGTGGATAATCTCTTCTTCCTGGTGATTTCCTTCACCGCGCCGGTAGTTGATCGTGATTTGGTCTTGCACATACTGTTTAATTTCCCGTGACAGCTCCCGGTACCCTGGGTAGCCGATTTCCTGGGCAAAGCGGACCACTGTGGCCTGATCCACATCAACGCGCCGCGCCAGTTCAACGGCGGTAAGAAAAGCAGCTTCCACGGTATTATTGACGATAAAATCAGCAAGTCTGCGAAAGCCGGGGGTCAAACTGTTATAGGCTTCCCAGATGCGAGTCTGGAACATGGCTATTCTCCTATTCACACATTATCTGGTTGGCGGGATTGGCTTTAGTCGGCAGACGGCGCCTTGCCTAAGGCGCCGTCTGCGTGAAGGTATCAGGAGGTTCTTACTTCAAGATGTTGTCATCCCAGAGGTCCTGGGGCGATGTGACCTCGTACTCCGGCGTTTCGGCCCTGAGTTTGAGAAGCTGTTCCATATTGGCGCTGAACGCATCGAGTTTTTCCATTGTCTCAGCGACGCGCTCTTTCATCACCGCCTCCCAGATCAGCGCGACGACCTGCATCAACGCGCCAAAAGTGGGAACGCCGACAGGAGTTTTGCTCGGTACGATGATCGTCATAGCGGCCTCGCGCGCCGGCAGCGCTACGCCGGTGCTGGTGATGGCGATTGTCTTTACACCCTTTTCGCGCGCCATATGGACGGCGTATCCAGTGTCGAGGCTTGGTTCGGTTCCCACCAGCGCCACCAAGACATCATCGACATCCATCTGCGGGAGAACGCTCGCGGTTTCGCCCATGCCTGGGTGGAAAGCATTCGCGGGGACGCCGTAGGTCTTGAATTTCTTCGCCATAAAGACCGCCAGATCGAAGCCGGTGAATTCGCCGGTGAACCAGATCTGCGGGGAGGCCTTCAGAATTTCCACGGCCTTGACGACGTTGAGCAGGTCGGTGGTGACGAAGTGTTGCATATTTTGGCTGGCATTTTCTACCAGGGATTGCAGCAAGTCCTCGGTGGTTTCGGCCTCGCTGGCTTTGCGATAGGTAGATGTGACCTGATCGCGCACGTAATGCTTGATCTCGCGGGATAGCTCCCGATAACCGGAATAGTTGAGTTCCTGCGCGAAACGCACCACAGTCGCCGGATCAACGCCTACGCGCCGCGAAAGCTCGGTCGCTGTCAAGAACGCGGCATCTAGCGTGCTGTTCATGATAAAATCCGCCAGTTTTCTAAAACCAGGCGTCAGATTCTCGTAATTTTCACGAATTCGATCTTGGAACATAGTTTTTCTCCTTTTTTTAAGATATGTTGAGGTTGGATTTGACAATTCGTCGTTTTTGTGCCCTAATGCAATGTGTATGCGCCATTGATAGGAAGGTACTTTTACTCCAACTGGTATAGACCAGTTGGTTGCACCACTTTTTGTATGAGGTTATTATAGCATGTGAAAAAGGAAAGGTCAAGTATTTGGCGAAAGTCAACACAAAAGAATGAAAACTCGTTATGTTGAAATTGGAGAAAAGCCTATGCGTCGTCTGTTTATGCTCATCACTCTGGTGATTTGTGTTACTGTGTGCGCGGCTTGCGATGCAGAAGCCACGGCTATGGTCGGGACGACCCCAACGCCGCAAACCTTCTCACAGTGGGCGGCGGCGGCTGAGGCCAGCTCGCAGTTCGGCTTTCCTGACTGGGCGGTGAACCGGGCGACCGGCGCGCCGGAAATCCAGGCGTGCAAGGACGATTCGCGGGCGTGGGCTTCGGCGCGCGGCAACGGGGTGGAATGGCTGCGTTTGACCTACGCCCGGCCCGTTTATGCGATGGAGGTCCGCGTCTACCAGAGCTTTGGGCGCGGCGCGATTTCGCGCATCTCGCTTATTGACGAAACGGGGGCAGTACAACGGATTTGGGAAGGGACGGACACGGCTGAACCCTGTCCGGGCGCGCTTGTCGTCTCTGTGCCTCAGACTGCTGTGCGCATCGTCGGCGTGCTGGTTGACCTGGATGAGTCGCGCACGGGGTTCTGGAATCAGATTGACGCCGTGGAACTGATCGGCGTGCGCTAACCACCAAAGAGCCGCTTCTTGAGAGCTTCTGGGACGCGCCCGCCTTTTTCGAGGACACGCAATGCTTCCGCCGGGGTGGGCGGGGGATCGGTGGGCGGGTCGGCAGTAAGATCGAACGATGACGCCGTTGTTGGCGTTGGTAGCACAGCACTGGCCGGCGCGACAGGGCGTTCTGTCAGCCAGAGCGCAGCCTCGGCGGCATGGGTGACAACCCGCAGGTTTTGTGGCGCGTGCGCTGTGGGCGAAGCTGTGAGCAGGAGCGCAGTGACGCCGGGTTCTGTCTTCTCCGGTGGACTGTTGTATACGGTACGCAGCGCTGCGCCGGCAGCGACTTGCTGCAAGACATCATCCAGGGCGGGATTGGGGGGTGTGGTGGGGGAAAGTGGGCTGAGGATGAGCAGCCGCCCGGCTTGCGCGAGAGCGTGTTCTTGTTCCGGCAGCGTGAGGCGCGCGAGTCCCTGTTTGGCAAAAAGCAACGCCTCCCCTTCACTGGCGGTCATCTCTTCTAGCAGCAGCGCCGCCTGTGGGCTTTCCCGGAACGCAGCGAGTAACAGGTTTTCCCCCAAAAGGATGCTCACTGTCTCTTGCATAAGTTCCTGCGTTTCAGCGTCGAGTGGGCCGGGCGCAAGGTAGATGATGGGGCGCATCAGCAGACTCAGTTCCCCGGTGTAGAACAGCAGCGCCGGGCGTAGTTTGAGCGGCAGTTGGCGCAAGCCCAGCGGATAGAGCGGCTCGTTCCACCGCAGGGCTGCGCCGTCGGGCAGGTCACGGGGAGGACGGAGTTTTGCAGCTTCCTCGGGCGTCAGGCCGAGCGCGTTGGCCTGGGGTGGCAAGGCTTCCAGAACGGCGCGCAGCGTCAAACCGCGCTGATCCCAACTCTCCAGCAGCGTTTTGGCGCGTTGTGGACTGAGTCCAGCGTGGAACAAAAACCATGTCCAGAGCGCGGTTTCATCAGCCATTGGGGTCTCCGGGTTCCTTGTCGAGGATGATGGTCACCGGGCCGTCGTTGACCAGGCTGACGTGCATGTGGGCGCGGAAGACGCCGGTCGCGGTGGGGACGTTCGCCGCACGCAGCGCCTCCACGAAGACGTTGATGAGCTTCTCGGCGACGTCCGGCGGCGCGGCCTTGACGAACGAGGGCCGGAAGCCACGGCGAATGTCGCCGTAGAGCGTGAACTGTGAGATGACCAGCGCGCTGCCGCCGATGGCCTGCACCGAGAGGTTCATTTTGCCGTCGGCGTCGCCAAAGATGCGCAGATTGGCCGTCTTGTGGGCTAACCAGCGGGCCTCGGCTTCGGTGTCGCCCTCGCCAGCCGCCAGCAGCACCAGGAATCCCGGCCCGATTTCACCGACGATAGCGCCATCCACGGCGACGGAGGCGGATGATACGCGTTGCACAACGGCGCGCATAGGCTCCCGCTACAGCGAGGTCTCCTTCTCGAAAAGCTTCTTGATCGCGTCCTGGTCTTCTTTGGCGAGCTTCTCATCGGTTTGCCATTTGGCGATGTCTTCGGGTTTGGCGAGGCCACGGTGCGCCAGGCTCAACGCGCCGCCCAGGCTGCCGCCCGCCATAGTGTTGTAGATGCGCAGGTGCTCTTTTTGAACTTCGGGGTCGCTGCTTTGCAAGCCTTTGAGGAGCTGTTCCCCCCGCCGCTCACCGCTGGTTGTCACAAGCCGCCGGGCAGTGACGGCTTTCTCCGGCGTCATGTCCATTGCTTTTCCCGTTGTCCCGTGCGTTAGCGCCCGACGGAATCCGGTTGATTTGGCTGTTACGGAACCCGGTCTGAGGTATTGCCGCAATTTCCAGCCCAGACCCCGATCCTTTTTGCCGCCGTATTCGGCTTTGTTTTTCTCTTCGGCCAAAGCGCCGATGCGCGCCCAGCGGCTGGTTTTCCCATCCAGCGCGAGCCGTGAGCCGAGCATTTTTCGTTCGGCCACCCAACGGTTGTAACCGCGGTCCCACCCTCGGCCGCCATATTCTTCGTTGATTTTCTTGCCCGGCGCGTAGAACTTATTGCCGACCTTGTTCGGTTCGTCAATGCCTGATTGCAGTTTCTCGCGCTGTTTGTCAACGTTGCCGAAGAAGAATTGTTTCATGCCCCAGCCGATGCCGCGGTCGCTCTTGCCGCCGTATTGGAACAGGTTCTTGGCTTTGCGCAGACCATGCACTTTCTTCGCCCGCGCGCCTAGTGTCCGCAAACCTTTGTAGGCGCTCGCGCCGAATTTCAGCAGTTTGCCGGTGGCCTTGGTGGCGCCGAGATCTCCTGCCGCGGTGAAGGTGCCGGTGGCGTCGAGGGCGTAACCGGTCGCTTCGATGCCTTTGACGGTGGCGCTTTCGGCTTTGCGCTTGCCGATGAATTTGGCCGTCTTCTGGGCCTCGCGGTAGCCTTCGTAGCTCCTGTATTTGTCTTTGAACGCGCTGATCTTCGTTTGTTCCGTCCGGCTGAGGTCTTGGCCCATCTTGGCTTTCTGTTCAAGCACCCGCACATCCTGCCGCTCTTGCTTGTATTGCTGCTTGAGCTGTTCGCCGGCTTTGTTTTCTGCTTTCTTTTTGAAGTATTGGGATGGTTTGGAGGTTAACAATCCGGGGTGAGCAAGCGCGTATTTTAACTTCTGCATCCGTGTGCCGCTTTGCTGGAGCCGGCGGTAGGCTTGTTTGGCGTTCCACTCCTCCATAAACTGCCTTCGATTGAACCCCGGCAGATTGTGCAGCGCGCCCCGTTTTTTCTTCTCTAACTGGTGGGAGTGGACGCCCATCGCGGTTGCCATCGCAGTATCTTCGACGGCTTCTTTGCCTTTCAGCCCGGCGAGGGTGTAGTTGTAGACCACATCAAGAATGGGGATGTTTTCTCCTCCCATCTTCACCAACGTCTTTGCCGAATCGCCCACCAGGCTCTCAATGCCGCCGCCGGCGCTGGTGGCGCCGCCGAGAATGTCCGATACGCCTTTTTCGATGCCCTTCGCGCCGGTGTGCTGCTGGAAGCGGCTGCCGCTGAATTGCTGCTTGATGCCTTTGCCCATTCCCATAATGCCCGATAGGGTCTGGCCGGCGCCTTGCGCGACGTAGGTGGCGTTCATCAGGCCGCTAGGGGCGTCTTGATCCAGGAACTCGCTGAACTTGCCGGTTGGCTTGAACTCCTTCCCTTCCGGACCGCTCATCGTTGCGCCGTACAGCCCGGCCATCGTCACTTCCTCGCGCTGGTCGCCTTGCAGTCCGCCCGCGAGGGCTTCAATGACCGTGCCCGCTTTTTCTTTTTTGGTCTTACCCTCTTTTACACCTTTTTTGCCCTCTTTGGCCTGTTTCCACCATTCAAGCGGATTCAACACGCGCTGGACGCGCTCGTGGGTTTGCGTGGTCTGCGGTACGCTTGCGGGACAGGCAGACTTTCTGCTCTGCTGTCCCTGGCGGGGCCTCGTGGGTTTGACCGCACCTTGTTGGATGACGTGGGTCAGTTCGTGCGCCAGCAGTCGTTGGCCTGTGGCGGTCGTCACATCAGATTTGCCTGCACCGAGGTAAATGTCTTTGCCGTGCGTGAATGCCTGCGCGCTGAGGGCGCGATTCAGTTGCTCGGCGTTGCTGTCGGTGTGGAGTTGCACCCCACTGAGGTCGGCGCCGAAGCGGGCTTCCATAAAAGCCCGCACATCAGCGGGGAGCGGTCTGCCTTTCCCTTTACCGGCAGTCAGGCGACGCTCGGTTTCGGCGTCAACTGTAAAGCCGCCGCCAGTCTGCGCACGCTTGGTTTGGATCTCCTCTTCTTCCGGCTGGCGTTGCAGCAGCTTGGTCTGGAGCAATCCCGTGACCGCGCGATTGCCGGCGGTGCGTTGAAGGGCCAGCGCGTCTTCCGGTTGCAGCGGCGCGGGGTCGGCTAACGCGCGCGCGGCTTGCGCCGTTGCGATTGGCGCGATAGCCGTTGTTGGCTTGACGTCGCGCCCCCGCACTGACTGTTTTTTCACATTTTCACAGTGCTTGCGTGTCTGCGCTGCCATTTTACCCTCCTGAGCAAGGCTCTTTGCGGGTTAAGCGTGTTTCTCTTTAACCGCCCAATGCATATTTACCTCATATAAAAATTATATCCCCCCTATGGGCGTAAGTCAACATCTTGACCAGGGCTATCGCATTTGGCAAAAAGATCGCTCCCGTCCCCGTTTCGGGGACGGGTTGCGCCGCGAGCAAGCTGGTTGAACACGCACAAATGGGCGACGTCGCCCCGGGGACGCGGCGACGAGCGTTACTGCGATAGTTATCTTGCCGGCCAGGCCAGCGCCGCCACAAAGGCGATAGCGATGCCCTTGTCGTGGCTGAGGCTGATGGCCCACTCGGTCAGTTCTTGCGCCTCGGCGAGTTCGCGGGCGCGCCCGTGGAGGATGATGTAGGGTTTGCCGCTTGTTTCATTCAACGTTTCAACCTCCAACCAGCCGATGCCCGCCGGAGAAAGGACGCGCATCCCCACACCCAGTGCCTTGCCGACGGCTTCTTTCGCCGCGAAGCGCGCCGCCAATTCCGCCGTCCGCCCCTGACTGTAGCGGACTTCGTCGGGCGTGAAGACGCGCGCGAGAAAGCGCTCGCCGAAGCGGGACACTGCGCGCTCGATGCGTGGAATATCCACGAGATCAACGCCGGTTGTCAACATCGCTCACTCCACGGCAGGGCCGGCAATCGCCAGGGCATAGTGTTCGGGATCCAGCCAGCGTTGGGCGACGTCCTGGATGTCCTGCGGCGTGACGGACATGATCATCTCGGTGTACCGCTGAAGATAGTCTAGCCCCAGATTGTACCGCTCGATGTTGACCAGCGCGTGGGCGACGCCCTCGTTGGTCTCCAATTGCAGCGGCAGGCTGCCGGTGAGGAAGGATTGGCTGTCGTTCAGCTCGTCTTTGGGGACGCGCGTGTCGCGGATGCGGTGCAGCTCTTCGACGATGAGCGCCACGGTCTTGTCCACGTTCGTCGGATTGACGCCAGCGATCACACGCCACGGGCCGGGCGCCTTGCCGCCTTCAATTTGACTGTAGACGTAGTAGGCCAGGCCATTGGCTTCGCGGATGATCTTTCCCAGCCGCCCATACATCCCGAAAATGCCGAAGACGGTGTTGGCAACGAAACACGGGACAAAGTCGGGATCCAACCGCGCCGGGCCGGGCCACCCCAGGATGAGGTCGCTCTGTGTCTTGTCGTCAAGGGCGAGACGTTGCTTGCGGCGCGCGGTGAGTGTGGGGACGGGCGGCAGGGCGGGCCGCGCGGGACGGCTGCCTTGCCAATCGTTGAAGGCGTCGGCGATGGCTTGCGCGGCGACCGCGGCCTTGACCGCGCCGACAACCACGATCACCGCCTCCGCCGGGGCGAAAAATTGTGCGTGGAATTGCGCCAGGTCGTCGCGGGTAATGCGTTGAATGGTCTCAGGGTAGCCGGTCTGACTCCAGTGTAAGGGGTGCGCTTCCGGGTAGGCCAGCCCCCGGAAGGTCAATGCGGCCATGCGTTGGGTGTCGTTTTCCCGTTCCTGGATGTCGGTCAGGATTTCGGCGCGCGCTTTCTCCACCTGTTCTTTGGCGAAGGCAGGATGGCGGACGACGTCGCTGAGAATGTCCAGGAGCAGCGGCAGATGCTCGGCCAGCCCTTTTGCGCCGAAGGACGTGGTGTGGATGCCGGCGCTCAAGCCGAAACTGGCCGCGATGGACTCGATCTCTTCGTAAAGCTGCGTGAAACTGCGTTTGTGTGTGCCGCGTTCCAGCACATCGGCGGCGAAACTGGCGAGTCCAATTTTATCCACGGCCACATCCGCTGCGCCTGCGTTCAGGTAACCGCTGATGACGACGGTGGGGCTGGCGAAATTCTCACGGACGAGCATCGTGAGGCCGTTGGGCAGTGTTTGCCGCACAATATCGTTGGGACCGGGTAAGGAAAGCGTGGGTTTTCGTCTGTACATGGTGTCTCCTGGGTTACTTCTTGGCTAGATACCAGCCGGTGGTCCGGTTCTGGGGACGCAGATAGGTTTGCGCGACGCGCTGCACGTCCTCGGTGGTGACGGCGGCGAGTTTGTCCAGATAGCGTGTAAACCAGCCGTAATCGGCGAAAATTTCGCTGTAACCGAGCCAGAACGCTTGCTGGGTGGTGCTTTCGCTGGCGTAGGCGAAAAGCGCGCGCGCCTGGCGTTGCGCCTTTTCCAGTTCTACTTGAGTGACCGGCGAGTCTTGCAGACGCTCGATTTCTATCCACAGCGCGGTTTCGACGTTGGCGAGTGGGCGACCGGGCCAGGCGGTGGCGCTCAGTTGGTAGAGGCCAGGATCTACGGTCGTCATCAGGTTGCCGCTGATGTCTACGGCGAACTCTTTATCCACCAGCGCCTGGTAGAGGCGACTGGTGTGGTTGGTGACGCCCCCGCCGCCTACCAGAAATCCTGATCCCCCGGCCAACACAGCGTTGAGCACCGTGAGCGCGAAATAGTCCTCGTGGCGGGCTGCGGGGATGTGGAAGGCGACGTTCAGGTAATCTGTCTGTCCTGCGCCTTCGACGACGACGCGCCGTTCGCCGCGTTGCGGCGGCTCGATTGCGCCGGTTTGCGGGACCGGCGGCCCGACCTCGATGGCGCCGAAGTAACGCTCGGTGATGCGTTCAATCTCCCCGGCGTTAAAATCTCCCGCGATAGCGAGGATGGCGTTGTTGGGCGTGTAGTGGGTCTGGTAGTACCCGTAGAGCGTGTCGCGGGTCATCGTTTGCAGATCGCAGAGATGGCCCAGCGTCTCGTGCCCGTAGGGATGGACGCGGTAGGCCGCCGCCGTCACTTCTTCGCCGAGCAGGAAGAGCGGTGAGTTCTCGTTGCCCTGGCGTTCGCTGATGATGACGGTGCGCTCGGATTCGACCTCTTCCGGCGCGAAGACGATGTTGCGCATCCGGTCGGCTTCGATATCGAGCGCCAGCGAGACTTTGTGCGCCGGGAGGGTTTCGTAGTACGTCGTGAAGTCGTACCACGTCATCCCGTTATAAACGCCGCCTTCACGCGAGACGGCCTGATCCGCCGCGCCCTCCGGCCAGCGTTCCGAGCCTTTGAACGTCATGTGCTCGACCCAATGTGAGATGCCGGTTATACCCAGGTGTTCGTTGCGGACGCCGGCCCGGTACCAGACCCACACGCTAACGACCGGAGCCGCGTGGCTTTCGCGGATGAGAACTTTGAGACCGTTGTCCAATGTGGTGCGCAATAAATTCATAGAATGCCTCTTTTCGTGAAACGTAAAGCGTAAAACGTGAAACGTGAAGCGTGATGCGGTAGACGTAAGTGGTTTTTACGTTTTACGCATCAAGTGTAATGCTTCTTCCAATGTCGGCAGCCCAGCTTGTGCGCCGGACTGCCGTAATTTCAACGCTGCGACTGCCATTCCCAGGCGAGCCGCTTGTTCTATGGGTAGACGCATACCCAGTCCGGTGATGACCCCGGCGGTAAAGGCGTCGCCCGCGCCGGTTGTGTTTTGTACAGTGGGGGCGGGATACGCAGGTAAGGCTGTTATGTTCCCCGCGTTGCCAATGAGTACCCCATCTGCGCCGCATGTCAGAATGAGCGGCCCGTAGCCCCAGGCGAGCAACTGTCGCAGGGCGCTCTCAGGCCCTTTCAAACCGGTCAGCGCGGCGGCTTCGATCCGGTTGATGATCCATACATCAACGCGCCGGGCGATGTCGAGTACAGCCTGCGCGCCCTCCGGCCACCGGACGTCCGCTGGCGAGTAGGAAACGCCGACGCCGCTTTCCCGCGCTGTGGCGATGGCGGCCAGTGCGACTTCCCGATACGCCGGCCCGATGTGCAACGTGCTGGCCGCGCGGATGACGTCGCGGTTGATTTCTCCCGACGTTTCCAGCGAACTCGCGCCAGGCAGCCCGTAGATCACCCGTTCACCGTCTGGCGTGATGGCGATGAAGCAACTGTGTGTGGGCGTGTTGGGGCGGATCAGCATTGCCGCGACATCCACGCCAGCCTGGGCGAGTTTGTCGCGCAAAAACGCCCCTGTGTCATCATCGCCTGTCGCGCCCAGGAGGATCACGGGATTGCCCAGGCGCGCCAGTCCTACCGCGATGTTTGCGCCAACCCCGCCGGGATGCCGCGAGAGCGCCGTGGCGACGACATTGCCATCCACGGCAGGGAAATATGGCACACGCGCTTCCATATCGAGCGCCGGCCCACCCACAACGACGATCGGGCGATCAGGCAAGGTCCTCGATGCCTGCGCCGTTGTAGCCGCGCCCAATCGCCATATACTTGAACCCCAGTTCGCGTACCGTGTGCGGATCGTAGATGTTGCGCCCATCCACCAACACCGGGTCGCGCATACTGTCCCTGATCCGCGCCAGATCGAGGTTCTTGAATTCGTTCCATTCGGTGATGAGGATAAGCGCGTCTGCCCCTTCCGCCAGGGCATAAGGGCTTTCCATCAGGTCAACCTCCGGCAGCAAGCGTCGCGCGTTCTCCATCGAGACGGGATCGTAGGCGCGGACTTTGGCGCGTTCCCGCAGCAGATCCCACGCGATGTCAATCGAGGGCGCTTCGCGCATGTCATCGGTGTTGGGCTTGAAGGCCAGTCCGAGCAGCCCAATCGTTTTGCCTTCGAGCGTCCCGCCGAGGAGTTTCTTGACTTTGCGGATGGGCGCTTTGCGTTGGTCGGTGTTGATGTCCATCACGGCATGGATCAGTTGCGGATGCCGCCCCGCCACTTCGGCCATATACGCCAGCGCCTTCACGTCCTTGGGGAAGCACGAGCCACCCCAGCCCAAACCGGCGTCGAGGAAGGCTGCGCCGATGCGCTTGTCCATCCCCATGCCAGAGGCGACTTCTTTCACGTCTGCGCCGAGCGCCTCGCAGATGTTGGCAATCTCGTTGATGAAGGAGATTTTGGCCGCCAGGAAGGCGTTGGAGGCGTACTTGATCATCTCAGCCGTGCGCAGGTCGGTGATCATGATCGTAGTGCGCAGCGGCAGGTGCAGTTGGGCGACCTTTTCGGCGGCTTCGCGGTTGGTCGAACCGAGTATGACACGGTCGGGGTTCATAAAGTCGGTGATGGCCGAGCCTTCGCGCAGGAACTCAGGGCAGGAGACGACGGCGAACTCCGGCGCATCGGGCCGCCGGTTGCGGACGATATCCGCCACCCAGTCGCCGGTCCCCACCGGCACGGTGGACTTGTTGATGATGATGATGGGGTGATCAATGACATCGGCAATGGACTCCGCCGCCATTCGCACGTAACGCAGATCGGCCTGCCCGTCCACATCCGACGGTGTGCCGACGGCGATGAAGGCATATTCGGCATCCTTGAGGGCCTCGGCATAGGACGTGGTGAAGGTGAGCCGTCCCGCTTTGACATTGCGCTCAACCAGCTCTTCCAGGCCGGGTTCGTAGATAGGCATGATGCCTTTGTTGAGATTCTCGATGCGCGTCTCGTTGATGTCCAGACAGCGGACGCGATTGCCCAGGTCCGCAAAACTGGCCCCGCTGACCAGTCCGACGTAGCCGACGCCGATCACAGCAATGTTTTTCATCCAACCATCTCCTTGTGATGTTTTTTCTGTGCAGTGCTTAGAAGTTGAGCAATCATACCACAATTTGCACAGCTTACTTCGTCGCAAACGTATCAATCATCAACCGCACGTCGCCTAACGGATACAGAATCGGGCACGTTGCGCCGCGCTTGATGTATTCCTGCACTTTGGCGCGGGCCTCTTCCGGCGTACCGGTGGCGGTGATCTTCAGCACCAGCTCATCGGGGACGTAGATCATCGCCTTCTCGATTTGCTCTTTGGTGGCCGGCCAGCCCAGGATGGCCTGAATCTTCTCCACCACGTCCTTCGTCACGCCGCTGGCCTTGGCGATGTGCGGCTGCTGCGCGAGGTACTGCGTCAGCAGCATCTTTGCGCCGCGAATGGCCTCCGCCTGATCCTCATGCACCGAGCAGACGACGAGCTGCGGGCGGTCGAGGTCATAGACGGTGCGCCCGACCTTGCGCGCGCCCTTGTCCAGCAGCTCCATCGCCTCGTCGTTGTACTCCGGCGGCACGCAGTAGTTGAGCACCGCGCCGTCGGCGATCTCGCCCGTCATCTCCATCATCTGCGGCCCGGTCGCGCCGATCATCATCGGGACGTGGCGCGGCTCGCGCCGCCCGTGGACGACATCCAGCTCGATGTTGTTCACGTAATGGAATTCGCCGTGGTACGTCACCCGTTCCAGCGCCAGCAGCTTGCGCATCACCTCGACGGTCTCGCGCATCGCGGCGAGCGGCTTGCGCCGGTCAATGCCGACGTTCTTCGCCAGCGGGTCCCACCACGCCCCGATGCCGCAGATGATGCGATCCGGCGCGAGGTCGTCCAGCGTGAGGAACGTTGCCGCCAGCAGGCCGATGTTGCGCGTCCAGTTGTTGATGACGCCGGAGCCGATCTTGATGGTGTTGGTGACTGCCGCGAAAGCTGCCATCGGCACAATGGCGTCGCGGACGAGGCGGCTTTCCGCCTGCCAGACGGCCTCGAAGCCGCGTTCCTCCGCGTACTGCGCGTAAGCCATCCCGTCGCGGATGGGGTGCGCGTCCTGCAAATACATCCCGACTCGTGGAATATCGTTTTGTGGCATATTTTACCTCCTGAATGTATGTGAGAATCAGCGAATGAAAGAATGAAAGAATAGCCCGCTGATTCGCCGATTCTTCGATTCGCTGATTCTTTGATTCTTTTTATCTGAACAAGTCTTTCTCCGGCGGGCGCTGCATCTCCGTGGCGCGACCGTCGCCGCGTGGGTAGGCGGCGCCGCGGATGAGGACGACGGGCAGACCCTCCGCCGCCTGTCCGGTGACGAGACCCGCCGCTGCCGCCAGCTCGTCGGCGCGGGCGACGGTGGTGACGCGCAGCGTGTAGCCGAACATATCCGGCTGCCCGCGCAGATCGCTGATGGGCAGCATCCCGGCGACGCCAATCGCCACGTTCACCGTGCCCAGCCGCCACGCGCGCCCGTGTGTGTCGCTGATGATGACGGCGATATCCGCGCCGGTTGCCGTCATCAATCCGTCGCGGAGGCGTCGCGCCGAGGCGTCGGGGTCTTCCGGCAGCGTGAGCGCGATGTCGCCTTCCGGCCCGGCGACGTTGGAGCGATCCACACCGGCGTTGGCGCAGATCCAGCCGTGGCGCGTCTCCATGATGAGCGTGCCTTCGCGTTGGCGCACGACGCCCCGCGAGCCGCGCCGGATCACTTCGACCAGGCGCGGGTCCTTGTCCGTGGCGACGGCGAGGGTTTGCGCTTCCGGCGATGGCTCCACATCGGCCAGTCGCACGGCGCACCCTTCCGCTTTGGAGACGATTTTGTGCGTGACCACGATAACATCGCCATCGCTAAGTGTGAGGTGCGCAAGTTCAAGTGCATCGAGAATCAACTGCACGATATCGTCCCCCGCTTTGACCTGGGGAATGTCCGGCAGTCCGTAGAGGGCGATGTGTGAGTTGCGAGTTAAGCGTTGCGAGTTAAGCGTTAAGCGTTGCAGTTCTTGCATCTCGTCTCCTGCCTCCTGCCTTCTGCCTCCTGCATCTTGTCTCCTGCATCTTGCCTCTTGCTTCATGGTAATCCCGTGATGCGGATGCCCGACCCCGGTACTTTGTAGCGGATGTTGATGCCGATCAGGACGGACGTCAGTCCCTCAACGACTTTGGCGTTGAGCAGCGGCCCGGCGTCAATGCCGCGCGTGCCGATGTCCTCGGCGAGTTGGATGGCAATCGCTTTGGCCGCTTTCTTGTCGCCGCAGACGAGCACGTCGCAGTCAACGGGGTGGGTGGGGTCTTCCAGGGTGTGCGCGCCGACGTTCTGGAACGCAGCGACCACGTCCACGCCGGGGCCGAGGATGGCTTGCGCCTGTTCACAGGCCGAGCCTTCCGGCGGGATGTAGACCTGGGCCACTTTGGGCGGCTTCATCGCTACGTTGACGTTGATCAGCGTTTTGCCTTGCAGTGCATCTTTGAGCGTTTCGAGCAGGGCGTTTTGCGCGGCGTAGGGCACGGTCAGCGCGGCGACATCGCAGGTGCGCGCGGCATCCGCGTTTGCCAGCCCGCTGACCAGCGGCGTGCCCAGTTTCGCGTTGATCTCGTCAGCGACGCGCTGCGCCTTTTCCGCCTCCCGCGAGCCGATGATGACGGTGTGTCCGGCCTTAGCCCAGCGCATAGCGAGGCCAGGGCCTTCGTTGCCCGTCCCGCCGAGAATAGCGATGGTGTAGTATTGTGTCATGTTATGACCTCCATAGACATAGTTGCAGGTTAAAAGTTACAGGTTGAACGTATAGTTGGATTGTACTTGATTTATGTCCTTGTAAACAGTGAGATTAAGGCCAGCGGCAGCGATAGATTGCCATATTGTCCTCGCCGTGTGCGCGGGTGAGGGCGGTGTCGGTTTGGTAGACGAGTTCAAGGCGCGGATCGGCGACCAGCGTTGGGTACCACGAGGGGAACGTGACCAGGTATTCCGCTTGCCGTGCCTCCATCCACGCCAGCAGTTGCGCTTCGTCGCGGATGAAGGGGATCACCTCTGGGCTGACCAACCCGGCAAGATCGAGGAGCGGCCTCTGGGCGAAGTAGCCGAGCGCGCCGATGTCGTGCGCGGCGATGTGCGTGTCGGGCGCGGTGTGCGTGTTGATCCACTGGGCCACGTCGACCATCTCGCCATTGATGATGGCGACATCGGTGGCGAAAATGTCGGCGCCGAGCCACAGGAAGCTGATGAGCACCAGCGCCGTCGCCGCCGCCCACGCGCGCGTCACGATCCACCGCCAGCCGCTCCTGGCTTTGCGCCAGAACCGCCGCAGTCCGCCCGTCCCGTACACTAACAACGGTGGAATGATAGGGATGAGGTAGCGCCCGTGTTGGTAGGTGACCGGCAACCGCCACGCATAGAGCACCCACGTCCCCACGACCCACACGAGGGGCAACCACTGTCCAGGGGCGCGGCGCGGATCATCCAGCGCCCACGGCAAAGCCAGGATCAGCATCACCAGCGGCCCGGCGAGCAGTGTGGGCCAGAGGCGGAAGAGCCGCGTCAAGAGGGGCAGGGTGTAGAGGATGCCGTATTCTTGCTGCTTGGCGTAGAACGTGTTGGGGAACGGCGCGCCGCTCAGGTGCAGGTTGAGCGCGACGTAGGGGAGCACAACGAGCAACAATCCCGCGCCCACGATAAGCCCGTATTTGACGAGCACGCTCCAGCGTCGCCACAGGCTGATGAGCAGCGCCAGCCCCAGAATACCGCTGAGCAGGACGCCTTCCGGGCGCGTCAGGGTGAGCGCGCCAATGCCGACGCCGCCCAGAAATGCCTGGCGCGGCGTGGGAAGCTTTCTTGCCCAGCGCACGGCGACGCCGAGCAGCGCCAGCACGCCAGCGGCGAAGAGCGCCGTTTCCATCCCAGACGCCGCACTCCACACCAGATGCCACTCTCCGGCGACGACCAACGCGGCGAGCACGGGAATGGTTGGGTGTTCTTCTTCGGGGAAGAGGCCGCGCGCCAGATAGGCCGCCGCCAGTGCCGCTCCAATGAGCGAGAGCGCGCCCAGCGCCCACGCCCAGACGAAAGGCGCCAGCCCAAGCCAGTACCCCGGCGCGAGGAGCAGGGTCCACAGCGGCGCTGTTGATCCCGCGCTCGGTTGCCCTAACACGAACGAGAATTCGCCGTGCAGCGCCAGATTGCGGGCGTAGGTCTGGTGAATCCAGGCGTCGTCCAGGGGGAACCCCGCGGCGCCGGCGCGCCAGCGCATAACAATCAGGAACACGCTTGTTGTCACGAGCGCAAAAAGCGCCGGAAGCGCGAAGATGCGCCGGTTGTGCGGTCCGTGGTCTGCCATATTCGCCCTCCACTGTTGAAAAACGGCTACAACGATTCTACCACGGATAACCATTGTTGAGCAGCGTTCGCCCACGTAAATTGCGCCGCGCGGGCCAAACCAGCCTGGCGAAGGTGTTCGCGCAGGGGCAGGTCGTCGAGTATGCGCGTGAGAGCCGCTGTCCATGCGGGAATGTCCAATGGATCGAGCAGCAACCCCGCCGCGCCGACGACTTCTGGCACGCTGGAGGCCGTGGAGGCGACAACGGGTGTGCCGCACGCCATCGCTTCCAGGGGCGGGAAGCCGAAGCCTTCGTAAACGCTAGGGAAGGCCAGCAGCGCCGCCTGACGGTACAGCGCGGGGAGGTCCGCGTCGTCGCAGAAGCCGAGCAGGTGAACGTAAGGTCGCTGTTCCGCCGCCGCCACGATTGGTTCCGCGAGCCACGCCGGGCGGCCGACAATGACCAAATCGAGGTCGCGTTGCGCGGCGAGGGCGTCGCAGGCTTCCATCAGCCGGATGTAGTTCTTGCGCGGTTGGACGGTGCCGACAGATAGAATGTACGGTCGCGCGCCGACGCCGTATTGGGTCTGCAACCGCGCGCGTTCGGCGTCTGCCGCGCATGGACTGAAACGCGGGGAGACGCCGCTGTACAGGGTGGTCACTCTGGCGTGTGGAACGTGCAGCAGCTCGATGAGGTCGCTGCGGGTGGCCTCTGAATCGGCGAGGATGAGGTCGGCGCGGGCGACGCTGCGCGGGACAGCCTGCTTCAGGTAAGCGCCGAGTTTGGGCGGAAAGGTTTCCGGGTGGCGCAAAAACGACAGGTCGTGCACGGTCAAGATGGCGCGGGTGCGCCGTTGGAGCGGCGGCAGGACAAAATCCGGCGAGTAGAAGGTATCCACGCGCCCTGTGATCCACTCGGCGGGTAGAGGGAGGCGCGCGCGCTGCCAGAGGCGGGCCATCCAGTCATCGGTGAGTGGAAGCGTGCGAAAACGCAGCGCTGTGGCATCCACCGCAATGTCGCGTACATGCTGCTGTTCGCGCGTCCAATGCTCGCCTAGACCAGCCACGGCTGCCATCAGTACGTAACGATGCGGGCTGCCGGCGGCTAAGATTGCGTAGACCAACTCGCGGGCATAGCGTCCAATCCCTGCGCCCTGGCGCGCCGCCGCCGTGTAATCAATTGCAATGTTCACTCCAAAACTCGCTTTGTTATCACCGCGCGGCTATCCGACCGCAGCTACACTTCTTCCATCCGCATTACGATTTCGACACGTCGTTATACGTCCAGAAGCGGTTGACAAAGAAATTCCAGAACAACACCACGCCAGTGGCGAAGACTTTTGCCGCGTTGTAGCCGATTTTGTGCGCCATCTCCGCCGTGGCGACGAGGTGCAGGCTGCTTACCAGGTTGGTCAAGGGGACGTTGAGCGCCAACAAGATGCCGGTGTTGATGGCCCAGCCGATAACATTGACGATGAAAAACTGGCCCAGTTGGGCGGTGATGGGCTTGGAACGTGAATCAGGGTAGGTCCAGTAGCGATTCCAGGTGAAGTTGCTGATCACCGCGCAGGTAAAGGAGATGGTATTGGAGAGCGCCAGATGCCAGTGCAGAACGGCGTGGAGCACGTATAAGATGCCAAAATCCACAAATGCGCCAATAGTGCCGACGACGAGGAATTTAGAGAAGCGAATAAGTTCGGTGCGGTTGTTCGCGGCCAGATATTTGAGTTTTTCAATCATGATCCATCTCCCATCAAAACTTACGCGATTATAACGGGCGTCAGGGGGATGTCAAACGATTAACATGCTCACCCAGGCGGAGGCTGCCGATTGCGCGCGCGGCTCTTCGTGGTATAATCTCTTTTGTTCGGAGAGGTGCCGGAGCGGCCGATCGGGGCGGTCTCGAAAACCGTTGTAGTTTTAGGACTACCGTGGGTTCGAATCCCACCCTCTCCGCCAAAACAACAACCGGTCTGGCTGCATAAGCCAGACCGGTTTGTTTTGTTAACTGGCGGTCATCGCCGCTCGGTTCGGCTGATACTGCTCAAGGGCAGCCGTATGTTGACGCACAACCCTGGGTTGGCGGGATCGTCAGTGCAAGGGCTTTCTGCATAGACGTTCCCGCCGTGCGCCTCGACGATGGATTTCACCAACGCCAATCCTAGCCCCACACCGCCGTATCGCCGTTTGGTGCTGCCATCAATTTGGTAGAAACGTTCGAAAATTTGCTCCAATTTCTCCTGGGGAACGCCAATCCCCGTATCGCAGACTGCCAGCAGAGCATACTGTCCATCTTGCTGCAATGTAATTTTAATTTTACCGCCGGGCGGAGTAAATTTGAGTGCATTGCCGATCAAGTTGTCCAGCAGGCGGTAGAATTGTAGGTAGACGCCGATCGTCATCAGCGGATGCGCTGGGATTTCTGTGATCAGCGTCAAACTTCTCTGTTGCATCTCGTTTTGAAATTCGTCGCGGATGGTTTGGATGAGTTGGCACAAATCCACAGGTTCCGCCAGCGCAAATTCTTCCTTTGGATTTTCCATTTGCCACAGCAACGTGATGTTTTCGACAAGACTGCGCAACATTGCGCTACGGCGCGCGATGATTTCAATCGCTTCTGCTTGTTGTTCGGGAATAGGCCCCAGCGAACCATCTTGTAGTAATTGGGTATATCCTGTGACCAGCGCCAATGGCGTGCGCAGCTCATGCGACACGTTCTGGAGCATCTCATCCTTCATACGGTCCAGTTCTTCCTGACGGCGGAGCGCCTCTTCCATCACCTTCGCTTGATGGGCCGCCGCCTCGTAAAAGCGCGCGTTCTGCAGGGCCAGGGCGATGGGGACACTCAAGGTTTTCAGAAGTTGCTGATCGTCCTCTTTGTGGATGGCGTCGTTGGCGCTGACCAACGAGATAATGCCGATCAATTCATCGTGAATCTTGAGTGGCAGATCAAGAGTAGACTCACTTTCTGCTTCTCGTTGGGATGCGACCCAATGCAAGAGGGTCTGTTCCGCGTTTTTCTCGGCGAGACCGTAAATCGTTCTCACGGGTTGCGCGATGCCTTGTTCAGAAATGGAGGTGAGTGTGTGGGCGCTCTTATCCCACAGGTGGATCATGCCGTGCTCAATGTTGAGCGCGCTGCCGATGTGCGCGAGCGCGCGTCTGGCGACCTCCTTTAATTCCAACGTTTCCGAGAGTGTTTGTGAGAGCGCATTAAGGATCGTCAAACGTTGGCGTTCTTTTTCCAGTGAATCCACCAGCCGCAAATGCTCGATGGTTGCCGCGACGTAATCGGCGAAGAGTTGCAGATGCCGGGTATCGGCCTCGCTAAATTGTCCGGCGCGCCGTCCATCCACGTTGAGGAACCCGATGATCTCACCTCTGGCGATCAACGGCACGCCCAGATAGGCGCGGATATTCATGGCTTCGTTTGTGCCTGTCCACAAATCGGAGTTGGCCGTGTCGGCGATGAGAATCGGCGCGCGGGTGGCCAGCATCGTTTGGTAGGTTGGCAGAGATTCGATGTGAACACCGCTGTCAATGAGCGCGCGCACGTTCACATTGAGCCGGTGATAGCCTGCGGCGGCGACCAATTCGAGGCGCTGCCCATTGAGGAGGACAATGTTCGCCGCATCGCCGGGCACGACCTGGGCCGCCTTTTCCACCGCTCTGTGCAATGCCTCCTGTGGCGTGCGCGTGCGTGATAGCGCCAGACCTGCTTCAGTCAGCGCCTCCAGTTGGCGGCGCGACCGCTCTCGCGCGGTGATGTCCATCACGCTAGCGATGACGGCAGGACGCCGGGCGTGCATGGCGCGTGACCCGTAAACTTCAACGTCAAAGAGCGACCCGTCCTTACGAACCCCCTTGAAACTATGACGGACGGTTTGCACCTCATTCCTGAGGCACTTGTTGATGTATTCCTCGATGAGCGACCGACTTTCAGGCGCGGTCAGATCGAGAGGCCCGCGTTGATCAATCAACTCGTCAGGGTCTGCATAGCCATACATCTGCGCCAGAGCTGGATTGGCGTAGCGAAACAGGTCATTTTGGATGATGACAATGCCGATGAGCGAGTTTTCCGCCAGTCGCCGGAAACGTTCCTCCGAAGTCCGCAGAGCTTCCTCGGCGAGACCCCGCCGCGCCTCGGCCTCCATACTTTCCAGCGCAAAGCCGATGTCGGCGCTGATTTCTTCGAGCAATTGCATTTCTGCTTGATCGAAGGCGCTGGTTTCTGTGGCGCAGGCGGTCAAGATCGCTCTGAGCACCCCGTTGACCAGCATCGGCACAGCGACGGTGGTCCACGTGCATGTTAGCCCGTTTGGCGGCAGGGATTGGGTTTTCTGTCCGAGCACGGTTCTGCCTTCGCGCAGCGCTTGTTCGGCTACCGTTTGATTGTAGGGCGCCTGGCTGATCCGCGTTTCAAGTTGATCCTGCGGTGTGGCGACGACCGTGGATGCAATGGCCGGATACAATTCGCCGTTGCGCAACTCGCCGATCCATACGCTCTCGTAATTGCGTTCCTGGACGAGGATATTGCATACTTCCTGCAACAATCGCCGTGGGTTTTGGCGAATGTGAAGAATAGCCTTGTTGATGCGTTTAGTCGCGCGTAGAGTTTGGTTGAGGCGTTCGAGATCGCTGTTTTTCATAAGTGCGTGTTTGCTGTTTATCGAGTTTGAACCAGGCGCCGGGCAATGGTGTTGTGCCGTTCAAGCGTGGGCATCAGGTCGAGCGTAAGGAGCTGACCTTCCTGGATGACGACGCGCCCGTTGATCACGGATAGATCAACGTTCTGCGGATGGCAGAAAACGGTTGCTGCCAGCGGATCGTGGACCGCGCCGCCGGCATAGCTGAGCGTATCCAGCCGCAGGCCGATGAAGTCGGCAGCCTTGCCGGGCGCGAGCTGCCCGATGTCGTCCCGTCCGAGGACGTCGGCGCCGCCGCGCGTTGCAATCCACAGCGCCTCTTCTGCGCTGAGGCCGGCGGGATTGCCGGAGACTCGTTGCAGCAACAACGCCATGCGCGCTTCCGCCAGTAAGTGCGAGCTATCGTTGCTGGCTGAACCATCCACCCCCAGGCCAACCGGCACGCCCGCATCCAGGTACGCGCGCACCGGCGCAATCCCCGATGCCAGCCGCATATTGCTCGATGGGCAGTGTGCCACGCCGGTGTGCGTGTGCGCCATCTCACGGATTTCCGCAGGGTTGATGTGAACGCCGTGTGCGAACCACACGTCATCGCCAAGCCAGCCCAATGATTCGGCGTAGCCCACAGGCCGTTTACCGGAGGTCGCCAGGCAGAATGCCTCCTCATCTGCTGTCTCCGCCAGATGGGTGTGCAGTTGCACACCGTAAGCGCGTGCCAGGCGCGCCGATTCGCGCATCAAGTCCTCGGTCACGGAGAATGGCGAGCACGGCGCGACGGCAATGCGCAGCATCGCGTAAGGGTTAGCGTCGTGATACGTTTCGATGACGCGCTGCGTGTCCTTGAGGATGAAGGCCTCGTCTTCGACGACGCGATCCGGCGGCAGCCCGCCCTGGCTTTCGCCGCGACTCATCGAGCCGCGCGTGGCGTGGAAGCGGACGCCGATCTCCTGCGCGGCGCGAATTTCGTCGTCCAGGCGCGCGTCATTGGGGAAGATGTACAGGTGGTCGGAGGTCGTGGTGCAGCCGGAGAGCATCAGCTCCGCCAGCCCGGTCAACGCGCTGACGTAGACGGCTTCACTGTTCAGCCCGGCCCAGATCGGATATAACGTCTTGAGCCAATCGAACAGCACCGCATCCTGCGCGGCCGGCACGGCGCGCGTCAACGTCTGGTAGAGGTGATGGTGCGTGTTGACCAGTCCTGGCAGGATGACCATATTGGTAGCGTCAATCACCTGGTCGGCGGCAAGCTGTGACAGTTCGGCAGTGGCGCCTACCGCTTCGATCACGTTGTCACGCACCACAAGGCTGCCATTGGGGATGCGGCGGCGTTGGTCATCCATCGTGACCAACAGCGAGGCGTTTTTTAGCAGGAGTGTGCTCATCTCTTGTCCTCCGTGCGGTTGTCAGGGAATGTCCGAAATTCCATAGCATATAGTGTAACACAAGGGTAAGATTGAGCAAACGGCGGCGGGGCGACAGTTGTTTTGTCGTACAACCGTGTTACACTCGATTTAGCGTTGGAACGTTCGAACGTTCGAACGTTCCAACGTTGAAACGTTCAAACGTTCGAACGGCTGTTTCTGGGGGGATGGATGGCTGGATTGCGTCAATGGGTCAAAGTGGTTGTAGTGTTGGGTTTGTTGGTGGGGACGACGGGGGCGGTGGCGCCGCCGCCGGGGCTGGCTGGACCGGCGCGCGGGCTGCTTGAGAATGCCGGATTGCCCTGGGCTGTGCGGCAGATTGTCGCCGATGGACAGACGCTCACCGTCTGTCTGGATGTTCCGCTGGATGATGTGCGCGCCGACGGCGGGCTAGGGGCTGAAACCGTGCAGGCCGTTGTCCGCCGCGCCCTCACGCCTCTCGATTGGCGTGTTCTGCGCGTGCAGGCGGTTGATCCTGCTGACGGCGCGTGCCGCGCGCTCTCCAGTTTCCTGCCGCAGGCGACCGGCAGCACGGCTGTCTCATCCGTTCCTGCTATTGCGCCTTCTGCGGCGCAGTTCTCCCGCGCGCTTGCAGGCAAGACGATCTACGTCAGCGCGGGACACGGCTGGCAGTGGAGTTACACCTTCGCACTATGGCGCCCGCAGCGCGGCGTCACCGAAGGCATCATTGAGGATCACAACAACGCTGAAGCCGTGGGGCAATATCTCATCCCCTACCTCGAAAACGCCGGCGCGACAGTCATCCCGGTGCGCGAGCGCGACTGGAACGCCGCGCGCGTCATCGTGGACAATGATCAGGGGACGCCTGGCCACACTGAGACGGGGACGTGGGCCACTGGCGGGGCGACCGGCTACAACGGTGGGACATATCGTTTCGCCGCGACTGTCGGCGGTTCGCCCACGGCGACGGCCTCCTGGCAGTTCGCCATCCCGCGCAGCGGAACTTACGCGCTGTATGCGTGGGTCTATCCCGGCGCAAACCGCGCCCCGGACGCGCATTACACCATCTCCCGCGCTGGTGGGACGGCGCACGTGCGGCTTGACCAACGCATCCGGCAGCAGACGTGGCGTTACCTGGGAACCTTTCCATTCTACGCGGGGATGGCGACGGTGACGCTGGATAACGCATCCGCCCTGGGCAGCGGCGCGGTGGTGATCGCCGACGCGCTGCGCCTGGGCGGCGGCAGCTTCGACAGCTTGAGCGGCATCGTGACCGACGCGCCTTATCCGCCGCAGCGTTCCTGGTGGGAGATCGGCGCTTTCTACTACAGTCAGTGGATGGGCCTGAATTACGATGATTGGGAAGGCTTCAACGACGTCGTTGCCCGCCCGATGTATGCGCGTTGGAATCATGCCAGCAGCGGCGAGGACGCGCTTTTTATCTCATGGCACACCAACGGCTACGACGGCTCTGTACGTGGCACGGAGTCCTACGTTCATAACAGCGATACCTATCCGCGCACACCCGGCAGCGCAGAACTGCAATCCGCCGTTCACGCTGAACTGCTGCGTGACATTCGCGCAGGTTGGGATGCAGCGTGGGTGGATCGGGGCCAGCGCCAGATGGATTTAGGTGAGCTGCGGATGCTGTGGGACGACAATCCAGCGACGCAAATGCCCGGCGTGTTGCTAGAAATTGCCTTTCACGATCATCCAGAGGAAGCGCGCGCCCTCAAAGACCCGCGCTTCAATCAATTGGCGGCGCGCGCGGTTTACCAGGGGATCGTGCATTACTTTGAGCAGCGCGATGGCGTGGACTTGCTCACCCTGCCGGAGCCGCCGACGCACTTGCGCGTGCAGAGCCTCGGCGGCGGGGCGGTGCGTGTGGCGTGGCAGCCTGCGCCGACGGATGGGGTGGGGCTGCGCGGAGAAGCCGCGACTGGCTATCGCGTCTACACCAGCGCGGACGGTTTCGCGTGGAGCGCGCCCATTGCGGTGGCCGGTACGTCATACACGCTGACTGGTCTGAGCGCCGGGCAAACGCTCTACGTCCGCGTGACGGCCACCAACGACGGCGGCGAATCGTTCCCCACGGAGGTCTTGGGCGCGCGGGTGGGCGACCAGCCCACGCTGTTGATCGTCAACGGCTTCGACCGGCTTGATGCCGATGGCGTCGTCATCGAGTACGACCCGGTGGAAGGGCCGAACGCGCGGATGTGGCTCAATCAAATGAACAGCCGGGACTACGTCGTTGACCATGGGGTATCCGTGCCCGCCGCGTATGCGTGGAACAGCGCCAGTAACGAGGCGGTGGCGGATGGATTGGTTGCATTGCAAGATACCGTGCTTGTTGATTGGGTGCTTGGCGAGGAGGCTACCCTCGAGGACGGCACGTTGAACGCCGCCGAGCGCGCTGCGATCACGACATTCCTCAACAGCGGGCGCGCGTTGCTCATCAGCGGATCGAATCTGGCGTGGGACCTTGAAGGCGCGGGGCGCGCTCCCGCGTTCCTGCGCGAAACGCTGCGCGCCGGTTACGTCGCCGACGATGCGCAGACCTACACCGTTCAGCCGGTGGCGGGCGGCGCTTTTGCAGGATTGGGGAACTTCTCGTTCAATGCGCCGGGCGAGTACGACGCCGATGCTGCCGACGTGCTTTTGCCCGTCAACGGCGCAACGGCGGCGCTCGGTTACGTTGGCGGGACAGGCGGTGTTGCTGCGCTTCAGTACGGCGCGGGCTGCCAGCGGCTGCTCGTGCTCGGCTTCCCCCTCGAAGTAGCGCCGCGCGCCGCGCGCGACGGCGTGCTGGCGCGCGCGTTGGACTTCCTCGATGCCTGTATGACGCCCGACACGACGATCCTGACGCCGCAGGCTGGCGGAGCTTATAGCGTAACGCCGCCCTTTGCTGGCTCTGCGCTAGGGTGGGGGCTGACGGGGGTGACGGTGCAGGTGCAACGGGCCAGCGATGGCGCGTATTGGACCGGCGGCGGATGGGGCGCGGCGACGTGGCTCGCGGCGGCAGGGACGACGGCGTGGAGCTATCCGCTGCCTACGCTTACCATCGAGGGGCAGTACACCGTCACGGCTCGCGCCGCAATCAACGTGCAGGTTGATCCGGCGCCGGCCCTGGCGACCTTCACCTACGACGTGACGCCGCCGCTCACCCCGACGTTGATCACACCCACGGGCGGGGTTTTCTTGCGGACGCCGTCCCTTGTCTTTCAGTGGACTGCGCCTGAGGATGTCGGTTCGCCGTTAGCCTATCAGTTGGACGTTGGTATGCGCGTCTTCAGCGCCCCGACCACGATCTACACAGCAGCGTTGCCGACCGGCGTCTATACCTGGCGCGTGCGCGCGGTGGATGCGGCGGGCAATGTGGGGCCGTGGAGCCTCTCCGACGTTTTTGAAGTCGAAGTGAAACAGGTGTTTTTACCCCTGGCGCTGCGCCAACATTAAAAAAACCCCCTCCCAGGATTGGGAAGGGGCCAGAGGAGGAATCATGCACACATCGGGTTGTCCAGGCCCGCTGCGTATGGCATGATCGGACAAGCATTTACGTTCCCGGCATAGCGATGGGTATCGTAAAGAAAAAGGTGCTGCCTTTGCCGGGCGCGCTTTCCAGCCAGATTCGCCCGCCGTGCATTTCGACCAGGTTTTTGGCGATGGTCAACTCCAGCCCGGTGCCATTTTGATCCTCTGCCGCTGGGTCAGCGATGCGGAAGAACTTGGTGAACAAGCGCACCTGATTCTCCGGGCTGATGCCGATGCCTGTGTCGGTCACTGCGCAACGGATGAAGTCAGGTTCATCGGCGGCGAGCCAGGCTTTGACGCTGATCGCGCCGTGTTCAGGCGTATATTGCACCGCATTTCCGATCAGGATGCTGAGGATTTGTCGCAGCCGTTCAGGATCGGCGTAGGCGGGCGGCAGTCCATTCCATAGATTGACCGTGCATGTTTGTTGTTTTTTCTCCAGTTTTTTCGCCGCCGTTTTCAGCACGTCGTCGAGGGTGGTTTGCATGTCCACCTGGCGCAGGGTTAATCGCAAGCGTCCAGTCTCGATCTGGGAAATGTCCAGCATATCGTTGACGATGGTATCCATCCGCTGCGCATTCTCACTGATGGTTTCGACGAACTCCTGCTGTTGGGGCGTCAGTGCTCCCATCATCCCAGTCCCTAGCATCTCGGCGTAACCAAAAATGCACGACATCGGGGTGCGCAGTTCGTGCGCCATCGTTGAGACGAACTCGGATTTGGTGAGATTGGCCTGGCGTAGAGCTTCGTAGAGGCGCGCATTGTCTACGGCGATGGCGATGTTGTCGGCCACGCGACTGACGAACTCCAGCTTGCTCTTCTTGAAGGTGCGCTCTTCAGCGACCAGATAGAGCGCGCCGATTGGACGGGTATCGCGCAAAAGCGGCAGCACCATGCGGTGTTCCTCGACGATCGGCTCGCGTGTGTAAATGCAGCGTGTCGCTGCAAAGCTATCGGGGGTGACATTGCTGACTTTCGTGAGCCACCGTATGCCTTCTTCCGCAACGAGGCCGAGGACGCCCGCCTCTGCGCTGGAAGCGGCGATGGCCCAGGCTGTGCCGCGCTCCATCACCCGGTTGAAGTGCAGACTGGCATTAAGGTCGCGCGTCATTTCTTGCAGGATGGTCAACTCGCGCACTTTCTCACTGAGCGTTTGATCCGTCTTTTGGTGTTCCTGCGCATTGTAGAGGGCAACGGCAGCGTTATTGGCAAACGCGCTCAACGTTGTCATATCTTCTTGGGTAAAAATGCCGCTCCGGGCGCGATTGTCGAGGTAAATCACCCCTAGAATTTCCCCTTTGTGGATCAAGGGGACGCAGAGGATAGAACGCAGCCCGTAGGCGATGATGCTCTCGCTGCCCTCGAATCGCGGATCAATTTGCGCGTTACTGGTGAGGATCGGGCTTCTTTTTTCCAACGTCTGCTGCACGATGCTGCGGCTAAATCGAATGTCGGTTTCCGTAAATGTCATGTGCGCCGCGGTGCGCATCATCTCCACCTGGAGCTGGTTATCTGCATCGAGGACGAGCAACATGCCGCGTTCGGCGGTGGTGATGGCGATAAAAGCATCCATCACCGCCTGCAGAGTTTGTCGCCAATCCAGCGAGGCGTAGAGAGGGCGCGAGACTTCATACAGCAGACTGAGCTGGGCGCTTTTTTCCAGCATCATTTCGGTTTGGATATGCCGTACTGTGGTTTGCCAATTCTCCAGGTAGGCAGCCAGGCTTTGGAGTGAAGCTCCATTTTGCAGCGCGTAACGCTGTTGGTGCAGTTCTGTCTCGAGTTGGGTCAGCATCTCGCGCGCCTGGAGTGTATTGATTTTCAAGCTTTCCATTGCATACCTCGCAGGGCATTAGGGGCAGGGAAGGCCGCTGACCAATCCCAGAGCCAGTACGCCAGTCCGCCCCACGGGTGCAGCGGTTCGAACATAGCGCGAATATCGCGTGGGGTGATGGTGCGACCCTTCTGGTATTGGTTGATGCGTTGTTGCGCATAAGGGTCGGTGGGGATGTAATCGTAGCGACCCAGGCTGAGCATGACCAGTCCCAGCGCCGGCGGGTCCAGGTCCAGAAGTTGCATTAGATTAACGGTAAGATACTCCAGCGGGAGATCCCTTTCCGTGAGCGCGTTGATATGATCCTCGGCAGTGGCGAACACAGTGGAAATTTTGTTCAACTTCCCCACGATAGCCGGGGTGAACATCTCACTCAAAACATCTTGCCCCCAGAGGAGTTGTTGTGGGGTTGGAAATGCGTGACGTGTGGGGTTGCTCGGCAGCGAGTCGCCGAACCGGTCCACAATCCAGGTGAGTCGCGGTCCTTGTAAGGCTTTGTCTTCCATCGTGAAGATAATGGCTTTGATCACATCCTCGAAGAACGTGGCGCCGCGGAGAATTTGCGCGCCATTCCGCAGCGTGGTTTCCAGCCCCTGGACATGCCGGACGGCCTCGAGGAATGGCTGCAAGTTTTCGCCAAGTCGCAACATGCGCCAGGTCTTGTGGCTCACTTCTTCGGTGTCTTTGCCGCCCAAGCGTTCGTGGGTTTGGATGATCAAGCCTGCCGGAGCCTGGGATACTGCCAGATCAACGATATTTCCCGATGCGAGCCGTTCCACCCTGTTCAGATGGTCTTTGGCGCGGTTAATGCTAAAAGGCGGCTGGAGCAGCCATTGCGACCGTCGAATGACCTGTGTCAGCGTAAAGGTGTCCGGTGTCGTCAAAATCCAGTGCATGTTTCCCCCTATTCGATACATAGCATACCATAGGAGGCGCTGGCGCGAGGTTTCAGGCAGGTTACGATTGAGTTAAAAAGTGTTTTTTCCGTGCGACACAAAAAGGCGGGCCAAAGCCCGCCTTTTTGTGTAGATATGTAGATACAGTAAACTTTACTTGAGTCCTGCCAGTTCCAGTCCGCCATCCAAAACGGCGGCAACGGCGGTTGGATCGGTCACTTCGCAGTAGACGCGCACAATCGGCTCGGTGCCGGAGAAGCGGATGAGCAGCCAACCGTGGTCGCCCAACTCGTATTTGTAGCCGTCGAGGGTCACAATGCCGGTGACGGGCAGCCCGCCGATGGTCTCCGGCTTGGCGGCGTCGAGGCGCGCCATCGCCAGCGGGCGCTTCTCGGCGGGGAAGCGGGTGTCAATACGGTCGTAATAATACGTCTGTCCCAGTTTCTTGAAGAGCGTTTGCAGCAATTGCGCCGGCGTCTGGCCCGTCTTGAGCATAAAGTCGAGGAAGTAGAGGTTGCCCAGGATGCCGTCGCGCTCCGGGACGTTGCCCCGGAAAGCGTAGCCGCCGCTTTCCTCGCCGCCGATGAGAGCGTTGGTCTCCAGCACTTTGGGCGCGACGTACTTGAAGCCCACGCCGGTCTCGTACACGTCCACGCCGTACATTTTCCCCATGCGGTTGAGCATTGATGTGGTGGAGATCGTCTTGACAATCGGCCCGCGCAGCCCGCGCACTTCCAGCAGGTAGTAGGCCAGCAGCGCGTAGGCTTGCAGTTGGTTGATGTAGACGCCGTTTTCGTCGCCGATGCCCATGCGGTCGGCGTCGCCATCCATAATGAGGAGTACATCGGCGCTCAGTTCCACGGTGCGGCGCAGCGCCACGTCAATGTTGGGGCGGATCGGCTCCGGGCGCTGCATCTCCGGGAAGAGCGGATGGCGCTCGGCGTGGATTTCCCAGATGGTGTTGTTGCCGCCACTCAAGAGGCGCGGGAACCAGCCGGCGCCGTTGCCCCACATGGGTTCCACCAGGATTTTGAATCCGGCGTTGCGTAGTTTGTCCAGATCAACGAGCGTCTCCAGGTGCGCGATGTAGGCTGGATCAGGGTCCCAACGGGTGATCAACCCCTTGCTTTCCGCCTCCTTAAACGGCAGCCGCTTCACGCCGGCGATGCCAGGGATGGCGTCTTCGATTTCCGCCAATCCTTCCGGCGGCACTGCGCCGCCCTGTGGATCGCGCACTTTGAAGCCGTTGTCCGTCGGTGGGTTGTGGCTGGCGGTGATGTTGATTGCGCCGCCGGCCTGTCGGTCAATGACGCTGTAGCTGATGACCGGGGTGGGGCAGTTGCGGTGGGTCAGCCACACGCGGATGCCGTTGCCCGCCATCACTTCAGCGGCAGCGGCGGCAAAGTGCTCGCTGGAGAAGCGTTGGTCGTAGCCGATCACAACGCCTCTTTCGGCTAACGTGTGATTGTGAAGATAGGCGGCGAAACCCTGGGCCGCGCGGCGCACGTTGTCAAACGTGTAATCCTCGGCGATGCGCGCTCGCCACCCATCCGTGCCGAATTTGATGTCAGACATAATGTTTCCCCGGCTCCTTTTCTTCTTTCAGTAGTTTGAGGTCGGCATCCACCATCATCTCGATGAGGCCCTTGAAGGTGACATCCGGTTCCCAACCCAGTTTGGCGTGCGCCTTGCCTGGATCGGAGACCAGCAGATCCACTTCGGCAGGTCGCATAAAGCGTGGATCCTGCACGACGTAATCCCGCCAGTCCAGCCCTACGTGCGAGAAGGCGACCTCGCATAACTCCTGTACCGCGTGCGTCTCGCCAGTGCCGACCACGTAGTCGTCCGGTTCATCCTGCTGCAACATCAGCCACATCGCGCGCACATAGTCCCCTGCGTAGCCCCAGTCGCGCTTGGAGTCCAGATTGCCCAACGCGACCTTATCCGCCATCCCTAGCTTGATTTTGGCGACCTGATGCGTAACCTTGCGGGTGACGAATTCCAGGCCCCTTCTTGGACTTTCGTGGTTGAACAAAATGCCAGAGCACGCAAACAAGTTGTAGGACTCGCGGTAGTTCACGGTGATCCAGTGCCCGTATACCTTCGCCACGCCATAGGGCGAGCGGGGATAGAAGGGCGTAGTTTCGCGCTGCGGCACTTCGCGCACCTTGCCGAACATCTCGCTGCTGCTGGCCTGGTAGAAGCGGATGGTGGGGTCCACAGTGCGGATGGCTTCGAGCACGCGGGTGACGCCCAACGCCGTGACCTCGCCGGTGAAGACCGGCTGCTGCCACGACGCTGGCACGAACGACTGCGCCGCCAGGTTGTAGACTTCGTGCGGGCGGTGCTCGCGCAGGGTAGCGATGAGCGATCCCTGGTCCAGCAGGTCGCCGGAGACCAGAGTAAGCTGGTCTTGAATGTGATGGATGCGCGTGAAGGTCACGGTGCTGGTGCGCCGTACCAACCCGATCACGTCATAGCCTTTTTCCAGGAGAAACTCGGCCAGGTATGAGCCATCCTGACCAGTGATGCCGGTGATTAACGCACGGCGTTTAGTCATACCAAACCCTCCTCGTATATAATGTTTGGTTGGAACGTTAGAACGTTGGAACGTTAAAACGGGATATCGTCATCATCAAATTCGTCGTCGAGTTCCTCGTCAAATTCGTCATCGAAGTAGAATTCATCCAGTTCGCAGGCATTGGGATCAATCCCCTCGGCCTCCAGGTCGCCCCGGATGATCTCCAGCATGGCTTCACAGTAAGCGACCTGTCTCTGCGCTTTTGCCAGATCGGTTTCTGTGGCCACCATCGCTTTGTGGATTCTGGCGAGCTGTTTCTGCCAGTGCTTGCGCGCCTTCTCGTCTTCGGCAGCGTCGTGGACGCGCTGGGTGACGTCCATTTCGTAGCGTTGATATTCGAGGTCGTACTCGAACTCCTCGATTTCCCATTGGACGTCGCGTAGCGTGACCATCCAATGCCTGTAAACACCAATTTTCGCCGCTGCTGTCTTGTTGTTTTCCTCTGTCATGGCTTTACCCTCCTGTTGTGATTTGACGCCATTCATCCAGGACATCCTGGATCGTTTGCTCAAAGGGGATTTCCGGTTCCCAGCCGGTATCCTGTTTCAGTTTTGCCGCGCTGCCGTAGATGATGGGAACGTCAGCGGGGCGATAGCGCTCTGGATCAATCTCCACGCGGATGGGGATGGTCGCCAACGTCACCAACTGCTCTACCAGCGATTGAATCGTGCGCGGTGTCCCAGACGCGATGTTGTAGACCTCGCCAGGCATCCCGCGCGTCAGCGCCAGGTGATAGGCGCGTACTACATCGCGCACGTCGGTGAAGTCGCGGGCCGGTTCGAGGTTGCCTACGCGCATCACTGGCGCTTGCTTGCCGGCTTCGATCTCCGCCACCTGACTGGCGAAGGCCGGCAGCACGAAGCGCGCCGACTGTCCTGGCCCGACGTGATTGAAAGGGCGCATACGGATGACGGGCAGTCCAAAGCTGATGAAATACTGGTACCCCATCACGTCCTGCGCCACCTTGCTGACGCTGTACGGATTCTCCGGGCGCAAGGGGTGCTCCTCGGTCAGCGGAAGTTCAGCGACGCCGGCCCGCCCGTATTCCTCGCTGGAGCCAATGACCAGCGTGCGCGGTGCGAGGTTGAGCGCCAGCAATCCTTCCAGCAGGTTGAGTTGCCCACGAATGTTGTTGTCCAGCGTGCCCCACGGGTCCTGGTAGGAGGTGGGGACGTGCGACTGCGCTGCCAGATGGATGATGTAGTCCGGCGGAGATTGCGCGAGCAGGGCGCGAGTGGCCCCCGCGTCGCGCAAGTCCAGGTAATGCAGCGTCTCGCGTTGGGGATCGAAAGGGGGCGGCGGCGTCTCAGGATAGCACGTGCCAGTGATGGCCCAATCGGTGTGCGCCAGAAAGTAGCGTCGCAGGTGTCCGCCGACGAATCCGGTGGCTCCGGTGATTAATATACGCACAGATGCTCCTTATGACTGAACAATGCCCGGCATTATACGGGATTGGGGTCGAAAGTCAAAAGTCGAAAGTCGAAGGTTCAAAATTTGTTGTCCCTTCTTTTTCTCCTGCCGCTTTACACCCCACTAAACGCGCTAAACCCTCCATCCACCGGCACGACCACGCCCGTCACAAAGCTGGCCCCATCGGAGAGCAGCCACAGCATTGTGCTAACCAGGTCTTCCGGCGCGCCAAAGCGCCCCATCGGCGTGTGGTCAATGATGAGCTGGCCGCGCTTGGTGAGGTTGCCTGTATCTTGCTCGGTGAGCAGGAAGCGGTTTTGCTCGGTGAGGAAAAAGCCCGGCGCGAGCGCGTTCACGCGGATGTCTGGTGAGTATTCCTGGTTCATGTGAACGGCCAGCCATTGCGTGAAGTTGCTGATGGCGGCCTTGGCCCCGGAGTAGGCGGGGATGCGGGTGAGCGGGCGGAAGGCGTTCATCGAAGAGATATTGAGGATCACCCCGCGCTTCTGCTCCGCCATCAGCTTGCCGAAGACCTGGCTGGGCAGCAGCGAGCCGATGAAGTTGAGGTTGAACACCCACTGCACCGCGTCGGCCGGCAGATCGAAGAACGAGGTCGTCGCGCTGGTGCTGGCTTGCGGCTTGTTGCCCCCCGCGCCGTTGATGAGGATATCCACCTTGCCGAACGCCGTCAACACCGCCTGCGCCGCCGCTTCGATGCTCGGCTTATCCAGCACATTGCACTGCACCGCAATCGCTTCGCCGCCCGCGGCGACGATCTGATCCATCACGCGCTGCGCGGCCTCGACAAACAAGTCCAGCACGGCGACCTTGACGCCGACGCGCCCCAACGCCAGGCTCATCGCCCCGCACAACACTCCGCCGCCCCCTGTCACCACGGCGACTTTGCCTTCCAGCCCGAAGAGTTTGTTCAAATAAGTCGAGTCCATTGTGTTATCTCCTTGTGTGTGGTAGACGGTAGACAGTAGACGGTAGACGGGGGGTGTTTTCCTCTCGCTACGGTCTGCTGCTTGCCCTCTTGTTTTTTGATAGGTAGATGGTAAACAATAGACGGTGGGCGAGATTTATCCCCCTGTCTGCCGTTTACCGTCTACTGTCTACAATTTGTATGCCCGTTTTGCCAGCCGGTACGCCAGATCGAGGATCATTTCGCGCGCGTCGTTCATATCTACGATGTGGCGGACGACGAGGCCGGCGACCCAGTTGGCGCTGGCGCGTCGCCAGACATCGTGCCGGGCGGGGATGGAGGGGAAGGCGCGCGTGTCGTCGTTGAAGCCGGCGGTGTTGTACAGGCCGGCGGTCTCCATCACCCGCTCGAAGTAGCGGCGCATCCCGGCCAGGCTGTCGTGGAACCACCACGGCGGGCCGAGTTTGAGCGCGGGATAGTGCCCGGCCAATGTCGCCAGCTCGCGGGAGTAGGTGTCTTCGTCGAGGGTGAAGAGGAGCAGCGTGAGCCGGGGATCGTTGCCGTACTTCGCCAGCAGCGGGCGCAGGTTGTGCGTGAATTCCGAGGCAGTGGGAATGTCGCAGCCTTTGTCCAGGCCGAAGCGCTCGAAGACGGCCTGGTTGTGGTTGCGGAACGAGCCCACGTGCATCTGCATCACCAGCCCGTCCTCGATGCTCATACGCGCCATCTCCATCAGCATGTGCCCGGTGAAGCGTGTCGCGTCCTCCGCGGTTGCTTCACCTTTCAAGGCCCGCTGGAAGATGGAGTCGGCTTCCTGCGGCGCGAGTTCGCCCGTGTAGGCCGTCAGCGCGGCGTGGTCGGTGGCGTGCGCGCCCATCGCCTTGAAGAACACGCGGCGATCTTCGAGCGCCCGGATGAGCAGCGCGTAGCTGTTCACCTCGAAGCCGACGGCGGCGCTGAGCGCGTCCACGTTGGCACGCCAGTTTGGCGCATCCAGGTTGACGACGGCGTCGGGGCGGAACGTGGGCAGCACTTGGCCCGCCCAGCCGGAATCGTGGATGGCCTGGTGGTGCTGTAAGCTGTCGCTGGCGGCGTCGGTGGTGCAGAGCACGGCGATGTTGAAGCGTTCGAACATCCGGCGCGGTGAGAACTCCGGCGCGGCCAACTGCGCGGCGATGTGATCGTAGATAGCCTGCGCGTTTGCGCTGTCCAGTTTCTCCTCCACGCCAAGCACTTCGATGAGTTCTTGTTGCAACCAGATGCCGCTCGGTGTGCCGCGAAACAGGTGGAAGTGCTCGGCGAAGGTCTGCCAGATTTTGCGATGATCCTGTTCCACCGGGCCGCCATCCGCGCGGGGGACGCCCAACGCTTCCAGCGGGACGCCCTGTGAATAGAGCATACGGAAGACATAGTGGTCGGGGATGATGAGCAGGTCCGCCGGGCTGCCGAAGCTGGCATCCTCGCGGACGAACAGGCGCGGGTCCACGTGCCCGTGCGGGCAGACGAGCGGCAACTCGGCGACCGTCGCGTACAGCTCACGCGCCACCGCCCGCTGTGCGGGATCGGGATCAAAGAAACGATCTGGGTGCAAAGTCCATTGTGAGTCAGGCATATTCTCCCTCCGTGAAATATTTGAAACGTTCAAACGCTCAAACGTTGGAACGTTCAAACGTTAGAACGTTCCAACGCTGAACGGCGCGAGATGGCGCTGGAAGTGCTGGTCGAGCAGCGTTTCGTAAACGTCAGCGCACTCATCCAGCAGCGGCATCAGCAATGTGCGGTAGGCATCCAGCACTGAGCCGAAGGTCACGTGCAAGACCTGCCGCGCGTCAAACTGGTTGAGCAGGTCGGGCAACTCTGCGTCGGATAGCGTCTCCAGTGCGGGAATTTTTGCCGGTTTTGCAGAAACGTGATAGGTCGCCCGGTCGGTTGGGTAGTGTTCCAGGGAGAAGGTGAAAATCTCACGGAAAAATTGCGGCGCGACCTGCGCTACCGTCCGCAGCGCCTCCAGGTAACTGGTGCCGGCAGTCTTGAGATGCACCAGACCGCCTGTCAACTGCGCGGCGATGGCGTAGATGGAGAATTTGTCCGAGCCGGAGTGCAGACTGAGTTTGTACGGCCCTAGCGTTTGCGCGATGGCCGCGTGACGCGCGAACGACGCAGTGAAAGCGTTGAGGTCGCCGATGTAATCCACGCCCTTCTCGAAGCACCCCTCGAAGCGCGGCGCGAGGCTCACCCACTGGACGCCCAAACGGTACAACTCCATAGCGATAAAGAAATGTTCTTCCGGCGACGTTGGGTTCTCGGTTTCGTCCACGGAGACTTCCAGATCGAAGGGGCGGTCGCCCATTCGCGCGGCAATGTGGCGGTACATCATCGCGGTATGCGCGATGGCGCGACCATACTTGACGGCAGCTTGTTCCAATGTTGCGCGGCTGAAGGTGAAGGTAAAAGGCCCGGCAGTAAAAGCTGCGTGGGTATAGCGTTGGCGCATTTCTTCTGGCGTGTCTTCGAGTACATCCCACGGCAGTTCGGTGAATTTCGAGGAGAAGTAGTAAAATCCGTTGTCCACATACGCGCCGGGATCAATAGTGAAGAAGGTGTACCCGGCGTCAATGAAACGATCAGTGTCTTTGGGCGTTTTCAGGTGATCAGCGTCCGCGCCCCAGGGTGCGCGCCAGTCCATCTGAAAGAGGCCCCACATCGCGTCGTCCAGCACCTCCTGCGGCGTGCGCCCGGTGCGAGCGTTCTCGCGCACCGATTGCTGCGCGAAGATCGGCGCGATGCCGGGATAACGTTCCGCCGCCTTCACGTGCCCTGGCGTGGCGATGCCGAGCCGGTCGCCGAAGCCCGCCGACGTGCGCAAGCCGAGCGGCATGGGGTTCAGCCAGGGCAATCTCTCGCGCAGCACGGCGGCGTTGGCGGGCGTCAATGGGCAGAGCAGCGCGTTCTTGTAGGGCGCGCCGGAGAAGGCCGTTCGTGCATCGGCATCTCCCAGGACGATCAGGTATCGTGTGCGGTCAGCTTGTCGGCGCGCCAGACAATAGCTCACATCCTCGTGTTCGACGGCGGACCGCGCATAGATCTCGAAACCGGGTAACTGTTCAATCTCCATCGTTCAATTGCCTCCTGGTGCAATCGTACAGCAAACTCAGTTTGCTCCTCCCACAGGCGCCGCAACTTGCGGCTACAGCTCGAATTACTCGTGGAGCAAACTAAAGTTTGCTCTACGCCACTGCTAGATCATTGCTGGGCGTGCAGATATTTGCTCATCACCGTGTCTAATTCTGGATGGACGATGCAGTTCTTGAAGGCGAACGACTGCAGGATGCGGTCGAGTTCGGCTTCGGAAAGCCCTTTGAAGAGCTTGGCGTAAGGGATTTGCAGCAGCGCGCCGATGTAGGTCGCCATTGTCGCCTGGGTGAGATAGCGCTCAATGCCGGCTACGGTGATGTCTTCGTCGCCCACGGTTTCGACGATTTCGTGCGCCAATGTGTGAACGATGTCTTTGGCCGGTGTGGTCGGCAGCCAGCCCATCCAGAAGTCGCTGTTGAGCAGGATTTTGGTTTCGAGGCTGTGCTTGACGCGCTGCATATATTCGGATTCTGGGTTGAGATACACCCATCCCATCACGCCGACATCTTTGTACGTCCAGGTTGTCCAATGGATGCAGTATTGCTCGAAGACGCTGATTTGATCGTCCAACGCGCGCATCCGGTCAGGGACTTCGGCAGCGGAACCGTTGTAGGGGCTGCCGAATTCGCCCGCCCACAGCGGGACGTTGTATTTCTGCATGAATTGTGTGCCCTCGTGCGCGAGAAGGTTGCTTTCTTGCCACGCGCGGTTGAATTCGGCAGTGGGGTAGGGGCCAGGGCCGAAGCCGGGCCGCGTGTAGTTATGGCTGCTGTAGAGCAAATTGTCGGCGAAGGGGGCATCGAATTGGGCGAAACGGCTGGAGTAGTTGTCGCCTTCCAGGATGATGATGTGGTCGGGATCCACAGCGCGGATGGCGCTGACGATGCGCCGGTTGAGCGCGTTGATCTGCTCCCATTTTGGCTCGCCCATACCGGTCAGCCGCCCGCGTGGATTGCTGGTGTGCGGTTCGTTCATCACGTTGTAACCGGCGACGGCGGCATTGCCCTTGAAGCGTTCCGCCAGCGCCTCCCATAGCGCCACCCAGCGATCCTGGAAGTGTGGATGCCGCCAGAAAAGCGCGTGGCGCGAGCCGTTGTCGGAGTGCCAGTCGGTGTTTTGGTTCCCCTGGACGGCGTGCATGTCGAGGATGGCGTAGAGGCCATGTTTGGCGCACCAGCCAATGGCCTGTTCCAACCGCGCGAAACCGCTTTCGAGATACGTAAACGGCGCTTCATCGCGCTCAAAGTGGCGATAATTGAACGATAGCCGCACCACGCTTGCCCCTTGCGTTTTCATGAAGGCGATATCGTCTTCGGCGAGGAAATAATCGAGCAACCGCTCAAAGAAGAAGTGCGCCTTGCTCTCGCCGATGGTATCAGCCAACGTGGCGCGCAGCGCGTGCTCTGAGCCGGGGTAGCCATTGATGAAATTTTCCATATTCATCCAGCCGCCAACACACGTTCCGCGCAGCCGCACTTCTTTGCCTTGTGAATTAACGACTTCCCCATTGCGAACTTGAAGTAAATCCATATATAACCTCCGTGAGATGTTTATACGTTAGAACGTTCAAACGTTCAAACGTTCTAACTCGTTCTCTTTGCTTTCCTGCGTGGTATGAAGTTTGGCGAGCGCCGCACGGACCTGGCGGGCGTTGGCTTGCAAGCGGGCCACGTCATCCTCGTTTACCGGATGGACGCTGTAGCGCGCTTCGACGAAGGCGTCGGTGAGCGCGGTCAGCTCGGTGTGCGCCTCCGGCAGATGTGGGTCCAGAGTGTGATGATACTCGAAGGGCGTCTGCGCGTCGCGGCGGGGGAAGCCCTCCTCGCGGGCGCGCTCCAGCGTCTCCAGGTAAACGTCGAACATTTGCTCGCGCAGCGCCTCGTGTTTGCGGCGGATGGCGCGGGTCTCCTGGCGGCGTTCCTTCCGGCGCAGGAAGTTCAACGAAAGCGTGGGTAGTGTGGCGCGGAGCGTGCGGCGCATATCGCGCCACCAGGTTCGCAACGCGCGCCACCATCTTTGCGCGATCTGGGTGACTTTGAAGGCTTTGAATGCGCGCAAAAGTTCAGGCCGATCTTTCAGATAGCTGTGAACGATGTAGCCGGCAGCGCCCAGGGCGACGATCCAGAACAAAATCGAACGCGCCAGCGCGAGCCACGGGATAGGGTTGGCGACAGTGGGCGGCGGCGCGACGAACGTGGATGGCGGCGGCGTCTCCGTCAGCGTTTCAGTCTCCACTGCCGTTGTGGGGAAAAGCGATAGGAGCCATTGCAAAGCCGCCGCGATCAGCGAAAAAATGAGCAGCGCGAGATAGCCGATGGTGGAAGCGATATATCCGACAATATCCAGCAGACTGACGGTGTATTGCGTGGGCAGAACAAACGCAATGCCTAACGCGATAACTAAGAATAGCAGGGTGTACTTGAGCCAGGCCTTGTGGAGTGCGCCGGATACTTTGTATTTCTGTTGCTCCCACAGCCGGTTGTGCCACGTCAGGCGTACCTGTCCTAGCACGAGCAATCCCAGGACGAAATACACCAGCACATTCAACGCCAGGCCGTGGATGGCAGAGCGGTCGGCTTCCAGCAGCGTGGCGAATTCGCTGCGTGTCAGACCGCTGATGAAGAGCAATATCAAGCCACCCGCGAGGAAGCGCTGGTTCAGCCGTTCCATTGGCCCGGTCTCGCCCTTGTAGAGCATAGGATCGGCGACGGCTTCGAGGTCGCGGGCGGTGCGCGCGGCGGAGAACCACGCGGCGCAAGCGAGCGCGAAGGCTGTTAGCGTTTCGAAGTCGAAGAAGGCGAGGATGTCTTCGGGCCAGCGGCGAATATCGTTCCAGATCTCCGGCAGCGTGTTATCCAGAAAAGAAGCCGCTTTCAGAACGAGAAAGATGACGGCTAACTCGATGATTTGCAGGCGCAACCGGTCTGATCCGCTGCGGTATCGTTCGCGGGTGACGCGGTACGTGGTGTGACCGGCAAAAGCCGCTACCATTGGGACGAGCAGGAAGTACGTTCCGTTCCAATCGGGGGCGATCCGGCGCAAGAGTTCCGTGATCGCCAGCGCGATACAGCCGACCATCAATCCAACGATGAGCGGAGGGAATACACCGCGCGCGCGGCTGACGGAAGCGGTCTGGCGTTTTGTTTCCAGATAATCGTCTGCCTCGTGAACGCGCAGCGGCTTCTGGTTCATGCGAGCGTCTCCAGATTAGCTTCGCGCCATAGCCGGTAGATAGGCAGCTTCCCCGTAGCCTGGCGGTGATCATCACTGGATGCCGGCGGCATCACCAGGATCAAGGCGACGGCGAAGCCCGCGCTGCGCAGATACGCCAGCGTTTCGTAGAGCGGATCGCTTTCGGTCCCGCTGATGGCGATCACCGTCGCGCCCCACGAAAGGCGGGTGGTCTCCTGGCGCAGGAAATCGGGAAACGGCAGTGCAGGGGAGGGGGCGATTTGCGCGCGCGCTAACACTTCAAGGATGCTCATCAAGTGCGCGCGTTCGCGCCGTGGCGGCAGGCTAAATGCTGTCGCGGCATCTTCCAAAGGGTCTACGGCTTGCGTTGCCAGTCCCACCGCCAGCCCCTCACGGATGATGATGTGGTTCGCCAACGACGCGGCGGCGACGATGGCTAACTCGCTCGCGTCGTAGAAGCGGCGGCCAGCATAGCTTTCCTGCGCGAAGTCCAGGCAGATCAACGTCTCGCGGGCGATGGCCGGCTGGTAGCGTTTGACGAGCAATTCCCCGGCTTTGGCGGTGGCGGTCCAGTGGATGCGGCGCGGCGAATCGCCCATCTGGTACGGGCGCACCCCCATGATGCGCGTAGGATCCTCGAAGAGCGGCGCGGGCGCGGGCAACACGGCCAGCGGCGAGTGTGTCGGTAGGCCGAGTTTCTCCAGCGGCAGCACACGCGGGTAGACGATGACGTATTCGGGGTCTTGCCGCATCGTCAGCGGGCGTATGACACCCAACAGGTCGCCCGTCTGCATAAACAGCGGCCCGATGACATAGTAGCCGCGTTTGTAGCACGCGAGCGTGTAGGCGAAGCGGCGCTCTTGCTTCGCGCCTAGCGTGATCACTTCGCGGTAAAAGGGTGGCGAAATCAATTCGACCGGCAGCGAGTCCTGCACTTCGATCCACGGGATGGGCAGCCGCCCGCTGTTGCGCACAACCAGTTCCACGGGGATCGTCTCGTCGGGGAAGGCGCGGTTGACCAGGCGGCGCTGCACGACAAGTTGTCGCCAGCTTGCCTGCGTCCACACTCGCGCGAGCAGATAGACCGCCGCCAGCAGATAGACGATGCTGAAATAGAAGTCAATCCGCAGGAAAACGGCCAGCAGAAACAGTATAAAAACAATTCCGATGAGATTTTGCATATCAGTTGGCAAACGTTTGAACGTTCCAACGTTGAAACGTCCAAACGTTGGAACGATCTACACGCCTTCCTCCAGGGTCAGTGTGGCGCGCTCGAGGATTTCGGCCAGGATGCTGGTTGCTGTGCGCCCGCGCAGTTGGCTTTCTGGCTTGATGAGCAACCGATGCGCCAGCGTGAGCGGCGTCAGTGTTTTGATGTCGTCGGGGATGGCGTAGTCGCGCCCACGCAGCGCGGCGAGAGCCTGCGCGGTCTTGTAGAGCGCCAGCGAGCCGCGCGGACTGGCGCCCAGCGCCACGTCGGGGTGCGCGCGCGTGGCCTGCACGATGGTGAGGATGTACTTCTCCAGCGTCGCGTCCACGTGGACGTCGGCGACGGCGTCGCGCAGTGCGAGCAAATCCGTGCCATCCACCACCTGTCCGAGCGTCTCTATGGGGTGCTGCTTGCGTTGGTTGCGCAAGATGGCGATCTCGTCAGCCGCGGCGGGATAGCCGAGCGACATCCGCATCAAGAAGCGATCGAGTTGCGCCTCCGGCAGCGGGAACGTGCCCTCGTACTCGATGGGGTTCTGCGTCGCCAGCACGAGGAACGGCGCGGGCAGCTTGCGCGTCACGCCGCTTGTCGTCACCTGCCCCTCCTGCATCGCTTCGAGCAGCGCGGCCTGCGTGCGCGGCGTCGCCCGGTTGATCTCGTCCGCCAGCAGGATGTTGACGAAGACCGGGCCGGGCTGGAACTCGAACGCGCTCGCTTGTTGGTTGAAAATCTCGACGCCCGTGATGTCGTTGGGCAGCAAATCGGGCGTGCATTGCAGCCGCTTGAAGTCCAACCCCATACTGACGGCGACGGCGCGCGCCAGCATCGTCTTGCCGGTGCCGGGGACATCTTCCAGCAGTACGTGTCCCTGGCACAGCAGCGCAACCATCAGCAGTTCAATCTGCGTGTGCTTGCCGATGATGACGGTTTCGACGTTTTGCGTGATGCGATTGGTGAAATCGGTGACAGTTTTCATTCGGATTCCTTTTCGTGGTTGATTGTGTCAAACTTACGCTAATTTTAGCCGTTTGACCGGCCCGCGAATTCCGTGCAGTGCTAATAACCGGCTATAGCGGCTTCCGGGAGTCAATCCAATGTCTCCGCTGGCAATCCAGTGATATGTACTGTTGCTTTGCAGGGTGTTTAATGGTGTGTTATTTTGCCATTGCCGCAACCATTGGTATTTGATTGACTTCTTTTGCGTACGCTGGGTGAAACTCTACGTAATAGACAAACTCCTGGTAGCCAATGACGTAATCCCAACGCGGTTCAACAGGATACTTTACCTTTGTACAGGCGTCTATGTCTACGCTGCCTTTCAGCTCTCGTGTATTTGAGACGGTGATCTTTGCGCGTTCTGCCGGCTGTAGCGCTTGCAACCCAGGTTGCAAGCAACCGGCAACATCGGGTGTATTGTGGATAGCTTCTATGAAGTCCATAGGTATGTTTGCGCGGCTTCGGCGATGATATTAGCATTGCGGGTGCTGAAACTCGTCTTCGGGTTCTTCGATGACAACCCAATCAACGTCTTTTTTCTTGGAAATGTCCGTCGCGGGCATCAGCCAGTATAAGCCCATCAGCAGGGGGATGGACTCCCTTTGCCCTGCGGACCAGACCATGTACGGCAGTTGATGATTCTCGATATTTAATACGATGCGTTTGCGCATCCCGCTTTCGTCGAGTTTGACCTCTGCGCCGCTAAACACGCTATGGGGCAGCGCATTGCGGATGACTTCATTCATGCGCCCTTCCTGGGGAAACATCGCGCCTTTACCAGAGCCAAGCTCGGTTTCCATGAGCCGGCGGAGGTGTTCACTGAATTTTTTGACGACGTAGGGGTCGCCGATTTCATAATCGGCAAAAGGGCGCGGCCAGCCATTTTTGAGCGTCATTACCCTTTGGGCGGGAATCAAAAAGAGCGACTCTCTCTTTTTCTTTTCAGATGGCGCAAGGGCCATTTCTATGTCGAATACGCGCTGATCTACGAAAACCTGGGTCTCGGTGCGCCAAATTCTCTGCATCCCTTCACCAAAGTACAGGGATAGAAAGTTTGCAAGATTGCCATACCAGTTATAGCCGTATTCTTCGAGTGTTTGGGTGATGTCGCCAACATCCATCACCAGTTTGATACACTGCAAAAGAATACTTTTCCCGCTTGCTTGTGGGCCGACCAGAACTGTAATATCGCCAAAAGTAAGCTCAGCTTGTTTTAGCTGTCCTAATGCAGTAACAGATATGGATTCTTTCATACTCCCTACTCCTGATTTCCTCACACCCCTACTCCCTCACTCCCCACTCCCCACCATCGCCCGCAAAATGGCTTCCAACGCCGCCTGCTCGCGCCCGTAGCACGTCCAGTCGCCGGTTTCGAGGCAGGCTTGTGCGGCCTGGTAGCGTTCCCAGGCCTGCGCGGCGAGCGACTCCAGATTGCCTTCCGGCGTGGACGCGGAAGGCGCGCCTGTCGCAACACCGCCGCCGTTGAGGACTTGCAGCAACGCCTCGTCCAGCGTCTCGGCCATCACGACGCGGTCGTCGTAGGCGACGATGATGCGCTTGAGTTCCGGCAACTGACCGGATTCGGCTTCAAGATAGAGTGGCTCGACGAAGAGGAATGTGTCTTCAACTGGGATGACCAACAGGTTGCCGCGCAGCACCCGCGAGCCGCGTTGGTTCCACAGCGAGAGCTGCTGTGAGATGAGGGGGTCCTGGTCGGCGCGCGCTTCGATTTGCATGGGGCCATAGACCAGGCGGTCTTTGGACAGTTTGACGATGCCTAGTTCGCCGTAATCGTTGCCGTCGCAATCGGCGTAGAGCCAGGCGATCATATTTTGCTTTTGCTTGGGCGTGTATGGCCGGATCAGCACAAACTCCAGCCGGTCGGAATCGGGGACGCGCATAATGACGTAGTACGGCTCCATCGTTTGTTGCGTCGTTTCGACTAATTCTTGCGGGATGTCCCACAGGTCTTCGCGGTTGTAGAAGACTTGCGGATCGCGCATGTGGTAGGTGGCGTAGAGGCGCGATTGGTACAGGAAGAGCGTTTCCGGGTAGCGCCAGTGCTCGCGCAACACCTGGGGCATCGCGTCGCCAGGCTGGAAGAGATCGGGGAAGATGCGCGCGTAGGTAGCGGCGATAGGGTCGCTGGGGTCAATCAGGTAGAAGGTGGTCGCGCCAGTGTAGGCGTCAATGGTGACCTTGACGCTGTTGCGCATGTAGTTGACCCCGCCCACCGGCTCCGAATACGGGAAATGGTCGGTCCAGGTGTAGGCGTCGAGCAGCCAGACAATGCCCGTGACGCCGTCGGCGGTTTCGGCGATGACGGGGTAGGGGTCTTCGTCGAACCAGAGCATCGGCGCAATGGTCTGGGCGCGCTCCTGGATGGTGCGATGGAAGAGGATGCGGCTGTTTCGGTTGAGCGCCGGCGAGAGCAGCAGTTGTGTGCTGCCGAAGCGTGTGGCGAGCAGCGCGCGTCGCAAGAAGCTGCCCAGCGCCACACCGTCGGGGCCGGTATAGCGTGTGTACACGTTGCTGTCGCCTTGCGGGTAATCGAACTCGTCCTCTTTGGCGTTGATGACGACATAATTGGATGTCAACTCACCGAAGTAGATCTGGGGGCGTTCGATGCGCAATTCCGCAGCTTGGCTGATTGGCGGAATGTCGCGCACGATGAGGTTCGGTAGTCCCTCGCGGGTCACTTCGTTGACGTAGTTCAGCGTAAGCCCATAGCCGTGGGTGAAGATCAGGTGTTGGTTGATCCAGGTTTTGGCCTGATCCGCCAGCTCATCCACGTTGATCTCGCGCGCGGCGAGCATCACCTGGCGCAGTTGCCCGTCAATAGTGTAACGGTCAACATCCACCTCATTGAAGCTGTAGTACAAGCGGATTTCCTGAAGTTGGCCGTATGTACGCAGCAACGGCCGGTAATCCCAGAGGCGGACGTTGCCGAGAATGTCGCGGTTGGTTTCGAGGTCTTGCGCGGTGATCTCACCGGTGGCCGGGTAGGTTTGTTCGGTGATATTGTCCAACCCATAAGCATAGCGCGTATAGCGGATATTATGCTCGATGTAGGGTTTTTCGAGGATAAACTCGTTCGGCTCGACGGTGAACTGCTGGATAGCGGCAGGATAGCCCGGTCCCAGCGCCGAAAGTGCCAGCCAGAACACGCCGATGACGACCAGAAATCGCCAACGCCGGATAAACACGTTGAGGATCAAGATGCCGGCGGCCACGAAGAAGATAACGGCCTGAATTACATACAGTGGCATACGCGCGTTGATGTCGGTATAGCCCGCGCCGAATACGACGCCGGTTTCGGCCTGCAGCAAGCCGTAGCGGTTGAGCAGCCATCCCAGGCCGATGAGTAGCATCCACAGCGCGCCCAGGACAGATATGTGGGCGATTGCGGCGTTCGATTTGATTTGCCCAAAAACTGCGTAGCGCCCGATCACGCCGAGGAACGTCAGGGCGACGAGAATCTTCGCGCGCAGCAACAGCGCCTCCAGCCACGGCAGCGTGAAGATGTAGAAGCTCACATCCTGGTGGAAAACTGGATCAGCTATATTGAAGGGAACGCCATTGTTGGCTAACAAGTAGATGCGCCATAGCCCATTGAAAGTCAGCGCGACGATAAGGCCGGCAAAAATCGCCGCCCCACTGAAGAACAGGCGCACCGGGCGCGTGGAATAGGTGGCCGGTGGGGTATTTGCGGTACGCCGGGTTCCATTCAAGGTCACATGGGTGGTGAAGTATTCCTTCGGCGCGATCCAGTGCGGCAGGAAGCTCCAATTCAGCAGCAAAAACCCCACCGCGATCAGCGCCGCGCTGAGCGTCAGGCCTAGTGAAGCGAGCAGGCGGGTCGTGAAGATCGTCGTGTAATCCAGGCTCTTGAACCACAGAAAATCCGTGTAGAATGTAGCAAACGTCGAAGAAGTGATGCACAGTAAGAAGAGGAGCATCATCCCCAGACTGATCCAAAGCTGTATTTTGCGCGTGTTGCGCGGTATTTTGGTCATAACGTGGTGATCTCCTTAACATTTTCATCGTGGTACTTTAATCAAGTATACCTCATGTAGAAACCTTGACAATTGTGGCAGAGACTACAAATGCTCAGTACGTGGGGCCTACGGTAATATTTTGAAACTTATGATAAAATGAGATCAATCAGAGTCAGACATACAAGTTCAGGAGTTTGCAATGAGTACAGTTCAAGTAACTCTACCTAGTCAAGAATGGCGCGAGTTAGTTGGGTTGAGTCAACAGGAACAGATCCCTACGGTTCAATTGTTGCAGCAGGCAGTGCGTAACTTCCTGGACGCGAAAAAGCGCGTGGCACGCTCGCGCCAGGGTTTTCAGAAGAGTTTTGGCCTTTGGGCGGACCGAAACGACCTGGATAAAGAGAGTATCGTGATTGTTAATGAACTACGCTGTGAATGGAATGAACGTGAGCAACGAGAAGCATTTTAGTTATGTCATTGACTCGGATATTCTGATTGATCATCTGCGCGGCTATCGTTGCGCGTTAGAGTTCATAGATACATTGACCACAGACGATGTCCAGGTGTGTTTTTCCGTCATCAGTGAGGCTGAAATTTATGCCAATGTGCGTCCTGGCGAAGAGAGCATCATTGAGGCTTTATTCGATAGCTTGAGCCGTGTGGTTGTCAATGGTGAAATTGCCCGGAAAGCTGGAACATATCGCGCTCAGTACGGACCCTCTCATGGAGTAACTTTGCCTGATGCCCTTATTGCTGCAACGGTCTTTGTCATAGGGGCGGAACTTTTTACACGCAATGCCCGACATTATCCAATGACGGATATAAAGGTCAGAGTTCCCTATGCGCTACCTCAATCACCATGTGCGGCTGAATAGTTGCAAAGTTTGTAAGTTTTCTTAACTGTGGTAAGATACGAGATGCTGTACAGCCCGTCCACGCGACGGTTCGGTGTGGTCCATGTGTAAATTCACTCAGGTGTGCGTTATGGAGGTATGGCGATGGCTAACTTGTTCTATCATCTCAGAACCAAAGTGGAGGTTGTTCTCATGACCCGTGTCGCTTCCGTACCAGGAGGCCCCGAGCCGCCGGGATGACCCTTTGACCGTCTTTTTCCCCAGGTAGACATCCACGTGATGCGTCCTGGTCCAATCCGCATACTGGCGGGGCGGGCAGGCGAAATCGCGGTCAATACGGTAATACCGGCGAGCGGGCCTCAACGAAGTTGGGGAGGGCTAGTTTTTATGTAGCCCAATGTGCGCAGAGAGCACCCGCTCGCTTTTTGCGTGTCTGGGATTTGTAAAACGTAAAACGTAAGGTTTTTTTACGTTTTACGCATTACGTTTTATGTGCCCACTAACTCAAATGAAATACACCCAAATGAGTTCTAGTAGAAGGTTTTTAGGTGGCTGAAATGTCCCAAAATTTGGATCCAAAACTCTTGCAGAAACTCACTTATGACTTGAAATCCGCGGTACACAAAAACCGCCTGGTGGGGCTGTGGCGCGTGTTGACCGGCTTCCGCCTGCTCTATCTCGGCGCGATGATCGCCATTGTCTTGGGCGCGTTCACGCGCGTCTATTACTACCGCGTCGTGCAGTATGTGATTGACACGGTGGTGGGGGAAGGGCGCAACACGCAGCACTTGCCCTGGCTCGCGCTCTCTTTCGTGGGCCTGGCCGTCCTGGAAGGGGCGTTTGCCTATCTGCGCGGCATCTGGTCGGCGGAGACGGCGGAAGGGATTGCCCTGCGGCTGCGCGACTATCTCTACGATCACATTCAGCGGCTGCCGTTCGCTTTCCACGACTACGCCAAGACCGGCGAGTTGATTCAACGCTCCACCTCGGACGTGGACGCGATGCGCCGCTTTTACGCCGATCAGGCGTTGGGCATTGGGCGGATCGTGGCGCTGTTCGTTGTCAACTTCACAATGCTGCTGCGGATGAACACGAAGATCGGGTTGTTATCCATCGTGGTGATGCCGCTGATTGTCGTGATGTCGTACTGGTTCTTTGGGCGTGTCTCGAAGGCGTATGACCGCTATCAGGATCAAGAAGCCAAGCTCTCGACGGTGCTTCAGGAGAACCTGACCGGCGTGCGCGTCGTCAAGGCGTTCGCCCGTCAATCCTACGAGATTGATAAATTCGACCGCGAGAACTGGGAACGCTATCGCCTGGGCAAGAAATTGCTCATCATGCACTCGCTCTACTGGCCGCTCTCGGACGTGCTCTGCGCGGCGCAGACGATCCTGGTACAAGCCGTGAGCGCGCTGATGGCCGTGCGCGGCGAGATCACCGTAGGGACGTACATTGCCGTCATGGGGATGCTCGTCTGGATCATCTGGCCGATGCGTAACCTGGGCCGGTTGATCGTGCAGGTCTCCACCGGGCTGGTCTCCTACCGCCGCGTGGCGGATGTGATCGAGCAGGAGCGCGAGGACATTGTCGCGGGATCGGTCCCGCTGGACACGCAAATTCGCGGCGCGCTGACTTTCGAGCACGTCAGCTTCTCCTACGAACCGATGGAGGTCTTGCAGGACGAAGACGAGAAAAAGAAACAAGATAAAAAGAAGAAAGGTGAGAAGAAGGACGCTGAACCGGAGAAGAAAGAGGAGCTGAAGCCTGTCGAGGTCTTGCACGACATCTCCTTCCGTTGTGCGCCGGGTGAAGTGGTCGCCCTGCTCGGTTCCACGGGATCGGGGAAGACCAGCATCATCAACCTGCTGTTGCGCTTCTACGATTACCAGGAAGGCAGCCTCACGCTCGATGGCGTCGAGTTGAAGGACTACCCGCGCAGCCTGTTGCGGCGCAACATCGGTATCGTGGAACAGGAGCCGTTCCTCTTCTCGCGCAGCATCCGCGACAACATCGCCTACGGGGCGAACCGCGAGGTGACGCAAGAGGAGATTGAACAAGCGGCGCAGGCGGCGGCGATTCACGACATCATCCTGACGTTCCCAGAAGGCTACAATACCATTGTCGGCGAGAAGGGGGTGACGCTCTCCGGCGGGCAGCGCCAGCGCGTGGCGATTGCGCGCGCGTTGCTCAAGGATCCGCGCATCCTGGTGTTGGACGACGCCACATCATCGGTGGATACCGAGACCGAGGAGCAGATCCAGCAGGCGTTGGAGGTGCTCATCCCAGGGCGCACCACCTTCATCGTCGCGCACCGCATCCAAACGGTGATGAACGCCGATCTGATCCTGGTGCTCGACAAGGGCTGCATCGTCCAATCCGGTGCGCACGCTGACCTGATTCACCAACCCGGCCTCTACCGCGACATCTACGAGATCCAATCGCGCATCGAAGAAGAAGTGGCTGACGAAGTAGAACGTGAAGTCGAACCGGCCTCGTCCGTGTTCGCTTTCGCGCCTGAAGGCATACTCGCATGAATCATGAATCATGATTCATGATTCTTTTCACTTGAGGTAACAACAATGGCACAATCTTACGGATTTGAAGAAGAAGAATTCACGACAAAAGTCAATGGGCGCGTGGTTATGCGGATCATGCGCCAGGTGACGCCGTACTGGCGTTGGATACTGGGGTTCGTTGTGATGATCGCGCTCACATCGGTCGCCGATTCGTACTTCACCTACCTGAGCAAACTGCTCATTGATGAAGGTATCGTCGCCAAAAATACGGCGCGGCTCACGCAACTGCTGATTCAGTATGGCGGCTTGTCCGTCTTCCAGGCGATTACGGTATTCTCGTTCGTCTATCTGGCCGGCGTCCTGGGTGAGCGCGTGCAGTACGATATGCGCAAGCAGCTCTTCAACCACTTGCAGGCGCTGTCGTTCTCGTACTTCGACAAGACGCCGGTGGGCTGGATCATGTCGCGCGTCACCTCGGACTCTGGACGCATCGCCGATTTGGTGACATGGGGGTTCCTGGACATCACCTGGGCCGTGCTCAACATCATCACATCACTCACGTTTATGGCGATCATCAACTGGCGGTTGGCGATCATCGTGGCCATCGTCATCCCGATCATGCTCGCGGTCTCGTTCTACTTCCGCCAGCGCATCCTGGTGCAGTACCGCGACGTGCGCAAGCTGAACTCGATGATTACGGGCGCGTACAACGAAAGCATCGCCGGTGTGCGAGTGGTCAAGGCGCTGGTGCGCGAGCAGAAGAACCTGGAAGAGTTCGCCGAGACTTCGCGTTCGATGTATCACGCCGCCTACCGCGCTGCGTGGCTCTCGGCGCTGTTCCTGCCGGCCGTGCAGATCGTCGGCGCGTTCGGGATCGGGGCGGTGGTGTGGTATGGCGGTCTGCAAGCGCAGGCGGCGGATGTGGCGCGGACGGGTATCACCGTGGGCGGCATCCAGGCGTTCCTGTCGTACCTGACGTTTATCCTGTGGCCGATCCAGGATCTGGCGCGCGTCTACGCGGAAATGCAGCGGTCGGTTGCGTCGGCGGAACGGGTGTTCTCGCTGATTGACGCCAAGCCCGACGTGGTGGACCGCGAGGACGCATTCGATCCCGGCTTCGTGCGCGGCGAGGTGGCGTTCGAGGATGTGACCTTCCGCTACGAAGAGGGTAAGGACGTGCTGGCGGACTTCAACCTGCACGTGGACCCGGGCGAGCACATCGCCATCGTCGGCCCGACCGGCAGCGGCAAGACGACCATCGTCAACCTGCTGTGCCGCTTCTACGAGCCGACGGAAGGCGTCGTCCGCATTGACGGGCATGACTACACCACGTTGACGCAGCACGCGATCCAATCGCGCATCGGCGTGGTGCTACAGACGCCGCACCTGTTCTCCGGCGCCATCCGCGACAACATCCGCTATGGCCGGTTGGACGCCACTGACGAAGAAGTGGAGCAGGCGGCGAAGATTGCGCACGCGCACGACTTCATCATGGGCATGGAGAAAGGCTACGACGAGGACGTGGGCGAGGGCGGCAACTTACTCTCCGTGGGGCAGAAGCAGCTCGTGAGCATCGCGCGGGCCGTGCTTGCCGATCCGGCGATCCTCATCCTCGACGAGGCGACCAGTTCAGTGGACACGCTAACCGAAGTGAGCGTCCAGCGGGGGATGGAGGCGCTCATGGCAGGGCGCACGAGCTTCGTCATCGCGCACCGGCTCTCGACGATCAAGCGCGCCGACCGCATCCTCGTGCTCAAGGCCGGGCGTATCGTCGAAGTGGGCACGCACAGCGAACTGATCCGCGCGCGCGGCCACTACTACGACCTCTACACCCGCCAGTTCCGCCGCGAGCGGGAGCAGGTGTACGGCGTCGGCGAGTTTGCAACGGCGACTGCATAAGCAACAACGCCCCGAAGGGTCTAACAAACCCTTCGGGGCTTTTCTTGACGATAAGGCTTTATGCCATATCATTAGGGCATAGCGGCTGTGGAGGATACTATGGGTGTGATACCAAAACTTGTCCCATTGTCAGAGTTGGCGCAACGCCAGTCCGAAATTTTGGCTTCGTTAGGCGAAGGTCCATTGGTGCTTACACAAGAAGACCGCGCGGCCGGCGTCTTGGTTGACCCTGTCTATTGGAATCAGGTGATTGAGGAGCTAGAGGATTTGCGCGATGCTCTGGATGCTGTGGATGCCTATCAGACCTACAAACGTAATCCGACCGATGGCAAACCCTGGTCGGTTGTGCGTGAATCTTTAGTCGCTGAAGGTTTGTTGAATGAATGATCCGCGGCGTTGGGAAGTGATTCTTGCGCGGCAACCGGAGCGGATTTTGCGACGTTTGCCGCGCGGTTTGCTTCAGCGGCTGGATCGGCTGTTGGCTGAGTTGGCGGAAAATCCATGCCCGGTAGGCGCGAAAAAGTTGGTCGGGCACTTGAACCTGTATCGTGTTCGTATAGGGGACTGGCGTGTGGTTTACGCGATTGAGGATGACCGGCTAGTGGTTTTGGTGATTAGGATTGCGCCGCGTGGGGAAGCTTATCGCGGTTTGTGAAATTCTATCTTCAGGAGCCGACTATGGACATTCGTTTAGCGCGTATGGCGCGGTTGTTGGTGGAGTATTCGGTGAATGTGCAGCCGGGGGAGCGTGTGGGGATCATCTCCTCTCCGGCGGCGGCGGATTTGGTGCGCGAGGTGTACGCCTGCGTTTTGGAACGAGGCGGAAACCCGCTCGTTTACTTAAGCCTGCCGGGATTGGAAGAAATCTTCTATCGCACGGCGAATGATGCGCAATTGGCCTTTATTGACCCTGTCCACAAGCTGATGCGCGAAGAATTTGAAGCGTTGATTAACATCCGCGCGCTGGAGAACACCCGCGAGTTGAGCGGCGTGGACCCTGCCCGGCAGCGTTTGCGCAGTCAAGCGTTGCGCCCGTTGATGCAGCGTTACATGGAACGCGGCGCGACCGGCGAACTGAAGTGGAACGGTACGCTCTTTCCTACGCCGGCCTCTGCCCAGGAAGCGGACATGAGCACCCGCGACTACGAAGACTTTGTCTATGGCGCGTGCTTCTGTGACCGCGAAGACCCGGTCGCCGAATGGCGGCGGGTCCACGACGAGCAGGAGCGCGTCGTGCAGTGGTTCGAAGGGCGCGACCAGGTCAAGGTCATCGGCCCCAACGCCAATTTGACGTTGTCCGTCAAGGATCGCGTCTTCGTCAACTCCGATGGGCATCACAATATGCCAAGCGGTGAGGTGTTCACCGGGCCGGTGGAGGACAGCGCCAATGGGTGGGTGCGCTTCACCTATCCGGCGATCTATGGCGGGCGCGAGGTCGAGGGCGTGGAACTGACCTTCGAGGCGGGCAAAGTCGTCAAGGCGACGGCGAAGAAGAACGAGGCATACCTGCTGCAAATGCTCGACTCCGACGCAGGCTCACGCTACCTGGGCGAGTTTGCGATCGGGACGAACTTCGGCATCCAGAAGTTCACCAAGAACATCCTTTTCGATGAGAAAATCGGCGGCAGCTTCCACATGGCGCTAGGGGCGGGTTATCCCGATACCGGCAGCCACAACCAATCCGCCATTCACTGGGACTTGATCTGCGATATGCGCGACGGCGGGGAGATTTGGGCCGATGGGGAGCTGCTGTACAAGGGCGGGGCGTTTGTGATTTAGACTTTGCTCCGCATCTGTTTTTGCTCTGCTTCGTTTTTGCTTCCCTACTGCTCCGCGCCCCCGTCTCGGGGGCGCGTCTCTGCGTTAAAATTGCGGCGTCGCCGTCCCGATTTGCACCGGTATCCAGGGGGTGAGGGTCGGGGTAGGGGTCTGGCAGAGCCGCGCGCTGTTAATCGCGTCATCGGGCGCGTTCCAACGCCGTAGCAGCGCTTCAGCCTGGGTGCAGCGCTCTGGATCGTACAAACCGACGAGCGCCAGTCCGCGCTTGAGGTTGATGTCGCGCAGCGGATCGTCGCTGGCAAGATACAGGCTTTGATCGCCGGCTGCGAAGCGCGCTTCCGCTACATCGAAAACGGTCAGGGCTTCTTTGTAGGCGTGCTGCGCCAGGTAGGTTTCACCAAGCGCATACCACAGCACCGCAGCGCTATCCGGTTCGGCCTGCAACAAGAGGCGCAAATGGCGAAATGCGGCTTCCACTTCCCCGGAAGCCAGCAACGCCGCGGCCCGGTAGTAGAAGCCGAGCGGATTCTCCGGATCGCGGCTGCTATACGTTTGCGCGAGCGCCATCATCAAGTCGCTATTCTGACTTTGCCGCGCGGTCCGCCAGCGATCGCTAAAAATGTCGGGCGCTAACCCTGGATTGAGGCTCTCGGCAATGCTCAGCGCCGACGCAGCGACTTCGGATTCGCCTTGCCGCGCCAGGATCACACCGAGAAGCGCCCACGTGTCCGCGTCTTTGGCGGCGGCGCGGACGGCATCCCACGCGCGCGCTTCGGCAGTATCGAGGTCGCCGTACAAGAGTGCTAGACGCGCGCCCTCCCGCAAGACATGGCCGCGCAGCGCGCTATCCTCCGGCGTGACGCGCTTTGCTGCTTCCCAGGCGGCTTCTGCTACCTCCGGCGCATCATAGAGCAGCGCGACCTGCATAACCCGCAGATGCTTGTCGGTCAGCGGCGTTGCGGTGGGTATCGGCGTGATAGTAGCGGTCGGCGAGGCGACCGCGCGGGTCGGGAAGAGATTCCACGGCGGCGAGGGACGCGCCACAACAGATTGCCCTGGACTGGTCGGCGCAGGAGGCGTTGAGAGGATCAACAGCACGACAGCAACCGTTAGCAGTGCAAGGCTGGCGATCAACAAGCGCAGCGTGCGACGTTTAGAAGGCATCTTACCGCCTGCTTTTCCTGATGACGAGCCATATCACGCCGACCGCGCCCACGAGCACTGCGCCGCCCATAGCGAGCTGTGGCGCGGCGGTCGCTGTGGATGTGGGAAGCGGCGTCGCGCTGGGCGCGATGGTTGCGGTGGGGTGCGGCGTTGCGGTAGGCGTGATGGTGGATGTGGCGGTAGGTGTGGTCGTGGGACGCTGTGTAGCTGTCGCAGTCGGCGTCGGCGTGCGTGTTGGCGTCTCTGTTGCAGTTGGCGTCAGGGTGGGCGTCGGCGTCGGTGTGGAGGTTGCGGTGGCTGGCGGCGGAAGGGTCATCGTGCTGACAGGCATTGGCGTCGGATTGACCCAGGCCACATCGCCGGCAGCGGTGGGTTGCGGTGTGGCTGTCGCCGCCTGCCCTTGCGTGGGCTGGCTGAGCGCGGGCGCTCCGGCAGCGACGCTGCCTTCGACGATGAGATACGGACTCCCGCCGATGAGACACGGATTGCCCGCGTGATGGCACGGGCTGCCGGGCGCGGTCACGGTATACACGCCGCCGCGCGCCGTCAGACTGCGCCGATTGCCGCGCCAATCCACCAGTTGCGCTGATCCTGCGTGCGCAGGAACCTGCACGCCTACATCGGCGGGGCCGCGCGCCCACACCACAGTCGTCCATCCGCCGTCGCGCTCCACGGTGATGACGGCGGCATCGTCGCGCCGGTCGAGCGTCGCCGTTTTGAATCCCGCCAGGTAGCGCGTGGCGACCTGGTACGCGGTAAACGCCGGGCGGCGGCTGCCATCTTGCCGCACCAGGCCGAACGGCTCCGGGTTGGCGGTGTCGGTCGCCAAGTCCATCAGCTTGTAGACGGCGATGCGCTGCGCTCCGGCCGCCAGCCCCATCGCCATCCCCTGGATGATGTACGCAGCCTGATCTTCCTGCGTGATATTGAATTGCGGATTCGGCACCGGCCAAACCGGATCGTCAGACGGCGCGGCATTCGTCTCGACGATCCACAACGGCTTGTAGATGCCGAATTCGCCCATCAGATTGAGGTACAAGCGGCTGAGATCGTACACGGTATCCGGGTTGAAATAGATGTGCAGCGTGATGGCGTCGAAGTAATAATTGTGTTCACGCGCCGTCGGGTCGGCGGTAAGAATTTGCAGGTAACGACGCAAGAACAGCTCACGCCCGTAGTTGGCATCCCACCAATGGGTAACGGCGGGCAGGTGGATGACCATATTCGGGTCAATTTGATGCGCCACGTCATACGTGACCTTCATCAACTGGACGAAATCCGCATCTGAGCCGCCCCACGATTGAAAGCCCGTGCCCCAGATGTCGGGTTCGTTCCAAATGATCCAGTGGCGGATGCGTCCAACGTGGCGCGTCATCAACTTGCGCAGGAAAGCCGCCCAGGTGTTGTCGGGATGGTCGTTGGGCATGGTTAATCCCGCCGGCACGCCGACGCCCTTGGCGCTATCCACCGCCCAGCCCGGCGTGGCGACGATCAGCCCGACGATCTCCCGTCCGGCGGCGCGTTCCGCGTCGAGCGTTGCATCGGCGACCGGATACTCGATCCACTCGCCGGCGTTGTTGGGCTGAATGTGGTTCCACTCGAAGGTGACGCGCGTCCAACCGGCGCCGAGCGCATTGGCGGCTTGCGGCGCGGCATAGCTCTCGATGATGCCAAAGCGCCGGTCGGGGATGCCGGCGGCGAGGGCATGACGCGGGGTGATGGTGAGCAGGCACAGGGCGCAAAGCGTGCAACGTAAAACGTAAAACGTAAAACATGAAACGTAAGACGTAAAACGTGAAACGTGATATTTGAGTCCCGTGTGGTTATTTTGGGCTTGTGTTTTCACAATAGTCTTGTTTTGCTGATAGCTGAAGGCTATCGGCTAACGCGCTGCGCCTTCCGAACACGCTCATACTTGCGCATCTCGTAATAACTCATCAGTCCGGAGAGCATGACGCCGTGTAGCCCGTCGCGCCAGCCGCCGAGGGTGATGAAGCGCCACCAGAAATGGCGTGGAATTTGCGTATACGGCGTGTAAAATTTGGGCCGCACACCCTTTTGCAGCAGGATGCCCGCGTCGAAATCGGTATATTTGCGTTGTTTGGCGATGAACTGTTGCAACGTCTCGTAGTTGTAGTGGATGAGCGTTTGCGTCAGGTATCCGGCTTCGCCATCCAGGATCGCTTCCTCGTGGACGGCGCGGTGGGGATCGTAGTGCGCGCAGTCGCGGCGCAACAGGCGTAATTGGTGATCGGGCCACCAGCCGGCGCCGCGCATAAGGTGGCCGAAGATGTAGTTGTGGCGCGGTACCCACCATCCAACCTTGTCCTGCTGCGCGATGACGCTGCGAATCTCTGCGCCGAGCGCTGGCGTCGTGCGTTCATCGGCGTCCACAAAGAAAATCCACTCGGTCTCCACCGCCTCTAACGCGACGTTGCGCTGCTGCGAGTAGTTCTCGAAGCGGTGCTGGATCACTTCCGCACCGCCTTGCTGCGCCAGTTCGACGGTCTTATCGCTGCTGAAGCTATCTACGACGACGATGCCGTCCGTCCAGCGCAGGCTGTCAATGCAGGCGGCGATGTGGCGTTCTTCGTTGAGGGTCAAAATTACGCCTTTGAGCGCCATGCTTTGGTTGGCCCTCCCCATGCTTGGACGATTTTTGTGTAAGCGGCGCGCCACTCGTCGGTTGGGGCGTTGCTTGCCTTCTGTGTGAAGGCGCGGCGCACGATAGCGCCGACCAGCGCGCGGGTGAGTGGATCGCGGTGTTTGCGGTAGAGTTTCGCGCGGCTTTCCCAGAGATAAGCCGTTGTCGCCGGGCGTGCCTGGGTCGTACTGGCTCCGCCGTAGTGAACGACCCGCGCGGCGGGAACCAACCATGCTTCCCAACCGGCCTTGTGCATTCGCCATGCCCAGTCTATTTCTTCGCAATACATAAAGAACTGCGGGTCTAAAACGCCCACTCGCTGGATTGCCGCCCCGCGCGCCATCATCGCCGCGCCGAGTGGGTGGTCAATGCGGAATGGTTGTTCGTTGGCAACGCTTTCCGGATAGCGCCCGTTCAGGCGTGAGTAGTAGAAACGCTGCGGCAGCCATCCCAAATCGAAGAGCGGCTGTAGCAGGTCTGGAAAGCGGAAGGCGCTGGTCTGCGCCGAACCATCCGGATTGAGCAACTGCGGGCCGATAAGGCCAGCGCGGGGGTGTTCGTCGAAAAATCGCAGCAATGTCAAGAGCGTGCCGGAGCGAACTTTTGTGTCGGGATTGAGCAGCCATACGAAATCGGGTTGTCCTTGCTGTTGCAAACGTTCAAGAATCAGGTTATTGCCGCGCACAAAGCCCAGATTATCGCGGCTGGCCGTCAGATGCACCCACGGATGACATTCGCCTACCATCTCCGCTGAGCCATCCGTTGAGGCATTATCCACGACCCACACAGCGGTGGGAAAACTTACTCGCTTCAACTCTTCGCGTAGTGATAAAAGGCAATCGTACAGCAGATTTTTAACGTTCCAGGAAACGATGATGACGGCTAATGTTGGGGTAGGGCGTACCATGGTGTTACTCTAGGGTTCCCAGATGGTCACAAAGTTTGGATCAACGCGGTTGTTGACGGCGGCGATTTCAACATCCTCGTGGATCAATCCCATCCAATAGTAGAGTGGATTGCGCACCGGCATCTCGACGACTTGCACGCACGCCGATACTTGTGAGCGTGCATGGGGGGGGAGATACCAGTGATTGCCAATCTGTACAAGATCTACATCTGGCTGCCCGATACCCCAGCGGAAGGGGTAGTTGCGCAGGCTGGTGTCGAAGTCCATGCCAATGCGGAAAGCGCCGGACTCTTCCGACCAACCTAACGTGTTGAAGTTTTGATCGCTGCGATAGGTGGTGCCGGGCCACGGGCCGGTCGTGCGGATGTAGGTGGCGCTGTCGTTTTCCACGGTGAGCGTAAAGCAGAGCGTATCGGACAGGACCATTGTCGTCACATTGTATTCAACGGTGGCGTTGACGATGTACGCTTTGGGCAATCCCGCGTTGACGATTTCGAGCGTATCACTGACGATGACGCGCTGCCCCATCGCATCGCGCGCCTCGGCGAATACGGTGTAGAGGCCGTCGGGCGGCGGTTCGCTGCCGGCGTCAATGCCGCCGTCGTAGTCGTAAGTATGCCAGCCTTTGGCGTTGGGCTTGGTGACTTTTTCATCCTCAGGGATGGCGTGCATGACGCCGTCTTGACCTTGCAGGTAGACGCGCAAATCCTCAACATCTTTATCCAGCGTCAAATTGATGCGCACACGGTCGTCAATCCCGTCCTGATTCGGCGAGAAAATTTTCGGCGCGACGCTGAACCCCCGAATCCCCGGCGGCTGCGTGTCGGCATCTTGAATGGTGAGGGTTCCTGTTGCGGTCGCTACTTCGCCATCTTCTGCCTCAGCCCGGATTTCCCAGGTGTATACGCCATCCGGTAGCATCCTTTTCGTGATTGTGAAGTCGTGCTCCTCTGCCCCCGGCGTCACAAAACCGTCCACGATCCCCCCAAAATAGACGGTATACGGGTCTTCGTTCAGGCTCAGTGGCTTCGCTGCGCGGAAAATGTAAGCCTGTCCCCCTGCGTCGAATAACGTGATACTGACAATGGCATTCCTGTTTAGCAAGAAGGTGATTTTCGTCAGGTCCGTTTGTCCATCTGCGTTTGGCGTGATGGTGTCCGGCGCGACCGATACGTTCTCCAACAGCGGTTTTTGTCCGCAAGCGCTGAGTGTGAGTGTGACGAGTAACACAACAAGCGCAAGGTGTGTGATTTTCATAGTCAACTGCCTCCTGGCAACCGGAAAGTGTACCAGGGCTTGGGCGGTAGTCAAGTCCGTTACACTGTTGGCCAGGGCTTTACCGTTCTTGCTCCCTGCCCCCGTCCCCGGGGGCAGGGAGCAAGGTCCGCGCGGTTTGCCTAACTGCCCGTCTGCGTTACAATAGCATTGGAGGAGAGAGAAATGCGCACCCGTCTGCTATGTCGCGGGGTCATGATCTTGCTTCTTGTGCTATCGTTTGTCTCATCGGTGCAGGCGCAAGAAACAACACCTGACCCCGTGTTAGAATTGATGGCGCAAATGTCCGCCGAGGCGAAGGTCGGACAGTTGGCGCTTGTGTCGTTTCCCGGCACCGATGTCACGGATAATGCCGAAATTGTTGCGTTGATCCGCCAGTATGGCATTGGTGGCGTGCTCCTCCGTCCCCAGAACGGAAATTTTGGGGCGTCGCGTATCGCTCCGGCTGAAGTTATTTCGATCACCACTCGCCTACAACAGGTGGCATGGGATGTCTCGCAAGCCGCTCCATTGGCGCTGCCGGGTGAGCCAGAAGTTATCAACCCGCCGCCGTATATCCCACTTTTTGTGGCCGTGAGCGCCAGCCTTGACGGCATCCCTGTCACGACGTATATCTCCGATACAACTTCGCTGCCTTCGCCGATGGCGCTCGGCGCAACGTGGAATTCGTCGCTGGTGGAGATGACCGGCGGTGTTTTAGGGGAAGAGCTGGCCGCGCTTGGTGTGAACCTGTACCTCGGTCCCAACCTGGACGTGTTGTATACGCCGCGTCCTGGCGATGCTTCCGATTTGGGCATAAGCGCCCTGGGTGGCGACCCTTTCTGGGTAGGTGAATTGGGCCGCGCTTATGTAACGGGATTGCATAACGGGAGTGCAGGCCGCTTGTTGGTTGTGCCGCGCCATCTACCGGGTCTGGGCGGCGCTGACCGCACCCTTGAGGATGAAGTTCCCACGGTGCAAAAGCCACTGGAGCAGCTTCGGCAGATCGAGTTGGCCCCTTTCTTTGCGGTTGCGCGCGGCGTAACAGGGGTTGGCAGCGTGGCAGATGGTTTTCTTGTCACGCATATTCGCTATCGTGGTTTCCAAGGCAATATCCGCCAGGCGACGCGACCCATCAGCCTGGATGCCCAGGCACTACAATCGGTGATGAATTTGACGGAGTTCGCGCCCTGGCGACAGAGTGGGGGGGTGTTGGTCTCTGATGATCTGGGACTAAAGTCCATTCACTATTCCTACGATCCACGCGGGCTTTCGTTCAACGCGCGTCGTGTGGCGCAGGATGCGTTGGTTGCTGGGAACGATTTGCTTATGCTTAACCGCTTTGCCGCGGACCATGAGAACTGGAGCGCGCATTTCGAGAATGTGCGTGATACCTTGAATTTTCTTGCCGCACGTTACAAAGCTGAGGCAACGTTTCGGACGATTGTGGACAGTGCTGTCTATCGGTTATTGAGCATGAAGCTGCGTGCTTATCAGGGAAATTTCTCCTGGGATACGGTGCGCGTTGATCTCGCGCCACTCAATGCTGTTTTTGGTGTGGAACGCACCGTGGATGATGAAGTGGCAATCAACGCCCTGACGCGCATCACACCTTTGTCCGGCGATGTTGCCGCGCCGTCGTTCCGCGAAGGCGATTCGATGGTGATTTTCACGCAGGAGCGCTATGCGCAACCTTACGTTGATTATCTGCCTTTTGCGGTGTTGCCGGTTGATGCCTTGCGGGAGGCCATACTACGGCTTTATGGCCCTGACGGGACTGACACGATCCATTCCGCTGCCGTGCAATTCTTCACGTTCCGGCAATTGTACGATGCGCTCGCTGCTGATCAAGCGCTGACTTTACCTGAAGGCCCCACCGCTCTCTCGACGATTATTTTGAACGCAGTTAAAGAAGCCCGTTGGGTCGTTTTTGCGACGACCGGTCTGCAAGCCAAAGACCCTAGCAGCTATGCACTGAAGACTTTCCTATCCAAACATGCCAATGTTGTGACGGGTAACATCGTTGTGTTTGCGTTTGGGCCGCCCTATGAATTGGATAGCACGGAGATCAGCAAACTCGACTTTTTCTATGCACTCTATTCTCCGGGGTCGGCTTTTGTAGATGCGAGTGCGCGCGCTCTATTCGGCGACCTGGTGGCCTCCGGCGCTTCGCCGGTGGATATTTCTGCGCTTAACTACTCTGTCGCTCGGCAGACCATGCCCACTTCCAACCAGTTGATCTCGCTGGATATTGTTGGCCCGACCGGAGAAGTCCTCACTGAAACGGGACGCTCGGAAATCCTCAAGGGCGGTGTGATTAACCTGCGCACCGGCGTGATTGTTGATTCCAACGGACGGCCGGTACCTGATGGGACGCCGGTGCAATTTGTACTTTCGTACCCGCAAGAGGATATTGAGCGCGTCGTTGTGGCTGAAGCGCGCGCTGGTGTAGCGACGACCTCCATCACACTGGATCGTGAGGGGCAACTCGACATCACCGTGCAATCAGAACCGGCGCTGTCTTCCGTGCGGTTACAATTGACTATACGCGCCGAGGGTCCTATCGAGATTACGTCAATAGCGCCGACGCCTACGCCCACACCCACGCCGACCCCTACGCCGACCTCCACGCCCACACCGACGCCTACGCCAGAACCGCCGCTGCCGCCGCGCCAACTCCCGGATCCGCTGTTTTTACCGGCGCTGCAAGGGACTGCCTTGTTGCGATGGGGATTGGGCGGCGCATTTTTTATATGTGTGATGGGTTTCTTTTGGGCCAGACAGCGGAAGCTTGGGGTTGTCCTCGCTGTGCGTGCTGCGTTAATCGGCTTGATTGGCGGTTTGGCCGGTTACGTACTGATTATCGCCATTGGGCGTTTCTGGCTATCGGGCTGGTTATACAGCATCGTGGGACATGAATACGTAGCCGCGGCGACGACGGTGTTGATCGGCGGCCTTGTGCTTGTACCGGTGATGGTTGTCCTCGTCCTGCGCAGCCGGCGGCGCGTTGGGGACGATCTGGACTAACGCTCAGGGCGTCAAGATAAGCGCGAGGATGAGCAACAGGCTTGCAGTGACCAGTAAGGGGAAGTTCGTGCGCAACGCCCTGCGCCACTCTTGGGTGGTGAGTAACAGCGGCGTTATAGTTGGCCCGTTAGAATCACGCAGCATCGTTTGCAGCGTAGCGACATCAGCGGGGCGCTTGTCGGGGTGCAGGGCCAACGCTGATAGGATGGCGTACTCAGTGCCAGAAGAGATCGCTGGATTGATCGTTCGGGGTAAGACTAAGGCTTCTGGTCGCAAGAACCGCTCGCGCGCAGTCATAGGTGAGCGTCCTGTAAGCAAGTGATAAAGCGTCGCGCCGAGGGCATAGACATCGCTGCGAATGTCGGTGTGGGTATCATCGCCGCCATATTGCTCAAGCGGCGTATAGGCGGCAGTACCCTGTCCCTGTACAACCGTCACAGTACGCGCCTCATCGGTGGTCAGCAGCTTGACAAGCCCAAAATCAACCAGTTTGATCAGTCCTGTAGGTGTCACCTTGATGTTGGACGGTTTAATATCGCGGTGTAAAATAGGCGGAGTTTGCTTGTGCAGATACGAAAGCGCGCTGCACAATTGATCTGCCCAATCAAGAACCTGGCTCTCTTCAAGGAAGCGATTCTCTTTCTGGGCTTCTTCGATAATTTCCCGCAGGTCATGACCCGGCACAAAGTCCATTACCAGGTATTCGCGCCCTTTGTGCGTGAAGTAATCGGACACTTTGGGCAGATTGGGATGGTCAAGACGGGCGAGTACTGAAGCCTCCTGTCGGAATTGTTCTTGGAGCTGTGTCAGCATATCTGGTTCAATATCGGGATCGGGGGCAATCTCTTTGACGGCGCAGATACGCCCTGGAAGCAGGGTGTCTTCAGCGCGGTAAACTGCACCCATACCGCCTTGCCCGATAGGTCCGGCAATGCGGTAGCGATCTTTGAGCATCGTTTGCGGTTCTAGCAATTTCACCATTTGTGGTGATAATAATCCCTGGTACACTGATTGTCAAGTTGAATCGTTACTTGCTTGTGGAGAAAGGTGTATGAATGAACAAATTCAGAATCATCCACTTTTAGTCATTTATAAGGGGGCGTTGGCCGGTACGCGCTGGCCGCTGTTGCATGAGTCTGTCACGCTTGGACGCGCCGCGGATTGCGATATCGTGTTGGCTGAGCGACAAATCTCGCGGTATCATGTTCGGATTGAGCGTGATATGGATGGGTATCTGTTGCGCGATTTGGGCAGCAAGAACGGCACATTTGTCAATGGAGAGCAGGTTCGTGGGCAACCTTATCGCCTTCAAGACGGCGACGAAATCTCTCTGGCGACGACACTGCAAATTGGGTTCGTAGCTGGTGAAGCAACTCTGCCATTGGAAGAGATCTTCCTCCCCGGACAGTTGGTTGTAGATCAATCAGCGCGGCGTGTGCGGCTAGGCCGGAAGGAGTTGGATCCGCCGCTTTCGCCTGCACAATTTGCGCTTTTGGAAATGTTGGCTAAGTCAGAGGGAGCGGTCGTCACCCGCGAGGATGTTATCCATTGTGTGTGGCCGGATGCAGTGGGGGGCGTCACAGATCAGGCCGTTGATGCTCTCGTGTACCGGTTGCGCGAGCGCCTTGCGGAACTTGACCCTGATCGCACTTACATTACGACGGTTCGCGGTCACGGATTTCGGTTCAACGCCATTTCTTGAGATTTCGCGTAGTCATAAACAAGGAGAGGGCGTGCCGAATTTTTTGTTTGCATTGAAGAAAAGGATGACTATGCGAAATCTCTCTGCGCGCTGGCGCGGGGCAGATAGCGGCATCCTCCTTGCTATACTTATCGGCGCTGTGGCTGCGTGGCCGTTCTTCGCCCACGCGAGTCTGCCAACCGCCACCGACGCTGAACTTCACATCTTCCGCATTGCAGAAGTGGGGTACAGCCTGAAAGCCGGCGATCTTTATCCGCGCTGGGCTGCGAACTTCTATCATGGCTATGGGTATCCGATTTTCAACTACTATGCGCCCCTGACCTATCATCTTGGCAATTGGCTGACATTGTTTCGTCCTGATCGGGCTGTCGCTGGCGCGAAGGCGATTTTCATAGGCTCCGCGCTTATCGGCGCTGTGGGCGCATACCTTTTAGGGCGCGAGTTCGGTCACAGGGGTGGGGGGCTGCTTGGCGCAGCCACTTTTGCTTTTTCTCCTTACATTATGCTCATCAATCCCCATGTGCGGGGCGACCTGGCTGAGGTTTTCGCCCTGGCGCTGGTCCCGTGGGTACTGTGGAGCTGGGAACGTCTATGGAGTGACGGCGGAAAAGGCATATTTGCGCTCGCCGTCCTCTCTGCATCCGCTGTTATTTTGAGCCATAACCTTACTGGCTTGACGACAATGCTGCTCTTGATCGCGTTATCGGTGTGGCAATGGCTCATCGTCAAACGCTATGGACGCTTTGGTTGGGCGTTGCTCGCTGGTATCCTGAGCGTCGCCGTAACAGCTTTTTTTTGGCTGCCTTTCGTACTGGAACGGCAGTATATTCAACTCAATGTTGCCGGCGACGGACATTACGATTTCCGCAATCACTTTGTACTTCTCAAAGAATTGCTGTCGTTTGTGCGCCCATTTGATTGGCGCGCAGCGACGATTACACCCCCAATGACAGTGGGGCCGCTGCTGCTATGCTATGCCAGTGTAGGGTTAGCTGTTGCCTTATGGCGACGGGAGCAGCTTCGAGAGCTTGCATTTTATGCGATGAGCAGTCTTTTCTGTTTCTGGTTGATTACCGAGAGCAGTCGTTTCCTCTGGGAGCTGATCCCGGGAATGCAGTTCTACCAATTCCCCTGGCGCTTTCTCGGTCCCCTGGCGGCGCTTCTCATCCCACTCGTCGCATCGTTAGGCAACATTGCACTGCCTGCGAAATTTTATGGAGCTTTACTGTCCGGCTTTTTCGGCTTGCTCTTTCTCTTTACGTTGCCGAGCCTCTATCCAATACCGTGGAATACCGACTTTGCTCCCGTTACCCCTATTGCCTTGCTTGATCATGAACTTCAAGGACGCTGGCGTGGAACGACCTCAACAAACGATTTTGTGCCAACGACCGTCACGATGATCCCCGGACCGCAAAAATCCTTGCTGGATTCATACCGCAATCCGCCTATTGATCGCGTTAACCGCTATACGCTGTCCTCTGATGTTACCGTCAGCGTTATTGCTGCTGCAGCCAACCGCAATGCCTTTATCACTTATGCCGCCAACAAATTCCTGCTGCGACTGTATCTTTTTTATTTTCCAGGTTGGACAGCTTACGTAGATGGTCAAAAAGTTCCCATCAAAATAGCCGATCCTGAGGGCTTCGTTACCGTTTGGATTCCGGCGGGCGACCACGAAGTCGAGTTGCGTTTTGAGGATACCCCGCCACGCACGTTAGGGTGGATTACAGCCGGGATAGGATTAACGATTTTCCTTATCGCGTTATGGCGCTTCCCACGGGTACTGGCGGAGCCATTACCGCCCTTTTCTCTGGATCAGACTGCACTATTGTGGATGGGTATCTGTTTGGGGGCTGGGGTGCTCTTGAAAGGTTTCATCTTTGACCCGACCGGATGGTTGCATTACACTTCACCTCCGGGCGCAGCACGGACCGCGCAGCACCAGCAAAAGGCCGATTTTGGCGGTGCGATTGCGCTCCTGGGATTTGATGTGTCGGACGAGTGTCCTAAAGCTGGCGATACGGTGATTGTCAGTATCTACTTGAATGCTGAGCGCCCCATCACTGAAACATATCAGTCGTTTGTACATATAGTTTATCCAGAAGGACGGATTTGGGCGCAGTCAGATCATCTCAATCCTGCTGGTTTTCCGACGAATCTGTGGCCTACAGATCGCTATATCAAAGATCAGCATCGGCTTGTGTTACCCTCGGATTTGCCGGCAGGTGAATATGCAATTTCGGTGGGTATCTATTTATTGCGCGATGCTCAACGTTTGCCGGTGCACTGGGCCGAGTCCGGCGCCCGCGCCGATAATGTGATTTTGGATCGAACGATTACAGTAAAGTGACAGGCAGCACAAAACAAAAAATGGGACGGTTTCCCGCCCCATTCAGTCGGTCGTAACATGGTCCCGCGCTAATCGCGCTGCTGCAATGTGCGGCGATAGATGTCGTCCATATCGTCGCGGCGGCCTTTTTCGCGCTGTTTATTTTTACGGCTGCGGGATTTGCGTTCGTCAGACATTGCCCGCGCCTGCTGGAAAGCAATTTCCATCGCAGACAATGTGGGTTCTTCGTTTTCTTCGTCGGCATCCATGTCGGTGTTGTCAAGCTGCATAGTTAGGTCAATGAGGCGCTTCCGGCGATCCAGTTTGAGTATTTTCACCTCAACTGTCTCCCCGAGTTTGACAAATTCCGCAGGGTTACGAACGTATTCCCCCATCTCGCGGGCGTGCAAGAGGCCGGGACGCTCGCACCCCAGGTCCACGAAAACGCCGTAACGTTCAATGCGCACGATTTTACCGGTACGAATCTGACCCTCGGCTAACTCGTCCCAATCCAGAGCTGCCGGCTCGACCATCGTCAGGGCAATCCTGCCCTTCTCAGGATCAACACTCTGTACCCATACTTTAACTTTGTCGCCGACTTTGACCTGGTCGCTGACTTTCTTGACCCGCTGATCAGACAGACGGGATATATGAATCAACCCCTCTCGTTCAAGCCCCAGGTCAACGAAGGCTCCGTAGAGTTCGGTGCGCGTAATTGCACCCTGTAAACACATTTTGGGTTGAAGATCATTTATCGAGGTTGGTTGTGTCAATTCTTCCGACATCCGCTCCACATGCTCCTTGTTTTTGAATAACGGTGTGTATTATAACGCAGGTGTGCCCGGTGTCAAATTGCATCGCCGCGTTATAGCCTCCAAACCTTCTGGTTTCAGTCCCGCTCGAACTCCTTCCATTCGCGGCGGATACGGCGATCAGCGTCGCGTTTGGCAATCACTTCGCGTTTGTCATATTGACGCTTGCCTTTGACCAACCCGATCTCCACTTTCGCCAGTTTGCCCTTGAGATACATTCGTAGGGGGACAAGTGTATAGCCGCGCTCCCGCGTGCTGCTTTCAAGGCGCACAATCTCTTTGTAGTGCATAAGAAGTTTGCGCGGCCGTTTAGGGTCGAGGGTAGGTTTCCCCGCTTGCTCATAATGCGCGATGTGAACTTCGTACAGCCACAATTCGCCGTTGCGAATCTGGACGTAGCCCTCGGCGAGACTTACCTGACCGGCACGTACAGATTTGATTTCCGTACCGGTCAACACGATTCCAGCCTCATAGCGATCTTCAACGAAGTATTCGTGGTGCGCCTTTCTGTTGGTGGCGACAACCTTAATGTCGTTCACATTAGTTTCCTGAGCGGAGATACTCCACCGCGCGGTCGAGCTGCGGGTCCTCCCCAACGGGGGTGTCGCGCGGATACTCAACCTCAATATCCGGTTCAAGGCCATCCCCGTGGATGCTCTTGTCCTTGGGCGTAAACCAACGCGCAATGGTTACGCGGAGCTGTGAGCCGTCCTGCAGATCATTGGGACGTTGTACAGAACCTTTGCCGAGCGTCTTCGTTCCGATCAACACGGCCCGTTCACGATCCTGGAGCGCGCCCGCGACAATCTCGGAGGCGCTGGCGCTTCCCGCATTGACCAGGACGACCATCGGAATGTCCTCGCCGAGGTCGCCATTGTAGGAGTAGAAACGCTGTTCGCCGCCGCTGCTATCACGCTCAATCGCTACCAAACCTTTCCCTAGAAAAATGTCGGAGACTTTGATAGCTTGATCCAACCAGCCGCCAGGATTGGCGCGCAGGTCAAAGATAAGCCCCTTGGGTTTTTTCGCCAGCAATTCCTTGAGCGCGTCATTGACCTTATCAGCGGCGTTGGCGTCGAATTCAGTCAACCGCACGTAAGCGATATCATTTTCCAGCATCTTATAGTCAACGACCGGCACTTCGATCTTGGCGCGAACCACCGTGATGATAATCGGTTCTTCAACGTCGGGGCGCGCGATTTTCAGCACTGCCTCTGTCCCCGCCGGCCCTCGGATATAGCTAATCGCTTCATACAGCCCCAGCCCCACAATGGACTGATCGCCTACCGCCAGGATAATATCGCCAGGCAGCACGCCAGCAGCCTCCGCTGGCTGACCAGGGATCAGGCTGGCAATTTCGAGATACCCGTCGTCGCGCATATTGACCATCGCGCCAATGCCCTCAAAGGTTCCACTGGCATCTTCGTTAAGGATGGCCGACACCTGCGGATCAATGAATGACGTGTAAGGATCATCCAACGTCAGCAACATGCCCCGGATTGCGCCATACGCCAATGTTTTCCCATCGGGAATTTCGCCATAAAATTGCTGGTCCAAAAGCTTCAAAACGTCTTGTAAGATTTGATAGTCAAAATCATCTGAAGCCGGAACCACAGGTGTTCTGGGAGTGGGGGGCGCACTGGTAGAGGGTGGGGCGACAGTTTCCTCTGGCGTGGCGGCCTCCAGGGTTACGCTCGGTGACGGCGCGGCAGGGGCTTTTGCGTTGGCCGTCAATCGTCCCACCGCAAAGCCGCCCCCAAAAGCGCCGATTGTCATCGCTATCGCAATGACCGCAATTCCCACAATAATTAGCACTTTACGCATCATCTTTCATCTCCTGTGTTCGAAGCAGAGTAGGTAGTTCTATCCATAACCATAGATTTTATCACAAGCACGAAAGGTTTCAAGGAAGTTATTCCCATGAGGGTAGTTGACAATTTGTGCAAGCCTGCTATAATTTTTCCTGTAAGCGAGTAAGATTCCAAGTTCTGAGATATAGGCCTGGACTTTTTACAAGTCCCGGCCTATTTTTTGAAGACAATTGGGGTCTTGCACGGAAAAATTTAGTTTGTTGATTTGAAAGGAAGAGAAACTGTGAGCAATCGGGAATTTGGAACTGTGAAGTGGTTCAATGGAGCCAAGGGCTACGGCTTTATCTCGCGGGAAGGCCACGACGATGTCTTCGTTCACTATTCCGCTATTCAGGCAGATGGGTTCAAGACATTGGACGAGGGTCAGCGCGTCGAGTTCTCCGTTGAACAAGGGCCGAAAGGCTTGCAAGCCACCAACGTCGTCATTGCGAAGGAGAAGTAAGATGGCTAAGAAAATTTACGTCGGCAATATGAGTTACGACACAACGGAAAGTACACTCCGCGAATTGTTCGCTGCTCACGGCGAGGTGGTTTCCGTTAGTGTGGTCACCGACCGCGACACCGGACGGCCACGCGGCTTTGCCTTCGTCGAAATGGCGACCGATGCTGCGGCAAACGCGGCGATCGCTGCATTGGACGGACAGTCGGTTGACGGTCGCACCCTCAAGGTGAACGAGGCTCGCCCGCCCGCTCCGCGGAGTGGGGGGGATCGTCCCTATGGTGGTGGCGGCGGTCGTGGCGGCTTCGGCGGTCGTGGCGGCGATCGCGGCGGCGATCGTTCGCGCGGCAGCAGTGATCGTGGACGGCGTGATCGCAACGATCGCGGCGGGTGGTAAATAAAAACGACCAGCCCCAATAGGGTCGTCAATAATTGAATAGAAAGGGCCAGCTATAGTGCTGGCCCTTTTCGTTATCTCGTTACGCCGTATAGTTTTAGCACAAGCGTTCTATCGCTTGTTTGTTCCTGAGGATAGCCCCTTGGTTGGACTCCGTTAGACGTCTTGCTTGAATGACTGTCACCTAACCTTATTGACAGCGACAATGCCGCTTTGAGATATGCTCCGGCAACTGCATGGACAGCGCCAGGTGAGCATACAGATAGCATAATTTACATAATATATATAGTCGGAAGTTGAAAAGAGGCAAAAAGAGAGCGTGGTAAGATGCAGAGAAACGTACTGCATAGCCTGGTATAACGAAACACCGCTGTGATGCTTTGTCGAAGGGGAATGGAGTGTCTGACGAAGTCGGGCGCGGGGGAATAAAAGCCGCATGGCGCGCCGCCGGATTTATCTCATAAGCCCCCCCTTGCTTTTACGAAATTTTGCGCCGCCCACCTGTAGGATTATGAATGACCTGTTCCTACTTTCACCCCTACTTTCGCAGCCCGTTTTAGATTCTTGCCCCAATGATCGGCTTTCAGTAAAGTGTTATCTTCTTCTGGTAAAATATCGAGCGGCGCCGACAACACACGCTCGTTTGTAAGGTGCTGTGACGCCACCAGCATACGAAACTCTTCGCGCTCTTCTTCAAGCTGCTTTTGCTCATGTTCGAGTGTATTATGCCATATCTGCAATTCTTTTTGCCATATTTCGAGTTCAACACTCTTTTCTTTGATGGCTTGTTGTTCTGCGGTTAACGCAAGGCGACGTTTAGCTGCTGCCCCGCGTTCCCACCACAAATAGATGAAGAACAGGACGGCTAACAGAAACAACACAGCCCCGGCCAGGAACATAAGCGCGTCAAGCACGTAAAAACTCCTCAACAAGCATTACACCATCATTATACGCCATCTTTTTACAACACACGAAGCGTGTATAACGCGCCCGCCGTAAAGCCGCGTGCGCGATAATAAGGTCGTGTCCCCGCAGCGGCGATGACAGCCAGTTCGCGGAATCCAGCCTTGCGCGCTATCTCGGCGGCAGCATCGAGCAGGCGAGTGCCTAAACCGCGATGTTGCGCGGCTGAACCGCGCTGCCCCAGAGCTTGCGCTGGTCCGTAGACGTGCAACTCACGCACCATCGCGGCCTCGTGGACTTCGGGGATCGGCAACTCATCGCGTGGGGATGCTGGCAGGGAAAGCCGTAGAAAGGCGGCCAGTTGCCCTGTCGGTGTGAGATATTGCAGGAAATGTTCCTGGGTGGCGTCGGTGCTGTAAGAAAGCACATCCAGGGAGAGATCGTCAATGGTGACATCACTGCCTGCGGCGATTTCCTTTCCCCGCACCTCGCGGCAGCGAATGCACTGGCAGGTGAGCGCGCGTTGCTGCATCTGCGTCTGCACAATCTGTCGCAGGTTGCTCTTAGTTGTTCCGGCGACGATATAGTGCGCGGGGATGTCGCGCATCAGGCGGTTGATGCGGCAATAGGGCTGTACGCGCGCTTTGCATTGCACCAAAAGTTCGACCAACGTTTCCTCGGAATAAGGCGCGTATTGTCCTTGCTCCCACAGTGCGTACAGATCTGTCCCTTCGAGGAGCGCCGTCGGATAGATCTTGAGTTCATCAGGCCGTAGACCTGGATCGTCCCATAACCGTGCGAAATCGGCTAAATCTGATACTGGCGTCGCCCCGTAGAGATTGGGCATCCAGTGCAACACGATCTTGAAACCGCCGAGCCGCAACAACCGCACGGCGCGCCGGACATCAGCGACCGTGTGCCCGCGCCGGTTCAGCGCCAGGATAGCGTCGTCAAAACTTTGCGCGCCAATCTGCACTTTTGTCACGCCCTGACGCCGCAACGCTAACACTTCCGCCGGCGTGATCCAATCCGGGCGCGTCTCTATGACTAAACCCACGTTGCGATGTGTCGCCGTCTCATTGTGGACCAGGGCCGCGTCAAGGGTGGCAGATTCCAGCTCGTTCATTGCGTCAAAGCAACGACGCAGAAACCATTCCCGGTACTCCGCCGGATAGGCCGACCAGGTCCCACCCAGGATCAGAAGTTCCACTTTGTCTGTAGCGTGGCCGATAGCCTCTAGCGCCTGTATCCGCACGTGAGTCTGGGCATAGGGATCATAGTCATTTTGCAGCGCGCGCAGGACGCCGGGTTCACCGTCGAGGTAGCTTTTCGGCGCTGCGCACTGATCTGGGCAGAAAATGCATGTCCCCGGACATGGATACGGCTCGGTCAGGACTGCTACAGGCGCGACGCCGGAGATCGTTCGCACGGGGCGACCGCGCAGCCGCCGTTCGAGACCTTTATCGCGCTCAAGCGCCCCACCCTCTACCAGGCGCTGATAAGCATCGAGCAGTTGCGACTTGGCATACGTCCCGTCGGCGCTCGGGTAACGGCGCAATAGCGGCATAATGTCATTGTCAGTGGCCGGTAAGTCGCGGATGGTTTGCAAAAGGTTTAGGACATTTTCTCGCTCGCTACTTTGGGCCAAATTGATTGCTTCAGGCACTCCACCTTTAACCATAACGGGTTATTATACCACGCTCATGCGGTTAAAGAATTGTCACTTGCGTCAATTTGACTATACTCTGCATTATGCACAAAGAAGTTATGAATTTGTTGAATAGTCTGAACCACAAATTCTACGCTGATTTTGCCGGCGCGTTCGCCGCATCCAGGGGCGATACCGAACCAGGTCTGGCGCTTGTGTGCGCTGACATTCTTCCGGGTGCGCAGGTGCTCGATCTGGGATGTGGTCAAGGCCGGGTGGCAGCCATGTTGCCGGCAGGGTGTCGCTATGTGGGCATGGATTTCTCGCCCGAAATGATGACACAGTTCCACCCAACAGCGAATGTTGAGCAACTGGCAATCCGGTTTGTGGTCGGAGATTTGCTCGACCCGGCCTGGCCTTCACAGGTAGATGGCGCTTACGATTGGATTATCATGCGCGCTGTCCTGCAACACATTCCCGGTATAGCGCAACGCCAGGCGGTTGTTAAGCAAGCTGCCGGGTTGCTTGCGCCGCAAGGCCGACTGCTCATCGCCAACTGGCAATTCCTCGACATTGAGCGTCTGCGCCGCCGGCTTTTATCATGGGATGTGATCGGTCTGACCGCAGATGATGTCGAACCTGGTGACTATCTCCTCGACTGGCAACGCGAGGGATACGGTATCCGTTACGTCCACCTGGTTGATGAGACCGAAGCGGCTGCTCTTGCCGTACACGCCAACTTGCACATTGGGACGCTTTTCCGCGCTGATGGACACCACGGCAACTTGACGCTCTACGCCGTGTTACATACGACCTGATTCTTTGCTTCACCGGTTCAAACGAGGTGCACATGCGACCACGACACACACAAAAGACGGCAAGTTGCTTGTATATGCTCGGCTTTTTATCGGGACTTGTCTTTGTCATTTTGTGCGGCAGCACGACGCTGTACAATAATATCGCACCTTCATCTTCCCAGGTCGAAAGAAACGAGCAACCTGTGAATATAGCGCCGCAAGAAGCGTTACCGCAACAGGATGGCCCGACTACCGACTCCGTTGAAATTCTTTATGGCGCAACCACCGATGGTCAGGAAGAATTGACGGTCAACGCCTTCGGCTTCGAGCCGGGGACAGCGGTCATGGTGTATCTCAAAGACGGCAACCAGGTTCTGGATACGAAAAGCGATTCTGCCGATGGTATGGGCGCCATCTCAGTGGATTTTATACTGCCAGCCGCCGCGCGGACCTTGACCCACGTTCAGGTTGTGGTCGAGTATAATGGGATACAGATTGCCCCGACGCCGTATCCGCTGCCGCGTAATGGGAATGTGGATACCAGCGTTGTAGATGCCGCGCTGGTTGACGCTGCGGGCAAGTCGGTGCAGACCCCGCAGTCAGTGGTTGATGTTTCGAAGTCAACGCCGGGCACGTGGCGACCCGTGACGGTGATGGGGTCAACAGCTACCGCTCCCACCAATCCCACCGCTCCCACCAATACCCCTTTCGTCACACCTACACCGCCGCCGCTGGCGCCCGCAACCGTCTTCGTCCCTCCGTTGATGCCCGCCATCACAGCGACCCCGTTGCCCACGTCTATCCCGATGGAACCTTACTATCCCAACTGGCGCGCGGAGTATTACAATAACGCCACATGGGCCAATGCGCCGGCCGTCGTCCGCGACGATCAGGACATCGCTTTTAACTGGGGGGAGAGTTCACCGGCGCCCGGCGCGGTGGGACAAAACTGGTTCTCAGCGCGCTGGACGCGCCGCGTGGTTTTGCCGGAAGGGTACTATACATTCGTGCTCAGCGCCGACGACCAGGCAGAGGTGTACAAGGACGGGGAGAAATTTCTGACCTACATGGGTAAGTCGCCTTCGGTTAATCAGAAATCAATTTATGTCCAGGGCTTTGTCCCCATTGAATTTGAGGTAAAATACATCGAATACTGGGGAAACGCCCACGTCCAATTTTACTGGCAGCCAGTGGGAACAGGCATCGGAGAGGAAGCCGGCGCAGGCTGTTGTTGGACGGCAACGTATCACCAGGGCGCGGAAATTTTCGGCGAACCGGTTTGGACACAGTCCATCCCAGGCAACGATTTGCGCCTGGAATGGAACAAAATGCAGGACCCCATCTGGCAATATGTCGGATACGGCAATTATTTCTCCGCGCGTTTCACACGCGAAATTCAGGCGCCGCAACAGGCGGGAGCCTATCACCTGTGCGTCTACGTCAATGATGTGGTGCGATTGTGGCTGGATCGCAACCAACTGGTGTATCACTGCGAATGTGGAGAGCGCAGTTGTCTGGTCTGTCGCCAGGTCTATCTGGGGAAAAATCCCGCCCATCATCTGAACCTTGAATACTCGCACACGTTAGGCGAACCTTATCTGGGCTTCTACGTCGTGCCGGCAAGAGAAGGAGAGCCGTGGGTTGGCGCTTTCTTCACCAATACGCAAATGTCCGGTCTCCCTCTGGTGGCGAGGACGGCGGCAAACGTGGATTTCAACTGGCAGCAATTTGCGCGGCCGGATACGGGTCTACACTATGATTACTTTGCTGCACGCTGGCAGACTACGGTGGAACTGGTACACGGACAATATGTGTTCCATGTGCTCGTTGACGATGGAGCGCGTTTGCGGGTCAACGGTCGCACGCTCATTGATCAATGGGAAAAGGGCAGCGCCCGTGAATTTACCGCAACCTATGACGTTTGGGGAGATGCGGAACTAGCGCAGATCGAATTGGATTACTATGATGAGGAAATGTTGGCCGTCGTCAAGCTCTGGTGGGATGCCCCGCCGCCCACTCCCACCCCCACCCCAACGCTGACGCCCGGCCCTTGATTCAACATAGGATTCACCACTATACTATCAAACTATACAAGGAGGCAACGATGTCATTCAATGTTAAGAAACGCGGTAAATTGACCTATTATTATCACGGCGAACATCCGGTGCTCTCGGCCCTGGTCACGGAAGAGCTGCCGGACGGCGACCTGAAGATTTCCTTCGCAGGTCTGACCGGCGGCTACTCGGCCAAAGGTGTATTGAACCTGGACGAATTGGTCACAATGGATCCCAAGCGGGAAATTCCCCTGGTCTTCAAATGCTGGGAGCTGTGGCTGCAAGAGGCCGGGATCTGCGATTCGCTGAAGGACGTGGACTTCATTGAAGTTCACGCTTTCGGCTGCCAGCCCAAATCGCCCAACCCGTTTGTTGATCCGCTTGGCTATGCGGCGGAGCAGGAACGGCTGCGCACAGCCTATGCGGAAGCCTATCGCGACTTCTTTCGGGATTATTTGCCGGACAACGGCGTGCCGGCCCGGTTCACCGTCCACCTGGTTGATGTGCCGGACAAGGCGGCGTCGTATGAGTTCTACGGCACGGCGCTTTACCAGCGGGCGCTCCAGAAGCCGGATGCCCAATGAGCGACCTCTCCACCCTTGACCTGCTCCTCAAAGGCGGGCGCGTCATTGATCCGGCCAACGGCATTGATGCGCCCATGGACGTGGGCATCCACGGCTCCGTCATCGCGCGTGTGGCGGCGGATATTCCCAGCTCGGACGCGGCAACGGTGGTGGATGTCAGCGGACATATCGTCACCCCCGGCATCCTGGACATCCACACGCACGTCTATCCTTCTGTGCCGAGCGCAGTGGCCTACGTCGGCGCGCTGAACGCCGATGCGCATCTCCTGGCGTCCGGCGTCACCACCACCGTGGACGCTGGAACGACCGGCTGGAAGGACTTCCCGCACTTCAAAGCGCGCTATATTGATAAATCCCAGGTGCGCATCCTTGCCTTCATCAACATCGCCGATGGCGGGATGGTTGACGCGACTTCTGAGCAGGTGATGCGGGCTATGCAGCCTAAGATCGCTGCCGCCCTTGCCGAAGCCTACCCGGAGGTGATCGTCGGTATCAAGACGGCGCACTATTGGACCAAAGACCCGTGGGATGCCGAGCATCTCCCGTGGGCCTCGGTGGAGCGCGCCGTCGAGGCGGGTGAACTCTGTGGCAAGCCGGTGATGGTGGATTTCTGGCCGCGTCCGCCAGAGCGTTCCTATCCCGATCTGATCCTGAAGAAGCTGCGGCCTGGCGACATCCACACGCACGTCTTCGCGCAGCAATTCCCTATCGTCAATGCTGAGGGCAAAGTCTACGACTACATGTTTCAGGCGCGCGAGCGCGGCGTCATCTTTGACCTGGGCCATGGCGCCGGGAGTTTCTGGTTCCGCAACGCGGTCCCCGCGCTGGCAGATGGCTTCCCTCCTGATTCGATCAGCACCGATCTGCATATGGGCAACATCAACGGCCCGGTCGTGAGTATGCTGACCACGATGTCCAAATATCTGAGTATGGGGATGCCGTTGCAAGAGGTCATCTTCCGTTCCACGGTCACACCGGCGCGCGAGATCAGGCGTCCCGAACTAGGGACATTGAGCGTCGGCGCGGAAGCCGATGTCGCCGTCTTCAAGCGTCACGAGGGCCGGTTCGGCTTTACCGACTGCGGGCGCGCGAAGATCGTAGGGAGCCAGAAATTGGAGTGCGCGATGACGGTACGAGCTGGAAAAATCGTCTACGACCCCACCGGCTTGAGTATGCCCGAATGGCAACACGCCCCGGCAGCCTATTGGAAGCTGCCCGATCTGTAAAATAACGATCTAACCTTCCAGGAGTACATCATGGACATCTACGACGAACTCGGCGTCACCAAAGTCATCAACGGCGCGGCAACCCTTACCCGCTTTGGCGGATCGCTGATGCCGCCGGAAGTCCTCGCGGCGATGGCGGAAGCGGCGCAGCATTTTGTGGACATTGACGAATTGCAGCAGAAGGTCGGGGCGCGAATTGCCGCCTGGACACACAACGAAGCGGCTTACGTGGCGTGCGGCGCGGCAGCCGGCATGGTTCTGAGCACCGCGGCCTGTATCACGGGCCTTGATCCCGAAAAACGCGCCCGCTTGCCGTATACCGACGGGATGAAGAACGAAATCATCATCCATAAATGCTGGCGCGTGGGCTACGACTTTGCGATTCAGCAGGCGGGCGGCAAGCTGGTCGAAATTGGCACAGAACACAGCGCCACCGCTGATGATATGGAGCGCGCAATCAACGAGAAAACTGCCGCCATCTTCTACTTCTACAACGTCAGCCAGATGGGCGGCTACGTTCCCCTGGAACAAGGCATTGCTGTCGCCCAACGCCACGGCATCCCGCTGATCGTTGACGCCGCCGCGCAAATCCCGCCGGTCGAGAATCTGTGGCGCTTCACGCAGATGGGCGCAGACCTGGTGTTGTTTAGCGGCGGCAAGGGGTTGTGCGGCCCGCAGAGCAGCGGCCTGATCCTGGGACGCAAAGACCTCATTGAAGCTTGCGCCTTCAATGCCTGCCCGCGCGCCTTTATCGGGCGACCGATGAAAGTAGGAAAAGAGGAATTGGTCGGGCTGATGGCGGCGGTGCGCTGGTATTTGGATCTGGATCACGCTGCGTTAATGCAGTCCTACGAAGATCAGGTGCAGGCCGTCATCAACGCCTTTGCAGATCACCCACATGCAACGGCGCGGCGCAGCTTTCCGAGCGAAGCCGGGCAACCGATGCCCCGCGCGGAGATTATCCTGGACGAAGCAGCGATTGGGATGACACGCGACGAAGTGTTACGTCAGTTACGGGGCGGCGAACCGAGCATTGTGCTGGCAGAGGCAGGGGCAAATGGCCTCTTCGTCAATCCGCAAACGTTGCGAGCGGGGGAAGTGCAGATCATCATCAACCGGGTGCAACAAATCATTGCTTGAGTGTGGCGGCGACTTCAGTCGTTGTGCGGCTGAAGTCGCCGCCATGTTTACCTTTACTGACTCACAACGTAGTATACTGTTGATAATTCGTCCTCGTACACCGTTTCGAGCCAACCGCGTTCAACCATCTCCTTGAATTTGGCTAAGCCTTCGGGCATCATGTAAGCGCGCTCGTAGGGGCCGAGGATCACGTACCGCACATCATAGCGCGTCAATATCTTGAGCGCCTGTCCAGCATCCATCGTGTTGTAGAAGTAACGGATGTCTGCTTGGCGCGCCTCGACGGTCCCGCCGGGCATTGTCATCCGCTGCTGCACCGAGTGCCATCGCCACGCTGCCACCGACGGCAGCCCCGTGTAAACGGTAATGCGTCCCCCCCAGAGGTACTCGCGTTCTCCCTGGCCTTCGATGATCGTGGGAGAACCTGCGACGTTTTCCTGCAACCAGCGGATGACCCGGTCGTCCGCCGCCAGCGGGATGTCGGCACCGCGCTCAATCTGCGTCGCATAGGGCAGAAAGGCCATTCCGTCCAGGGTATGCGGCGCTTGCGGCGACCAGCGGTCGCGCGCCTTAGCCGGAATCGCCAGGATGGTATACATCGCCGCCGCAGCCAGCAGGACGGCGAGAATGCCCGAAACCATATCGCTGACGAAGTAGGGAATTTTGTTCAGCGAAGATTCTTGCTCAGCGCGATAGCTGCTCAGGGCGTAATGGATAATGCGTTCGGCAGCGACCGCGGCGCTCAAACCGAGCAGCATCCACACCTGGAGGTAAAATTTGAACACAGTGTTCATCCTGCCGATGTCGCCTTCCAGGACAACCACTTCCACCAGCAAACTCAAGGCCAGCGCCGTGCCCACCCACATCCACAACAAACGGGCGCGCGGTGCACATTGCGGATCGAGGATCAGGAGCGCCGCCAACGTCCCCAGCGGGATCACGATCCAGGTAACGGCGACGCCGACGACCAGCAGCACGACCGCCAAAATTGCCATACCGAGCAGCGCCATGCCCAAAGCCAACCACACGCTGGCATCTTTTCCGTCCCGGATACGGCGGAATAGCGCCAGCCCACGCACAACGGCGAGCACCACAATGGGGAAGAGAAAATGCCCGTGCATAATCAGATAAATGCCGAGTGGGGTGCGCGAGCCTTTCCACAGACCGAAGGATGTGTAAGCCGATGCGTAGTTCGTGATGTAAGGGCGGAAGAGCACTTCCCCCAGGAGCACAAACAAAATTGGGGTGAGCACTTTGTAGTAGGGGAAGATCGGTTTGGGATCCTCCGCGAGTTCTGATTTTGAATCGCTTGTCCGCGGATTGAAGAATGTGAATAGCAGTCCTACACTCATTAACGCCAGATAGGTCGGCCAATCCCAGGTATTGGTGGCCTTCAGTGCTCCCGCGATAAGCCCGGCCAGCACAAAAGTCGGCAGGGGATGTGGGATGCAGCGCCGCAGATGCGCCAACCACGACCGCTTTACACTGCCCGGTGCCGGTTCTGCCCCGATGCCCCATTGCAGCGCAATCGCCAGCGCCACCTGCGTCAACGGCAGCGCCATCATGTGCGCGTGCAAGTCCGCATACAGGAATGTGAACGCCGGGAACTCGTTGATCGCGCCCACTTCACCCTCGGCGAACGGGATCACGCGCGATGCGTTCCAGTACCACCACTCTGGGCGGAATGCCAGGGATTGGCCCTGCATAACCACTTTCCACAGCCCAACGATCGCCGATACTACAGCCGGATAGCCGGGGATGAGGCTATCGAATTGGATATTGCCGATGTCCTCCAGACCCGTAAACAGCAGGCGCAGTTCACCCAGATTGCCCAATACTAGCACGAGGAACGTTCCTAATAGCCCGGCGCGCAACCCGCGTTTGGCGTCGCCGCCGGCCAGGTTGCTGGCGACGACGTAGGCCCCCACCCCCGTCAGCGCGTAAAGCGCAGGGACGGCCAGGTTATACGCCACGCTCGGCACAATGCCCACCGCCTTGATGAGCGAGCCGATCATCACAAAGCCGAAGTAGTAATAGTTCATTGTCCCGCCGGCGAACCAGGGGTCGTAGGGCGGGAACCACGTTGACTTGATGATCGCGTTGAGGTAGGAGAAGTCCATCGGCTTCTCGCCGCCGGCCACAGGATGCCACAGATCGGGATTGAGTGAACGCACGTAAACCCAGAAGAGATAGAGCGCCGCGAAGATAATTTCCACATACAGCATATCGCGCCAGTGCTCCTGGAGGAAAGTGCGGAACTCATCCCAACGCCGGTAGACGAACAGCCCGGAGACGATCGCCCAGAAGAAGAACACGCCCCACAACAACAGCCGGGTATGGGGGAGCAATTTCAGGCTCGACAGCAACCAGGCAACATAAGACCACGCCAACAACCCAACGATGCGCGATAAGCCGTATCCTCGATCGCGCAAAGCGGGAAAAGCATAATACAGCCACGGGAATGCCAGTATCCCAAGCGCCGCCAACATCATCCACCACACGGTCACCGCCAGAATTTGCGAGCGATTGTGCAGCGCATTGCGGTTGAAGAGCTTCGACCAGGTCCCGCCAGCTTCCTGTTCTGCGCGCATACGCGGCGTCATGACTAAGGTGAGCTTGCCGTTACTCTTGTTGCGCGTCGCTTCGAGTGGCGTCATCCAGCGGACATCGTCCAACAGTGACAGTGGCAGCAAGGCTGCGGCGCGCGCGCGGGAATAGGCCGGCGTTTTGGCGAAGATCAACACAGTCGGGTGGTCGTAGACGCTGAAGGCTTCTTCTGCCGGAGGAAACATGATCTGGCATGGGCGCGCGTTAGTGTAACGTGGCTCCATTAGGGCAAAGGGAATCTCCTGATCGGGGAACTGGCACGGCCCCAACGCCGGGTAAGAAACGAATTCCGCCAACAGCTCAAAGCCCAGGCTGCCGTTGAACAACGCCTCGTAATACGCCGTGGTGAACGGGTAACGCATCGCCAGCCGTGGGATTGAAGCGTACAGGCGATTGCTGGAAAGCACAATATAATCCGCTTCGTCCAACCAGTCGAAGAGCGACTGGCGTTTTTCTGGCGTGTCGTTGTTGTAGTTGTCCATTTGCCCGTTTGGCGGATTGGATGACAAGCTGCGATACCAATTGCCGAAAGCGTCCTTGCCATCCACCCGTTGCGGCAGGGCGTCGTCCCAGTGCTCGTTAGCGATGACCGAGGTTTGCAGTTTGATGATCTCGCCGTCAAGCAAGGTGATCTCCAAATATACCGCTTTCCCGGCCTCCAGCAGCACTGGCGACGGCAAGTCTGCCTCGATAGTTTGCAGACCGGTCGTTGGGAGATCAACTTCGACGGTAGCCTCAGCCAGTCGCGTGGTCCCGTTAGGATCGTTCAGCAGCGCCATATTAAGGCGTCGCCGTCCACCTGCGCTGACGGAATTGACTTTGTTCAGAGTCAGGCGCGTCACCGTCATGGACGTCTCTGGCGTGAACGGTGTAAGACTTACAGGCGAATACTTGCTCAACAGTGTGTCAGGCGGAACGGACGCCTGCATCTTTAGGCCGTTGTCAGCGTGGAGTGTAGCCACGGCGGGAATGTTGTTATACATCCAGCGCGAGGCTTCAACGCGGGTCAGTGAGCGACTGTAGATGTGCAAAAAAGCTGCTGCCCATACGATTGTTCCGGCTAACACAACGCCCGGCAAGATTTGCAGAGCGCCCTTTACCGCTTTACGCCAGGTTTGCCCCAGCACCGGCCAGGCGTGCCCCTGCGTCGCCCCATGTATCAGGCCCCAGGCAGCGTAGATGACGAAAACGGGATAAACGGGCAGCAGGTAACGCATTGACTTGACCCATTGCGTGCCCTGATACAGAAAGAGCAGCGTCCCCCACGCCCAGATCAACAAGTGCTGCCAGCGTCTCCGGCGCACAATGCGCCACCCCATCACACCCCAACCGATCCATGCCGCAATGCCGAGAGGTAATCCCATCCCCCAATAAATCATGTTGCGCCCTGGAAAGATGATGGGGGTGCGGTCGGTCCATTGGTGGCCGAAGGGGACGTCGCGCAGACCATTGGCTAATTCTTGCGCATCCTTCATCGTGCTCATCCACGACGGATTGATGCGGACATCGAAAAAGCCAGGGCCGGTGAACGCATACGGCTGCGCTGAGCGGAACGCCAATGCCGCCAGAATGCCGGAAATGATCACTGCAATGACCGGCGCTGGCATCAAGGCAAAGCGGTAGCGCGAGGGGTTGCCTTCGACCTCCGCGGGTTCGCGGTGCAGCACAGCAGCTAAGCCGACGACCCCCGCCAGCGGCCACACGCTGATCTTCGAGGCGACAGCCAGTCCGGTGGTCAACCCGGCGAGCGGAAGCAGCCAGGGCTTGCGATATTGAACAGCGTACACGGCAAAACACAACGTCCAGGCGACGAAAACTGTAGCGAAGCTATCAACAACGAAGAAGTGGGCGTGTTGGATCGGCAAAACAGCAAAGGCATATAACGCAGCAGCGAGGAGTGCCGTCTTGTTGCCGTACAACGCCCGTGTGAGCAGCGCCAGCGCTACAAGGGTTGCCAGGTCCATCAGCGCGGAAAGCGCGCGTCCCACAAAATGGATACCGCCATACCCAAGATAGTGACCCGGATAACACGCGCCTGAAGCATTGAGCAGCAGCCAGCGCAGGAAAACCCCGGTGGCAGTGGGTGGGTGGGCGCAGGCCTGATCCACCCACCCCGCGACAACTCGCGTCAAGAGGAGCGGGAACGTGCCATAAACATACCCGGCATAGCCTTTGTTGGTCGGATTGAGCGGTGAGTCAGCGGTGTTCCAATACAGAGCAGGGTTGGCAGGCAACTCCAGTGCGCTGACGACCATTGTCAAATAGCGCTCGTCGGGATGTAGATGCGTTCCCTCATCCCAGTCAATGTTGTAAGAGCGAACCCAAACTGCTGCGAAGAAAATCACCAAAAATAGCAGTATGACAAGCAAACGTGAGGTCAGATTGGATTTAACGGTGTGTTTAGTTTCTATGCCCATAACATCAGCTAGATACACTGGATTTTGCTAAAGCGGCCGACTTCGCATAGTCATTTGTTTTCTAAAAGCAAACAAAGAGCTATTTTTCCGTCGACCGTTTATGACTACGCGAAATATACGCCCAACTGAAATAGTACCTAAACGGACGCCAATACTGCCTGGCGCTGTGCGGCGGCTATTCCTCGACCATTGCCAAGTGGGCTGTCTGCAAAATTCGCTCCCGCCATAATTTCGTCGAGAATTTGCGCGCCAGTGCGCCCGGTGCCGGGACTGACGGCAATACTCAAATCACGGCGGAACGCGCGGGTCAAGTCGTCGCCGGTCGCGTGTGACACGAGCGCCATCGCCTGCACCGCGCTGGCAATCGCGTAACGCGGCTCAATGCGCTCCAGGTCTTCGAAGAAGAAGGCGCAACTGACGAACATACGCTGGCGGTGAACTTGCGCCTCCAATAAATCCAGAAGCCGCTGCTGCGCCACGGTTGAGAGATGGCCCAGATAGTATTCGGACAAGAATGCCGCCCCGCTCACTTGCCGCAGCACGACGCGAATGTATTCATCGCGCAAGCTCCAGGGAGCCAGATTCCGACGGCGCGTCGCCTCAGCGTAGATTTCGTCAATGTCGTGCGACAGGTTATCTAAAGCGCGACGCAGCGCGCCCTTCCATTGCCCACAACCGGGCGTACAATGACAGCCGGTTGCCCAACGCCCCAATTGGTGCGCACAGCTCCATGCTGTGTTCTCAACAATTTCCACCTCGGCGCGCGGTGGATGCTGATGCATATAGCGCGCCAACGTTGTCACCTCATAAGCATCCTCGTCGCCAGGCGTCGTCAGCGCCTCCAGGACACGCACACCCTGTTTATGGTGGTGACCAAACGTCTCGCCATCCGTGGCAATCAGCGTCAGTGAATCGTGGGGACGGCCGCTCATCATCGCGTTGGCCCACGGACGGACGGACCCCACTTCCGGCATATTAAACGAAAGATAATCAGAAGCACCGCGCTCGCGGACAAAAACGTTGATCGTGCGACCATGCGGCAGACGCACTCGATAAGGTCCGGCGCCGTGAGAAAGGTCGCCGCGCACTTGCTCGCCGGAGAGAATAACAAAAGCAAGTCCAGTTTCGGCGACAGCTTCCAAAGTTTCATAATCAACAGCCATCTCCGGAAGCCAGATTCCCTCGGGGTGCATACCAAAGCGTTGCGCGTAGCTGGCAATTCCCCAACGAATCTGACAGCGTTTATCGCGCCCACGCGCCAACGGCAGAATGGTATGGTGTACCGATTGAGCAATTCCGTTACTCACGCCACACTGATAGGCATGATGCGCTACGTCATCCACAATCCGCTGGTAGGTATCGCGGACGTTCTCGGCCATCCACCGCGCTAATGTACCGCCAAGATTGAAACTGATCCGGCCGAAGTTCCCGATCGCCGCGTTGGGCGCATAGCACTCCGCGGTTACTCTGGCATTCCAGTTGGGAAAGGGCGCCGCCGAAGGCTCGTACCGATATTTACCTGTAAACGGATCCTCACGCGGCGGTTGATAGAAATGTCCATGTACACACAAAAGGGGCTTAGCAGATTTCATTGATCCTCACACATTATCACAATATAAAAAGCGCAGCCCCTGCTGCGCCAAACAATATATTTTCCGCTTCTCACTGCGTCCGGTGTAGGGCCACTGCGCGCCGGTAAAGATCAACGTAAGCGCGAGCCGATGCATCCCAGGAAAAATCGCGCTCCATCGCGCGGCATTGCAGGCCCAGCCAGCGCGCTTTATTTTCGTAGGCGCGTAATGCACGCCGGATCCCGTCAGCCAGCGCGGATGCGGTATAATCCGTGAAGGCAAAACCGGTTCCCCGGTCGGGTTGCGCATCAGCATCAACTACGACATCCGCCAGGCCGCCGGTGGCATGAACCACAGGGACGACGCCGTAGTGCATCGCCGACATCAACGCGATGCTGCTCGGTTCAGCGCGGCTCGGCACCAGGATGACATCCGCACTGCCGTAAATACGGCGGGCCAGGCGCTCGTCAAACTTGATGAAAGCGCGCACGTTGTTGGGGAAACGCGCCTGCACATCGCGGAATTTCGTCTCGTAAACCTCATCCCCGGTCCCCAGCAGCGCAAACTGGATATCGCGTTCTTGTAGCAGGTCCTCCAACGCCGGGATGACGAGGTCCAACCCTTTCGTATCGTCGAGGCGCGTCACCATAGCGAGCAGCGGCGTGTCCTGGTTGGTTGAAAGGCGCGTCTCGCGCTGGAAGGCGTTTTTGTTCACCGCGCGCATCTTCAACGAGGCAACGTCGTAGGTTTGAGTGAGCGCATCATCGGTGGCGGGGTTCCACAAATCAACGTCAATCCCGCTGAGGATGCCAAAAAGGCGATCCTGGCGCTCTTTCAGAAGCCCACTCAAGCCCATCCCAGCTTCGCCGGCCACAATTTCACGCGCGTAAGTCGGGCTGACCGTGTTGACGAGGTCGGCGTGCGCGATGCCCTGCGCCATCCAGTTCACCTGCCCAGGGACCTCGCCGGTCAGGTGCGGTAGTTTGTCCATTTGGGCAAAGGTCAAAATCAGCCGCCCACAGATACCCTGATAAGCAAGGTTGTGGATGGTGAAGAGTGTGGCGATGTCCCGGTAGTGCACCTGCGCGCGTCCATAGACACTCAGCCAGGCCGGCACGGCTGCCGTATGCCAATCGTTTGCGTGAACGACGTCAGGCTTCCAATCCAGCATCTTTAGCGTAGCGAGCACGCCCTTAGAAAAGAAGGTGAATCTTTGTGGATCATCATTGAAACCGTAGACGCGCTCGCGGTTTGAAAAATACTGATCATTCCAGATCAAATAGACGGGCACGCCAGCGACGTTTGTCTCCAACAGTAAGGCATGTTCCTCCCCGGATCCAATTGGCACAGCCAATGACCCCAGGCGATGGAACTCATAGCCCCCGCCCTGCATCGTTCCGTAGCGGGGAATGATCACACGCACGTCAACGCCCAAACTATGCAGCGCCTTCGGTAGCGCCCCCGCCACGTCCGCCAGCCCCCCTACCTTCGTGAAGGGGGTGGCTTCAGCCGCCAGGAAAAGCACTTTAACACCGTCCATGTGAACTTACCTCACTTTGGGTTAAGTTATTCCCATTATAGCCGACTTCGTTTAAACGGCAACGGATGCTATAATGAAAGTAAGGGAGTGGGGAGTAGGGGAGTGAGGGGGTAGGGAGAGAGGGGTGGATGAAAATTTAGGCTGCGAATCGCGCGAATCTTCGCTAATTTTTTAGAGATTTGTGTAGATTAGCGAGATTAGCGGTTTATTTTTAGAGGAGGGAGAAGAGGTATGAAACTACGGCGTTTGATTCTGGCTCTCATTGGCAGCGGATTGCTCGGCGTCGCCAGCTTTGCGGTCGCGCAACCTGATATCACTTTACAGGCCGCCGGCGATGTCGTCATCAATGAAGTGGCATGGGGTGGGACGGCAGCCTCTAGCACTGATGAGTGGATCGAGTTGTACAACAATACAAGCTCGCCCGTTTCACTGGAGAACTGGCATGTCCTTACCGCCGACGGAATGAACCTGATACTCCGCGGTCAAATCGCCCCCTATAGTTACTACCTCATCGAGCGTACCGATGATACCACCATCAACGATATTCCGGCAGATTGGATCGGCGTTTTCGGTGGGAACGGTCTACTCAACACCGGAGAAGCGATCACACTGACCGATGCGTCAGGCGTGGTCATAGATACGGCTAATGGAGATGGCGGAAGCTGGCCGGCGGGAACAACTGCCGCCACCATGGAGCGCATCAACAGCGCAGCCCCCGACATCAACAGCAATTGGGCCACCAACACCGGCAATCCACGCAATGGATTGGCGGCCAACGGCGCGCCGATCAACGGAACGCCAAAGTGTCGCAATAGCGTCTCCGCACCCGCCGCCGATCTCGTCGTTGCCAAAAGCGGCCCGGCGCAGGTTGCACAAGGCGCGCCGATGACCTACACCCTGCGCTACCACAATACCGGCAACATCGCCGCCTTGTATACAACCCTGACCGACACCCTGCCAGACGGCGCCACCTTCATCACCAGCACGCCCCCCTACCCCACCATCGTCAATGCGCGGACGTTGGTTTGGGCGCTCGGCACTGCGCCGATCACCCTCACGGTCAACGCCATCGCTGTGTCGGTCTACGCGCCGGAAGGGCTGGTGGGGACGGCGATCAATCACATCACAGCGACTAGCGCCGTGACCGAGGCGTCGCCCGCCACAAACGTCGCGCAGTGGGCCACACTCGTCAGCGCGCCGGGGCCAGCTCTCGCCCTGGCGAAGACCGGGACGGCTCTGGCAGTCCCCAATGCGCCGCTGACGTACACTCTCACCGTCAGCAACAGCGGCGCGGTAGCCGTGCCGGGAGTCCGCCTCACCGATACGCTGCCGGCGGGATTGGAGTTCGTCGCCCAAACGTCGCCGTACACTTTCACCCAGCTCAATGCCGCCACGTTGGTGTGGGAGGTGGGCGACCTGCCGCCTGGCGCACAAGGGCCTATCACGCTCACGCTGGCGCTTGGCGAGGCGTTCACAGCGACGCTCACGAACGTCGCCACGGCGACTGCGAGCACAGGCGAAACCGCCAGCAGCGCGTGGAGCGCACAGGTGCAACCGCGCGTCCGAATCTATGCCGCGCAGCCGGGCAACTACGGCGGGATCAGCGGTGAAATGGTCGCTATCGCCAACCTGGGCGCATATACGGTTGACTTGACAAGTTGGTGCATTGACGACAAGCCCGTTTCCGACAACCGCGTGTGCTTCCCGAACGGCGCGCAGATTGAGGCGGGACAAAGGCTGTGGATAGCACAAAATGCCGATGGATTTTATCCTGTGTGGGGCTTTGACGCGGATTGGGCAAGCACAGGCATCACTCGCCCGGTCGCGCTGCTCACGGGAAGCTGGCCGGGCTTCACCGACGATGGCGAAGCCGTCCACCTGCTTGACGCCAGCGGCGCTTTGCTGGACGCGCTGGTCTACGGGAAAGGTATCGCCGAGGGTGGATGGCAGGGCAGCGCCGTCCCCCATCCTTACCCCGGCTTTGAGAACAGAGGACAAGTGCTTTACCGCAAGCTCGATGAGGCCACAGGCTTGCCGGTTCCCGACACCGACAGCGCGAGCGATTGGGCGCAGGATGCCAACGATCCTTTCGACGGGCGCAAGCTGCGCTATCCAGGCTGGGACCTGGAGACACTCTTTTTCCCGGTCGAGGTCGCTGCTACCAACACGATAACGCTGGCAGTCGCGCCAGACGGGATGTTGAATTTTGTGCTGGACGCGGTGAACACGGCGCAACACAGCCTGATCATCGAAGGCTATACACTAGGCAGCGTTCCGCTTTACGAGGCCATTGACGCGCGCATCCGGGCCGGCGTCCACGTGACAATCCTGCTGGAAAGCGCGCCATCCGGCGGTCTGAGCAACGACGAGCGTTGGGTGATGCAGCACCTCCACCAGCCGCCGACCAGCACCGTCTACTTGATGGGCAGCAATACAGGCCGCTATCGCTTCCAACACGCGAAGTTCATCGTCATTGACAACCGCACAGCCGTCATCAGCACTGACAACTTCAGCGAAAGCTCAATGCCGTCCGACACTCTGGTCAACGGCACAATGGGCCATCGCGGGTTTGTACTACGCACCAACAACACAGACGTTATCGCCCGCCTGAACGAGATTTTCAGGCTTGATTGTGACCCGGCGCACCACACCGATGTCTTCGCCTACTCCGCAACTTACGCGCCGCCGGTCGGCTACATCCCCATCCCGCCGGTAGATTGGACCACGTACACTGTTGCGTTCAGCCCGACGCTCACGACTACCGCCTCACATCTCACGCTGCTGCACGCGCCGGAGCACACCTTACGCAGCCAGGACACGCTGATTGGCCTGTTAAACAGGACGCTCACCGGCTCCATTGACGTGATGCAAATGAATGAGCCAGTCGTCTGGTCGAGCGACGTGGGCGAGATTGGACGCAATCCGCGCATCGCGGCGCTCATCGCGGCGGCGCAACGCGGCGTCGCCGTGCGCCTGCTCCTCGATGCGTACTACGACGACCCCCAGGCCAGCAACGGCAACACGGCCACCTGTCTCTACTTACACGGCCACCTGTCTCTACTTAAAGGGGTTGCATCTCCCTACCCTGCAATGCCGCCTGGTGAATGTTACCGGATTGGGCATCCACGCAAAGATTTTCCTGGTCGCTGATGGCGCATGGGTTCACCTCGGCAGCATCAATGGCTCGGAAACCTCAAACAAGGCCAACCGCGAGGTCGCGTTGCAATTCGCGTCTCCGGCGGGCTACGCCTACTTGCGCGCGGTGTTCGATCACGATTGGGAACTTGGACATGGGCCTATGGTCTATCAGGTCTACCTGCCGCTCACGCTGCGGAACTACATCCCGCCGGTGGATTACCCGCTGATCACGGAGGTCTTTATCAATCCTGGCGGTGAGGATGTCGGCCAGGAGTGGGTGGAGATTTACCATCCCGGCGGAAAAACGGTAAATCTGGCGGGATGGAGTCTTGGCGACGCTATCAACGCCGGAGATTACGGCGACGGGCGCTATCTCTTCCCGGTGGGAGCGCAACTGCTCTCCAAACAGGTCATCGTCGTCGCGGCGTGCGCGACGCAGTTTGCCACGCGCTACGGCTTCAATCCTGCTTACGAGTGGACGGACTGCGATCCGCTTGTGCCCGACATGACGCCAGCCGGCGCATGGGATGGCTTCGGGATCGCGTTAGGGAATGTCAGCGACGAGGCGCTGCTGCTGGATACGAGCGCCGCACTGGTGGATAGCGCGGCCTGGGGCGGCGAACCACGCGCTGGCGTAATCCCGTTCCCGCTAGAGGCCAACAGTACCTTCCCGTCAGATGCCACACTCAAACGGTATCCGCCCAATTACGACCACGACGACTGCACGCGCGACTTCTATATCAGCTACCAGCCGTCGCCGGGGTTGGTGAGTGAGGCGCAATAGGGCTTAGCTGTCCATCGGATTGAACGACGGGGGCGGCGCGGCGCCGCCCCCAACGTCCAGCCGGGCGAAGAGACCGCCGCCGAGGAGCAGGATCGCGCCGACCCATTGGTACCAGGCCAGGCGATCTCCCAGGAAAATAAACGCGAGGGTCAGGCTGACCGCCAATTCGGTCAGGTTAAGGATCGCAGTTTGCACACCGCCGAGTTTCTCCAGGCTGAAGAACATCGCCAGCCGCGAGAGCGCAGTGGTCAGTCCTAGCGCCACAATCGCCCCCCACCCCGCCGTGGAGATAGGCAACACCACTCCGCCGCCGATGATCCGCGCGAGCGCCACCGTGGCTGCCATACCGGTGAGAATATACAGCGCGCCCGACTGCGAAGGGACATCGGCCAGCACCCACTGGCCCATCACCAGGTACCAGCCGTTCAACCCCGCGTAGGCTAACATCAACATAACGCCGAGGTAATCTGTGAGGCTGCTCATCATCCAGGGCGATGTCACCAACACGGCCCCAGCGAGCGAAATCGCCAGGCGCAGCAAAGTCAGCCGGCGGATCGTCTGCCCGGAGGCGCTGAGGAAGAGCATCACCCAGACCGGGTAGAGCGCGCCCAACAGTGACGCGCGCGAAGCGTCGAGCCGGCTCAAACCGCTGTAATAGAAAAGCGACCCGATGCCGTTGAACATCCCGACCAGCAGGCAATTCAGGGCCGCCGACCACCGGAGGATGATACGCCGCCGCCAGAAAAGAAGGTAAACGATCCACAGGAAAATGGCCGCGACCATTGTGCGCAGTGCAGCCAATGTCAACGGCGCAACGTTGGCGCGGTAGGCGAATTTTCCCAAGATCGGCGCCCACCCCAACAAGAAGGAGGCCAGAAGGCCGCTAGAGACGCCCGACATGCGCCCTCGATCAACAGGATGCGCGCGCTCAACCTTTGTGTCCACCTTACGTTCTACCTTTGAGTTCGGATTTGCGCCCGTCATTCAACGTGCTATACTGCGGACGATGACACGGAAACAAAAAATCGTTCTGATTATCCTCGGTTTACTCGATGTCGGCGTGATCGCGGCGCTGGCGGGCATCGTGATCCACAGTATGCGCCCCACCCCTGTTACCCCTACACCGATCACTTTATCGGCCTGCGAACAGAACATGCTGAACGCGCTTGCGGCCATGCCTGCGCCGCTGACCGACGCGCCTAGCGCCGCCTGGGACAACGCCCACCTGTACGTCACCTTGCATATCGCGTACCACAGCGCAACGCCGCCCGAAGAAAGCGCCCAAGTGCTGTGGACGGCGTTAGATAGTATGGCAGCCGTGCTACGTGATGACTGCGCCATCCCTCCCGCCATCACCATCGCGCTGACGGCGCAGGGTGAGGCCCAAACCATTCACTACCTGGCGCAGATCTCCGGACAGGATGTCGCGGACTGGATGGCAGGGACGCTGCCCGAACAAGACCTGGCGGCACGCGCCCACTTCCGGCAAACGACGGAATAAAACGTAAAGCGTAAAACGTAAAAGAGCCTGCGCTTACGTTTTACGCTTCAGGTTTCACGTTTTACGCAACGCCTCCAGGATGAGCGCGGGTTCGTTGGTGATGATGCCGTCTATGCCCCAGGCGGCGAGGCGACGCGCGGCAACAGGATCATCAAGCGTCCATGTGAAGACACGCAACCCGCGTTGGTGTGCGCGCCGGATAGACCTCGCAGTGAGCATATCTTTGTACGGGTGCAGGGCTTCATGTGGCGTAAACGGTCGCAGCAAGAGCGTCCCAGGGTTCAACGGGCCATACAGCAAGCCGCATGGAATCTCCGGAGCTAAAGCGCGCGCCCGGTATAACGCATAAGGTTTGAAGGACGAAAACCAGACGCGCGTGGTCATCCCCATACGTTTGACCAAATCAACGACAGCGGGCGCCAATGCCGCAGTATGACCGGCCTTCAGTTCGATGTTGATCAGCAGCCGGGCGCCGACTTCGGCCAGGACTTCTTCGAGAGTCGGAATACGCTCGCCGGTAAAGCGTGCGTCGAAGCGCCCGCCGGCATCCAGAGCCTTGAGCTGCGCAAGCGTCAGCTCGCACACCAGCCCCTTGCCGTCGGTAGTCGCATCTACCGTGTCGTTGTGGATGACGACCGGCACGCCATCCCGCGAGAGGTGAACGTCCAATTCAATCCCATCCGCCCCCACCGCAGCGGCCTCGCGGAACGCCGCCAACGTGTTCTGCGGCGCGGCGTGACTGGCGCCGCGATGGCCTAAAACGAACGGGCGGCCCAACGGCTGCTCACGTTGCCACAAATCAGGAAATCTTGTCGTCATGATGCGTGCTCCTCAAACTCCACAAAGTATGCGCCCGCCGCCCGATCAATCAGTTCTTTGGTCATCGTCGGTGGAACGTTCAGATATTTGGCAATATCAATGATTTGGTCCAGCAGGTCACGGGCATGACAGGCGCGCGGGGGACGTTTCGCCTTGAGGTAGTGTTCGCGGACCAGGTAGGCAAAAGCCTGTTCGGAGAAAGGAACCTGCTTGGCGCTGGCGACGCGCTTGAAGATTTCGGCGAATTCCTCCCAACTTGGATCGTGGACCTCGATTTTGTGCCGGATGCGGCGCAGGAACGCCTCGTCCACCAGGTCTTTCGGTTCCAGGTTTGTCGAGAAGACGATGAGCACCTCGAAGGGGATCTCGAATTTGCGGCCCGTGTGCAGTGTCAAAAAGTCAATGCGCTTTTCAAGCGGGACGATCCAGCGGTTGAGTAAATCCGTCGGGCGCACCTGCTGGCGGCCAAAGTCATCAATCAAGAAAATGCCGCCGTTGGCCTTCATCTGGAAGGGCGCTTCGTAGTATTTGTTGTTGGTGTCGTAGACCAGGTCCAATCCTTCCAGGGTCAACTCGCCGCCAACGACGATGAATGGACGCTTAACCTTGATCCAGCGAGTGTCCAGGTTGCGCTGCCCTTCTTCTTTGATAATCCTGTGGTTCACGTCGTCGAAGACCTTGATGATCTGCCCCTCAATTTCGACTGCGTAGGGAATAAACATATCGCCTTCCATCAGCAATGTGCCGATGGCCTCCGCAATGGACGTCTTGCCGTTGCCGGGGCTACCGAAAAGGAAGATGGAACGCCCGGAGTTGACGGCCGGGCCGATTTGTTCGAAAGTCAGCGGGCTGAAGATCAGGTGTGATAATGCCTTGCGCAAGTGCTGCTGATGGACAACCACATCCTTCAAACCCTGAACGCGAATGGATTGAATGTAGTTCGCCAAAGGCACGGGAGCGAGTCCAGAATACTCCGAACGCTCCAGCGCGTCGCGGGCCATCTCGCGGCCGCGCGCCGTGAGCACGTATTCGTACATCGCCTCCGAAAGCCCGCCCCGGCCCGAGGCGCTGCGCACCTCGCACAGTTGCTCGCGCTTCAGGAAATCCAGGATATTCGATACCACGCCAGCAAAGGGCAGCCCCATTCTATCGGCGAGGTCGCGCCCGGCGAGATAGCTTTCGAAGTAGAGGCCCTTCAACGCCAGATCGCTGAGCAGGCCCATGTTCAGGCCGGTTTCAGCGACGGAACGAGGCGCCGGCGGCGTAAACACGCCACTGATAATCCCACGCTGTTGTTGTGCCATAGCAAACCTCCGAAAATACAGAATCGCAAAATCGGTAAAATCTGCAAAGCGCAAGAAGTTATGGGCGTGCGGCGCGCTTAACGCTCGCGCGGCAGCACGGTAAACTCTTGCCCCGCAGTGCGTCCCCAGACTTCGGGGAAGTACATCTCGGTGACAGTGGCCGGGAGCGTCTGATAGGTCCCCGGCGCAGCAGCGCGCAGCCGGTACGTCACCCGATACGTGCCTGCGGCCATCTCGTGCGCGATAAAAACGGCTTGCGCATCGCGCAGTTCGCGGTGTTCAAAGGGGGCGCTCGACCATACGGCCCCTCCAGCTACAGTCGCGGCAGACTCGTCGGCAACCGGCTCCAGACCTGCCGGATAGGGGTCTTCGAGCAGTACGAAGTAGCGGGTCTGCGGCGCGATCAACGTCAGGCGCACCTCAGCCAGTTCACCTGTACGGAGCAAGGTCACAGGTTGGCACGGCGCAAGGTCGTCCGCGGGCTTGTCCGTCACAGCACAATACTCACGGCGCAACGTGAAGCCACGGCTCTCTGCCGCAATAGCTCCCACGGGCGGCGCCAATTCCAGGTGCGCGGTGTAATACAACTGACCCGTTCCGGCAGTGCGCGACATTTCCAGCACGTTCAAACGATCGCGCAACAGCAAAGCAGGTAGATCAGCAGTAGCAGTATCTCCACCGCTGAGTCCGACGCGCAATCTGACCGGCATATCTAAGGCTCTGGCGCGGGCCTCGCCTTCAGCCAGTGGGACGCCATTCAAGGTGACGCCCCAGTTATAGGCGGCGTCCCAGTCACCAGAAGCGCGCAGGGCCGCCGTTAAACCGGAGATAGCCCAGGCCGTCTCATACGTCGTTTGCCAGCCGCCGCCGCGCCGGGCGACCATCAACCAGCGCACTGCCTGTACCAACAGCGGATCGGACGGCGCAAACCGCGCCAACACGTCCACCACCAGCGCAGTGAGGACGGTATCGGTATTCCAATGGAGATTGTTGGCGCTTTCCCAATGCGCGCCCGTAGCCGTTATTCGCGCATCATTACGCAGCCCTTCCAGTAAAGCCGGCATCCGCGAATCTGAGGGATCCGTCGTCCCCAACGCCAACATCAGATAGGCGCGCCCCATCTTCCCCAAAGCCTCGCGCGCCGCGTACAAAGCTGCCCCGGCGCCGACTGGCCAGCGGGCGTTGGCCTCAGACAGCACATAGAGCGCGAACGCATCGTCCGCCGATCTGGTTTCGCCCTGCAAATCGAGAGCAAGCCGGGCAGAGACGTAAGTGAGGGCTTGCGCAAAAACCGCATCACGCACGGCAAAGCCCGCCTGTCTGGCCCTGGTCATCCCCAAAACGGCATAAGCGGTCAAGTGCAACGTGCTCTCGCCCTCCCACCATCCCCACCCACCATCGGGATTCTGGCGGAGGTAGAGGCGCTCCAATCCTGCGCGCACGGACGTTTCGAGTTGCGCCGTCAGCGTCACGTCTCCGACCTCCAAATCCTGGAGCGCGCGATAGGTCAGGACATTCGACAAGAACTGGCCAACCAATACGTCGGTCGAAGCATAGGGATACTGTTCGATGTAGGCCAGGCTATCCACCACGGCGCTGAGCAGCGCAGGTTCCACGCGCACAGTGAGTGCGCTCGCCTCTCCGGCGTCCGGCGGGACGATCACGGCTTCCAGGCGCGTCCCGGCGGCATCCAGCACGCCCGCTGTCCCCACCACGTCAGGGCTGACGTACCGGCGAAGCGGCAACCCGGCCGCACCGCCGACCGGCGGATACGCGGTATCCTGGTAGCCGCCGCCTTCCACGGAGAAGAGCAGCGGAAGCGTTTCGGCGCTGGTCTGCGCAACCGACACTGTCCAGGCAACGCGCGCGCTGCCGCCAGCCACAACCGTTAACTGCTGGCGACTCAACTGCGTGGCCTCCTCCCCCATCGCCAGTCGCGCCGTCACCGCGATATCGGCGTTCGTATTGTTGTGAATGATGGTCGCAACCTCAGCCCGATCCCCCACGACCAGAGAATGCGGTGTCACCGGGCGCACGAGCAACGGCTTGGTAACACGCAACTCCGCGCGTCCATCGCCGACTTTGGTATCCGCAGTGATGGCGCGAACCTCCGCCACCCATGTCGTCAGCGAATCGGGTAAAACAAAGGTCAAATGGGCTTCACCCATAAGGTCGGTGCGCACATGAGCTTCCCATAATGCGGTAGCGGGGAACTCCGCGTGAACTTGCGGTAGCGTCCTTGTGTCAGCGCCGCCAGGCCCGTCTGCCAGCGTATATTCAGCAATGAGGCGCGCGGCATCCCGCGCCAATGCTGTCAAACGCTGCCCAATACGGTTGAATAAAACCAGCAGTCCATCGCCAGACATGACGCGCAGGGGACGCTCGCCGTATAGAGCTTCGACGCTAGATGGCACGGCGATATCCCGCAGCGCCAACATGGTTTTATCCACCAGCGCCACGCCCAGCTCAGCATCAACCGGGCGACCGGCTGAGTCAGTCACACGCACAGTCAATGCGACCTCCTCGCCCGGCCCGTACAGTGCCTTGTCAGGCAGGACCGCGACGGTAAGTGTCTGGGCGGTCGGTTCGACGGTCAGGTTCACATAGCCGGCCTGCACGTCCGGCGCAGGGGATGCCGCCGATACACTGCGCACGATGAGGAAGGAGACATAGACATTCGGAACATAAGTATCCAGGATGGGGATTTCGACCACAGGATTAGGGGTGTCAAGCAGCCGTCGCTCAACCTTGAGAATCCCGTTACGCTCCACGGTCATCAACATCTGGTATGAGCCGGTGAACGAAACCGGCACGAGGATTTTGGCTGTGTCGCCGACCCGGTAAGTGCGGGCGTTGGCGACAGGTATGATTTTGCCCTCCTCCGCAGGCCACTGCACGGCCTCGTCGCCGCTGACCCACAGCATAATTTCAGTATGGATAGGGCGTCCATCAGCATCTTGGGCGTCGGCCATGACAACGTAAGTGCCGCTATGGGGCGGACTGACGGTAGCGACGGCCCTACCCTCAGCGTTAGTCGTCGCGTTGACCGAGGAGACCCGCGTATCCGTGTAAATCCATGCAGCCCCCACGCTCGAAGCGCGCTGCCAGACACGCTGCGTCAATGTAATCGAGACCACGCGACCCGCTACAGGGAGCTGCTCCCAATCCCGCGCCAGAAGCTCGATCTCGGTACGGGTTCCGGCGCGCACTACCCACTGCCGGGGATTCATTTGTACGTAGAAGCGGGATGGATGTACTGTCACCTGCGTTTGTCCGCTGACCAGAAAACCGTTCGCATCGGTCAAGGTCGCTTCGACAGTCCAAAGCTGCGGGCCTGGCGCTGTGTCGCCGTCAAGGGGGCGCAGTTGGGCTGGAATCTCAATCGAGAAACGGCCATCGGCATCCAATACGGCCTGGCCTTCCGCGACAACTTTCCCCGCCCCCGGCCAATGTCCGGCTGCCGTCGCCGGATACAAAGCGTTTTCGGCGCGCACTGTCCATGTGGCTTTCCCCTGGCCAACGGAACCACCGGAATAATAATCCGCAGTGACCACGGCGCGCAACGTCGCGCCATCCACAATATCCGTGGAGTCCGGGGTGACAACGAGCGTCAACTCCGGCTGCCGGTAGGCGGCTACCCTGAGCGGCACACGCCACGCGTTCTGAGGGCCCGGCAGGGTCACCTCCAGCCCGTAATCACCGATTGCTGCATCCTCCGGCAGCACGAATTCGCCGCTAAAAGTGCCCATATCCGTAAGCGCCACGGTCATCGAATAGACCACCTGATCCGACGAGGCGCGCAAAGCCACCACTACCGGCACATCCAACGGCGGCAGTAGATAGCGGACATCGTCTTCGCGCAACACACCGCGGAAATAGAGGGTCTGTCCCGGCCTGTAGATGGGACGATCGGTGTATACATCCGCCACAAAACGCGACGCAGCGCCGCCGTCAAGCGTGATGCCAAAGGCCCCCGGCGCTGCATCGGCCACCCAGTGCGTGGTGGCAACGCCAAAGCCGGCCTCGCCAGGTTCCCCCACAACAGCGGCGACATTCTCCCACAGATCAGCGCGCGGACTGATGGGAATGGCAGCCAGGCCATCGGCATCCGTCGTACCGGCGGCGATCAACAAACCCTCACGGTCAACAAGGCGCACGGCGGTGCGGCTGATTGGTTCGCCGTTGCGCAAATCGGTGACCCACACCAGCGCCTCTTTCGCGGCCAGTTTGAGTGTCACGTGGCGATCCACGACGCCGATGCGGATGAATTGCTTCCCCCACGGCGGATTGTCCCACGCCAGTTGGTAATACCCGGTCGGCAAGGCGGTCCCCAACCGCCGCAAGTTGAGTGGGACAGCGGTTGCCACATTGCGCGGCAGATCGAAGTTCTCTTTCCAGTCGCGGATAACGGCGCCCGTTGCGTCCCATCCCCGGATGAAATTTGCCTCGTCCAGCTCCGAGAGAGAGAAAGAAGCGCTGGCAAGGTTGCGCACGAGAAAATAGAGCGTAGCCGGTTCGGCGGCGTCGAGTGTCACAGCGCCCGACGATGCCGTCGCCAACCCGATGAAGGGCGGCAGGTCGCCGGTCACAAAACACAGTTCGTCACTCGCGGTGAGGATATTGCCGTAAATGTCGGCAATACCGGGTTTGATCAACACGCAGTACTCGGTGCGCGGATCTTTGTCCCAGGAGAGGTAATAAACGCCCGATTCGGCGTCGAAATAGGTGTAGAGGCTGTCGCTCGCGGGCGTGATGACAATGTTTGCATCCAATGTCGCCACATTCAGCGCGCCAGCGAACGTTAAGCGGACAGACTCGCCAACATCCACACCCGAAGCGCCGTTCGCAGGAATGGATGCCGTCAATGCCGGGGAGGGGACAGTGGTAAAAGTCCAGACTTGGGGGTTCTCCAAGGGGGCGCTCGTTGCCGCGCGCGCACGCGCACCGACCTGCACCGTATACTTTACACCCAGATCCAGTGTGAGTGTAGGGGTAAAGACGAGTGTTGCGCCGTTGTCCTGCCATGTGAGCACGCCAGGGACATTCTCGCCATTGGCGCCGATCACGCCAAAGGCGCTTCCAGTGATATCTTGGTCCATCGGCGTGTTGAAAACCACACGGATAGCTGTTTCCAGCGGAACTTCCGTCTGTCCAGCGGCAGGATTAACCTCCCGGATGGCCGGCAAGGCCGTGTTAAAAGTCCAAGCAACAGGCGTTGATAACACAACGCCTTCTACACTTCGCACAGCTCCACTCAGAGTGACGCCATACGTTTTCCCGGCTGCCCAACCCCGAAATGGATCAAAGCGGTAGAGCGATGTATCTAGCCATGTCCCCGCGCCCATAACGGTAGGGGTAAACGTCAACGACAGAGGCGAGCATCCAGCATCCGCCGCCGCCTCTCCGACGCAGTTGAGCGGGACGACAGCGCGGTTAAAAGCGACCAGGACAGGCGCATCAATCCGCACGTCAACAGCGCCATCCGCTGGCCCCACGCGCGTCACCTGCAACGGCGCGAACGTCGAGAAAGCAAAAGTCAATTCAGGAGACGCCGGAATGCCTGAAGCAGAACGAACTTCGCCAACCAGCGCCACACGATACCGGGTCGCAGCAGCCAAAACTTTGGGGCGAAAAACAACCGTCGTGTCGTTCGGCCATACGAAGTCGCCCTCAACCCGCGGCGTCACGCGCATAGCCCCCTCGACGCTGTCATGATCCATTGGTTGATCAAAAGCGAGCGTGATGGGCGCATCTGTAGCGACTTCCTGGCCCATGCGCGGCGTAAAATCGAGAATCACCGGGGGATATGGCCCTTCGGGTACAGGCGGCGGCGTGGTAGGAGAGGGCATGAGCGTTGCCGTAGGTTCAGATGTGGGGGTCAAAGAGGGCTGAGGCGTTAAAGAAATCTGCCCACATCCCGCCAGCCCTGGCACGACAAGGATAAGCAGCGCAATCCACAACAAGCGCAAAGACGATCGGTGCATGAAATCCCCCCAAAAATCAACTGACAGCCGCGAGACCAGCGACCAGACCGCGACATCCCCACAACAACAATCGAGGATGGTTTTTCTCACACCGGCTGCACACGGCTTATCTTAGCGTAGGATATATAAAAGGCAAGCGCAGACTCTCGACAAGGGTCTGCGCTTATTCGAGATGTAGGACGATCTTTCAGGCTGTGGCGCGCACGTGAACGACTTTTGACTGTGCTTCCTGGACCTTCGGTAAGACGATCGTAAGTTGTCCGTCCACAATCCGGGCCTCCGCCTTCTGGGCGTCCACGGGCACATTGAGCGCCAATGTGCGGCAGAAATATCCCGTCGGACATTCTTGCATGACATACTCAACGTTCGCAATGGGAGGCGGATATTTGCCGCGCAGCGTCAAACAGTCGCGTTCGATCTTGATTTCCAGGTCACGCGGTTTGACGCCAGGAACCGGAGCGGTAATGACGATTTCATCCGCCGTCGTATACACATCCACCATTAAGGTTGATTGTGCGGCCGACTCATGCCGAAGAACACGCAGCACACGTGCAGGGGTGAAGCGCGAGTCATGCATCAGACGCGATAACGTGTCACGCACTGCGATGCAATCCATTCTAGGATTGAACTTCCACGGCATAGTCTCCCCCCGGATGCTTGCCTAAATCCGTCGCCGACGATTACCACTCAGAAGAAAGATGTAATACAGCATCGTCGAAATGGCCTGCGCCAAAGCCGCAACGTAGGTGAGCGCCGCCGCCGACAGCATCTCTCGCGCGCCGCGCAGAGAAGTTTCATCGGCCAGAATGCCGCTCTGCTGCAACAACTGCATCGCTCGCCGGCTCGCGTCCAATTCTACAGGTAGGGTCAGCAGCGAGAAGACAACAGCCCCAGCGACGAAGAAAACCCCTACCGTCGCCAACTGCTGCGATTGAAAGAGCATACCCACCAGGAAAATGATCGGTCCAAGCCAGGATGTAAAATTGACCACCGGGACCATCCCCGAACGCAAGCGCAGCAGTGCGAAATTCTGTTCGTCCTGCAAGGCATGGCCCAGTTCATGGGCCACAACCGCGACAGCGCCCACCGAACTGGACTGCGCCACGCCCGCCGAAAGACGCAATACGTTATTGCGCGGATCATAATGATCCGTCAGTTGACCGGCAACACCCTCGATACGCAGCGACAAGCCGGTGGAACGCAGGAGAAATTGCGCCACCTGCGCCCCCGTCATCTGGGCGGAGCTAGGAACCTGCAGATACTTGCGGTAAGTCGAGGTGACGCGCCATTGCGCGTATAACGCCAGCAATAGAGCCGGCAGCCCAAAAACAAAGTAAAGTGGCATTCCCATAAGCACAACTCCTTGTCGGCGGATGTCAAATCACGCACTATCCCAGAAGCTGCCGAACCCGCTCCAAGACTTTGAGCACAGAAGCTTTGTTCTGCGCGACGCAGGGCAAAACTGCGACGTTATCGGACAGGGATAAAAGGCGTTGAATATCGGAGGGTGGTAAAGCCACAGCATGATCCTGCTTGTTGGCAGCGACAACATACGGCACCTTGGCCTGTTTGCGAAACTGGCGTATGACCTGTTTGGCGTCCATTAAACTGGCCCGGTCGGTGCTATCCACGAGCAGTACGAAGGCGTCCATTTCCTTCGCCAGAATTGACCACATAAACTCAAAACGCGCCTGCCCCGGCGTGCCGTAGAGGTGCAGCAACGTGTCGCCAAGACGTTTTTGACCGTAATCCATCGCCACCGTCGTCTCCGATTTCACCGTGGTAGCGATCTGGGCGTCAGAAATGCGTCGCTCGGTCGTGACCATGTCAATGTCGCTGATGGTGCGAATAAAGGCTGTCTTGCCGGCGTTAAACGGCCCGGTAACGACAATCTTGTAAGCCTTCACGTCATTATCCTCTCATTTATCGGTCGGTTGACGGCGGAAATCCACAAAACGATACCCCATGCCACGTTCAGTAAAAATGTAACGCGGGTTTTCCAAATCAGGCTCAATTTTCTTCCGCAGGTAGTTGATGTAGAGCCGCAGATAAGCGATAGCGTCTTTGTACTCATAGCCCCACACCTTGGAGAGCAGCGTGCTGTACGGAACCGTCCACCCCGCATTCTCGATCAGATGTCGCAACAGCCGGAACTCTGTGGGGCGCAATTTAACACGCTCGCCCTTGACGATGACCTCGCCGGTGTTAAAGTCAACGCCGAGATAATCGTCAATGGTCAACTGTGACGAGGCGACGGGTGTGGTAGCTTGCACGCGCCGCAGAACAGCGCGCAGGCGGCTCACCAACTCGCGCGGACTGAACGGTTTGGTGATGTAATCGTCTGCGCCCAGGTCCAGCCCCTGGACTTTGTCCTCTTCAGAACTTCGTACCGTCAACATCACAACCGGTACATTGGAAAGTTCACGGATCATCCTGAGGGTCTCAAATCCATCCATCTCCGGCATCGAAACGTCCAGGAGCACAGCATCCGGCATTTTCTCGCGCACTTGATCAACGGCCTGCAAGCCGTTAGAAGCTTCAACGACCCGAAAGCCTTCCATTTCAAGATTGATCCGCACAAAACGGATAATCCGGGGTTCGTCATCCACCACGAGCACCAGCGGGTGAATGTCGGCACTACTCGCGGATGAAGGTAACAAGCTTTTCTTCTCCTTCGGTCGGTAGGATTTCGATGCTGTGAATGCGGTTCCAGGGCAACAGGACGGTGTGCGTCTCCGGCAAGAAATAAGAAACGTCGCGCCCATCGCGCAATCGGGGCGTGGTGATCATCAAAAACGGAGAGCTCTGCTCAGGAAGTTCTTCGATTTCCCCAACAATGGCATCTTCATTCAACACGTGTACCAAAATAGTGTAGGCCATGTTTCTCCATCCTATCAGCGGTTAGAGTAAATATGCACTTTTAAGCGCATCGTCCCAAACATCAAGAGGTCGCCATCACGGAAAGCGTAGGGCAGATAAGGTGTGACTCGCTCTTCATTCAAGAATGTTCCGTTCGTGCTGTCCAGGTCCTCGACAAAACACATTCCCTCGCGCGTGTAGATGCGGGCATGGCGGCGCGATACGCCCTGTTCAAGGCCGCCATCCGTCGTCATATCCAGTTCGGGGAATATGCCGTGGGCTGCGTCCAGCCGTCCGACCAAAATTTCACGATCGGCAGACAGCAGGACTTTGCGCCCTGTATTCAGAACCTCAACCTCGATGTTCAACGCCCATTCGTCTTCGCCTCCCTCACCTTCCTGACGAGGACGAGCGGGCCGTCCTTCCTCTTGCTCAGGGAGCGGTTCGGTACGCAGCGGCCCACCTGATGGCAGGTAAGTCCCGCATTGAACACAAAAGAGCGTCCCGGGCAGATTCTCTGCGCCACATGAAGGGCAAGTTACTTTGTTTCCTTTTTGAGTCATCCTATCCTCCCTAATTCGCAGGGGCGATTAAACTTCGTGTACCATAACGCAATTTCTTACGTCCTTCTTTGGTTGGATCACCACCATGAGCAAGGCGACCCACTTCCAACATAGCCGCCTGTCCCAGATCGCGCTGTCCCATATCAAAAAGCCGGGTCGCGGCATATTCCAGGTAATGCGTCGCCTGGCGCACATCGCCTGCTGACAAGGCTTTCCAGGCTTTCTCCTGAAGTTGGAAGACGTTCAGGCGCGCCAAGTGGTTCAGCAATTTGGCCGGCGGCTGTTCTGCCGGCAGATCCAGGGTGAATGTGACGTTGACATCTTGTCGCAAACGGATACTCTCAGACGCAGCCGCTCTATCGCCGACCAAATCCAACCGCACAATACGCCGTTCTCCGGTTCCTTGCTGATCAATGACCAGTTCCAACACAACGACAACAGGTTCATCCGTCGTCAAATTGCCCAACGAGACGACGTTCCCGGCATAATCCAGAAGCTCCAGGTAGGGCGCGGCGCGATAAGCGCCTCGAACCTGCACATACGGAGCGGTATTGACTTCCAATTTCATGTGCTGCAACATTATATTGCACAAACCCTGAATTTGCTGTTTGAGGATAGTCCGCACCTCCGAAGGTGAGCTGATATAGTGCGACACCCCGCCTCCACTCCGGGCAAGATCATCCAGGAATTCGTCATTCCAGTCTTCTCCAATACCAAACGCCGAGATGGTGATGCCCTCAGCGGCAGCGCGACGCGCCTCGGTGAGTGATTGCAGTTCGTCGCCATAGGTGCGCCCATCCGTCAACAAGATGACATGGTTGATCATATCACTCGAGGCGTAACGCCTGACCTCTCCCAATCCAGCCACTAATCCCCGATTGATTTCTGTTCCTCCGCCGGGGACCATGGAAGCAATGGCAGATTTGAAGATGCGTGTATTTTCGACCAGCTCCGATGGAGCCAGGATCTCAGCCCGATCGCTGAAAGTGATCAGAGCCAGGCGGTCTTTGGGATCGAGGCTCTCTAATAGATCGGTGGCGGCGACTTTCACATTTTGCATCCGCACACCGCTCATTGACGTGCTGCGATCAACGACCAGGGCGATATTCAGGCGCTGGCGCGCGCCCCCTTTCTGCGCCTCAACCTTGGGGTGAATATCCACAAGCACATAGACGATCTGCGGGGTGTCCAACGGGGCCAGATAGACACGGCTCTGAAGCAGTTCAAACGCGACAGGCGCATTTTCGGAAAGTCCGCGCCTCTCGCGCTGCCGGTCATAAGCCAAGCGCAATGCTTTGTCGCGTAACACTTCGTAGGCTTCCTGGATCTGGCGGAAACGGTCTGCATCGCCATGCCCGCTGTCTGGGTGATACTCGCGCGCCTGCTGCCGATAGGCTTGCCTGATCGTTTCGTCGTCAGCATCCCAAGTCACGCCCAAAACGGAGTAATAGTCTTTTTGCGAATCAATCTGCGCCATCGCAATGCCCCATTATGCCTTCCGCCAGATTTCGGCCAGAATAACCGTGATGTTGTCGTTACCGCCAGCGGCATTTGCCGCGGCAACCAATTGCGCACAAGCCTGCTGTGGGGTAGGTGCAGCCTGAATGATACGCCAGATTTCCGACTCCTCAACAAAGCCCCACAATCCATCGCTGCACAGTAGCAAACGATCTCCGGGCAGTAACGCATACGTCATCACGTCAATTTCCAAGGCGCCGCCTTGCCCAATGGCGCGATATAGCACGTTACGCTGCGGGTGTGTCGTCGCTTCAGCCTCGGTGAGTTGCCCCATCTCGATAAGGCGGCTTACCAAAGAGTGATCTTTGGTCAACTGTTTAGGTGGTTGCCCGGCGCGCAATAGATAGGCGCGGCTGTCGCCAACATGGCCGATGAAAAGACGACCTTCCAAAATCATGCCGCACGTCAAAGTGCTCCCACTACCGGGTAAATCGCGGGTCACGGCGCGATTGGCCAGCGAGATCGCCTCACGAACGACGTCGGTTAGCGAAGGTTGATTAGCGTTGTGATCCGTACCACTGATCAAGGGCAGATAAACCTGCGCAAGCAACTGACTGCTCGCCACACGTAAGGACAAAGAACTGGCCGCCTCTCCCGACTGATGCCCTCCCATACCATCGGCCACCATAAAAAGTCCAAAAGCCGGCGCAGCATTGCTTGCTTCGTGTTCACCGGACACAACGAAAAGGGCATCTTCATTATGCTCGCGCACCTGGCCTACATCGGTCGCCCACCCAACGGCGAAAATACCAGATGCCTCCCACAATCGTCGCGCCTCCTCAGGTTGTGGGGGTGAGGGCGGCGTCACAGGCTCAGTCGAGGCAGCCTCGGTCTTCTTGAACAAATTTGCGACCGCACTATCCGGTTGTTCCTGCTGCGCAGGTTTTTTGAATATATCACGCAACCAAGCTTTCAGGCCAGCCATGCATACCCCCACATCCTAGAATTACGTAGGAAAAGCATAAACGTAATGATCAGCAGAGCCTACGTAAATGATTCCTTCGACAATCTCTGGCGCTCCGGTAATCGGGCCATCGGTCTGGTAACGCCAGCGCACGGCGCCCGACAAGGCGTCGAAACAGTAGAGTACACCATCCACCCCACCAATGTACAGATTGCCGCCGAAAACGCTCGCCGCACCGGTAATCTGGTTGTCAGTTTGATAACGCCAGACAACCCGACCTTCACCCGCATCCAGAGCGTAAATATAGCCATCCACCGACCCAAAATAAACGATGTCCTTCCAAAAGGCGGCCGTCGAAACTATCCCGCCCCCGGCGCGATACTTCCAGGCGGCCCACCCGGAACGCGCATCTATGGCATAAAAGTTCGTGTCCAGCGAGCCGATAAAAACCAATCCGTTCTGCATAATCGGCGAGGCCAGGAAGCCACGCCGCGCGCGAAAACGCCAACGTAGCTCACGGTTCAGGCTGAGAGCATACACCATCCCCATTTGGCACGCGAAGAGAATCAAGCTCTCGGCCACCAAAGGCCGGGAGCGGATCTCACCATCTGCGGTATACGTCCACGCGCGGCGACCTGACATCTGGTGGATGGCGTAAATCTGCCGGTCGTCTGAACCGATGAAGATGTGCCCCAGTTCGCCGTAGGGGGATGAGTACACCCGTCCCTGCGTGGGCATCGTCCACAGCAGCCGCCCGGTCTTTGCGTCCACCGCATAGACGACTTTGTCTATCGAGCCAAAAACGACCATCCCCTCCGATACCCAGGGCTTGGAAGCTATGCCGGCCTCAGTCGGATACTTCCACTTGAATTTACCGGATTCACGATCCAGCGCGTAGACATTGTGATCATACGATGGGACAAAGACCATATCGCCCGCCACCGTCACCGACCCGCGGATCTCATCCTCGCAAGCGAACTTCCACACAGGCTTGACGACATTGGTGTCAAATGTGAGGGTTTCGCCCTGAACACCGCCGGCTTTCACAGGTGTCCGTGCGCCTAAAGCGCGTTTGAACTCCTCAGCAGACCCCCAACGTTTGTTGACATCATATTCCAACGCCTTGTCAATGACTTCAATCAACTCGCGGGAGACTGTAGGGTTCGTTCGGTGGATCGGACGCTCATGGAAAGAAAACGGCGGCTCCAGGCGCGGGTCTTGTTTGCTTAACAGATGATGAATCGTAGCGCCAAGTGCGTAGATATCACCGCGGGGTTCAGCGATCCCCCGATATTGTTCGGGCGGAGAATAGCCTTCCGTCCCGATCATCGTGCCTTTTTCACCACTCTGGAAAAGCTTGGCGATGCCAAAGTCCACCAAACGAATCCGGTCGTGGTCATCCAACATAATGTTAGAAGGTTTCAGGTCACGAAAGATAATTGGTCGGGGTTTGTGATTGTGTAAGTAGGAAAGCACTTCACATAGTTGTACAGCCCAATCAATGACCTGGTTCTCCGGGAAAAAGCCATCTACTTCCGCCAGACGAGCTTCAAGGTCTTTGCCGGTCACGAATTCCTCGACCAGATAACAGCGTGAACCTTCGGTGAAGTAGTCGTAGACCTGCGGGATGGCAGGATGGCTCAAAGTCGCCAGAATGCTGGCTTCGCGCTCGAAGTTACGCACCACCATCTGCCGCACCTGGGGGTCTGTGGCGGTGTTGATCATCTCCTTCACCGCGCACAGACGCAAGACGCCGGGGAAACGCAAATCTTGCGCCTTATAAACGGCGCCCATCCCACCGATGCCGATGATGCCTAAAACTTTGTAGCGACTCTGTAACTGCACTCCCGCGGGCAACAATCCCTCAGGAGAAACTTGCGGCTTTGCGTTGACCTCTCGCGTGTCGCCGGCTGCCGGCGCCGGGCGAGGCGGCGGGCTTGACACCAGATGGGTCTTGGCCACCTGACCTTCAGGGACTGGCGGCACACTGGTCGCGGCAGGTGACGGTTCAGGCGACAGCGGTTGTCGCAGGCGCTTCGAAAGACCGCGCATCTGCCGAGTCTCCAGATTAGCAGGCACCGTCTTCTTGTCTTGTGGCGGATCGGATTCGTGATTTCCCATCTTCAGCAATCCTGTTCTATGTGCAACAGCCTAAATTATACGTGAATTCGTCAAAAATCCCACCTGGCTTTCCAACACTCACCATCGCAGGCTGCTTGAATTGTACAACAGAACTGCCGAAAGTGCAAAACTCTTATTGAATCAATTTTTTATCCATCAAGGGTGAAAAAGCCAGGCAGAGGCCAGCATTTGCGCTTGTTCTTATACAAACTTGTGCTATTCTTGATATGAGTTACGAGTATGGTTCACGATGATAGAGTATCCTCCCGTCCATAAACAATACAAATAGAGGCGAACTGATGCAAGTTATACCAGCAGCTATCCCAATGGATATCGAACTTGAGTGTGGGAAATGTAGTCATCGCCAGTCTTTCACGCTCCCAACACCCACTTGTAATGTGTGTAAACATGACTGGATGGAGGTACGCTATGATTACGATCGCATCAGCCGTCTCTGGCCTGATATCCTACGGCAACGGCCCTTCACGATGTGGCGCTACCGCGAATTACTGCCGGTGCGGCGCGACGACTTCCAAATCACGATGGGGGAAGGCGGCACGGCGCTGCTGCGCGCCAACAATCTGGGGATGATGCTCGGCGCGCCCAACCTTTTCATCAAGGATGAGCGCCAAAATCCTACCAATTCCTTCAAAGACCGCCAGGCAGCGATGGTCATCTCAATGATGAAAGAGGCGGGTATTACTGAAATGGTGGTCGCCTCAACCGGCAATGTTGCCATTTCCTACTCCGCCTACTCAGCCCATGCCGGCATTAAGCTCTGGACTTTCCTTCCCAGTCTGGTGCCGCCGGAAAAGATGCGGGAAATCGCTATCTATGGCAGCGAGGTGGTGAAAGTCACCGCTAACTACGACGTGGCGAAAAAGGTCGCTGCACAATTCGCCGAGCACCGCGGGATACTGGCAGATCGCGGCATCCGCAACAGCGGAACGCGCGAAAGTATGAAAACCATCGCTATGGAAGTCGCCGAGCAGCTTGCGGCGCAGCTAGGCCCACCGCAGCCGGGGATCCCCTGGCGCACCCCAGATTGGTACATCCAGGCCGTCAGCGGGGGGATGGGGCCGATCGGGTTCTGGAAGGGCTACGAGGAAATGTACCAAATGGGGCTGGTCAATCGCCTGCCCAAGCTGGCTTTGATTCAGGCCGAAGGTTGCGCTCCAATGGTCAATTCCTTCCGCAAAAATTTGCCGGTGGCCGAGCCAGTCACAGAGCCAACCACGCGGGTCATTACCATCGCCACAGGCGCGCCCGGCCCGGCTTACGAATACCTGTATCGCGTCTTCCAGGAACATGGCGGTATTTTCGAGTCTGTAACTGACGAAGAAACCTTCAGAGCGCTGCACATACTGGCGAAAATGGAGGGCCTATCCATCGAACCGGCAGCCGCAGCAGCCTTTGCGGGGCTATTTAAGCTGTTCAACATGGGCGTCATCAATCGCAACGACACGATCGTTGTCTGTTGTTCAGGGCATACCTTCCCTGTCGAAAAGTTTCTCCTCGACGAAGACTGGCTGAAAGTTGTCCCGGCCAGTGAAGCCGTCCCAGTAGCCCCACCGCCAGAGGTCGCCGCCCCAGCCCCGGTAGCAGCAACCAGTTTCCTGGGCGCGCTCGACCAACTGGACGAGCGGGTCCGCCATATCGCCATTGTGGAGGACAATCCAGAGGCAGCCCGGCTCTTGCGACGCATTCTGCAGACCCACGGGGAATTCCAGATCGTTGAGGCGCATACGGGCAAAGAGGGACTTACCCTGATTCGTGAAACACGTCCCGACCTGATCCTCCTTGACTTGATGATGCCAGATATGGACGGTTTTGCCGTGATTGACCATCTCAAAGCCGATCCAGGTCTGAGGGATATACCGGTTATTGTCATCACTGCGAAAGAACTTAACCTCAAGGATCGCCAGCGCCTTCAAGGGCAAATTCAGATGCTCCTGCAAAAAGGGTCATTTATGGACGAAGACCTTTTGCAGGAGATCAATGCGCTTCTAGGGAAGGATGACGAGGGAAAATGACGAAGATTCTGTATGTGGAAGATGATCTGTCCAGTCAGCGACTCGTCCAACGCATCCTGACTGCCGAAGGCTTTGAGGTGGTGATCGCTGATAACGGGCTTGGCGCGATCGAAAGCGCGCGCCGCGAAAAACCGGACCTCGTACTGATGGATATCAATATCAGCGGGCTGGATGGCTACGAAGTCACCACGCGCCTGCGCACGATCAATGGTTTGGAGCAAATCCCCATCATTGCAGTCACGGCGGCAACGCTGCGCGGTGATCGGGAACGCGCCCTGGTCGCGGGTTGTAGTGGCTATATCCCCAAGCCGATTGACGTTGACCGTTTCAGCGATCAGATACGCGCTTATATGGTGGGATTGGAAGACAAAGTCGGTACCCCCGAAGAAAAAGCAGAATATCTGTTGGAATACAATCAACGGCTGGTTAATCGGCTCGAGGAAAAAGTCCGCGAATTGGAAAAAGCCAACGCGGAGCTGCAACGGGTCGAGAAAATGAAGTCAGATTTCGTTGTGCTGGCCGGGCACGAACTCCGCACACCGCTGACCGTCGTGTATGGCTATTTGCAAATCCTGCGCGCCAACACGGCTATCCCTGGCGAAGAGAGCAATGAGGGCAGCCCGCGTTATCTGCTCTCCAAGGTTTCAGACGCCGTCAAGCGGCTCAGTGAAGTCATTCAAGATATCATCAATGTCTCCTTGATTGACGCCAACAAACTCGATCTGTCGCGGGAACCGGTTTTCGTACATTCGGTCATTCAGTCAGTGTTGCACAACTTACGCAGCTTCGGCCCGCAACGCAATCTCATCTTCGAACTTGGTTCAGGCATCAAGAAAGTGCCGGTCATTGAAGGCGACCCACGGCGGCTACACCAGGCCATCGGAAACATCGTCAGCAATGCCATAAAATACACGCCAGAAAACGGCACCATCACGATTGACGCCGAAACATTGGAAGATGTTGTCCACCTGTGGATCAAAGATAGCGGTGTTGGCATCCCGCCGCAGGAGCTTTCACATATCTTTGACCGATTTTACGTTTTGGAAGATGTCGCGCTGCACCGCTCAAGCAAGACCGCCTTCAAAGGCGGTGGATTAGGCCTGGGGCTGGTCGTGTCGAAAGGGATCATTGAAGCGCACAACGGCAAAGTGTGGGCCGAAAGCCCCGGCCATGACGAAGTCAAATTACCTGGCAGTACCTTTCACATTCTGTTGCCGATAGGGTCGCCCTTCGCATCAACAGAAGAAATACAGAAATAGCTCACGCACTAAAGTGGGCGCATGATTCCACTTACAGAGCGGGGTTGCCCATTTCACGTTCTATGGTAAAATCCTGCTTGTACCTGGTGGCTGTGGCCTAATGGTTAAGGCTCCTGACTGTGACTCAGGCAACTGTGGGTTCGAGTCCCACCAGTCACCCCAAAGCCGGGCAATGTGTCCGGCTTTTTATATCCCAGTCCCCGTGGCGCAATGGACAGCGCATCTGGCTTCGAACCAGAGGGTTGTGAGTTCGAGTCTCACCGGGGACTCAAAGTTTGGCATCTCCACCGCAAATAGCCACAGAGAACGCAGAGTTCATAGAGAAAAAATATACTGCGCTCTCCGCGTGTTCTATTGTAACCCCGATACCCCACAGTTTGACAGGTTGCGTATACACCAAACCATAGTATGATATAGCACATAAAGCAGAAGCATGACTCAGAGGCAGTAGTGAGCCGGTAGAACCTGAGTCGAAGTTCTGTCAATACTTTCAGACAGGAGGTTGAAATGCCACTCTTTAAGAATTTTGGTCCGTTAGAGTTAGTCTTGGTCATCGTGTTAGCCTTGATTATTTTTGGGCCGGGACGGGTCGCACGTCTGGGGTCAGAGCTAGGCAAAGGTATCCGGGGATTCAAGGATGGCCTGCAACCCAGCAAACCCAAAGAAGAGAAAGAAACCGAAACGACCAACGCTGAAAACGCTTCTGACGAAGCATAATATAGTAATCACGCCCCGATCAAGTGCCGCCGGCTTGTCCCAACCAACCGGCGGCGTGATTTGTGGACTAACTCAATTGTCACTGCGGAGATACACAGAATGGAGTTCCTAAATATCGGCGGCGGTGAACTCATCATCATTGTGCTGTTAGCAATCATCCTTTTTGGCCCAGAGGATATTCTAAAAATTATGCGGACAGTCGGAGGATATGTACGCAAAATACAGCAAATGTGGACGCAAATGTCTTCGGGCCTCAAAGGTGAGTTCATTGACGACGACATTATCCCGGCAGAAATTCAAGAGACCATCAAAGAAACGCGGGACTCGGTGGCAGAGGTCCAAAAAACACTGGCCGAAGTTCAGGCGTCCGCAAAGGCAGATCTCAACGACACGCTGACAGCCGTTGCTGAAATCAAGGCATCGGCAGAGGCCGATATTAAAGAGACCCAAGCTACAGTGTCTGAAATCGAAATGGCGTTGGAAGATGCGAAATCATCCGTAGAGACCAGCCTCGGCGAAATCCCCAAGGCTGTCCAAACGATCACCACTACAAGCACAGCGCAAGCCATCTCTAATCTGGCAAAGGACGAAACAGTCCCAACGGATGTCAAGACCTCAGAACAGATCGTGCAGCCTTCCCCGGCTACGGCGCTCGTCGAGACAACGCAATCTGTGCCAGACGGTGAAATTGACCGAACCGCAGAAGCCACAATCCCCGACAAGGATATATAAAATGAGCACCGAAAACGAAATGACCCTTCTGGATCACATTAAAGAACTGCGTTCACGGCTCTTTCGGTCTGTCACCGCCATCATCGTTACAACCCTCGCTGCTATGCTCGTTGTAGATTACGTGGTCGCGTGGCTTGTTAAGCCTCTGGGAGGCGCCACCGTGGTCGCACTCAGTCCAACTGAAGCGCCGATGACGTACTTCAAGATTGCGTTGGCGCTAGGTTTTGGTGCTGCTTTGCCTTATATTCTGTATCAGATCTATGCGTTTATAAAGCCGGGACTGTTCAGCAACGAACGGAAAACCATCCCGCTGGTTTTCCCTGCCATCCTCATCTTTTTTATCCTTGGGGCATTATTTACCCTGCAGATTCTGGTTCCTATCAGTATGCCGGTCTTGATGGGCTTTTTCGGCTCAGTCATCACGCCTCAGTATTCCCTGGAAAAATATCTTTCCTTCGTCACTATGCTCTTGTTATGGATGGGACTCATTTTCCAGACGCCCTTGGTCATTTATTTGATAGCGCTATTGGGCATTGTAACGCCCAAACAACTCAGTCAGGCATGGCGAATAGTTGTCTTTGTTGCCGCGATCTTTGCTGCGGTCATCACGCCGACTACAGATATGTTCACGATGCTGTTAGTCACCGGACCATTTGTTGTGCTCTACTTTTTCGGTATCCTCCTGGCGCACATAGCAGCCAAACAACGCGCGCGCCGTGCGGCAGCCGCCGAAGCAGCACTAGACGCTGAATAATACACCACAGTATCCTACAACGGGCAAGCGCCGGCGTGCTGACTTGCCCGTTTTCGTTTCTGTCTGGTTGACATTCCCTCATTGTAGATTATGTTATGTGAGGGAGACAAAATACTGTGGACAATAGAACAATACTCTCTCGGGTGTTACGCTGGTTTTTTAAGCCTCGTGCGATCAAGGTCCCGCCTGTGCTGTGGATCGTGCTGCTGACCGGTATCCTTGCCGGCTTTGCTATGCTCCTCACCCGGCCCACACCGCCACCGATAGAGCGCGAGGTAGAACGTACTGTCATCATCACGGCAACGCCGCCCCCCTCGACGTGGTATATCCCCACGCCGATCCCTGGCGCTCCGCCGATCACCCCCACGCCGGTTGGCAGCGGCGGAACGCTGGCGTTCACGATGCGTCACAACGGCAACAGCGACATCTACCTGCTCTCGCAAAACACCGGCAATTTGCTCCGACTCACTTTCGATCCCGGTGAGGACCGCCATCCAGCGTGGTCGCCCGACGGCCAATACCTCGCCTTCGCCTCACATCGCGGCGGCAGTTGGGACCTTTATCTCATCGAAATGATGGCCGGCACAGTCATCCGTCTGACACGTTCGGCAGATTACAAAGCCTCACCAACCTGGTCGCCAGACGGGAAGTGGCTGGCCTACGAGGCTTACGTCAATGACAACCTGGACATCTACATCCTCAACGTCGAAAACACCGAAAGCCAACGTCTCACCTCCGATACGGCCCCGGAGTATTCTCCGGCCTGGTCGCCCGACGGACGTCATATCGCCTTCACCGCGTACCGCAACGGCAACAAAGACTTGTATGTGATTTCATTGGACGATGGCGGCAGCGTCAACATGACCAACACCCCCGACGAGAACGAAGACTATGCCGCGTGGTCGCCCGACGGACGGTATCTGACCTATTCCGCGGGTGTACCGGGCAACGAAACGATCTGGAAGATTCCCTTCGACAAAGAGGCCCTCGTCACCGGTATGGTTCGTCCAAGTCTGTTTGGCGTCGGCGGACAACCGACCTGGTCGCCGGACGGGCGCGCACTGGCCTTCATCTTCCGGCAACAGGCCAAGTCCTATCTGATTGCGGCGGATACCACCGGTTGGGGGCTGGCGCAAGAAGGGTATAGCACCGTAGACTGGATGGATACGCCGTCCTGGACAACGACGCCCCTTAATCAAGACCTCGAAGCGCGCCTTGCCAAGCGGATGGGTGAAGAAGAAGCGCCGCTTTACACTGAATTGCTGATGGCGGCGAATCCAGAAAAGTACCAGTTGGTCGGCCTGCCGAACGTCAATCGCGGTAATAATGTCGAACAACTGAGCGACAAGGTCAACGACAGTTACAACGCGCTCCGCAAAGCCGTCGAAGAACAAACCGGCTGGGACTATCTTGCCATCCTCGGCGACTCGTGGCGTCCGATGAATCACACGCCCCGTCCAGGGCAAGGGCGCATCTCCTGGCACGTCTGTGGCCGGGCGGTGGACATCAATCAGGGTTATCTCAGCAATAAGCAAATCGAACTGGTGCGCGAGGATATCGGCGGGGTCACCTACTGGCGAGTCTTCATCAAAGCAAAAGAACAGGATGGCAGCCTGGGCGAACCGCTAAAGGTTGCACCCTGGGATCTCTCCGCACGCTCCAAGGGCGGCCTCGCTACCGCGCAGGGCGGCGAACTGAAGTCGGTCATCCCCGCCGGCTACTACGTTGATTTCACGACCATCGCCGCCGATTACGGCTGGGAGCGGCGCAACGCCCTATCGAACTGGCGCGATTCGTACTACGACGTCGAATGGTGGCACTTCCAAAAAACCGAGGGCTTGAGCTGGTACGAGTGTATGGAGGAGCTGTACACAACCGAGGCAATCTCAGATTCCTACGGCATCCTCCCCTGGTGGACAAAGCGTCCGGAGTGGGAAATACAGTCAATGCCGTGATGCGCGATCGGCGAATGGGCGAATCAGCGAATCGGTGAATCAGCGAATGGGGATTTCGTTGAGGAGAGGACGCGCGTTAGGGTTGCTAGTAGCTCCTGTTGGAAGCGAGGAACAGAGAAACGTTCGGCGTTGGCGCGACAGGCCAGGGGGTCTACGCGGTCAGCGTCGAAAGATAAAACGGCCTGCGCCAGTGATTCCGGCGTCGCTTCGCGGAAAAATGTCCCCGTTTTACCCTCAATAATGGAATCCAACGCGCCGCCCGCGCCATAGGCGATCACTGGACGCCCGGAGGCCTGCGCTTCCAGCGGCGCAATCCCGAAATCCTCACGTCCCGGAAAGACGAATGCCTTGCACCGCGCCAGTAAATCCGGCAAATCCGCATCGGGGACGTAGCCCATAAATGTGATGTTTGGCTTCGCCAGCGCTGCCAATGCCTCACAGTCGCGGCCCTTGCCGACGATGCGCAGCGGCAGACCGAGCCGGTTGAAGGCTTCCACAGCCAAATCAATGCGCTTGTAGGGAACCAAGCGCGAGACGATCAAGTAGTAATCGTCATGCTGTGGGGCCGGACGAAAACGCTCCACGTCCACCGGTGGGTAGATGATCGTCGAATCGCGCCGGTAATAGCGCCGGATGCGCTCCTGGATTTCGGTGGAGATGGCGATGAAGTGCGTCGTCGGACGTTGGGCAACACGGTAATCCCAGTGTTTCAGCACAGCGACCACCGGTTTGAGCAGGAGCTTGACCGCGCCTGGCAGACTCTCGCGGGCTGCATAGGCGTCGAACTCCCACACATAGCGCGTTGGGGCGAGACAGTAGCACACCTGCGGCGTGTCACCCGCACGGACGCCGTGACAGAAGCCGCTCTTGTTGCTGAGGATCACATCGTAACCCTGGCGCAGATCCAGCGTGGCGAAAGCCAGCGCGTACAGAGGAAAATACCACTGATGTCGCCGGTAGACGCCCGGCAGGCGATCCATCCAGGTTGCACGAATGTCCCAGGTCTGATAGGCGGCCGGCATTTTATCGCGCCAGTACATGCTCGTGTAGACCGGCGCGCCGGGAAACTGTGCGACCAGGTGTTCCAACACCCGCTCCGCGCCCCCGTACTGATTCAGCCAATCGTGGACTAACGCAATCTGCATACGTTTTACGTTTTACGTTTTACGCTGGTCGGCAATGTACCCAGCGTCTCGCCACGCAACGCCCGGCGCAGCGCCTCACGGTCATCCCACGGATATTCGACCGTCCCGAAGCACATACTCTGCTCGTGTCCTTTGCCGCACGTGAGGACGATGTCGCCTGGCTGCGCCAACTTGACGGCGTGCAATAGCGCCGCGCCGCGATCCGGCACGCGCCAGAAGTCCACCCCCTCCACACGCGGATAGCGCAACACGCCGGCCGCCATTTCCGCCAGGATGTCATCCAGCGGCTCCGTGCGTGGGTCCTCGGCGGTTAGCACGATCAGGTCAGCCAACTCGCCGGCGACCTCGCCCATCATGCGACGCTTCTCGCGGTCACGCAGACCGGCGGACCCAAAGGCGACAATCACACGCCCTTTTCCGGCAACCCATTGTCGCGCCGCCAGCAGCGCCACCCGCAGCGCATTGGGCGTGTGCGCGAAGTCCACAATCGCGGTGAAGGGTTGGCCTTCATCAATGCGCTCCATGCGCCCCGGCACGCCCGACATCGCCGCAACACCTTCAGCCACAGCCTCCAGCGGCACGCCGAGCGCCAGCGCTGCCGAAGCCGCCGCCAGGATGTTGCTGACGTTAAACGCGCCCACCAGCGGCGAGGCAATATCCACCCTCCCCCACGGGCTGTACAGCATCGCGCGAATCCCTTGCGGCGAGTAGACGATGTCACGCGCGGTCACATCCACATCCGCGCTCTCCAGGCCATAGATCACCTGTTGCGCCACAGGAATGGCGTGAAGATAGGCAAAAGAACCGCTGTCATCGCGGTTGAGCACGGCGACCTTCGGCGCGCCAGTTTTACGCGCCGCCGTCGCCAGGCCGCGAAAGAGCGTGGCCTTCGCCTCGCGGTAGGCCTCCCACGTGCCATGCGCGGTCACGTGCTCGTGAGTGATGTTGGTGACGACCGCCACATCGAAATCGCACCCGGCGAGTCGCTGCTGCGCCAGTCCCTCCGAGGTGGTTTCCAAAACGGCGTGCGTCGCCCCCGCGACGACCATATCGGCCAGGTAGCGCTGCACATCGGCAGGATGCGGCGTGGTGGTATGGAGGCCCGTATCCAGGCTTAGCGCGCCGATCCGCGCGTTGACGGTGCTGATCATCCCTGTCTCGCGCCCGGCAGCGCGCAGGATGGCATAGAGCAGGTTCGTCGTCGTCGTTTTGCCGTCGGTGCCGGTGACGCCGATGAGCGTTAAGTGGCGCGACGGGAAGCTGTGCCAGGCCGCGTGCAGCCAGCCAAGCACCCGGCGCGCGTCGGCCACCCGCAGGTAGGGAAAACCGAACGGCAATCCCAGCGCTGCCGCAGGTTGTTCGGTGACGACGGCAGCAGCGCCGGCTTCCAGCGCAACAGGGATGAAGCGGTGTCCGTCTATATGCACACCGGGCACGGCGACGAACAAAAAACCGGGCTGTACCTGCCGGGAATCATCCGTGATACCTGCAACCCGCGTGTCGCCAACCCTTTCAATCACATCCGGTACTGCCAGACTCAAATGACTAAGCAACATCTTGCACCCTCACAACGATAAAATGCGGTCAAATTAGCGTGCCCCGCGCTGAGATGTGCGGGGCACGCTAAGGGTGAACGCGCAACGGGCTATTTGAGTTCCTTGGCGCGCGATTTTCCGCCCTTCAATGCAATGATCAAGTCTTTGCGGCGCACAGCACGCTTGCGATCAATTTCAACCTGTCCGGCCTTCTCGTCGGCAAGTTTCGCCAGCGCCTCCAGCCATGCTGCGCTTTCCACCTCGGTATGGCGCACGCGCCAGCGTTCGACGAGCACCGGCAGTTTGTCGGCATTCGTCAGCCGTTTGTGCTTGCGCGTATACGTCACGCCCTGGGAGTCGAAATGAACGTCGTATTCTTCCCACTCAGCCTTGATCGGGCAAATCTGCATACACGCGCCACATTTGATGCAGTAGTAATCGGCGTGGACCAATTCGCCGTTTTCGTCAATGTGCAGCGCGCGCGTCGGGCAGACGTCGGCGCAGGCAAAGCAGCCTTCGACACACAGCTCGCGGCGCAACAATACCGTGCCCTGCCACGGTTGCATCACCTCAAAAGCGCCATTGCTGGCAACCTCACACTGGCGGCAGCGGATGCAGTGTTCCTGATCCACTTTCAGCGTGTTGCGTTCAGCGTCGTAACTGATGACATCCGCAGAGCAGTTCTCAATGACGAAATCCTTCAAGCTGAAGTCAAAGGCGTCTTTGTTGAATTTAGTGGATTTCATCAGCTTGGGGAACGCTTCGTGTTCGATGACAGGGTTGTAAGGTTCGCCGTTCAGCGTCAGCGTAATCGCGCGCATCGGGCACATTTCGACGCACATTCCACAGAAGATGCACTTGTCGGGGTCCACGTCCACTAACAGCTTTGTCACCATGCGTCCGTTCTCAACCACACCAGCGATGTGGCTGATGGCTTCTTTGGGACACACCCGCGGCCCAATCTGGCAGCCCACACAGCGCTCCAAATCCCAGGTCAGGACATCATGGTGCGTGACCATCTTGCGCTCTAAGGTGAGCGATGTTTCCGTGCGATGTTTTAGAGTTGTACCACGTTTCACACTTATCTCCTCTGCAAATAGCCACAGAGGACACAGAGTTCACAGAGAAAAAATTAAAAATCTCTGCGTTCTCCGCGTGCTCTGCGGTGAAATTTTCATTATCGGGGCTGTACCCAGGTTCGGTTACACTCCTTCGGAACAGTCCGGTAGTCGGCAGTCAGAGAGTCGCTAGGGCTTTACACGCTCAAGCGCGCGACAATACCGGCGGTCGGAATGATATGCCGCTTCAGGCCCAACTGCATGGGGTCGAGACCCAGCGCCAGACCTATCAATTGCGTGAAGAACAGAACCGGCAGGTCGAGGTCACGTTGGACGATTTTCTCGGCCTTCGATTGGTACAGGTCAAGCGCCATGTGGCACATCGGACAGGCCAACGTCACCGCTTCCGCGCCGCGCGCTTTGGCCGAAGTGAGCACATTTCCCGCCATACGCGCTGTGGTTCCCCCGTGCGAAAGCGCGAGCGCGCCGCCGCAACATTTGGCTTTGTCGTCGTAATCCACCGGCTCAGCGCCCAACGCCCGTACCAGCCGATCCAATCCGGTTGGACGCTCCGCGCTGTCAAACTGATCCGCCGGCCGGGTAAGCATACAGCCATAGTAACTGGCGATTTTGAGGCCAGTAAGCGGGCGTACGACACGCTTCTTCAAGGTATCCAGACCGTAATCGCGCAGGATAAGATACAACGGGTGCAGCACCTCGACTTTACCCGAACAACTGAAGGTTTCCTCCATTTCATTGTTCACGCGGGTGCAGATTGTCTTGTCGGCCTCGGCGAGTTTTGCCGCGCGGCGCAGGTTCTTGTAGCAGGCGCTGCACGGCGCGACGACGGTGTCATAGCCCTGCATTTCAGCCAACGCCAGGTTGCGCAACGAGAGCAAAAAGCGCGAATCGTCTTTGTAGATGGCGGAATGAGTTGCGCCGCAGCATGTCCACTCATCGAGTTCGTGCAGTTCAATGTCCAATTTGGCAAAAACGGCGCGCACGGACATATCATACTCTTTGGCGGTAGAATCCAGGCTACATCCTGGATAGTAGGCGTAGGCTTTACCCATGGAGCGTCTCCTTTTTGCCGCCAGAGAAGAGTCTGCCGATGGCGGCGAAGAATCCCAACACCGCAATCATGATTGAAACAACGCGGTTGCGGAGTTTGCTGCGATAATAGGTGCCAACTGGCGGAACAACGCCGGCATCCCGCAATTCCTGAGATGCAGCGATATTCTTCGGCGTGAAGGTCACTTTTCGTTTCAGCAACATCTTCAGACCCGGACCGATCATCTCTAGCATCCCCCTGACATCCCAGGTGCGCAGGTAATAACGCATCAACAATTCCGGCTCGAACATCCGTCCATGCTGCGCCAGCGTCACGGTGAACGCCTGGCCGAACTGCGCTTCCGCGTCTTCCACGTAGCCTTTTTGGATGGCGAGACGGCGCAGTTCGGAGAACAGCACCGTAATCTCAATCCCGCGCGGGCAACGGTTCATGCAGGAATAGCATGAAACGCAGCGCCATATATCCGGGCTGGAAAGCACGTCTTTTTCCATGCCGTTTTGGATCATATACATAATGCGGCGCGGGCCGTGGACCATATCCGGCAGGGCCGGGCACGAGGCGGAACACGTGCCGCACTGGTAACATTCCAGCACGTCCTTGCCGCCCCGCAGCGACATGACTTCAGTGAGGAAAGGATGCATTTCAGAGGTCATAGATTACTCCGTTTCCAACAATTTGGACAATTTCTCATCAAATGTGATAACTTGACGATGCTCCACGTGATGGTATGCCCATAAAAGTGCATCCACAATATCCAGGTTCTTTGCACAGTAAACCGCCAGAGCCTGTCGTAGCACTTCCGTCTTTTCAACGGTGATCAGACGCTCATCCAACAAAATACATAGTTTTGCTTGGATCTGGTCTCGAGGAACGCTATACACTTTCTGAAGGACATACACAACTTCACATACCACCTCTGGTGGCAAAAAGGCCTCATGCTGCTCAAGAATTTCCACCGCACGTGCAGAAAGCTTTGGGTGATCATCCAAGATATACCGCAGCACGATGTTGGCGTCAACGAGCAGCATAATTCTCTTCCACAGCATCTAGCCATGCGCTAGATTCAGTTGAGATCAGCTCGGGTCGCGCATAAGATTGTAGGCAACCACGCAAACTCTTCTTTTCAAAACGCATCTTATCAGGCGACGGCGTGGAAAGGACGATAATCTCAACTTGCCGCCCCCAAAATGCCTGAGGCAAACGCAAGATAATTTCTTCTTGCTCCACAGTTCGAATTTCTCGAATAGCTTCCATAGCGTTCTCCTACAACTGCTTATTTTTGCTCCCGCTCATACGCCTGCTGCACTTCAGTCTTGACACCTTGCAGCCGCGCCTCGAAAATATCCAGCACGCGCGAGACGTCCAGGCCCTCGCGGATGCGGCGGAGTTGGCGTTCGAGATGCGGCAGCATCTTTTCGTTCTCAGCGCGCACGCTATCCGGGCCAAGCGTTCTGACGGTTTCACTCATCTCGGTCATAATGCGCGCCCACTTCGCGCCCTCGGTGGCGGAGACTTCCGCAGTGCGGAAGCGCTCTGGCGTGACGCCCATCCGCTCCAATTGCACACGTAGCTTCTCCATCCGCGCGTCGGCCTTTTGCCGCCCGGTGATGTAATGGCAGTCCTGCACGTGACAGCCCGACACCAACACCGCGCCCGCGCCGAGTCTGAACGCTTCCATCACAAAATCCGGGTCAATGCGCCCGGAGCACATCACCATAATGTTGCGCGTATTCGCCGGATACTGGAAGTGGCTCACACCGGCGTTGTCGGCCCCCAGGCCGCTGCACCAGCGACAGGTGAACGCCAGCACTTTCTCTTCAGGCTTATCGGCGAGTAAGGCGTGAATCTGCGCCAGGATTTGCCCATCGGTGAAGTGCCATTGCGTGATCGCGTTGGCCGGACATTCCGCTACGCACGTCCCGCAGGCGTGACATTTCGCCGGGATGATCTGGCTCGGATTGCCCGTCCCCGGTTGGTTGATGACCGCGCCGTAGGGACACGCCTGCGCGCACATCGTACACTTGCTCTTGGGATTAACGTTAAGACAGCGCGTCGGGTCCACGTAGGCAACGATGGGGTCAATCTCCCACTTCCCGGCGTTGAGCACGCGCGCGGCGCGCCCGGCGGCAGCGCTGCCCTGCGCCACGCTCTGCGGGATGTCCTTCGGTCCCTGCGCCGAGCCGGCCAGATAGACGCCTTCCGTCGAGGAGTCAATCGGCTTGAGCTTGGGATGCGATTCCAGGAACCAGCCGGTCGTATCCAGCGGGACGGTGAGCGCGCGCGCCAACTCTTCGACGCCCGCCGATGGAATCGCCGCCGTCGCCAATCCCACCATCTCGAACTCATAATTCATCTGCCGATCCAGCGCCGCGTTGTACGTCTGCACGATAAGATTCTTCGTCACCGGATCCTCGCGGATTTCGGCGGGGCGGCCCTGCACGAAATGGATGCCGGCCTGCCGCGCGCGTTCGTAGAATTCCTCGTAGGTCTTGCCGGGCGTGCGGATGTCAATGCGGAAGATGGTGATGTCAATCTCCGGGTAGAGCCACTTGAGCAACATCGCGTTCTTGATCGTGTACATGCAGCAGAAACCGGAGCAGTACTCGTTATAACGTTTGTCGCGCGAACCGACGCACTGGATCAGACCGAGCGTCTTGGGCGTTGTGCCGTCGGAAGGGCGGACAAAGTTACCCACCGTCGGCCCACCCGCGCAGTGCAGCCGCTCGATTTCCATCATCGTCGTCACATTGTCGTAGACGCCGAAACCGTATTCTTCCAACGGCGTGGGGTCCCACATATCCAGTCCCGTTGCCACGATGATCGCGCCCACGTCCAGCGTCTCGATTTTCGGCTCATCGAAGAAGCTGATGGCCTGCAACGCGCCGCACGCCTCGACGCACTTGAAACACTCGATACACGCATCCATGTCAATGGTAAAAATCGCCGGGACGGCCTGCACCAGCGGCACGTAGATGGCCTTGCGCGGCCCCAATCCCTCCTCGAACTCGAAGTTGGGCACGGAGATGGGGCACACGTCGGCGCACAAACCGCAGCCGGTGCAGCGATCTTCCAGAACATAACGCGGCTTGCGCTCCACCTTCACCTTGAAGTTGCCGATGTAGCCCTCAACTTCTTTGACTTCCGAGTAAGTCATCAGGTTAATGAACTTGCTTTTGCCGACGTCCACCATTTTCGGCGCCTCGATGCAGATGGAGCAGTCCATCGTAGGGAAGGTCTTGTCGAGCTGCGCCATCCGCCCGCCAATGGACGGCGACTTGTCCACCAACGTCGTGGGGATGCGCATATCGGCCAAATCCAGCGCGGCGCTGATCCCGGCGATGCCGCCGCCGATAACGAGCGCCTTGCGCGTCACCGGCACCTCGAACATCTCCAGCGGATGTCCAAAGCTCACCTTCGCCACCGCCGATGAGACAATTTCCTTCGCCTTGAGCGTCGCCTCTGCCTTCTCGTGCGTGTGAACCCACGAGGAGTGCTCGCGGATGTTCGCCATCTCGAAGAAGAAGGGATTGACGCCCTCCTCGGCGAGCACCGCGCGGAACGTCGGCTCGTGCATCGAGACCGTACACGCGCCCACCACCAACCGGTTGAGCTTGTACTTCCGGATGTCCTGCTTGATCATGCTCTGCCCCGGATCGGAACACATGTACTTGTGCTCCTTCGCCACCACCACGTTGGGCAGTGTCGCCGCGTATTCCACCACGTCGGGCACCGTCACCGTGCTGGCGATATTCGATCCGCAGTGACAGATGTAGACGCCGATGCGTAGTTCTTCGTTGTTGTCGTTGTTTTCAGTCATAGAGTTCCCCTACCGTGGCCCCTGCACCTCTTCGTGAATCAGCTTGCGCCGCGCTTTCTGCGCGCGTTGATCGGCAGTCGTCAGTTCGAGCGCGTCCTTTGGACACCACTTCACGCACTGTGGGCCGTCCTCTTCGTCCTTGCACTGATCGCAGACTTCGGCCATCTTCGTCGCCGGGTTGATCGAGATCGCGCCAAAGTCGCACGCCTCGATACACCAGGCGCAGCCATCGCAGCGTTCGGCGTTCACGCTGATGAGGCCCGTCTCCGAATCCTGCGTCAGCGCGTCGCGCGTGCAGGCGATGACACACGGCGCGTCCTCGCAGGTGCGGCAAGCCACCGCCGTGATCAGGATTTCGTCCACCCGCACGGTGCGGATGCGGCTGCGATAGGTGTTGTACTCGCCGGTCTTGGTGTAGGAGCAGATGTACTCGCACAACTGGCAGCCGATACATTTCGTCGCGTCACACGCAATATAGGCATATCTGGATGTTGAAGTTACCATAGTTCACCCCTAAATAGAATCAAGATGCAAGAGACAGGATGCAAGATGCAGGATGCAGGATGCAAGATACAGAAATCTTGCTTCTTGCATCGTGCATCTTTAGACTCCGATGGCCTCCGCCACATCGTCCATCCCCAACTCGATCAGCTTGGATTTGGGAATCAAGCCTTCTTTGGTCCAGCCTTTGGCGGCGTAGTAGAGGTCTTTGAGGTATTCCAGCTCTTCCTCGGTGACGACGTGGCCGGCGGATGCGCCCTCTTTCATGGGATCGTGATGCCAGCGATAGGGCAGGTAATCGTCGGCGCGGGTCCAGCCCTCGCGGATGTTGAATGCCTTTTTGATCGTATGCGCGCGCACGCCGATGAGGTCCACCTCATCATAGCCGAAGTTCCAACCGGTGGTCGCGTTGATGAGCTTCGCAATCGCCGGCCATGCGCCGGCGCGGTCGGCCTTGCCGGTGAAGCAGCGACGGATGAATTTGCACAGCGGCAAGGTGTCGTAGACGGCGGCATATTCCTCGGTCTCGGCAGCCACTCTACCGCGCGTCTCATCAATGGTGAAGCGATTGACTTCGCCCTGAATGTCGGGGTCATAGGCCGCCGAGCGGTTATGACAGCCGCCACGTGTGCCCACGGCCAATCCCACGGAGAAAGTCTTGAGACCACGCGCATCGTAACCGGGACATTCAAGACCCTTGATATTCATGGCCCATTTGTAGGATTCCGTTCCACGTTCCGCATCCACCCGCCGGCTGGCGATGCGTGTGCCTTCGGCCAGCAAATCGCCGATGCCCTCACGGTCACGGATCATTTCCGCCAACGCGACGGCGGCCTCGCCGTTACCGAAATTTGGCTCGAAGCCATCGGGGTATTTTTTGCACTTAAAGTCATCTTTCGTGAAGATACCGCGCTCGAAGGATTCCATCGCCCAGGAGATCGTCACGCCTTGACTCATCGCGTCCACGCCACCCCGATCAGCGATGTCAATCAGCTTGATGACCGCGTTCAAGTCACCGATGCCCAGGTTGGGACCGTTGGCGTAAAGACATTCATACTCGATACCCGTCATCGCGCCCGCGTACATCCCTTGCTTGGCCGCGGAGACCTGCTCGCAGGCGATGGGGCACTGCGCGCACGCGATCTTCTTGACCTTGAAGTGCTCTTCGAGATACTCGCCGCTGACCTGCTCGGCCATCTCGAACACGCCTTGCTGATAGTTGCGCGTGGGCAGCAAACCGAGCTTGTTCATGTTAAGGACGTTAGTTGACGTCCCCAACATGCGGTATTTGACGGTGTACGGTCCCTGTGCCTGCTCGGTGATATCGAAAGACATCTTCATCAGCGTTTCTGGATCGGCGACGGCGACGCCCGATGTGCCGCGCACCGAGAGCGCCTTGAGCTTCTTCGATCCCCACACCGCGCCGTGGCCCGTGCGCCCGGCCTGCCGTCCGTCATTCGTGACGTTGGCGTAGCGTACCAGTTTCTCGCCGGCCGGGCCGATGGTGGCGGAGCGCACCTGGTCATCCAGCAGTTCCTCGCGGATGGCCTCCTCGGTAGCGAAGGTATCCTTACCGAGTAGTTTGCGCGCATCGCGGAACATCACGCGGCCATCGTCAATGAAGACGTTCACCCACTCCGCGCTCGCCCCGTGGATGACGATGCCATCCCAGCCGGTGCGCTTGAGCGCGACGGGGAACCAACTGCCGGAGAGACTGTCGCCCATGAAGCCGGTCAACGGCGATTTGGAGGCCAGCCCGTACTTACCGCCCACCGGCACCGGCGTCCCGGCAAACAGCCCGTTGGCGAGGCAGATGGGATTATCCGGTGAGAGCGGATCGCAGCCCGGCTTGATGTTCTCCCACAACAGCCGCGCCGCCATCGAGACGCCGCCGATGTAAATTTTGTACCACTCTTCCGGCTTCCGCTCGGTCCAACTCTTGCGCGTCGTCAGATCAATGTGCAAAATTTTTCCGCTATAACCATACATAAGCAACCTCCTGGGAATTGCAAATAGCGAGTTATGAGTTACCTAAATTTCGCCCAAAGTAACGGCGATATGCTTATGAGTAAGCAAGGCTGAC
>DAOLUH010000007.1:0-37377 GCA_035420085.1 Anaerolineae bacterium
CTTGTGCTACATTGAAAACATCGCGGGATGAATGTAGGGCAAACTGTTAGTTTGCCTCTGTCACAGGCTGACAGCTTGTGCTACATTGTCGGAGTTGAGCCGCGGGTTCGGTTCCATTCTTGGGAGGATAAATATGAAATTGTGGTCCAGGTTATTCTGGCTGTTAGTGATTGTGTTGTTCACGGCAGGATGTGCGCGCGTGGTAAAGGCCCCGGCAGGTGCGATAACAGCGCCGGCAGAAGCTAGCATTATACCAACGCCGGTGGCGCCCGAGGTTGCCGTCGGTAAGCTGGTGGTGGCGGATGGGCGATTGGCGTCGCCGTTTCCGAGCCTGGCGTTGGGGTTCAGCGGCGGCGTGAACGGAGTGGTTCTCACCATTACCGCGCAGGCCGGGGATGTGGTGCACGCCGGTGATGTACTGGCGCAGTTGGACGATACAGAATTGCGCCGCGCCGTGGAGACCGCGCAACTGACCCTTGACCGCGCCACCCTCGACCGGGAACGGGCGCAGGCGCAGTGGGAACGGGACGTCGCCGATGCGGAGCAATCGCTGGCCTCCGCGCAGCGGGCGCTGGAGTCGGCGCGCCTGCAATACTCCAGTACCTCCGTCGAGGAAGCGCGCACCGCCCTCGAACGCGCGCGTCAGGCCGAGGCCGACGCCAAGAAAGCCTACGAGACCCCACTTTTTGGCAATTACACGCCCGACGACGAACGTGAGCGTGATTACAAAGCCTGGCAGAACGCCATCCGCGAGCGCGAATTCGCCGAGATGCGCTTGAAAGACGCGCTCAACGCCCGTAGCGTCCGCGCGCTGGACATCGAAGCCCGCGAGCAGGATGTCGTCCAGGCCGAGCGTAAACGCGCCGCCCTCGAAACCGGGATCGCGCCGAGCTACGCCCGCGCCATCGAAGACGCCGAGCGTGAGTTGGCGAAGGCGCAGGCCGCGCTCAAGAACGCCGTACTCCTCGCGCCGTGGGATGCCATCGTCCTCTCGGTGGACGTCGCGCCCAAAGCCACCGTCAGCGCAGGGACGCCCGTAATGACGCTGCTCAACATCGCCGACGGCCTGCGCTTCGTCTCCGAGAACCTCAGCGAGCAGCACGTCGCCGCCCTGCGCCCGGGCCAGAAGGCCACGATCACCCTGCGCGCCTACCCGGAGACGCCGCTCGAAGGCGTCGTCGAAGCCATCATCCCCCAGGCGAAGGCGGCGCAAACCACCGACGCCCGCTTCACCGTCCACGTGCGCCTCGCGCCGACGGATCTCGCGCTGCTGCCGGGGTTGACGGGGCGCGCGGAGATTTTTACCGGGGAATAACAACACAATCCACCTAAACGCTTGCGCCGGATCGCAATCCGGCGCTTTTGTTTGTCACTTTCGCAATTTTCACTATACTGTCGTGCAATAAGAACGTGCGGAGGCAATGGCATGGCGAGAGGATTACTTGTCTTGCGATGATCAAACCTGACAGGTTTCAGAAAACCTGTCAGGTTTGCGCGACGGGAACTTTCTTCACAGTCCTGTCAGGTTATTCTAAACCTGCCAGGTCTTAGGAGGCACAATGTCAAATCCTGTTCCAATCCAATATGGCAAGTTCTATCACATCTACAACCGGGGTATCAATGGTGAAAACCTTTTCGTCGAAGAACGCAACTATCGCTATTTCTTACAACTTTATATACAGCACATCCATCCGGTGGCGAATACGTATGCTTACTGCTTGCTGCGGAATCACTTCCATCTGTTGGTGCGGATGAAAACGGTGACAGAATTTGAGCAAGACCTGTCAGGTGGAACGAATGAAACTTGCCAGAACATGACCCCTTTGAAGCCGCCGCACCAATACTTTTCCAATTTCTTCAACGCTTACACCAAATCGATCAACAAAGCCTATGGGCGTACCGGTGCGTTGTTCGAACGCCCGTTCCGGCGCGTCGAAGTTATTGGGAAAACGTATTTCAAGAATGTTGTTGCCTATATTCACCGCAACCCACAACATCACGGCTTTGTTGATGACTTTCGGGAATGGCCTTATTCCTCGTATGATGTAGTTCTCACCGAAAAGCCTACGCGCCTTCAACGTGATGTAGTTCTGGATTGGTTTGGCGGCCCCCAGGAGTTTTTGGATATGCAGCAGTCGTCTGTGACTTTGGCGGCTCTGTTCACGTTGGAAGATGATTTTCACACCTGACAGGTCTTCCGAGACCTGGCCGCATCCAGACCTGTCAGGTTTCAGAAAACCTGACAGGTCTGATACCCACCGCCGGAAAAAGGTTGTCTTGCAGTCACACCTGACAGGTCTTCCGAGACCTGTCAGGTGTGGCGAGCTGGTCGCGTCCAGACCTGTCAGGTTTCAGAAAACCTGACAGGTCTGATACCCACCGCCGGAAAAAGGTTGTCTTGCAGTCACACCTGACAGGTCTTCCGAGACCTGTCAGGTGTGGACACGTCGTACCCGCTGGTAATCCTCCAAGTCCACATACCCCTTCACCGTTCCCTCTTCCACTGCCCACACGCCCGTCGCAAACTGCCGGATGAAATACCGGTCGTGCACCACGGCCAGCACCGTCCCTTCGAAGGCCGTCATTGCCTGCTCAAAGCTGGCGCGGCTGGGGATGTCCAGGTGGTTGATCGGCTCGTCGAGCAGCAGGCAGTTGCAGCCGCTCGCCACCAGACGCGCGAGCACCAACCGCGCGCGTTCGCCGTAGCTCAGGTTGCGCACCGGTGTGAAGACGTCGTCCCCCGCGAAGAGGAAGTAGTGCAGGAACGAGCGCACGTCGGTGTCGGACATCGTCGCCGCCTGGCGCAGCGTGTCGAAGGGCGTGCTGGCGGGATCGAGGTTCTCCTGCTCCTGGGCGTAATAGCCGAGTTTGACGTTCGCGCCCAGGCGGATCGCGCCAGCGAGCGGTTCGATCTGCCCGGTGATAGCGCGCAGCAGCGTCGTTTTGCCGCAGCCGTTCGGCCCGATGAGCGCCACGCGCTCGCCTTGCCGCAGCGTTTGATTGACGTCGCTGACCAACGGGACGCTATTGTACCCCACGGCGACATCCCGCAGGCGTAGCACGTCTTGCCCGCTCTCCGGCGTGTCCACGAATTCCAGCTTCATCCGCCAGGTGGAGGCGGGCTTTTCCACGCGATCCTCGCTCTCCTGGTAGCGTTCAAGCCGCTTTTCGCGCGACGTGGCCTTCTTGGCGACTTTCTTTGCGTAGCGACGGGTGGTGGGATCGCCGGGCGTGGTGGTCAGTTCGACGCTCATCGCCTGCATCTTCGTGCGGTGGATGTCGGCCTGCATCCGGCGGATCTCGGCCTGCTCATCGCGCCATTGCGCCCACTGTTTCTCACGCTGGCGCGTCCACGCTTCGATGTAGGCGGAGTAGTTGCCGGTGTACGCAGTGACGGTGTGCGTGAGCGGGTCGAGGTCGAGGATTTGGGTGACGGTGTTATCCAGGAACGCGCGGTCGTGCGAGACGATGAGCGCCGCGCCCCGGTACGCTCGCAGCCAGCCTTCCAGCCATTCCAACGCGCCGATGTCCAGGTGATTGGTGGGTTCATCCAGCAGGAGCGCCTGCGGGTTTTGGATGAGCAGCCGCGCCAGGCCGATCCGCGTCTTCTGCCCGCCGCTGAGGTGGCGCACGGGCGTGTCGAGCGGCACGTCGTCCAGGTCCAGCCCCGCGAGGATGGCCTTGACCTCGTGAGTGGGGATTTGTCGCGCCGCCAGGTGTTCCAGGTCAGCCAGCGCCTCGCCGTAGGCGTCCATAAGCCGCGTCTGTTCCGCGCCCTCGGCGGCGGCGAGCGCGTCCGCCAGGTCAGCCACGTCGCGCTCAAGCTGTTCCAGCGCGATCTCCTCGGCACGCAGGATGTGGTCCAGCGTGGCGTTCTCGTCATAGACAAGCCCCTGTTCCAGATAGCCCACGCGCAAGTCGGGCGGATCGCGCTGCATGGAACCGCTGTCCGCCATCTCCTGCCCGGTGATGATGCGCAGCAGCGTCGTCTTCCCGCAGCCGTTCGGCCCGATGAGTCCCACGCGCTCGCCGGGATTTAGCGTAAATGTGACGCCGTCCAGAATGAGGGCGTCGCCGTAGTGTTTGGTGATATTTGATACTTGTAGCATAGAGACCTCGTAAAACGTGAAGCGTAAAACGTAATTTCTGATGTGTGATTGGGTATGTTAACTCGTACCAATCTTCAATTCCTGACCGCTGAAAGCCGACAACTGATCGCTATTTGCGTATCATGCCCTGTCTCCTCGCAAAAGTCGTGAATGATACTCATTTTATCGTCCATTTCCCTATCCGTGGTGATCCCCCGCGACAAACGAAAAGGCCGTGAGCAATGCCCACGGCCTTGTGATAACCTGCTTATGATGGAACAGACGTCAGGACTGCAATCCAAACAGGGATGTGGCTTGCCCGTTGTGGAAAACGCCCTGCATCTCTGTCATTCCTGTTTCCTCCCTGCGAATTGCGAATTAAGAGTTAAGAATAATGAATCATCTTCGGCTGAGATTATACGTTCTATTGTAAGATTGTCAAACGTCTATTGATTTGATGTTTGGGCTTGCCAAGCCCGCCCTCTCGCCTTCCAAAAACTGCAATATATCATCAACCATAAGGAATATCGTCGCGCAGTATGGCTAACCGTTGTATGAGACGCTGCCGCATTTTGCAAAAGGCGTTCCATTCCATATAGTCTGGACTATCGGTCAACTGTCCAGCCTGATAGCGCGTCCAGAATGTTTCTGAGGTCATCCCATAGTGCTGCTCGAAGGTACGGAGGCGGCTTTCGAGCCGCGCCAGATCGGTCTCATCGCGCACAATCTGGTGGTCAATGATCTTGTGCAAAGCTTATCCACCAGCGGGTTACGATACCCGGCTTCGTAAAAATGCGTTAGACGCTGTAAGACCTGAAGGGAGGCCTGAACTGTCATCGCTGTACCCTTTGTGCTTGTCGTGATATTCTCAATTATAGATTCATAACCCGGTGAAATCAAGCAGAAGACGGGTTCTTTTATTATCCCATCCAGAAACGGAACAGCTTGAGGCCCTCGCGGACGAGGGTGAAATCCAGCCGGAATTGCAGGCCGATGAGGATGATCCACTGCCAGAAGCCCCGGCTGACGGCGGTGTTGTTCATAAAGAAGATGAGAATGAGCATAAAGGTGAGGCCGCTCATCGCGCGCGCTGTCCGCGCTGCGCTGGCAGGCAGCACGATTTCCAGGATGCCCCAACCATCGAAGCCGGGGATGGGAATGAGATTGAAAAACAAGCCGGTGAGTTGCAGGAAGGCGAGCAGTGCGATGCCGGCCCAGAAGTCGCGGTGGGCGAGCATCCCGGCGCGCGCCAGCCCGGTGATGAACGGCAGCAGCAGGACGAAGGCGCACACTGCGGTCGCAGCGGGGCCGGCGGCGGAGGTGAGGCCGCGCTTTAGCTTGCTCCTGATCGCCCCTGCGTTGATGTACACCGCACCGCCCGGCAAGCCGATGCCGCCCATCGCCAGGTAGAGCAACGGCAGGACGATGCTGTAGGCGACGTGGGTGTATCTGAAGGGATTGAGTGTCAGGTAGCCTTTATTGACCACGCTCTTGTCGCCGCCCCAGTACGCTGCCAGCGCGTGCCCAAATTCGTGCAGCGACAGGCTGATCATCCACCCGCCGATGACGAAAAGCATGAACACCAGCGTCCTTAAGGCCGAGGGAAGGCCGCCGCGATAAATCAGCAACCCCGCGAGGGCCGTCCCGCCCACCATCGCGCCAAACACCGGGCTGATCTGCACTGGCGATTGTGGCTCCTGCGCTACCGAATACACCGTATCTTCATCGAGAAAGTCCATTCCTTAGTCCCCAGTTCCCTCAGTCTTAACTCCTAACTCCTGACTCATAACGCCCGCAGATACGCCGCCCACTGTTCCAGCCCTTCGTGCGGCGCGGGATAGTAGCCGTTGAGTTTGTAGACGCGCACGACCTGCGGCAGCAAGTGGGTCACGATCTCGTAATTGATCGTCTCGGCCCACCCGGCGACTTCCTCGGCGGTGATTTCGTCATCGCCTTGTCGCCCGATGGCGACGACTTCATCGCCCACATGCACATCCGGGATGTGCGTCACGTCAACGATCATCTGATCCATGCAGATGCGCCCGCAAATCGGCGCGCGCTGCCCGTGGATGAGCATCGCGCCGCGATTGGACGCCAGCCGCGAGTAGCCGTCGCCGTAGCCGAGCGAGATCAACGCCACCCGCATCGGCTTCTGCGCGATAAACGTGCGCCCGTAGCTGATGGAAGCGCCCGGTTTGAGGTCGCGCACGTGGATGACGGTGGTCTTCAGCGAGAGCGCGCGCTGCAAGGGGAAAGGCGGCATGCTGGCCGGCGAAGGCGCCATCCCGTAGATGAGCAGCCCCGGCCGGACTGCCGCCATGTGCGCCTCCGGCAACGTCACCAGACCGGCGCTGTTGCAGATGTGCGGCACCGGGATAGGATAGCCGAGGCGTTCCAGTTCGCCGAGCACCTCTCGGAAAAGCTCCAACTGGCGGCGAGCGTGGGTAAGGTCTTCCATATCGGCGGTGGCGAAGTGCGAGAACAGGCCCTCAATCTGCAAATTGGGCAGCGCGGCGATGTAGCGCACAAAGTCCACGACTTTTTCCGGTTCCAGGCCGTAGCGACTCATGCCTGTGTCAATTTTAACGTGAACGGGCGTCGGGCTTTCGGCGTGGGCCGAGATAAGCCGCGCAGTGTCCCAATCCACCAGCGTAGGCGTGATGCGGTGGCGCAACACCAGATCTACGCCCGAAGGCGGCGTGTGCCCCATCAGCAAAATCGGCGCGGTGATGCCGTCTTGCCGCAGCGTGACAGCGACCTGGATGCGGTGGGCGGCCAGGCGGCTGACGCCCGCTTCGAGGGCCGTGCGCGCGATGGGCAGCAGGCCGTGACCATAAGCGTTCGCCTTCACGCTGGCGATAATCTCTGTGTTTGGGCCGACGAAGGTTTTGATCGCCCGCACATTGTGGGCGATGGCATCCAGGTCAATCTCCGCCCACGTCACAACCCCGTCTGGAGGAATCATCATCCACGTCTCCTCAATTCTCTTTGGAATGGCGCGTGACCGTAAAGGTCACGCATCATCCCATCATAACAGATTTTCGCCAGGTTTCCAGACGGTGTGGCAATCGCTTTATCTTTTCGCTCACTGCCCCCGTCTCGGGGCAGGTGAGTCAGAAGTAAGCTGACGACTGAAAACTACGGGAGAATCATTGCCTTGCGTTCCGGCCCCACGCTGATGAAGGTGACGGGCACGCCGGTCAGCTCTTCGATGCGGGCGATGTAGGCCTGCGCGGCGGGCGGCAGGTCGGCGCGGCGGCGCGCGCCGCTGATGTCCTCTTGCCAACCGGGCAGTTCCTCGTAGATTGGCCGACAACGGCTGAGCACCTCCGCGCCCCATTCGGCGGGGCAGTGCTCGATGCGCTCGCCGTCCAACTCGTAGGCCACCGCGATCCGCAGCGACGGCAGGCCACTGAGGATGTCCAGCTTGCTCACCGCGATGTCGGTCAACCCGTTTACCTGGGCGGCGTAACGCAAGAGCACGACATCGAGCCAGCCGCAGCGCCGGGGGCGTCCGGTGGTCGTCCCATATTCGTGGCCGATTTCGCGGATGTGTTCGCCGAGATCGTCGTTCAGTTCGGTGGGGAAGGGGCCAGCGCCTACACGGGTAGTGTAGGCTTTGGCGATGCCGATCACGCGCGTCACTTCTTTGGGACCGATGCCCAATCCCGTCATCGCCCCGCCGCTGATGGGCGACGAGCTGGTGACGAAGGGGTAGGTGCCCAGGTTGAGATCGAGCAGCGTCCCCTGCGCGCCTTCGCCGATGACGTGTTTGCCTTCGGCCAAGGCCCGGCCTATCAACGCGGTCCCATCCACCAGATGCGGCGCGAGTTGCTCGGCGGCCTGGTGGAGCTGCGCCACGATCTGGCCGGCGGGCTGCGCCGACAAACCGTACAGATTGACCAGCCGCTCGTTGTGGGCGTCCACCAACGCGCCTACCGCCTCGGCGAAGAGGTTCGGTTCACGCATTTGGCCGGCGCGCAGGCCCGCACGCTGCGCCTTATCGGCGTAGGCCGGGCCGATGCCACGCTTCGTCGTGCCAATCGCTTCGTATCCACGTTTCAATTCCGAGGCGCCGTCAAGCGCCTGGTGTGTGGGCAGGATGAGATGGGCGCCCGCGGCGAGCTTCAGGTGCGCCGGGCCGACATCCAGCCCCAAACTGCGCAGTGTTTCCATCTCCCGCAACAAAACCAAAGGGTTGACGACTGTGCCTGCGCCGATCAGACAGGTAACGCGAGGATAGAGAATGCCGGAGGGGATGAGGTGCAAGGCCAGCTTGCGCCCCTCCGCGATGACGGTGTGCCCGGCATTATCTCCGCCGTTGAACCGCGCGACGATGTCTGCCTGGGCCGCAAAATAATCCACGACCCGGCCTTTGCCTTCATCTCCCCATTGCGCTCCGACAATCACGGTGACTGGCATGGTTAACCTCCCTCAATCGTAATTCGTGATGCGTCATTCATATCCTGATCTTGTTGTATCACAAATGTGGAAAGACACAAAGCGGAGGCTTTTGAAGTCTATCTTGATTGGATTATAATGACTTTGCATTTTACCTTCGCAACATTTCACTACCCATAGGGAGGTCACGGTGATATTTTCTGACCAGCATGTCGCGCTTCTGAGTGCGTTGGCAGCGCTACTCTTCTTGGCTATGAGCGTGTCTGTGTGGGTGCGCGCGCGCGCGAAGGTTGCCCGGTTGGAACAGGATTACGCCGCGCGTACTGCCATCCTCCGCGAGAGTGAGCGCCAGTACCGGCTGCTGGCCGATAATATGGTGGATGTCGTCTGGACCCTTGATCCTCACACGCTGCGGTTCACTTACGTTAGTCCATCCGTGGTTAAATTGCGCGGCTTCACGCCGGAAGAGGTGTTGGCGCAGCCGATTGAGGAGGTCGTCACACCGGCATCGCTGGCAGTTATCCAGGCTGGCCTACCGGGTAGTATCCAGCGTTACCTGGCTGGTGAGCGCGATGCGCTGATACAAATGAACGAAATCGAGCAGTACTGCAAGGGCGGCGGGACGGTATGGACCGAAGTGGCGACCACCTTTGTGCAGCGTGACGATGGCAGTTTGGAGGTCGTCGGCGTTTCGCGCAACATTGACAAACGTCATCGCACAGAGGCGGCGCTGCGCGAGAGTGAGGAACGTTTTGCCATCGTTCTCAATACCATGGATGCTTTCGTTTATGTCGCCACGCTGGATACATACGAGGTTCTCTTCATCAACCAGCACGCCCGCGCGCTCTTTGGGGAGGTCGTCGGCCAGACGTGCTGGCAGGCGCTTCAAGCCGGCCAGTCCGGCCCTTGTCCCTTCTGCACGAACCGTTACCTGCTGGACGAGGACGGGCGGCCCACCGGCCCCTATACCTGGGAGTTTCAGAATACTCGCACCGGCGCCTGGTATCATATCCAGGATCAGGCCATTGTGTGGCCCGATGGACGGATTGTGCGTCTGGAAGTCGCCAGCGATATCACTAAAGTGAAAGAATCCGAAGCGCAGCGGCAGCGCCTGGCCGTGTTGGAAGAGCGCGAGCGCATCGGGCAGGATTTGCACGACGATCTGGGGCAGATTATGGGCTATATCGCCGTCCAGACGCAGGCCATTCAGGAGCACCTGGAAGATACGGAGGCCGACGTGCTCCGGGCGATGCTGGCGCGCGTGCTTCAGGCGGCGCAAAGAGCTTCTGCGGACTTGCGCACTTACATCTTGGGCATCCGCTCTCCATCTGTGCCGACCACGCCGGATTTTGTCGTCGCGTTGCAGGCTTTTCGTCAGGAGATGCGCGCGTCCCATGGCCTGGATGTGCAGTTGAGCCTGCCTGACGGGAACATCACTGTGCTGCCGCACGTGGAGACGCAACTGCTGCGCATTGTCCAGGAGGCGCTCGTCAATGTGCGCAAGCACGCCGGCGTGCAGGTGGCGCGCGTCATCGTGACCTTGCATCTGGACGAGGTGCAGGTGGTGATTGCGGACGATGGCGTGGGATTTGATGCCCCATCCTATTTACCCGGCGTGGTGCTCCAAGACCCCATCCACATGAACAAGAGTCGGGCGGGATTTGGACTCGATATTATGCGCGAGCGTGCTGCTTCGGTCGGCGGCAGTCTTGAGGTGCGCTCCGCGCCCGGCGCGGGCACGCAGGTGATTGTGCGTGTGCCGTGCGGCGCGCCCGCCGTTGTCTCGGACGAGAAGCCGTGGCAGAGCTGGCGGGTCTTGTTGGCCGACGACCATACCCTGTTTTTGGCGGGCCTGCGTAATCTGCTGCACAGCCGCGGGGTGCAGGTGGTGGGAATGGCGCGCAACGGGGCAGAAGCGCAGAGCCTGGCCCGCACTACGCGCCCCGACCTGATCCTGATGGACGTCCACATGCCCGTGTGCGATGGCCTGGAAGCCACGCGCATCATCCACGCGGAGATGCCGGCGGTCAAAATCGTCATGCTCACCGTTGAAGCCGATGATGAGGCATTGTTCGGGGCGCTCAAAGCCGGCGCTTCCGGTTATTTGCTCAAGGCCCTGCAGAGTGAGCCGTTCTTCGAGCTGCTCGCGCAAGTGATGCAGGGCGAGGTCACGCTGTCGCCGGGCCTGGCCTCCCGCGTGCTGACGGAGTTTTCCCGGCAAATGCCGCAGACCGCCGCCGCGCCTGAGGGAACGAACGCCGCACCCGCGTTCGCGGCGTTGACCGAGCGCCAGTTGGAGATTCTCGACCTCGTCGCGCGTGGCCTGACCTACAAAGAGATCGGGCAGCAGTTGTACCTGAGCGAGCGCACCGTCCGCTACCACATGGGGCAAATCCTGGAAGGCCTGCAACTGGAAAACCGCCACGCCGCGGTCGTTTATGCGCGGCAGAAGGGGTTGGGGACGGGGATGGTTGCGGGATAGCAAAACCAGCTCGATATGCCAAAACGCTTGCAATCCTCCCCGGTTTGAATGGCTGCGATTTGTCTGTTGCACAAAAGCACTATAATCGAGTTTAATGCTAATGCGCGCGAACTGAATCAAAGCAGATTGAACATTTTTTGTCTGCTCATCTGTGTGGTCTGGGGTTCATTGACCAAGGAGGTTCCCATGCAAGACAAACACTGGCGCAGAAAAGTTGTGATTGTGGTTGTGTTGGTGGCTATGTTGCCTATTTTCTTCCGTGTTTCTCCCGCGCGCGCCGGCGGTCGCACCGTGGACGGCAATCCGTCCGATTGGACCGGTACAGCACCCTCCGTCGCCCACACCGACGCCGAAAGCAATGGCGAATGGATCTACAAAGGCGCAGCGGATGACTGTCGCACCGACCCCCCCGGCACGGATGAATCCAATGCCGATATTACTGAAGTGCGCCTGACCACCGATGGCACCTCTCTCTATTTTCTTTTCCGCCTCAAAGATGTCACCGACGTCAACAAAGTCAATGTGGCGGTGACGATTGATACGGATCAGAATAGTACAGATAACGAACGCAGTTGGATTGGTGATGATGCCGATGGGTTAACGCTCGGTCGGCAATTTATGCGTTGGGAACGTATCATTAACTTCCATGGCATTGGCGGCTTGGGACAGGTTGAACTTTATGCCGATGATGGCAGTAGTTGGTATGCGCCCCCTTCTGGCTATCAAATCAACATCAGCACCGCCAACGATGTGCTCGAAGCGCGAGTCCCTTTGAGCGATCTCGGCCTGAACGCCAACTTGGATTTCGTAATGACTGGTGTCTCTTTTGTCGGCAACAACACTTGGAATAATTCTGGCGATTCTACCTACGACATCTCCGGTTCCCATGACGCCGTTGACGTGATGAGCACGCCCGGCCAAACCGGCAACGCCTGGGGCCGCGACCTGAACGACGGCAACGTCTACTTTGGCTGGTGGATCCAGTTGCGCGGTTCAACAGAGGCGCCAACCGCTGTGGCCTGGGACCGGCTCTACCACTCCGCGTGCGATCAGCTCAAGGCCTACAACTGTCCAGCCAAAGACCATCCTGTCGAACAATATGTCCCCTCCGCCGGACAGAGCGTCCGCTTCCTGAGCGCACGACGTTACAGCACCGATGGCACCGTTGCGCCCGGCGGTGTGACGGATGTCTACGTCTTCGATGACGAGAGCGCGGATGCCTATTTCATGGCGCACCAAAACGACCTGACCGACGATAGCACCTATCCCCGGCTGCGCTACTATTACAGCAGCGAACAATTCGTGGACGCCGCCAAAGTGGATACCTGGACCGGCACCTGGAACGGCACGACCGAGATAACATACGATATTTTCAAGGCCACATTGCCGGCGCAGAACCCCGGCAATGTGTACTACACCTTTATCGCCAGAGATGAGAGCGGTGACCGCTATCTCTGCCGCAGCGGCTTCGGTAGCGGGCCGGAGAATCGCGGCTGGACCAAGCAATGGGTCCGCGATGGGCAATGCACCAATAACGACTACGCCTATACCGTGATTGACGATGACATCACCGGGCCGACCATCGAGAACGTAACTTTCACCGATAACGGCTCCAATGCCCAGGTCTGCGCGACGGTTTACGATACCAACACCCGCAGCGGCGACAACGACAGCGGCGTGCAGAGCGTGCAGGTGCGTTACAGCGCCACTCGCGCCGATGTCGCCAACGGTACCGGGGGTACGACTGCCGCAATGTCCAACAGCAGCGGGAATACGTATTGCGTCAACGGCCTGAACTTCACCAACCCCACCTATTACCGCGTTGAGGCGACCAACAACGACTATGACAACAGCCGCGCCGCCGACCGCGAATCCAGCGCGAGCAGCACCTATTGCACCGGCGGGAGTTGCGCGGGCGGGGCCGGCGCCTCGCAAAACAACGACGTGTGGTGGAACGAGGTCTATCACGATACCCGCGCGGCTTACTACCGCACCCCATTTGGCGCCGTGCCGACGGGCCAGAGCATCCAGATTCGCCTGCGCGCGGCGCAAAACGATTTGACCGCGGCTACCCTTGTGGTCTACAATGCCGTGAGTGGAACGCAATGGCTGGTCGAAAATACCCCAGAAAGCAGCGATGGGACGTACAGCTATTACAAGTTCACGATCCCCTCCCAATCTTCCGCCCGCATCCTTTATTACAAGTTCCGCCTCACCGATGGCACGGATTGCGACTGGTACGTGGACAACTATGCCCATAATGCCTACGACCACGAAGACCGTTACGAAAACGGGACCGGGATGATGGTGACCGGAAAGGCCGGCGATCCGTGCAGTGATTCGGCGGATGGGTACGCCAACAACGCATTCAACATCACAATTTACAACCAATCTGCCTACACTACCCACTTGAGCGACTGGGCCAAGAACGCCGTCATCTACCAAATTATGCCCGACCGCTTCCGCGATGGCAATCCCGATAACGTAGATGACTGGCCTTACACCGACGTCTATGGCACACCGCAGCACATTCACAGTACCTGGAATGAAGCTGTAGACGACCCGCGTGTGGCCGGGGCGTACTACCAAAAGTGGAGCGCGGATTTCTTCGGCGGCGACCTCCAGGGCATCATAGATGAACTGGATTACCTCAAGGCGCAGGGCGTGACGGCGCTGTATCTCAATCCCATCTTCGCTTCGCCCTCCAACCACGGTTACGATACGAGCGACTATCTGAAAATCAACCCGCGCTACGGCACAAACGCGCTCTTCCAAACCCTGGCGACCGAGGCGGAAAGTCGCGGCATCAAGATCATCCTGGATGGCGTCTTCAACCACACCGGCTCGGACTCGCGCTACTTCGACCGTTACAATCGCTGGGACACCGATGGCAATGCTTCAACGTCTGCTAACACCTCCGGCGCGTGCGAGGCGCAGGCATCTACTTACAACGATCTCTATACTTTCAAAGCCAGCACCACCGGCCCTTGTAGTGGACGCACCGACGGCAACCAGCAGTACGATTCCTGGTGGGGTTACGATACGCTGCCGTTGTTGAATGAAAACGCTGCCGTCAAGAATTTGGTCTTCGATCATAGCAACGACAATACGCCTGCCAATCACGTTATCCAATACTGGTATAGCCAGGGCGCCGACGGTTGGCGCTTCGACGTGGCGGACGAGGTCAGCCATAGCTTCTGGCAGGATTTCCGCGCGCGGGTCAAGAACGACGACAACCTCAACGGTCCGCTCTACTCCGAAGTCTGGTTCGAGGCGACGCCCTGGTTGTTCGGCGACCAACTCGACGCGACGATGAACTACCGCTACCGCAAGGCCGTCTTGGGCTTTCTCATTGACTCCACCTGGACCGACAATGACAACAACGGCGACCAGACGATGTGGGCACTGTCGCCCTCGGCGTTCGATTACGTGCTCAATTCTATCCGCGAGGACTATCCCGCCGAAGCCTGGTACGCAATGATGAACCTGATGGACTCGCACGACACCAACCGCGCGCTGTTCGTACTGCGGGAGAAATCCGATAATCTTACTGTGGCCATCGCCAAGATGAAGCTGATGGCGGCCCTGCAATTCACCTATCCCGGCGCGCCCACCCTCTACTACGGCAATGAAGTGGGGTTAGGCGCGCGGGACTACGGCGGTTACGGGACCTGGGGCGCAGGCAAGACGGTGGGCGGGATCACGCAAGACGACCCCTACAACCGCGCGCCGTATCCCTGGGCCGATGCGAACGGCAGTCTACCCTCCGGCCTGCCCAACACCGGTCTGCGCGACGTTTACCGCATCCTGGCCCTCACCCGCAACAACTACGACGTGCTCCGCAGCGGCGACGTGACCACGCTGGCGGCCAACGATACCACCAAAGTCTACGCCTACGCGCGCACCGATGCCACGGATGACAAATCGCCGACCTGCGCCATCGCCATCTTCAACCGTGCTGAATCTGCCAATAGTGTTACGCTCAGTGGGTTGCCTACGGCTTGCAGCGGCACCGTGGAAGACGTGCTCAACGGCGGCGCGGATTACACCATCAGCGGCGGCAGTCTCACCGTGAACAACCTGCCCGCGCTGACCGCTGCCGTTCTCGTCCCCGCCTTCGATAATCCCCACACCACGGATACCATCACCAGTTTGCCGCCTGTCTCGGTGAGCGCGGAGAGCGTCGCGGCCAACCTCGCCAACAGCGGCAGCACGGCGATCAACGCTACGGTCCGCGATGTGGCAGGGCAAACGTTGCCGGCGGGCGTCACCGTCAACTTTGAGATCGTCAGCGGCGGTGGCGCGTTGAGCAGCGCGACGGCGACCACGGATGGCAGCGGCGTCGCTTCGGTCACGTACAACGCACCATCATCAGGGTCAAGCACTGTTGTCATCCGCGCCACCATCACCGCACCGAGCGGCGTGGTCTACAGCGGCGAAACCACCGTCTTTGTGGGGTATCAGGCGACCGTCGTGGCCCGTGCCACCTCGCTGGCGACGATTGGCCCGTACACACTGGATCAATCCGGGCAGGCGCAGGTCAACCTCTGGGCGCGCAAAGAGGGCCGCGGTGAGCCGGTGCTCACGCTGGCGCGGTATGACAAAAACCCGCGCAGTGGGAAAACCGATACGGGCAACACCTATTACGATGTGCACTTGAGCAGCACAACTAACATAGATGCCCTCACTGTGCGTTTCCATTATTACGCCGATACGAATGAGAACAGCAACAAACTGTATTGGTACAATGCCGGGTGGACCGAAGTCACCGGAGCGATTTTGAACACAGGCGGTACAGGCGGCTATCTGGAATTCACCTTCACCTCTACATCGTCGCCGGGCCTGGGGGCGCTCGTCGGCGGTGAATTTGGCGCGGGCGGCGGTACGCCGAGCGAGCCTACGGCTGTGACACTGGCAGCCTTCGCCGCCGCCTCACATAATGACGGCATCCTCGTGACCTGGGAAACCGCCGCCGAGCTGGACAACGTCGGCTTCAACCTCTACCGCGGCGCGACCGCCGACGGGCCGTACACGCGGCTGAACGCGACGCTCATCCCGCCGCAGAACCCCGGCTCGGTGTTGGGCGCGGTCTACGAATGGACGGATGCTTCCATCACGCCCGGTGTTGTTTACTATTACAAGCTCGAAGACCTGGACGTCAAAGGCGTGTCCACGTTCCACGGGCCCATCGGTGTGACCCTCGTTGCAGCGCCAAACACGCTCGTGCTGCGCGGCCTGCGCGGGTGGAGTGCGTGGGGTATAAGTGGACTGGGCCTGGCTGTGCTTGCCTTGTGGGGGTGGGGTCTGCGCGTATCCAAGCGACGTTGAGATTTTGTGAGTGTGGCGCTTCTGCTCTTACCAGGATGTTCACGCATAAGGGTGCGCGAACTATTATCAGTTGGCGATGAAAGGAGTGATGATGAAGACCAGACAGATTTTACGCGCGATGACTTTGTTATCGGTAGCCCTGGCATTGGCCGCCGGCCTGTGGGGCGTGGTGCCGACGCCGGTGGCGAGGGCGGCGACGTGTACTTCGGCAAGCGCTGGAAACTGGAGCACAATCTCGTGGTCTGGTTGTACACCCGGAAGCGGTGATGATGTTGTCATCGCTCATGATGTCACGCTGGACATTGATGTGACTGTGTCCGGCATCACGATTAACAGCGGCGTAACGTTCAATGGTGGCTCGAAAACTCTCACCCTGGGAGGGAATTACTTCACGAACAAGGGGACATTCATTGCTGGAACTGGTACGGTAAAGATAACCGGCGCTAACTTCAGGCTCTGGGATAATCCTACCACCTTTAACAATGTGACACTCACAGGCAGCAATGCCGATTTTGCCACGGTGGCAGCTACCATTAACGGCACATTCACCATCGAGAGTGGCTATGTAGCGGCAGGTAAGGCCCCTGTTTATGCCGATGGTTCAACCTTGCGTTATGCCACCGGTGGGTCCTATACTGCTTACGAAGAGTGGTATCCCAATACTACCTCCGGAGCGGGTGTGCCCTACCACGTTGTTGTCGCCAGTGGAACGACGCTTACTTTTGGCAGTAATACCTCTGCCCGGACGATGCGAGGCGATCTCACTATTGACGGAGCATTTACCCTGTCTTCCGGACTGGGTGGTGATTTGAATATCGCCGGCAATTGGGTTAACAACGGGACCTTTACGGCTAACAATCGCCGGGTGACTTTTAACGGCAATGGCAACCGTACTATTAGCGGTTCAAGCTCTACGAGTTTTGCTTTTCTTACGGTGAATCTGGGCACGAGCGCAGCCAATGTGCTGGAGGCGCAATCCATTATTTCGGTCAATACGGGCGAACTGACGGTAGATAATGGCACCTTCAGACTTTCCAGCGCCTCGACTATAACCCCGTTTTCCGGTTCTGAGGCGATTGGCGCGACGGCCGGCTTTTATCTCAACCATAGCGGCGCTGTATCCAATTGGGGGAACAGCGGCCCGTTAACGCTGAATGGTTTGTTGACCGTCGCGGCCGGAACTATGAATGTGGGAAGTGCCAGCGGGAATGAGTTGGCGGTAACAGGAAGCGCAGCCAATTTGACCGTAAGCGGCGGGACTCTCAATGTCACCGGGCGCATCCGTTCCACTGGACAGGTGAATATCTCCGGCGGGCAGATCGTCGTCCCAACCGTAGGCCAAGGCAGTGGAACCTATGCGAGCTTTTACATGCAAGCGACCGGGCGGTTGTCTATGAGTGGCGGAACGGTAATTTTGGTGCGTGCAAATGGCAATTCCGCAGGCGGTGATCTTAGAATAGAATCGGGGACGGGCAGCAAAACTATCACCGGGGGCACATTTCAAATTGGCAACGCTTCGACGCCGGCTAATCAAACCATTCAAGTCAGCAGCGAGATACCTGTCTGGAACTTGACGACAGCCGGAGTCAATAGCCCTACAGCCCGAGTCGTTACTGCACTGATCTTAAATAACGCTGTAACGATTGGAAGTGGGACGACCCTGGATGCCAATAGCCTCAGTATCCAGATCCGCGGCGATTGGACAAACAGTGGCACATTCACACCGGGTACGGGAACCGTCATGTTCGATGGAAGTTCATTGCAAAGCATCAATGGAACTACCGGATTTTATAATATGGCGCTTAACAATGCGGCTGGTGCTTCGTTGGGCCAGGCGCAAATCGTTGCCAATCAATTGACACTCGCCAGCGGACGGCTTATGTTGGGCGATTACAATCTCACATTGGGCGCGGCGGCTTCAATAGGCGGCTCGCCTGGTGACTCGGCCATGGTAGTGACGAATGGCAGTGGGGCGTTGCGCAAGCAATTCTCCGATACCGGCTCTTTCACCTTCCCGGTGGGCGATAACACCGGCACAGCCAATTACTCCCCAGCGACACTCAACTTCACCAGTGGCTCGTTCAGCGATGCTTACGCCGCAGTGCGTGTGACCGATGCCAAGCACCCCGCGAACAATGCAACGGACCATCTCTCGCGCTATTGGACAGTGAGTTCCAGCGGCATCACCAATTTCTCTTGCGATGTCACCTTCGACTATATCGTCGGCAGTGAAGACGTCGTTGGCACGGAGAGCACTCTCAAGGCTCTCAAGTACGATAGTGGTAGTGGTTGGACGATTGGCAACGCTGTAGACGCGGGCAACCATCGTTTTTCTATGTCGGTCAGCAGTTTTTCGGACTTTACGGGAGGCGACAACCCTACCGCTGTAACATTGGCGCGCTTCGAGGCTACCCCGCAGGGCAACGCCATCCTCCTCACCTGGGAAACGGCCGCCGAGCTGGACAACGTCGGCTTCAACCTCTACCGCAGCGCGAAGGCGGACGGGCCGTACACGCAGCTCAACGCCACGCTCATCCCGCCGCAGAACCCCGGATCGGTCTTGGGCGGCGTTTACGAATGGCCGGATACCGACGTGCAACCCGGCGCGACTTACTTCTATAAGCTGGAAGATATTGACGTGAAGGGCGTGAGCACGTTCCACGGCCCGATCAGCACGGCGGTCATTGCCGCGCCCGCGGCGGTGGGGCTGCGCAGCCTCTCCGCGCGCGGCCTGCTCCTGCCGCTGGCGTTGGGATGGGTCGTCACTCTGGGAGTGGCGGTTGCCCGTCGCCGGAAACGGAATAATTAACAGTGGGGGTGTGTCTGGCGTGCCCGGTGTGCCCGAAACTATGGAAAAATTATATTTCTCCCGTCGGGGTAGCACATCGCGCACAGCGAGCACGCTTTCATCCAATGGCGTGCGCGCGAACACATCCTGTTCGGTGCGTGAATCAGTAGCCGCGCTTTCTATAGCGCGTTTACACTGGCGGACGAGACGTCTCGTTCCATTGCGTCGCCCGGCGATTCGGGGTATACTTCAGGTGCAATGCACTTGCCGAAGTGCGTTGCACCTGAAACAGGATAATCGCTTATGTCCCTGGAAGCCATTCAACGCTATCACGCCAAAGTGGAAAAGATCATCCGGTACGGCGGCTCGCGCAACGAGAGCAGCGTGCGCTTCGCGTTCCAGAATCTCCTGGAAAGCTACTGCGCCGAAACGCACCTGGAACTGATCGCCGAACTGGACTACAAGACCCGCTCCGGCGCGACCGTCCGGCCTGACGGCACGCTCAAGGACGCGCTGCGCCAGGATTGGGGCTATTGGGAGAGCAAGGACCAGTACGACGACCTCGACGCCGAGATCGCCGCCAAATTCGACAAGGGCTACCCCAAAACCAACATTCTCTTCGAGGACGGGCAGACCGCCGTGTTGGTCCAGGACGGCGCGGAGACGGCCCGCGCCCTCTTCGCCAACGCCCCCGCGCTGCACGCCCTGCTCACCGCCTTTGTGCATTACGAGCCACCCCGCGTGCAGACCTTCCGCGAGGCCATCGAGAAATTCAAGGAAGACCTGCCCGGCCTGCTGGAGATGCTGCGCGAGACCATTGAGGCGCAGGCCGCGACCAACCTCGCCTTCCGCCAGGCCCGCGCCGCCTTCCTGGAACTGTGCCAGAAGTCCATCAACCCGCATCTGGTGATGGCCGACGCGCGCGAAATGATTATCCAGCACATCCTCACCGAGGACATCTTTATCACCATCTTCGAGGACGCCCAGTTCCACCGCGAGAACAACATCGCCCGCGAACTCTACCGTGTGACCGGCACGTTTTACAGGGGCGAGCTGCGCCACAACATCGAGCGCCGCATCGACGGCTACGTGAAGGCGATCAAGGCCGCCGCCGCCGAGATTGTGGATCACCACGAAAAGCAGCGCTTCCTCAAAGCCGTCTACGAAAACTTCTACAAAGCCTACAATCCCGCCGGGGCCGACCGCCTGGGCATCGTCTACACGCCCGACGAGATTGTGCGCTTTATGGTCGAAGCCGCCGACCACCTGGTCTACCAGCACTTCGGGCGCTTTCTGGCCGACCAGGATGTGGACATCCTCGACCCGGCGACCGGCACGGGGACGTTTATCACCGAACTGATCGAATTCCTGCCTCGCCACAGCCTGCCCTACAAATACGCGCACGAAATCCACTGCAACGAGGTTGCCATCCTGCCTTACTACATCGCCAACCTCAACATCGAATACACCTACGGGCAGAAAATGGGACGCTACAAGGAATTCACCAACATCTGCTTTGTGGACACGCTCGACAACCTGGGTTTTGCCTATGCGGGCAAGCAGTACGGTTTCTTCCCTGATTTCTCCGCCGAGAACCTGGAGCGCATCGAGCGCCAAAACACGCGCAAGATTTCCGTCATCATCGGCAACCCGCCGTACAACGCCAACCAACTCAACGAAAACGAGAACAACAAGAACCGCGAGTACCCCGGCGTGGATAAGCGCATCAAGGAGACCTACATCCGCGCCAGCACCGCGCAGAAGACCAAGCTCTACGATATGTACGCCCGCTTTCTGCGTTGGGCCAGCGACCGGCTGGCGGAGAATGGCGTGATTGCCTTTATCACCAACCGCTCGTTTCTGGACGCCCGCTCGTTTGACGGTTTCCGCAAGGTGGTGGCGGACGAGTTCAGCGACATTTACGTGGTGGACTTGGGCGGCGACGTGCGCGAGAATCCCCGACTTTCTGGAACCACCCACAATGTCTTTGGCATCCAGACCGGCGTGGCGATTTCGTTCTTTGTGAAAAGTGCGGCGCGCGCGGGCCAGCCGTGCCGCATCTATTACACGCGCCGCCCGGAGATGGAAACCGCCCGCGAGAAATTGCGCTTTTTGGCCACCACCCCCTTTGCGCAGCTTGCCTTTGAGCACATCCAACCCGACGCCCACTACACATGGCTTAACCAGGCTGAGCACGGATGGGAAGATCTGTTGCCGGTGGGGAAAAAAGAAACGAAGTTGGCTAAACGGGCAGCGGATGAACAGGCGATTTTCAGATTATTTTCGCTTGGTGTGGTTACAAACCGAGACGATTGGGTATATGACTTCAGTAGAGAGACTCTTGTAGACAAAATTGAATTCTTCTGCAAGTTTTACGAAGATGAGAAACGCCGATGGGCTACTTCAGATCGAAAGTTAGCTATCAATGACTTTGTGGATCGGACAATTAAATGGACATCTGAACTGGAGGATCACTTACAGAGAGGAACAAACTTGAGTCTGGACCCTGCTCGTATTCGATCTTCACTGTATAGGCCTTTTGTAGCAAAGCAACTGTATTTTGATAGAGTGATTGTACATAGGTTGTATCAACTCCCGTACGTTTTTTCAATTAAAAACGACTGGACAAATACAGTTATAACTTTTACTGTGGGAAAGCGGCTAGATTTTTCCGTACTAGCTACAGATACTATTCCTAGTCTTGCGTTGTATTCCCTTGATCCTGCTCAATGTCTTCCTCGTTACACCTACACCGCCGACGGCGCGCGGCAGGACAACGTCACCGATTGGGCCGTGGCGCAGTTCCAGGCGCGGTATCCAGACCTGACAGGTTTTCAAAACCTGTCAGGTCTGAAAGACGCCATCTTCGCCTACGTCTACGCCGTGCTGCACGATCCCGCCTACCGCGCGAAGTACGAGATCAACCTCAAGCGCGAATTCCCGCGCATCCCCTTTTACGACGACTTCGCGCAGTGGGCCGCGTGGGGGCAGCAGTTGCTCGACCTGCACCTGAACTACGAAACCGCAGACCCGTATCCCCTGCGCAGGGTGGATATGGATTATGATCCTGAGCGCCCGCCCAAACCAAAACTGAAAGCCGACAAGGAGGCCGGGGAGATCGTGCTGGACACCGTTACGACCCTCGCCGGCGTCCCGCCGGAAGCGTGGGCTTACCGCCTCGGCAACCGCAGCGCCGTCGAATGGGTGCTGGAATACCACAAAGAGACCGCCCCCCGTGATCCCACCATCCGCGAGAAATTCAACACCTACCGCTTCGCCGACTACAAAGAACAGGTCATCGCCCTGCTACGCCGCGTCGTCACCGTCAGCGTGGCAACGATGGACATCCTCGGGCAGATGGCTGACGCGAAGCGTGAAGCGTAAAGCGTAAAACGTAAAACGTAAAGCGTGAAGCGTGAAGCGTAAAGCGTAAAGCGTAAAACGTAAAACGTAAGGTGTAACCCCCTCTTACTCCTTACTCCTTACTCCTTACTCCTTACTCCTTACTCCCTACTCCCCCTCTCCCCCTCTCTCTCCCTCCCCCGACTGTCGTTTTTTGTCGCCAAACGCCAGTGACAGGGGGATAAACCCTGGTTAAAATATGGTGTAAGGATGGGTAGACGATGGAAACACAGACGCATATTGTCATTTGTGGACATTCCCTGTACCTGGATGCCATTGCGATGATGGTGCAGGGCGCGCCCGGCGTGGTGATGACGCAGGTCCACGAGCGCGCGGGCATGGTAGAGCGGATCGCCGCATTGGAGCCGGACGTGTTGATCATCGAGCGCGGCGCGTTCGATATGGCGCTACTGTGGGCCTTGTCCACGTGTCTGGTGGGCGTGCCGGTGATCGAAGTCCACACCCGGCGCAGCGTACTGACGGTGCATACCACGTGGGAGACGCCGGTGCGTGGCATGGAGCACCTGGCGCAAGTCCTCGAACATATTGCTCCACCAACAAAGTTGCCATATAGTTGCGATGAAACGCAAACGTTGGGGGTGGGATTGTAGGGTATAGTATATACTGAGTCGTTAGAGTTTATTCGCGAAATTTGATTTTTACTGCCTGGCAAGGGTAAACAATGCTATCTTTCAATGGTGAGGGGAAGAGGAGGAATTATGAAAAGGCTGTGGAACACAAATGGAAGAGGTTTTTGGATCGTTTTGTTGAATTTTAGCCTCGCGCTTCTGATAACGGGATGGTTACTTTCTAACTTTGGCTCTCCGGCGCGACCGGTATGGGCCGCGGGATCGTTGCGCGTCTATGTGACCAACGCTGCCGGCGAACCGCTGAACGCCTATAACCTGGTGGTGGACTCCAATATCAACGGTATGTCCACATCTTCTCCTTCTGCGGCGACGGTGATTGTGCGTTTTTGCAATGAAAGCGGCGGCACTTTGAACAACGTGATGGGCTACATCGGCGACTATGACCCAAACAACGACAGCAATCCTGCTGACAGCACGGTTGGCGTCTACCCGCCGCGTAGCAACTATGTGGGCGGGCCGGGCTACGATCCCACTTTCAACACAGTGCATCTGGCGCTTGCCAGTTCCAATGCCACTTATCGATTCCAGCACATCGGCGGCGCTTTGGGCACGGCTGATGGCGCGCGTTACATCGGAACACTGGCCGCCGGTGAGTGCCGTGTGCAGTATTGGCACTTCACGTACCCGTTGTGTGAAGCGAACACCGCTGCACCCTGTCGGGTGAACCTGGTCAATGGCGATGCGACGTGGGGCGATTCGGTCAAGCCGAACGATGACCTGTGGCTGACCTTCGATGCCTGGGTCACAGCCGACGGCGTCGCACCTGACAACGACGACAACGTCAGTTGGAAAATGACCATGCGCAACGAAATCTCGGCGATGGCGAACAAAATCGAGCCAAATCCCGACGGCGTCTGGTTCAACACTGACCCCAACACCATCCGCCCCGGTGGGGTGATTACGACGAACGGTGTGTTGTATGAGTTCGGTAATATCAACCAGGGATTCGACAACGACGGTGACTTTGTCCCTGACTACAACGCCTGGGCGCAACCGGTCGGCAACGCGGATTACGACCCCTCCTGTTTCCGGTTGATCCGCACGAGCGGCTATCTGGACATCAGCCGTAGCGGCGGCAACCCGAACATGATCTTGCCGTTCACGAATAAACTATACTTCACTAACCTGCCGAGCGATAATACCGGCGTGCGTGGATACGTGTATTACACTTTCCTGGCGTTGGGCGGTCCGTGCAACACAGGGCTTTCGCCATATCAAGAAGTGGCCTCCGGGCGCGATAACGAAAAGTTCAACGCGGACTATGGCGCTGGTCCGGCGCCGTTGCCGTCGCCAAAGTCAGATCTGACCATTTCCAAAAACGGGCCGACCTCGGTGGCGCTTAATACGACGTATACTTACAATATCCCATTTGCTAACCCAGGAGATGCGGACATCGGTATCACCTTGAGTAGCGGCTATGGGGTGAATTTGCCGTTAGGCATTGTGGATATGGTGCCGTATGGACTGGAATATGTCTGCGGCACCGCCTCGGCGACGTTCAGCAACTATACCGGCGGCTACCGGCTGCTGTTCTCGCGCGACGGCATCACCTGGAAAGAATCCGTGGTCGGTAGCAATAACTCGGATGTTTTCTCGTCTTGCCCTGGCACGAATCCGCAAAGCACCACGGCCAGCCCGGTTTACATCCGCTGGGAGTTGAAAGCACCCCTTCCCAAAAAGAACGGCGCGACGGTGAGCGGCGGCACAGCGACGTTCCAGGCCAAAGCGCCGACGACGTATCTGACCAGCGGGTACTCACCCGTTGTGGTCAATGAAGCGTGCGCCAAACTGGCGACGGCTGGCATAAGCCTGGCCTGCGGTAGCACAACGACGCTCATTGAAGGCACCAACAGTATCGGCAACTTTGTGTGGGCCGACGCAAACAAAAATGGCGTGCAGACCGACGACGGCGCTACCCCTGGCATCGCTAATGTGACCGTCTGGTTGTACTGGGATAAGAATGGCAACGGCATGTTGGATGTGGGCGATACCAAGCTGTTCACGACGACCACAACCGCGGCCAACACCAATTATGGTACAGACGGTGGATTGAACGGCAACTACGGCTTTGGCTGCGGTGCGGACAGCAACTGTACGACGACCGCCGACAACAAACTGCCCAGCCTCAAGTATCTGGTGGTGGTGGACACTGCCGATACCGATCTGCCGGACGGTTACGCGCCGACCACGGCGAAAATCGTCCCGGTGGATTTGAGTGGCCTCACTAACACCTTCTATCGCACCGCCGACTTCGGCTTTGGTCCCGTATTGACGTTGAATAAATCGTTGGCTTCACCCTCACCCGCTTATGTGGGTGAAAACGTGGTTTTCTCCATCAAGGCGACGAATACTGCGCCGGGCAGCTTCGGTGGGTATTGCCAGTACAAGATTCCGGCTGGACATTATCATCCCGCCGGCGGCACGGATACGCCGCGACCTGTTAAGGAAACCTGGGTGAATCCTGGTTACGCGGTGGGTATGCCTGACAGCTTACTCGCGGCATTGGCGCTAGGAACCAACGAGGATAGCACGGGCCTCGGGCAATTTAACATCGGCACCAATACCGGCGGGACGGTGACCAGGGTCGAGCTATGGCTTTACCTGACCGAACTGGTTGAGTTTAATACAAATGACCGCTTTTACGTCTTCCCCTACTATAACAATGTTACAACAGGTTTTACGCAACAGACGCTCAACCAGACCTATTTTACTCAAGCAGCGCCGGCAGAATATCTGTACAAGCTGGACTTGACTGCTAATCGCACATGGTTGTTAACCGATTTTGCGAGCGGCAGCGATTTGGTGGAATTGTATCTGGCGGGCCAAAAAGGTACATCGCCAAGCGGTAAAATCGGCGTGGACGCAGCCGTGTTCGTGGTGACCACGGACAAGACCGACTGCGGCGGCGAGGATGGCGTCATTGCCACGCTGCCCATCACGGACACCTTCGACTCCAGCAAGCTCCAGTTTGTGTCTGCCGATCCGGCGGCTTCCGTCAGGGTGGATACCTCCAAGCCGCAGCCGAATGGGCTGATCACCTGGAACGAGGTGGGGCCGCTCATGCCAGGCGAAACAATGGGACTGGCGGTTACGTTCAAGGCGCTGGCGACCGTGGCTGCTCCGGGCACGACGAACACCGCTTACGCGAACGCCGCCTACTTCTCCAATGGCCGTAAATTGAACCAGGTGAACAGCAGCGCGCAGGTGCCTATCCTCGCCTCTTTCCAAATCTCCGGCAAAACCTGGATTGACACTGGCGGCACAATCGGGTGGGTTGCTGGCAGTGGCTATGACCCAATCCCCGGCACAGATAGAGCTTTACCGAATGTGTTGATGGATCTGTATGTATGCGCCAACCCTGCCACCGGCCTACCTATTGCCCAGGACACGAATGAAAATTCGACGTGTACAGCCATGGGCTATGAATGGAAACTGATCGCCAGCCAGTACACGGATCAGAACGGCGACTACACCTTTACCGGGCTACGACCAGGCTATTATCAGGTGCGTTCCAATAATCAAACATTACCTGCTGGGATGACGTCGCAAACAGCAGAGGCGTCGGGTGTAGCTAATGGTACCGGTGTGACTTGTCCCAATGCAGCCTGCAATGGTGAATGGAACGACCAGGGGACTGCCATCAAGACACTGAACTATGTAAACGCCGACAAAACCCAGGTCAACTTCGGCTATCGCAACGCGACGGCGGGCACCATCACCGGCTTTGTCTGGCAAGACCACGACCGCGATAACGTCTGGGACAAGCCGGAAGAGCCGCCTATCCCCGGCACAACGGTGACGCTGTATCTGTGCAATCCTGATCCCACATGCAACGCGGTTAGTTCAACAACCACTGATGCTAACGGATACTATCAATTCAGCAACGTGCCAGCGACAACTGGTAGTCAAACCTACAGAGTTGTGGTCACGCCGCCGCCAGGGATGGCGCAAAGCGGCGACCCCGAAGGCGGAGCGTGTTACGGCAACCCAACTAACTGCGATAGCCGCACCAACACCTTCACACTGGTGAACGGCGGCGCGCGCAGCGCGGACCTGTTCGGCTACACAGGTGGCCTGACCCTCGGCGACACGGTCTACGTGGACTGGAACGGCGATGGTTGGCCCGGCCCGGACGCCGGCGAAGAGGGCATCGGCGGTGTGACGGTGCGGCTCTACCGCGACTTCGACGGCAACGGCGCTTTTGACGCTGCCGTGGACAAGCTCCACGCCACGACCACCACGATGTACAACGTCTATGGCGGGCTGTTGGACATCAACGGCGATGGACAAATCACCGCCGCCGACAACCGGCTCAGCTTTGTGGGCTATCGTATCATTGGCGGCGGCGTGGACTGGAACAATGACGGCGTCGTGAATACGAACGATGACTCCGGCGCGAGCAAACTGCTCGGCTACACGGTCATTGACGGCAAACTCGACCTGGACGGTAACGGCACAGCCGACGACACGGATGGCACCCTGTTGGGCAAGTATCTGTTCACCCAACTGGCAGGGAACACCAAGTACATCGTCGCGGTTGACACCTCCGATGTGCCGAGTGGCTACCGGCAAACGGCCGATCCGGATGAGCAAAATGTGGCCTGCACGGTGTGCGATTCGATGGACATGGTGACGCTTGGCAGCTCCAACTATACCGACGCCGACTTTGGCTACAAACCCTACGGCACGGCCTCCATCGGCGACCGGGTCTGGCGCGATAACGATGCGGACGGCATCCAGGACCCCTATGAGGTGGGCATCGGCGGTGTCGCGGTGTACCTGTACCAGGATCAGGATGGCGACGGCGTGCTGGACCCCGAGGATGCCATCATCATCGACACCTCAACCACGATCAACTATCAGGTCGTGGATGGCTGTATTGACGTAGATGGCGATGGCGTCTCCTGCACCGATGCAGGCGATGATGTCGTGACCACCATCGGTCTGGTGGGCGTCAAAGTCTTCGATGGGCGTTTGGATATGGATGGCGATGGCATTGTCGCCTACCGGGTGATTGCCGGTTTCGTGGATGTGGATGGCGACGGCGTCACCGGCGAAGCAGACGATACCGGCTACTTCTATGGCAGGCGCATCATCAGAGGCTATGTGGATATGGACAATGACGGCGTCACAAATGGCGATACCGGCGATGTCGGCACTTATCTGGGGTACACGGTGATCAACGGCTTGTTGAATGTTGACGGCGTCGGCGGCATCACCTCGGCTGACAATGAAACCTATGCCATTCCAGATGAGAGCGACGACGGCCTGTACCTGACCTACACGGTCATTGATGGCAAACTGGATATGAACCGCGATGGCAGCGTCACCACCGCCGACGATGGCAGCGGCCTGATCGGGATGTACCAGTTCACGAAGCTACCGGCCGGCAGCTACATCGTCCAGGTCCCGCCATCCAACTTTGACCAGAACACCGACGCCCTTTACGCCTTGCAGCAGACCAACATCCAGACGCCGCCCGGCACCGAGAATCAGCACAAGGTCACACTGACCACCGGGCAGGCTTACACCGACGCCGACTTCGGCTACACCAACGGCGCCATCGGCGACCTCATCTGGCAGGACAACAACGGCAACGGCTCGTGGGATACGGGCGAACCGGGCATCCCCGGCGTTAAGGTCTGGCTGTACATTGATCAGAACAACGACGGCATCCTGAATGTCGGCGATACCATCTACGACTACGACGGCAATGGTGTAGCGGGTAATACGGGCGACAGTGTAACCACCGATAGCGGCGGTATCTACCGCTTCATCGGTCTGCCGGCCAGCGCGACGAACAAACCCTATCTGGTGGTGATTGACCCCACGATGTTTAACAGCGGGCAGCCTCTGAACAGCACCAAGTTCACGCTCACCTACGATCCCGATGGCCCGACGTGGGATAAGACAATCACCCCGCGCCCCACCTATCCGCCGTGCGGTACGGGAGTGGGCTACGACAAATGTAACAATGTCTCCCAAGTCCCGTTGCGCCTGGGGCAGATGGACTACGGTCAGGACTTTGGCTACAAACCGCTCGGCGTCATCGGCGATACCTTGTGGATCAACACCAATGGCAACACCACCCAGGACGCCGGCGAACCGGGCATCCCGTATGTGACAGTCTGGCTGTGTACCACGACGCCATGTAATGCCAGCACAACCGGGGTCATCACGACAACGACCGATTCGGACGGCAAGTACACCTTTGGCGGGTTGGCCGATGGTACCTATTATGTTCAGGTCAATGCCAGCGACCCAGACTATCCCGTCGGCGTGACACCGAATTATGATTTGGATGGCACAAGCACGCCCAATCTTGCCCAGGTTACTTTGTCTGGCGGCGGAAGCAATTTCACTGCTGACTTCGGGTACGCTTACTCAGGCAGTACCGTCATCGCCGGAACCGTGTTCTTTGATGCGGGCGCTAATGGAGGTTTGTATACCTCTGGCGACCTGGGCCTCGGCAATGTACCTGTTTACCTGTGGCGGCTGGATTGCAGCTATACCAACATGAATGTGTGTGGTGATGCCGGCGACAGCGCCTTACCGGTGGCTTCGACGATCACCTTGCGCCGTATCGTTGATGGCTACGTGGATATGAATGGTGATGGAACTTACGGGCCTCTTGACGACGGTGTGTGGCAAGGGATCACGGTCATTGACGGTAAACTTGACCTGAATGGCAACGGTACCGCGGATGATAACGGGGTGTTCTACGGTTACAAGGTTTTTAATGGGCGCCTGGACGTCAACAATGATGGCAGTGCTAACGATGCCGACGATGCCCATGCCGGTGCATACTACTTCTATGGATTGGCTGCCGGTAACTACCGCACAGTGGTGAGTCCGGTAGGGCAGATGTCCGGGATGACGCTGTACTACGAACCCGATGAGCAGAACGATGCCGCCGCGCAGCCCAATATGACCGACGTGACTAACGACGACGGCGACCTGAACTGCACAGCAGGAACCTACTCCAATACCTCAACTCCTGGCTGTAATACCAACGCTGTGGTCAATTCAAGTGACACAGACCGACTCACGCAGGACTACGGCTTCTACGCCAACATGGACCTGGGCGACCTGCCCCTGTCCTACGACTTCGGCGCGGGTGAAAAGGCTACGGCCTACTACACCCCCTTCTCCTTTGAAGGCCCCATACACATTGGGCCAGTAGGTGGTGGAGCACCGAGCATCTATCTGGGCGCAACCTGGGATGGCGAGGCCGATGGCGCGCCGAATCCGGATGCTGGCATTGGCGGTGGCGCAAACAACGGCGACGACGGTACAGGTTCGGACGACGAAGATGGAATCGAATTCCCGACCGCCTGGTATGCAGGGAAAGTAGCGACGATCCAAATCACCGTGACCGATCAGTCCCCCACCTATACACCTTTTGTTGCTGGCTGGTTCGATTGGAACTGCAATGGTCAGTTCGAGGCGACTGAGCTGATTCAGTTTGGCAATCTCTCTGCCGGTACACATACTTTTAACATTACGACCGGGGCCACAGTGGGCCGTATCTACATACGCTTCCGCATCTACGCCACACAGTCACCCCCAGCGGTGCTTTCGCCGGTTGGCGCGGTCACCAATGGTGAGGTGGAAGACTACTGGAAGTATAACGAAAACCCCACCGCCGTCACCCTCGCCGCCTTCGAGGCGACGCCGCAAGAGAACGGCATCCTCGTCACCTGGGAAACCGCGTCGGAGCTGGACAACGTGGGCTTCAATCTCTACCGCAGCGAGTCGGCGGAAGGGCCTTACACGCAACTGAACGCCACGCTCATCCCGCCGCAGAACCCCGGTTCGGTCATGGGCGGCTACTATGAGTGGCTCGATATGGCTGTGCTGCCCGATGTGACCTACTTCTACAAGCTGGAAGACCTCGACGTGAAGGGCGTGAGCACGTTCCACGGCCCGATCAGCACGGCGGTCATCACCGCGCCCACGGCGGTTGGGCTGCGGAACGTCGCCGCGCGCGGCGCGACGACGCCGCTGGCGCTCGGACTGACGACGCTGCTTGGTCTGGCTGCCGCGTATGTGTCCCGCCGGAGGCGCTAAGTCAGACATGGTGTAGGACGCGGATTTACGCTGATCGCTGATCGGCGTAAATCCGTGATCAGAAGTAGCCAAACAAGTCGATAATGGAGCGCGAGAGCTTTCTCGCGCTCCATTGTCATGGGGCACAGCGCGGGTTTGTTATGCGGTTGTAATCAAATGCAAACGAAACGCAAATGTTCGTTGGACTGGCTTCGATTATGATGATATGCGGTAACGTTAGGGAGTACATTCGTTTGTGGACTTATTGTTGAGGCGTGTATGACGAAAAGAATGTTGGGAATCATCGGAGGCGTGGTGTTTATCGCCTTGTTGTGGGCGCTGCCGATTGCCGCGCAGCGGTACGAAGCTGCGCGTGTGCTGGGGGCGGCTATGCCAGCGCCGTCAGTCGTGGCTCCCAATCAGGTGGCGTTTGTGTCCAGGAGCGGCGCGACGGCCTGGCTGGATAGCAATAAGTCGTGCGCGCCGAATTACGTCGGCCCCCACGCAATGTGGATTGTGGTGGGGGTGACGAACAACGCCACGGAGCCGTTGACCAATGCCGTGGCGACGTTGAGCGGTTTCACCGGCCCCTATTACACCTTGACCGCCGATCCTGTTCGTTACATTGGGATATTGCAACCTGCAGAGACCTTCTATGGATATTGGTACGTGCGCTATACGTGTGAAGCAAGTCGGGCGGATACGTATACCGTCACCGTTTCCGCCGCCAACCTGGTCGGAGATGCCCGATATTCGGGTTCTCTGACAACCGCAACCGCCATTGACACAGCGAATGAGGCCCAAGTTCTGTCTAATGTGACTGCCGGAAGTAAAATCGCCGTGGGACAGATCTTTACACAGGCAGTGCGGTATCAATTAGCTAATAGCAATACCAGGGCTATTTTCCAACCCACAGGCGACGGCAATTTCGCTGACACCTGCTTCCGCCTGCTTGCGTCGAAGGTTACACTTTCCACGGTTACGGGGATCGTCAACGGGACTACACATCAACTTTACTTTGATAATAGCCTCAGTAGTGGTGGTGTAGAAATGACCTATTACTGGCAGGCGCTGTGCTATGCGCAAACCACCTCCACGCCGTGGGCAGTAGTTGAAGCGCCGGCTAAATATTCGAACAAGTACGGCATTCTCTTTTCCACCTTTCCCACCGCCAGCCTCTCGTTGAATATCACCAGCGCGATCACCCCTACGCGGCTAACCCAGGCCGGTACGGTGACCTACACCGTGCGCTTCTCCAACTCCTTTACCCAGCCGGTGGAACTTAACACCATCACCGTGACGCTCGCCAGCGGTTTATCCTTCAACAGCTTCGTCGCCGCGACGAGCGGCGTGCTGCCAGATAACTCCAGCCTTTATCCGCTGCCGAATGCGACGGGGACGTTGCTCTGGCGGGGCAAGCCAGGCGTATCGTACCGTGTCCCGGCAGCCACAGCCGGCGGGTCCGGGATATTGGAATTGGTCTTCAAGGTGAACGTACCCGGTATCAATGGAACGTACACCCAACAGGCGCGCGGACAGGTGGGCAAGCTGAACGTGGGGCTAACCAGCAATGACATCACCGTGGACATACCCACCGCCGTCACCCTTGCCGCCTTCGACGTGACACCGCAGAACGATGGCGTCCTCGTCACCTGGGAGACCGCCTCGGAGCTGGATAACGTGGGCTTTAACCTCTACCGCAGCACGGCGGCCGAAGGGCCGTACACGCGACTGAACGCGACGCTCATCCCGCCACAGAACCCCGGCTCCGTGTTGGGCGGTTACTACGAGTGGCTCGATACGGATGTGCAGCCAGACGGGGTCTATTTCTACAAGCTGGAAGACCTCGACGTGAAGGGTGTGAGCACATTCCACGGCCCGGCCGGCGTTGCCGGGGCGAGCGCGCCATCGGCGGTGCGGCTGCGCACGCTCTCTGCGCGCGCCACACTACTCCCGGTTCTCCTGGGCGGGCTGGCTGCCCTGCTCGTGATCATCTCCCGGCGTCGGCACGCCGCAGCACGTCCTGCGTAGTAACAACCTCAGTCGTCCCTTCGCGCGATCCTGCGTAGTAACGACTTCAGTCGTCTCTTCGCCATCTGCGCGCGATCCTGCGTAGTAACGACTTCAGTCGTCTCTTCGCCATCTGCGCGAGTTCCTGCGTAGTAACGACTTCAGTCGTCCCTTCTCGCCATCTGCGCGAGTTCCACACTCAGCCGCGCATTTTCCAGCGCGATCGTGGCCTGCCACGCGAATACCGCCGCGAAATTGATCTCATCCTCGGTGAAGGGCGTGTACGTTTCCCGCGCCAGCGAAAGCATCCCAATCACTTTATCCTCGTGGATCAGCGGGATGCCGATCCAACTGCGCGCGGGCAGCAGGTCTTGCAGATGGAACCAATCTGCGCGGCGCAGCGCATCATCCAGCACCAGCGGCCGTTGGGTGCGGCGAATCTCGTCAAAAACGTCACCGGCCCGTATCGGCACCCGCCAGCGGAAGGCGCGTTTGCTGCCGGGGAAGCCCCGCGCTGCGACCAGCTCCATCAGCGTATCATTTTGCAGCATAATCGAGCCGCGGTCGTAGGGGATCACGTTGGCGAGCTGCTGCAGGATCATGTCAAACGCGGCCTGCGTGTCCATCGGACGGGAGAGCGCCCGTCCCACGTGATGCAGCGTTTCGATCAGCCGGTGCCGATCCCGGTCGATCTGGCGCAGCAGCATGTTCTGTACGGCCAGGGCAATGTGGTCGGCCAGCAGGTGCAGCGCGGTCACGTCTTCGTCGTGGAAGGCGTTGGGCCGGTTGCTCTGCACGTCCAACACGCCGAGCAGGTGTTCGTCCACGTGCAGCGGGAGGGTCAGTTCCGAGCGCGTGTCGGGCAGCAGGTCCCAGATCACGAAGCGTGGATCGCGCGCCGTATCTCTCGCGTAGGCTATGCGCCGGTTTTCCGCCACCCAGCCGATGATCCCCCGCCCGACTTTGATGCGCGCGCCGCTCTGGATCGCCGCCCGTCCTGCGCTGCCGGTCCCGGCGCGGGCCACCAACTCTCCGGTCTTCTCATCCAGCAAAAAGATGCCGACGTAGGTGCAGCCGTAGTGTGAGCCGATGATGTCTGTCGCGTGTTGCACCAGCGTGTCCAGGTCGGTGACCGCGCTGAAGTGTTCGACGATGGCGCGGTTAGTCTCCACCTGGGCGATGCGCCGTTGGATGGCGGCCATTTGTGCTTCGTTGTGCAGGTGCAGGTGCGCGATGTGGCGACAATTGGCGCGCCGAACCATGTGAACGGCCGCCGCGAGCAGCGACGCCGCGAGCAGCTCGCCGCCAGCGTCTCCCCATCCCGCCTGCGCGGAAAAAACGCGCCACGCCGCGAACCATCCGGCAAGACCGAGGCCCACGACCACCCCAAACCACAGCGTCCGCACCAACAGCAGCCCTGCGCTGATGTTGAGGAGCATCAACAACACAGTGGCGCGCGTGTCGCCGGTCACATAGAGCGGGTACAAGGCATTGAGCAGCGCCAGCGCGACCAGCGCCGCTGTCACAGCGGGCGCGTGGCGTGGGGCCAGGGGCCACGCGCGCAGCGCGCTATACAGCGCGAACGACAGCAGCGCCGAGATGATGAGCAGCATGACCGAGAGGGCTAGGCGTTCTGGGGCCAGCAGGCGGTAGGCAATGCCAGCCAGGTGTAAGATGCCGGAAACCAGCGCCACGCGCGGGAGAGCGTCCAACGTCATGGCATCGAGCCGGGCGTTAACCGTCGTTTGATACGCTGCGCGATCTTGAGGGTCCAGGGATGCGGTGCGGATTGGCATGGGCATGATCTTGAGCATCTACGCGCTGGATGGTGCGTTTCGTATTATTCCGTAACCCCGTTGACTTTTCCGGCGGGATTTCCTTTGCGCTGCGTCGTAGCCAAATCAATGGCAGAGAAACTTTCGGGCAGCAGGTCCGCGAGCGTGCGTCGCCGGTAGCTGCCGTCGAGCTGCGCGATGAAGACCGGCATCTCCGGTTCACCGAATTCACGCATTACCTGGCGACACGCGCCGCAAGGCGTTCCGCCGTTCGCCGTGGCGACGGCAACCGCCAGAATGTGCTGCGCCCCCTCGGAGATCGCTTTGGTGATGGCGACGCGCTCCGCGCACATCGTCAGCGGATAGACAGCGTTTTCGACGTTGCAACCGGTATACACGCGCCCATCATCAGCCAACACCGCCGCGCCTACCGGATAGCCGGAGTAGGGGGCATAAGCGCGCCGCAGCGCCGCAATGGCCTGCGCCACAAGCTGCGCCGCATGAATACTCGGAGTATCGTTAGCCTGCGCTTTGTTTGTTGTCACTATCTACGTTCCTTTGAAGATGGACCACAGAATACACAGAACACACGGATTGGGAGCTGAAAATCTGCTCAATCTGCTCAATCTGCTGACGAATTTTTATCCTCGGTGTGCTCTGGCGGACTTTCATCAAGCTGCTTGCGGACGCGCGCGGGCACGCCATAGGCCACCGTGCGCGGCGGGATGTCGTGCGTCACCACCGACCCTGCCCCCGTCTTCGCCCCCGCGCCGATGCGCAGTGGCGCGATCAACAGCGAATCCGAGCCGATGAAGACGCCGTCCTCGATCACCGTGGGATGCTTGTGCTCCCCGTCGAAGTTGCACGTAATCGTCCCCGCGCCGATGTTGACATCTTCGCCCACCTGCGCGTCGCCCAGGTAGCTGAAGTGCCCCATCTTCGCGTGGGGGCCGAGCGTGCTGTTCTTCATTTCGCCAAAATTGCCGACGTGCGCGCCGCGACACACCCGCGCGCCCTTGCGCAGGTGGCTGAAGGGGCCGATATTGCTGTCCTCCTCCATCACCGCGAACTCCAGCATCGAAGCCAGCACCACGCAGCGGTCGCCGATGGTGCAGCCCTCAAGGATGCTGTTGGGGCCGATGGTGCATCCCGCACCGATGATCGTTTTGCCGCGCAGGTGCGTGTTCGGCTGGATGACGGTATCCTGTCCGAGCGTTACGTCTGGGCCGATGTAGATGCTGGCCGGATCGATGAGCGTGACGCCGGCGAGCATCCAGCGTTCATTGATGCGCCGGCGCAGCGCGGCCTCGGCCAGCGCCAGATCAACGCGCGTATTCACGCCGATGGCCTCATCGGGATCCTCCACCACGAGCGTTTCCACCGTCCGGTCTGCGGCGACGGCCATCCCGACCACATCGGTGAGGTAATACTCGCCTTTCCGTGGGCTTGGTTCGAGCTGTTCCAGGCATTGCCACAGCACCGCGTCGGCAAAAACGCCGATGCCGCTGTTCATCTCGTGGAGCGCCGCGATCTCCGGCGTCGCCTCCACCTCTTCGACAATGGTGCGGACGTGCCCTAAAGCGTCACGCACGATGCGCCCCAAGCCACACGAGACCGCGCCCTCGACGGTGAGAATCGTCACGGCAGCCTGCCGCGCCCGATGCTGTTCCACCAGACGGCGCAGCGTAGCCTCCTGCACGAGCGGCGTATCGGCGTAGAGCACCAGCACGTGCTCGGCTTGCCCTTCCAGCAGCGACCGCGCTTGCAGCACCGCGTGCCCCGTGCCGAGCGGTTCCGGCTGGACGACATACCGCACGCGCTCGCCGCCCCACGCGCGGATGGCCTCCTCGGTCTCTGGGGATACCACAATGACCGGCGGGGTCGCGGCGAGTTGCGTCGCCAGTTCGACGACGTAGGCCATCATCGGGCGTTCGCCTAACGGATGGAGGACTTTGGGGACGCGCGACGCGAACCGCGCGCTCTTTCCGGCGGCTAAAATCACCACATTCAGGCTCATTGGCGGCTCCTTTCGATACGTTTGAACGTTAGCGCGTTGGAATGTTGGAACGTTTGCACGCGCCACCGTGTTTCAATTATAGCACGGCGGATATGCAAAGCAATCAATGTCGCGCCTGCCACCTGCTCCTCGTTCCCGTCTCGGGAACGGGCGATGGCGGCCCGGCGTTCTTTCGCGCCCCCGGGACGGGGGCGCTGAGCGGAAGTAACCAGAGAACTAGACGGGGGCGCTGAGCGGAAGTAGATGGGAGCGCGCTCCCCGTTCCCGTCTCGGGAACGGGCGATGGCGGCCCGGCGTTCTTTCGCGCCCCCGGGACGGGGGCGCTGAGCGGAGCTTTCGCGCCCCCGGGACGGGGGCGCTGAGCGGAAGTAACCAGAGAACTAGACG
>DAOLUH010000007.1:37477-136407 GCA_035420085.1 Anaerolineae bacterium
GACGGGGGCGCTGAGCGGAAGTAACCAGAGAACTAGACGGGGGCGCTGAGCGGAACCAGAGAACTAGACGAGGGCGCTGACCACAACCACGCTCACGCCTCCTCACTCCCTCACTCCCTTACTCCTCCACACCCCCACACCCTCACACCCTCACACCCCCACACCCCTCCCCCCCCATTGCAATCATCCCTCTTTCAAGTATAATCGCTGATATGGAGATGAGGCCATGATCTGGTCAGATGCGCTAACGGACACATTGCCTGGCCCGACGCGCCTGCGTGTGCGTGGGCAGAGTATGCTGCCGACGCTGCGTCCAGGCGACGAGGTGTTGGTTCACCCCGTCGCAGTGGAGACGCTCGCGCCCGGCGATTGGGTGGCGCTGCGCGGCGGCTTTCTGCATCGCTATTTGGGATGGCGTAAAGGCCGCATCGTCACCAAAGGCGATGGTCATCGCGCCTTCGACCCCGCCTGGCCGCCGGAGGCCGTTTTGGGCCGCGTGGTTGAAGCGCAGCGCGATGGACATTGCTTCTATCGCCGCACGCCGGGCCAACTGCGGCGCGAAAGGGTGCTGGCTGCCGGGCACCGTGCTTTTGGCGATGTGTGGGGCGCGCTGCGGCGCGTCAAGGCGCTGTTCCTGGCGGCGCTCGCCCTGCTGCTTATCGCGTCGTTGGTCTGGGCCGCTGTCACCATCACCAGTGTCACTGCCGAGGCCGGCCTCACTTCCATCACCGTGAAGTGGGAGACCGCCAGCGAAACCGCCAATCTGGGCTTCTACGTCCGGCGCAGCCTCTCGGCGGTGGGGGAATACGTGCGCATCTCCGCTTTCATCTCTTCGTTGGATGAAGGGGCGGGCGCGCTCTACTCCTATGTGGATAACGATGTGACGCCCGGCGTCACCTACTACTACAAAATAGAAGATGTACCGGCCAGCGGCGCGCTCGGCAGCCTCACTGATCCGGTTTCGGCAACCGTCCCACTCAATGCCACTCCCTCTCTGACGCCTTCGCCAACGCGGACGTTCACGCCGGCGCCGACCTCCACCACGCCGACGATCACCCCCACAGCGACCATCACGCCCACTGCGACGGCAACCGGCACGCCGGCGCCCACCACAACGCCCAATCCCAACGTCCGCTTCTGGGCTGACAAAACGGATTTGCCTGCCGGAGAGTGCGCGACCCTCCAATGGCAGACGCGCAACATCCGCGCCGTGTACTTCGACAACGTTGGCGTTCCAGGGGATGGCGCGCGGACTTTTTGCCCCTGCGCCACCGAATCGCACACCCTCACCGTAAAGTATCAGGATGGCGCTACCGAGGATTTTGTCATCACACTCAATGTGACCGGCGTATGCACGACGCCGCGCGCCGGGACGCCCACGTTGACCTCTACGCCGCGCCTGGTCTTGCCGCCCATCGAATCATCTGCGACGCCCACGTTCACCCCCATGCCCGGCGCAACGACTCGTCCGCCCGTCATCGCCACCGCGCCGGCAACGTTGACGCCCACACCTCCCCCGCCGCCTCTCCCGACGCCTGTCCCGCTGGATACGCCGCTCCCCTCACCGACAACATCATCTGCGCCGCTCTCGCCGTTGCCCACACCGCGCCTCAGTTCGACGCGCGCGCTTGTGGAAGGCAATTCGCGCGTGGTGAAGGCGGACAAGGCGCTCTCCATCTGGCTGGTGGTGGTCGGCGGGATCGTTGGCCTGGGCTTCATGGGCGCAGGCATTCTGATGTGGAAGCGCCGCCCGTGAAACGCCGGTTGTGGGGCGTTATCACGCTCCTGCTGCTTGTGACTGTGGCGAGATGTCGGTCTGCGCCGGTCGCCGCGCCATCCACGCCCGGCGATGTCACCGCCGGATGGACCCTGCTCGTGCGCAGCGCCGGTCCTCGCTGGCTTGGCCCCGCATGGTGGCGCGCTCAGGGCCTCGATCCTCAGAAACTTGACCCCACCCGGATTCGTCTGGCGCGTGAGGATGCGGTGGTCCCGGCCTTTTGGCTGGACTCTACCGCTGGACCTGGCCTGTTGTTTTACGGCGTTGTTGAACCGGGACACCTCGGCCCGGTCGGCAGTTATCACCTCAGCCTGGACTCAGCCGGCGCCGCGACTGCGCCAGTCTACATCGTGACTGCTCCGCCCCAGTCTCAGACCGCGACGACGGCCACCCTCTGGCTGGAACAAAACATCACCTATCGTCCAACCGCCCCCGAAGGCGCGAACTGGCTGTGGACATCCTTCAACACTGCGCCCGCTTTCACCCTCACCCTTCCCTTGACCGAGGCGCTCGCTGCGCCCGTCACGCTGACCCTGCGCTTTTGGGGGCAGAGCAGTATGCCGCAAGACCCCGATCATCATATCCGCGTGCTGTGGAATGGCGCGGTGGTGGACGATCATTTCTGGGATGGCAGCGCGCTCGAAACGTGGGAAGTCGTCGCCCCCTCGCCGCGCAACGGCGACAATGAACTTGTATTGGCGATGCCCGGCGACACTGAAGCGCCTGTCGAAGTGACCTGGCTGGATGGCGTCGGTGTGACGTGGCAGCGGGCGCTCGTCCATACGGGCGGATGGGAAAGCTGGATCGCCAGAGATCAACCGGCGGCGTGTTGGGAAGGTGTCGCGGCGGAACGCGTCGCCGTGCTGCTGGCGGGACAGGATGGGACGGTGCGCGGCGGGTTGATCAAGCGTCCCGCCGATGGGCGCGTGTGCGTCGAACAGCGCGCCGGAGATCACGGTTGGCTTGGCGCGCTCGAAGCTGCTCCCGCCCCCGACATTGCGCGTCCGCGCGAAACTGTTGACCAGTCGGCATTGCTGGCCGCCGATTATCTCATCGTTGCGCCGCGCCTCTTCCACACCGCGCTCGCGCCGCTGCTCGAAGCGCGCACGGCGGAAGGACTATCTGTAGCTGTCCTGTCGCCGGAGCAGGTCTACGACGCTTTCGGCGTGGGCAAGCCTGACGCGGAGGCCATCCGCGCGGCGGCGGCGGCCCTGCACACGGATGGACGGCTGCGCTACCTGCTCCTGGTGGGCGACGCTTCCGCCAACCCCAACGCGCTGTGGAGTGCAGCGTCCACCCTCGTGCCCACGGGCTGGGTGCGCACCTTCTTCGTCGGCGACACACCCTCCGATCACGCGCTGGCGCTCGGCGACGACGGCGCGCCGCTGCTGGCGGTGGGGCGCTTCCCCGCGTCAACCGTCGCGGAGGTGCAGGCGATGGTCGCTAAAACGCTGGCCTGGAAGCCGACCCCGCGTCTGGCGCTGCTGCACGACGACGAGCCTGAGTTTGTCACGCTGACCAATGACCTGGCCGCCCTTTCGTCGCCCGACCTGCGCCTGGGTGACGATGAGGCCGACACCCGCCGCGACTTGCTGCGCTGGTTGCGCGCTGCGCCCGGCGTGCTGGTCTACAGCGGGCACGGCAGCCTGCCTGTCCTCGGCGACGAGAAGTTCCTCACCGTGGATGACGCCGGCGCCTGGGATGGGCCGACGGTGGTGGCGGCGTGGACGTGCCTGTGCGCGAATTTCGGCCACCCCACCCAGACGGGCCTCAGCGAAGCCTGGTTGCGCCACCCGAAAGGCGTCGTGGCCCTCGTCGGGCCGACCGGCGAGACGTCAACCAGCGACCAGTCGGCGATGGCGCTGGCTTTCCAGCGCGCGCTGCTCGACGGCGCGACCGTCGGCGATGCGTTGTTGGCCGGTTGGCGCGCTGCACAGTCGAAGGACGCGGAAATCAGCTTTGTGCTGTTGGGGGATCCGACGTTGCGGCCTATGGCGGGCCAATAAAACGTAAAGCGTAAAGCGTAAAACGTAAAACGGAAGATGAGGGGGCGAGATGGCATGTCGGTAAAACGATCCGCCAGGAAATCTTATGGTTTGCTGCTGGCGGCGGCTGTGCTGATTGTGGCTGGGGCGGTGTTGATGGTGGTGGGCGCACCTGCGCTGCGACCGGCGACGGCAGAACCGCCGCTTCCCGCATCCACCGACGCGCCGACGCGCACTCCCACCGCTCTCCCGACGCATACACCGACGCCGACGCCAACGCCGGAGCCGTTGGTGCCCACCCGGACGCCGCAGCCCAAAATATCACCGACACCCACGCCGGAGCCGACCGCTACCTTCACGCCAGCGCCGACCTCTACGCCGACGCCGCGTCCTGCGCCGCCGGTTACGCGCGCCCCGGTCACGCCGCGCCCAACCATAGACCCTGCCACGTTCACCGAAACGCCTGTCCCGACAGCAACAGTGCCCCCTACGCAGACGCCAGTTCCGGTTGCGCCAGCGGGCTTCACCGTCCCGGCGCACGAGCGGTTCCGGCTCGGCGTCTCACTGCCGGGTGGCGCGACGGGCAACTATGAGCTGAACACATTGCGCGCCGGTTGGGTGATGGATTGGGCGGCGCGGGGTTCGCCGGTCCTGCCGCCGGGCGTGATCTACATGCCCACGGTGCGGATGGGCGGCGGCAAACTCTCGCCCGCCGCTGCGACGCTCACCGCGGTGGCGGCAGCGCGCCCCGGCTCCACCTGGTTGATCTCCAACGAGCCGGATGTGCGCTGGCAAGACAGTGTGGACCCGGCGACCTACGCGCGGCTGTACCACGAAGCCTACACCGCGATCAAGGCTGGCGACCCGTCAGCGGTGGTGGCGGCCGGCGGCATCGCGCAGCCCACGCCGCTGCGCCTGCGCTATCTCGATCTCGTGTTGGAGGCCTACCGCAACGAATTCGGCGCGGCGCTTCCGGCGCAGGCCTGGCACATCCATAACTACATGCTCCGTGAGGAACGCAATTCCTGGGGCGTGGACATTCCACCCGGCATCCCCGACAATACCGGCGTGCTGTTCAGCATTGACGATTCCGGCAACCTCGCCGTCTTCCGGTCGCAAATCTACGACTTTCGCCGTTGGATGTCGGCGCGGGGCTACGGCGGACAACCGCTCATCGTCTCGGAGTTCGGCGTGCCGATGCCGGAGGACTACGGCTTCCCGCTGGAGCGGATGGCCGAATTTATGCGCGAAACGTGGCGCTTCTTTCTGACGGCGGCGGATGGCGGCCTGGGCGATCCGAGCGATGGCGGACGGCTGGTGCAGCGCTGGTGCTGGTTCAGCATGTATTACTGGGTTCATCCCACCGGCAACCTGGTGGATGAGAATGGACGCTGGACGCCGCTTGGACGAACCTGGATTTCTTACGTGAGCGACTGATGAGGACCTGGATTGAGCAACTGAAAGCGCGCGCGCGTGTGCTGCGCTGGGTTCTGAGCCTCGGCGTGATGATCGTGTCGGTGTGGCTGCTGATCCGCGAGTTGGATTGGGCGCAGGTGCTCAGCGCGCTGCGGTCGGCGGATTACACCTGGGTGGCGGTCGGCGTGCTGGCGATTGTGGGGACGTTTTTCTCGCGGGTGTGGCGCTGGCAGGCGTTGCTGTGGCGTTCTGATCTGCGCTTTTGGCCGGGGCTGACGGCGTTGTTGGTGGGGCAGGTGGCGAATCTGGTGCTGCCGATGCGCGGCGGCGACCTGGTGCGCGCGATGTGGGTGCGTCCGGGCGATAACGGCGCAGGTGGAACGGGCGCGTCGGAAGCGTTGGGAAGCGTGGCGCTCGAAAAGGTCTGGGATCTGCTGGCGCTGTTGTTGTGCGGTCTGTTGCTGCTGGCGCTCGCGCCTTTACCGGCGTGGTTCTCCAGTTCGACGTGGAGCACGGCGGGCATTTTGCTGGTGGGCGGGCTGGTATTGTGGGCCGGGCTGCGCTGGCAGGATGTGTTGTTCCGTTGGGCGGCGCTCATTCTGGCGCGCTTTCCGGCGGGATGGGACAAGGCGCTGCTGCCGCGTCTGCAGCGATTGGCGCAAGGGCTGAACTCATTGCAAAGCGCCCAGGCATCGGGCCGCGTTTTCCTGTGGACGGTGGTGTATTGGGGCTGCGGCGCGCTCTCGAATTGGGCCGTCATGCGGGCGTTTGGCGTCAATATGCCGGTTGCCGCTGTCTTCCTGTTGGCGGCGTTGATGGTTGGCAACGCGGTTGTGCCGACCCCGGCGCGTCTGGGCGTCTTCGAGGGGCTGTGCGTGGTCGCGCTGGGGCTGTTCGACGTGCCTTACGACCTGGCGCTGGCGATTGGCCTGGTGCTGCACCTCGTGGTGATGGGGCCGCCGTTGGTCACGGCGGGCGTGTTGGCGTTGGGGACGCAAATCGCGCGGAGGATGCATGGCGCAGCCTGAATACTCGGTGATTGTGCCAGCCTATCAAGCGGCGGCTGTGATCGGCGACTGCGTGCGCGCGTTGGCGCAGCAGACGCTAGACCGGGCGCGTTACGAGATCATCGTCGTGGACGACGGTTCCACCGATGCCACGGGCGATGTAGCGCAAGCGGCCGGCGCGGATCGCGTGGTGCGCGTTCCGCACGGCGGGCCGGCGGCGGCGCGCAACGCTGGCATCGCGGCGGCGCAGGGCGAGATTGTGCTCTTCACCGACGCCGATTGTGAACCGGCGGACGATTGGATCGCGCGTATGGTCGCGCCGTTCGCCGATCTCCAGGTGATGGGCGTCAAAGGCACGTATCGCACGCGGCAGTCGTCGTTGATTGCCCGGCTGGTGCAGTTGGAGTTTGAAATTCGCTACGCGCGGATGGCTGAATTGCCATGCATTGACTTCGTGGATACCTACGCGGCAGCGTATCGCCGCCCGCTGCTCGTGACGTATGGCGGCTTCGACACCGCTTTCCCGATCCCTTCGGCGGAAGATGTAGATCTTTCTTTCCGGCTGGCGCGAGCGGGGCATTGGCTCGTCTTTGCGCCGGAGGCCTGGGTCTGGCACCGGCATCCGGCGACGCTGCGACGCTATCTGGTCCGTAAAGCGCGCTTCGGCTACTGGCGCGCGCTGCTCTACGTCCGCTACCCCGACAAAATCACCGGCGATACGCACACTGATCCCGCGTTGAAATCGCAGTTTGCGTTGGCGGCGCTGCTCGGTTTGACGGCGGGCATTGGCCTGTTCTGGCCGCCTGCGTGGGTCGCGGTGCTGCTTGTGGGCGCGCTCTTCGTGGCGACGACATTGCCTTTCGTGCGGTGGGCCTGGCGGCGCGACTGGGCTGTGGCGGCGATCTGGCCCGGCGTGACGTTGCTGCGCGTGGTTGTGCAGGGTTTGGGGCTGGCGTTCGGGCTGCTGCGGCAGATTGGCAGAGCACGAGGATCATGAATCATGATTTTGCTCTGCTGCAAGCGTTGAATGGTGATGTGTTTGCCGACTTTTAACTTTCGATTTTCGGACAAGCGTATACTGCCGTGGGCGGCGGGCGGCGCGGCGCTGCTCGTTTATCTGGCAACACTGGCCCCCTCGCTCACGTGGGCGCACTGGGGCGCGGACGGCGGCGATTTTATCGCGGCGGCAGCGACAGAGCGCCTCCCTCATCCGCCAGGTTTTCCCCTCTACTTGACGTTGGCACGCGTTTTCGTGCTCCTGCCGCTGCGCGATCCGGCGTGGCGGCTCAACCTGCTCTCGGCGGCGATGGTGGCAGGGACGGTCACGCTGACCGCACTCACGCTTCAACGCCAGGAAAAATCCCCCTGGATTGTGCTTGCGGCTGCTCTCGCGTTGGCCTTCGCCCCACTGCTTTGGTCGCAGGCGCTCATCACGGAAGTGTACACCACCGCGGCGTTTTTTGCGGCGTGGGCGAATGACGAGTTGCGAGTTATGAGTTGCGAGTTGCGAGTTACGAATCGCCGTTGGGTTTTGGCGGGTATGGTGTGCGGTTTGGGGATGGCGGTGCATCCGACGTTGATGTTTCTCGTTCCGTTGTGGCTGGTTGATTTGTTCATTGATGATGACAGACAGTCCAAGCGCATGTCGCATCTCACGCATTACGTTTCACGTTTCACGTTTTACGTTTCACGTTTTACGTTTTACGTTTTTGGCATCCTTATCGGCTTGCTGCCCTACGCCCTTCTGCCGCTTCTGGGGCGCTGGCCACAGCCGTGGGGGGATTTGCGCACGTTCGCCGGGTGGTGGGACGTGGTGACGGCGCGGTTGTACCGCGGCTACGCCTTCGGGCTGCCGTGGGCCGAGTGGCCCGCGCGCGTGGCGGCGTGGGCGGCGCTGCTGGCGCGGCAGTTCACGCCGGTGGGCGGCGCGTTGATTGTGCTCGGTGGGTGGTTGGGATGGCGGGAGCGGCGGTGGGAAGTGCTTGGACTGGCGGCGGCGGGCGGCTTGCTGAGCCTGTTCGCCATCGGTTACGCCACGCCGGATTCGCTGGTGTATATGCTGCCGCTGCTGCCGTTGGCCGTCCCGTTGCTGGCCCGGGGCTTGCGTTGGTTGGTGGATAAGGGACTGCCCGCGTGGGCGACGCTGCTTTTGCCGCTGATCCTGCTGGTGGGGAACTGGCAAACCGTCACGCTACACCGCGATGACGAGGCGGTGATGTGGTACAATCAAGTCCTGGCGGCGACGCCAGCGGACGCTGTTTTGATCACGACGCAGGGCGACCGGTACACCTTCGCCCTGTGGTACGCGCAAGAAGCGCTGGGGCTGCGGCCCGATGTGCTGGTCATTGACCGGAACTTATGGTGGCAAGAAAGTTACCGGCAGTATGTGTTCGCGCGCAGTGGCGTTAAGGTGGCTGCGCCAGAAGATTATGCGGCGGGACGGCCTCTGTGCCGGATTATGGGGGAGGGTGTGGCGTGTCCGTAATCGCACAACACAAACGGAAAATAGCCATCGGGTTGGCGGCGCTTGGCGCGCTTTTACTCGTGGTGTGGGGCGTGCAATCCGCAATCGCGGTCGGATCGTTGCTGCATTCGCTCAAAACGGCCCAGGCATGGCTGGACGACAATCCGCTGAAAACCGATGTAGCGACGCTTGGCGCGCTGCTGCGCCAAACGCGGCGCAATGTAGTCGTGCTGCGGCGCAACGTTGGCTGGCTGGCCGGGGCGGGACGGGCGTTCCGTTGGCTGCCGCAAGTAGGGCCGCTGGCGGGCGACGCGCCGGCGCTGCTGACGCTGGCGGATGGATTGACCGAGGCCGGCGTGATAGTGTGGGACGCGGCGGAACCGGCTTTGGCGGCGTATCAGGCTGGCGAGTCGGTGTTGGAGATGGCGCCGGATGTGTTCACGCGGCTTGCGCCAGGCCTGCCGCGCGCCCAATCTGCCGTTGCCAGGGCGCGCGACGCTTACGCCAGGCTCGATGTGCGGGCAATGCCGGATCGTCTGCAGAAGCCGCTGGCGCAACTCGGCGCACTGCTGCCGTTGCTGGATGACGGTTTAGCCCTGGCGGACGCTGCGCCGGCTTTGTTCGGCCTGGATGCCCCGCGCACCTATCTCTTGGTGTTGCTCAACGAAGGCGAATTGCGACCCGGCGGCGGCTTTATCACTGCGGCGGGGGAGGTACAAGTCGCCGGCGGGAAGATCGCGTCTATGACGTTTGCCGACAGTTACGCTGCGGATGATTTCAAGCAACCCTATCCCCTGGCGCCGGAGCCGATGCGCCAGTTTATGGGCATCGAATTGTTGGTTTTCCGCGACAGCAACTGGTCGCCCGATTTCCCGACGGCGGCGCGCCAGGCGATAGAATTATATCGCCCGCGTCGCTCGGTCACGGTAGATGGCGTCATTGCTGCGGATCAGATTGCGGTACAAGGGCTGGTGAGCGCGCTCGGTCCGCTGACGCTGCCCGGCGCAGATGAGCCGGTAACTGGCGCGACGTTGTTCGACTATCTTTACAAAGCCTGGGCGCCGGCCGATGGACAGCTCGATGGCGATTGGTGGCGGCAGCGCAAATCCTTTATGGAACCCTTCGCCGAGGCGGTGATGGCGCGCATCGCCAGCGGCGACGTGGATTGGCTGGCGTTAGCGCGCGCCGGGCAACACCTCATCAGCGAGAAGCACATCCAGATGTACTTTGTGGATGCGAATGTCCAGGCAGTGTTGGCGGCGCGGGGGTGGGATGGCAGTTTGCGCGCGCCGGAGGGCGATTACGCGCTGGTGGTCGAGGCAAACCTGGGCTACAGCAAGGCCAGCGCCAAACTCGATCGCGCCTTCACCTACGACGTTGATCTCACCCAATTGCCGCCGCGCGCGACGATGACGCTCGCCTACACGCACACCAGCCAGATAGACATCGCCTGCATCCCCGAAGCGCGCTACGATCCCGAATATACGCAGATGATGGATCGCTGTTACTGGGGCTATCTGCGCCTCTATGCGCCGCCAGGCGCGCAGTTGGTTGACGCCAGCCGTCATCCAATCGCGGCGGAATTCGTCGCCAGCAAGCAACCGTGGGATGGCATGGCGCGTGTTTCGACAGCGTCAGAGGGACCATACGCCGTCTTCGAGCAGGCGATACTTATGCCGACAGCGTCGCGGGCTGTCGTCTCCTTCACATACACCCTGCCGGATACTGTGGTACAGCGTCATCCCGATGGCACATTCACCTATCGGCTGGTGTGGCAGAAGCAAGCTGGATTGCGAGGAGTTCCGGCGCGTGTCATCTTGCACATGCCTCAAAATGCTGTATTATGTGCTTCGCAGGCTATCCCAGGCGCATATCAAGCCGGGACACTTTCTTATGCGATAAATTTATATGTGGATCAAACGCTAAGTGTGTGTTATCAGTTTGCACAGGAGAATTAGGCGATGAATAAGCGATATTGGTTATTGACGGGCTGGCTGCTCATCACGGCGGCGCTGTCCGGTTTAGCGATGCTGCCAACGGCTTGGGCGGCGAGTCCATTGCAGGAGAACTGGACTGTGCCGACGATGACGCCATCGCCTCTGCCTACGACACCGTCTCCGACGCAGCCGCCGACCGAACCGCCGGTCACACAACCGCCGGTCACACAACCGACGAACACGCCGGCGCCTGCTGGTCCCACTGCTACTCAAAGTCCTGTGGTCAGCACACCCGCGAAGACGTTCACGCCAGTCCCCGCAACCGTAACGCCAACCTCCGTAACGCCAGTCGCCACCCAGACGACTGCCGGTACGCCCGCCACAACAAGCGCGGCAGCAACCGCCATGCCATCCACGGCCACGCCGGGGAAAGCGACGACCGCGCCGGGTCCATCTCCTACAAGTGCGTCAACAGGCGGCGCAACTTCCACCGAAGCGGCCACGGATGGTGCGGCGCCTTCTGCGGCGGTGACGGTAACCGTGAAGGCGCAAGGCGTCGCCGCGACAACAACAGTGGAGCAACCGACAGCGACGACCGCGCCGATCGAGGGTACGCCGGCGTCCGATGCGTTGGGCGGCGGTGCGTGGTTGTTCTTCGGCGGCGTGGGGCTGCTGCTGGTGGGTATCGTGTTGTTGCTGATATGGCGGCGACAGGGATAAGCGGGATAGTCTGTGGCAGAACCTATCATCGTTTTTGACCACGTTTCCAAAACCTTCGACCTGCACCGGGGACGCTCGCGCTCGTTTCAGGAATTGCTGGTCAACTTTGGGCGCTGGCGACAGCCTCGCGTCCACGATGACCTCCACGCGCTGCAGGACATCAGCTTTACGATTGAGCGCGGGACAACGGTGGGTTTCATCGGCGCGAATGGGGCCGGCAAGAGCACGCTGCTCAAACTCATCGCGCGCATCCTCGAACCGGATTCGGGTACGGTGACGGTGAACGGTCGCGTAGGCGCGTTGCTGGAACTGGGCGCCGGCTTTCACCCCGACCTGACCGGGCGGGAGAACGTTTATCTGAACGCTTCGATCATGGGACTGGACCGCCGAGAAGTGGACCGGCGCTTCGATGAGATTGTGGCTTTCTCGGAGCTGGAGCGCTTCATTGACGTGCCGGTGAAGCATTATTCTTCGGGGATGTACGTGCGGCTGGGGTTCGCGGTGGCGGTCAATATGCGGCCGGAGATCCTGCTGGTGGATGAGGTGTTGGCGGTCGGTGATCAGGCTTTTCAACATAAATGCATGGGGCGCATGGCGCAGCTAAAACGTTCGGATACCACGATAGTATATGTATCGCATACACTGTCTACTCTTCAGACTTTTTGCGATAGTGCGATTTGGTTGGATGATGGCATCATTCAGAGTCAAGGTAATATTACAAATGTTGTGATGGATTACCTCAAAGCTGTAGCGCAAAAAGAAGAATCCGCTGCAAAGACTGGAAAGATTTCGGGGAATGGACGATGGGGAACCGGCAAGGTACAGATTATTGGTGTAGAATTGTGCGATAAAAGTAGCAATCCTGTTTCGGTTTTTGAAACTGGCGAGTTGATGGAGGTTGTGTTGCATTATCGTGCCGATGAGCGTGTTGAACACCCGATATTTGGACTGGCGATCTATCAACAGAATGGTATGCAGATTTGCGGCCCCAATACACAATTTGGCGAATTAACGATACCTTCTGTTGAGGGCGAGGGGAAAATTGTGTACCAGATTCCGGATTTGAGTCTTCTGGAGGGCGCGTATCAGATATCTGTAGCAGTGATCGAAGCATTGAATGGTGAGGTCTACGACTATCATGACCGTTTATATTCTTTTCGGGTTTACCGTGGTCAGTGTTTGGAGCTGGACGGGGTAGTCACTCTACGTGGAAAATGGCAGATGAAGGCTCTCGAGGCGCAATCAGGTAGAACCGAGGCACAATAATTATGGAACCTAGTGGATACTCGAGATTATATGATGCTTATTACTATGCCCATGGATGTGGTGGGCGCGCTTACGGTAGGGATGAAGAATGGTTGCGGTTTTTTGACTCGGTTGCGCATAACATAGTGACCGGCTTACAGCCAGGCAGTGTTTTAGATGCTGGATGTGCAATGGGCTTCTTGGTTGAGGGGTTGCGATCAAGAGGTGTTGAAGCGTTTGGGGTGGATATTTCCGAGTATGCCATTCGGAATGTCTATCCTGAGATTCGATCCTATTGTTGGGTAGGATCCATTCTTGATCCTTTCCCACGCCGATATGATCTCATCGTATCTATCGAAGTATTAGAACATTTGCCCTCTCAGCAGGCCGAGTTGGCAGTGCGTAATTTTTGCCGGTACAGTGATCGGGTTTTGTTTTCTTCGACGCCACTAGATTATAAAGAGCCAACGCACCTGAATGTTCAGCCGGTCGAGTATTGGGCTGAGCTTTTTGCGAAGGAAGGGTTTTTCCGCGATGTAGATTTCAACGCTGATTTTCTTACACCGTGGGCGATTTTGTTCATCAAGACGCAACCTTCGTTACACCGGTTGGTCCGACATTATGAGCGTAGTTTGTGGTACCTGAAGCAGGACAATCATGCCAGGCGTGAACTGAATATGGAGCAGCGTCAAGAACTGGCGCTGCTGGAAGCAAAAAGCCGAGACTTGGAAAGTCGTTTGGCGACGTTACAACAAACCGTTCAGGTGCTGGATATTCAGGCCAGGGAACTACAATCCATTAAAGGCACTATGGGATGGGCGGTGATGAAGGGTTTGCAGTCATTCAGAGCCTGGCTGACGCCTCCCCATAGCCGTCGTGAGGTGTGGTTACTCAAGGCGTGGGAGATTCTGCAAAATATCCGCCAGCATGGTGTACGTGCGCTATTTCTGCGTCCACAACGCCAAATACAAACATCGAAACCCCCGATGTACAAATTTCAAATGCGTAATATCGCTGGAATGTCAGCGGAGTCTCCTTTACGTCTGGCGCTATATACGACAGATACCTGGACATCCGCCTGCTCTGTTTTACGGTTGATTGGCCCAGGGCAGATGCCATCTTCAGGAATCGAGGTGTTGAAGGGGATAGATTGGGAGAATGGGCCGCTCCTTTCTTTCCCCCTTGAAGCCGATGCGGTGGTTATTCAGCGTGATTTTCCGCGCCATACTGATTTCTATAATCAGGTGGAGCATTGGGCCAGAACGGAAGGAAAAGCCGTGGTGTATGAATTGGATGATCAGCTTTTGGAATTACCGAGTGATCATCCTGAGAAAGCGTACTTTGCAGAAGCGCGTGACGCAATGCGTCGGGCGATTGTAAGCGCTGATGCTGTTGTCGTCAGTACTTTGTGGTTAGCCGATTACATGCGCGCTCTTAATCCTAATACCTGGGTGTTGCCTAATTATTTGAACGACAAGCTCTGGGGACTCAGCCGCGTGCGTAAGCCTAGGAAAACAGGCCGGGTTGTGATCGGGTATATGGGAGGTAGGACGCAAACACATCTATCCGATCTGGCATTGATTACTCCTGTTTTGACCCGTATATTGGACACCTATGCCGATCGGGTGGTGTTGCGTTTTTGGGGCGTGCATCCCCCAGAGTTGTCTGCTTTACCGAATGTGGAATTTATGCATGACACTTTTCCTGACTACGGGGCCTTCGCGCGTTATTTTTCCCAGCAGGATGTAGATATTTTTGTGGCTCCGTTGAGGGACAACTTGTTCAACCGTTCTAAGAGTTGGATTAAATTTTTAGAGTACAGTGCGTTAGGCGTCTGTGGTGTATATAGTCGGATTGCGCCGTATGAGGGGATCGTGATCCACGGTAAGAATGGCTTTCTGGCTTCGGGTGCCGCGGAATGGGAAACGTTGTTGAAAATGTTGATAGAGGATGAGCACTTGCGTCGGTCGAGTGCTGAGCAGGCACTTGACACAATTCAGCGGATGTTGCTGTCGAATCATGCTCATGAATGGGGTGTAATTTACCGCGCGGCTTTGGCCGCGGCACCCCATAGATCTTAATTCCAATTGTCAGGGGAGAAATTGGTGTGAGTGCTTTGTGGCGCAAGTTGACAGAACGGTTGAATCGCGGATTTGACGAAGTTTTCGGTAAATATATGCCCAAGAGGCAGTTTTTACAGACAATTGAGCGTGTTCGAACTGGCGAGAAACTCCCTCTCGAGCCTTCTCCATCTGTGAGCATCGTCATACCGGTGTACAACGGATTGGATTACACGCGTGAGTGTATCGAGAGTATTTACAACTCCCCCACTGCTGTACGTTTTGAAGTCATTGTGATTGACCAGAATTCACAGGATGGTGCCAGAGAAATGCTGCAGGAAATGGCAATAACCCTCCCTAATTTCAGGTTAATCGAAAATTCAGTGAACGTGGGATTTGGGCGTGCTATCAACCAGGGAGCAGCTATCGCACGGGGCGAGTTCTTGGCAATCAGCAACAGCGATTTGGTGATGACACCCGGTTGGCTTGATCCTCTTGTCCATGCTTTGCGTAACGATCACGACCTGGCTGTCGTTAGCCCTATGACGAATTATGTGGGTGAGGGGCCGCAGATAGATCCTGAGGCCGGCGATGTGACGCCTCAGACCGCGCCTTTTTACGCTCAGCGTATTGCTGGTCGGGAGGGAGTGGTGTCAGTCGTGGATCGGTTGGTATTCTTTTGTGTCTTGGTGCGAAAACAAGTCTTCGATTTGCTTGGTGGGTTATCTGATGTTTTTGGATTGGGCAACTATGAAGATGATGACCTGTGTTTTCGGATCCGCTTGGCGGGTTATAAGCTGGGGATTGCACCAGGAGCTTTTGTCTTTCATTATGGCAGCCGGACTTTTAAGGAACAGAAGATTGACTATACAACCCTGATGTTGCGAAATGAAGGGATTTTTTATGATCGTGTGGCCAACTTCTCGACTGGATTGCCGAGGAATGTTCACCGCTCTCGACCTCCAACTCCGGCGGTATCGGTAGTCGTGCGCACTAAGGACCGTCCGCAATTGCTACGACAGGCTTTGTTGAGCCTGGCGAATCAGTTTTATATGGATTTTGAAGTTGTCGTGGTCAATGATGGAGGTGAAGATGTTGCGCTGCTGTTAAACGAATTCGAACCTTATCTGCGCTTTGCCTACGTTTTCCATTCTACGCCTCATGGACGGGCTGCAGCGCTCAATGCCGGCGTTAATGCGGCAAAAGGGCGCTGGATTGCCTACCTGGATGACGATGATATTGTATATCCTTATCATCTGGAATTGTTGTGGTCACATTTACGACAGAATCCTGAAGTCCCCCTTGTATATGCGGATGTTAATAAAGTATTGCTATGGTCAGATTTTATGGGACAGGACTTAGCCGTTGTTGAGCGTACCCGATTTGCTTCAAGGACCTTTGACTCGAATACGTTAATGGTCGACAACTGGATTCCTATCATGTCTTTCATGCACTCAGCGGATGTTTTCCAGAAGATTGGGTTCTTTGATGAGCAATTAGAGGTCTTTGAGGATTGGGATTTGCTCCTCCGTTTGGCAAATCTGGGATCGTTTGAGCATATCCGCCGTGTGACTTCAGAGTATCGTTTCCGTTTTGGTGAGACCCTGGGGGATAGCACTTTGAGTCTGCGCGAGAAGGCACTATCGGCTAGGTTGAAGTTGTATGGGCGATATCCCCCGCATGATGACAAGATGTTGTATCTGCGGGATGAGGCTATTAAATTCTCGGTACAACAGATGGCAGATGTTCGTCACGCCATTGAGGTGGAGACATGCGATTTGCAGCGTAGTTACCTGGTGGCAGCGTACCTTGGCGGTTTTTCGCTTGACCTGGATGCAACTTCTTCGCCGTTGATGAAATGAGTCAGTCATGTCACAATTAAAGCATCGTCTAAATGGATATAGTTTCCTCACTGGAAATGGGCTGGAGATTGGCGCTTTGCATCTTCCGGCTGAAATTCCTGCACGATGTGAGGTCGAGTACTGTGACATCATCTCGAGAGAAGAAGCTATACAGCTTTTTCCAGAAATTGATGCTAATCAGTTTGTCGAGGTAAAACATATTTGTAATGTGGATAAAGATGGATTGTCCTTATTCGAAGATGCCGCGTTTGATTTTGTTATCCTCAACCATGTTATTGAACACGTGGCTAACCCCATTAAGGTTATAGCTGAGTTGTTTCGCGTCACGCGGAATGGAGGTTTTGTCGTAATTTCTGCGCCAGACAAAAACTACAATCCTTTTGACAAAAACCGTCCCCTGACGCCTTATAACCATTTTCTTGATGAATATAGGGCAGATGTTGTTGAAGTGACGGATGATCATTACTTAGAACTTATGAGCGCTGTCACACCTGAAGCGTTAAGTCTCGAAAGTGACCAAATTTCACAAATCATTCAACGGCTTAGAAGTCGGCATGAACATGCTCATGCTTGGGATTCAGTTACATTCGCTGATTTTCTCACCCGTTCGTTGGATAATCTGGATATAGTTGCGAAATGTGTCTATTCAAGTTCTGCTGAAGAGAACAATCTCGAATATTTTTCCGTGTGGAAGAAGGGTCCAAAGAACATGAGAGTTGAGTTGTCCGTTCGTGACCGCTTGCGTGCTTGGCAAACCCTATTGCTGTTGCGTTTAAGTAGACTGCGACATATAGCTTGATCGTTTCCTAACGCTTGGAGTTGCTCAATGCGATACTTTAGCCGATACATACGCCCGGAGATTTTCTTCATTGTGCTGGTTATTGTCGTAATCACACAAACCGTTACTGTAGATGCCAACGTTCAAAATGTAACCTTATCTCTTTTTGCAGTACCCGAAGGCCGCGATTTTGCAACCTGGGTACTTACTGATCCGTGGGATATGCAGCAGTTCTCGGATATTTCTATGTATCTTAACGAGTCCAATGTAGCTATCCATCTGCAGGATATTCAGGTTGCCGACGGCATTTTCTCTGCGCGTTCTGCTGATACAGACGCACAGTTTTTTACATTATTTCCTGGCTATCAATCAGCTATCAACGCCGGCAAAGTCGGTTCCCGTTATCCAGTCAATTCCAGTGTTTACCATTGTTTGTACATGCGTATGAAAGTTGATAGCGATCTATCGTATGATGAAATGCGTGTTTGGTGGGTTGCGGATAATCATCTTTTTGTTGATACCTACGGTGTGACGACCGGGATTCCTCTATCCCGCTCAGAGTGGGCGATATATTCGATGGACTTGGCGACGATGAGTGATTCTGTTTGGTCGCCCTTGGCGTGGCTTGAACGACCCGCCTGGCAGGGGCTGCGGATTGATCCAACCATTAAAACTGGCGTCAACTTTCAGGTAGATTGGGTACGCTTGACAGATTGTACCCCGGTCAACACAACGGTTTCGTGGACTCCCACAGCAGGCAGTGTGGAAATATGGGCAGGTATTGGACAGGCGGCGCCGGATTTCAAAGTAGCTACATCGCTGTCTGGTGAAACGGGAACATATACACTGGATGTGCAAGGGTGGGAACCGGGTTACTATTACATCGGCGTCAAAGACGCTACGGGGTTTAGCTGGACAGAACAACCTTTGTGGATAGACCCTGTACCGCAGGTGAAATTCGCTCGGCCGGCATTTAATAGTGGTGAAACATTGAGATGGGAGATGAATAGCGCTGCCGAGCTAACTGGAACGCGCTGCGTTCAAGCTGCATTTGGTAACGGGGTGCTGGATCTGCTGACATTACCTCCTGCAATGTTGCCTCCGATCTGCGCTGTCGGTGGCATTAGTGATCCGCAGCTTGATCTTGCTCTTCCAGTATCTTTGGTAGATACCTCGCTTTTTCGCTATTTGACCATACATATCAATACAGAAGGTCTTTGGCAGGATGTAAATCATGGTTGGATGATGCGGTGGCTCTGGCGGACTTACGAAAATGGCAATCCCGATCAAGCGTGTTACAACGTCTCCAATGATATCCCTTTTGACGTTGGCTGGGATACATTGACCATAGATTTGCATGATGCCTTTGAGGGGTTAACTGAAGATTATGCCGGTGGAGCCTTTTGCCACCCACGCGATTGGAGTGATGATCCGACTGACTACTTGCGCCTTGATCCTAACGAAAACACATTGCCTTCTTCTATGCATCAGCAGCTAGATTGGGTGCGCCTGAGCCGGATGGACCGTGTCGCACAAGGGACATTGTTTCCGATACGTTTGAAACTGAGCGAAGATGCAGCGACTATGGTATTTGATCTTTACTATACTTCTGATCTATCTACGCCGCGTCAACACGCAGTCGTTATTGCGCAAGGCACTTCGGGTACGCCTTCGCCTTTGCCTTATCACATTTACTTACCGCTGGTGCAACAGAATTGGATTGCAACTGAAATTTCTTTCATGTGGGATACTACAGCAGTTCCAGTTGGTGAATATTACATTTGCAGCGAGATTAACGACGGTGTGAATGTCATAGTAAGTTGTAGTGAAGCTCCGGTTGAGGTCTACATCACCCGGTGATTCAAAAGTGGCGCAAATCGAAGACAATGATGGCACAATTTATCAACGTCCACCTGGTAGCCGGGCAACGGTGGATGGGGTGATCTATGTCCCCAATAGTGATGGCGTAGCCGTAGACGAAACATTATTACAACTTTGGCATTGGGCTGACGGTCGTTCTCTCATAGATCTGCATGCGCTACACTTATTCAAAGACGAACCTGCCCTGGCGGCAAAGCTATCCGCGTTACGTCTTGCGGGCCTATTGCTTCCCCCATTGACTTTGCCTTCAGTATCGCCGGAAGTACTAAAAGATCCACCGTTAGTTTCAGTGGTGGTCGTGACGCACAATGGCCTATCGCATTTGCGGGAATGTCTACCCTCTCTGGCGGCTCAGACGTATCCTCACCTGGAACTAATTGTAGTGGATGATCGTTCCACCGACGGCACGGAAGCCTGGGTGCGCGAGCATTTCCCGCAGGTCGTGTATCTGTGTCAACCGGACGGCCCCAATTTTGCGGCGGCCTGCAATCTGGGCGTCACCCAGGCTGCCGGAGAGTGGCTTTTTATGCTCAATAACGACACAGTATTGGAACCAACGTGTGTGGCAGAATTAGTTGCGGTGGGGATGAGGCAGACATCGGTTGGTGGTGTGGCAGCCATGCTGCGCTTTTACCGCAATCGGGCGTTTGTCAATGGTCTGGGAACTTACATCCCACCACACGGGTATGGATACGATCTTGGAATCGGCAGCCTGGATGTCGGACAATTTACCTCGATCACTGAAGTGCCGTTGTTGTGTTTTGGCGCAGCGTTGATTTCGCGATCTGCGTGGAATCAGGTTGGCCCTCTGGACACGGCTTATGGGTTCTATTACGAAGACTCTGATTGGAGTTACCGCGCCAGGCGCGCCGGATTCACGTTGCTTGCCGCGTCTCAGGCGCGGGTTTATCACAAATTTAGTGCATCCCTGGGGGTGCTGCCAACGCCGTTCAAAGTTCGTTGTGTGACGCGCAACCGACTGCGCTTTGTACGCAAATTTCTGCCGCATCGGGTTGCTGAGCGACGGATGCTCCGTTATGCGCTGGAGGATGGGGCGCATTTTATGCTCTACATGTTGCGGCGGCAACCATCGCTGGCCTGGGCCATCGTGCGCGGGTGGATTGAAGCTGTGTTTCAGACGCCAACAATCTGGTCCATACGGCGTCGGTTGCCATCCATCTGCTTTGCGCCGGTCGGATTGGATGCTCTAGCAGCACCTTTCGGGCTACCGCGACTCAAGGAGACAATTCCCTACTTGACGGCGGATTCGGTCGAAAAGTCCTATAAACCATACCTGGGAGGAGAAGATACCGACGGTGGTCGAAGGCTGCGGTTGCTCATTATCAGCCCCGATGTAATCAACGTCAATATGGGCGGGGTAGGGATGCGTTATTGGGAACTCGCACACATCCTGGCGGAGCACGCTCAAGTGACATTGGCGACACCTGGTACCACATCGTTATCTGCCGATCGTTTCTCCTTGCGTGTATATGCCTCTGGTCGTCAGGAAACCTTGCGACCATTGGTCAATGACGCGGACATAGTACTTGTGTCTGGCTTTATCGTCTATCACCATCCTTTTCTGCGTCACCTGAAACAATTTGTCATTGTTGATCTATATGATCCAACGACACTTGAGAACCTGGAGCGTTTCGCGGCGCGCCCTTTGGAAGAACAGCAAGCATTATACCAGGTCGGTGTGGCGACCTATAACAATTTGTTCGCTCTAGGCGACTTTTTCATCTGTGCAAGTGAGAAACAGCGCGATTACTGGCTCGGTGGCTTGACCTCTGCCGGGCGGACGACGCCGGAAGTTTATGCAGCTGATCCGACCTTGCGTCGCCTGATTGATGTTGTGCCTTTTGGTATCCCGGAACAAGCTCCGCAGCACACACAATCGGTCTTGAAAGGCGTTTATCCGGGTATCGAGGCGGACGCCAGGGTGATCTTATGGGGGGGCGGTCTATGGGATTGGCTCGATCCACTGACGCTCATTGAGGCTATGCCGCAGGTGTTGGCGCAGATTCCCCAGGCACGCTTGTTCTTCATGGGGACACAGCACCCTAACCCTGATGTACCACCCTCGCGGATGGCGATGTTGACCAGAGCTCGCGTAGCAGCATTGGGTTTGGAGCACATTGTTTTCTTTAATGATTGGGTAGAATACGCACAACGCGCCAATTATCTACTGGAAGCTGATGTGGGTGTGAGCTTGCACGGCGATCACATCGAGACTCGTTTCGCGTTTCGCACCCGGATCATGGATTATCTGTGGGCTGGCTTACCGATGGTCATGAGCGGCGGCGATGTGTTGAGCGATTGGGTGTCGGAGGTTGGATTGGGCTACACGGTTGCTCCTGGTGATGTGGATGGCGTCGCGCAGAGCCTTATTGCACTACTACAGAATCCGGCAGATCGAGCGCAGTTTGCGCCTCTGGTAGAGCAATTCCGCTGGTCGCAGGTGGCGCGCCCGTTGCTACAGTACATCACGGCGCCATGGCACAACGGAGCGCGAACTCTGTCAGCAGCTCCATCGCCCACCGTTCCGGCTACGGCATTTTGGCGACTGCCCTACAAGGCGTTGCAGGCTATCCGCGCCGGTGGGCTGACGCAGTTGCGACGCGCCGTTCAGGAGTACCTGGCTTGGCATCTCTCGTCGCGGCGTAGATAGGGCATCCTATGAAAATTCTACACGTCGTCCAGGGTTACATCCCTGCTATTGGAGGAACCGAGCGGCTGATTCAGAAGGTTTCGGAGAAGCTCGTCGCGCGATATGGCGATGTAGTGACAGTTTTTACGACGACTGCCTACAACTGTGAGTTGTTTTGGCGTACTGACCAACCGCAGTTGCCTGCCGGTACAGAAATTATCAACGGTGTGACAGTGCGGCGTTTTCCTGTTTTTAATCGTTTGGGGCCAGTCTTGAGGCTGCTTGCCGGCGGCGCCTACTTATTACATCTCCCGTTCAACGATCGGCTACGCACGTGGCAGAACGGGCCTATTGTACCTGGATTGGGGCGAGAAATCATACGCTGCGATGCTGAGGTAGTCGCTGCTTCCTCTTTCCCTCTGCTACACATGCATACGACGCTGCGTGCTGGTCAGCAGAAAGGTGTACCTGTGGTCTTACATGGAGGCATTCACACCGCAGATACTTATGGCTTTAATCGTCCAGTGATCTATAAGACAATTCGAGCTGCAATGGCCTATATCGCCAACACACAATTTGAGGCCGATTATGTGATGACGAAAGGTGTTGCTCCGGAGAAGATTCATGTAGTTGGGGTGGGGGTGGATGTAGAATCGCTATCGCACATTGATACGGGGGCAATTCGGCAGCGGTACGGTTGGGCGACGGATGCACCGGTCATCGCCTTTGTGGGGCAGCAAGTGCCGCACAAGGGCGTGGATATGCTCCTAACTGCTATGCCGGTCATTTGGACCGAATACCCTCAGGCTTGCCTGTTGTTAGCTGGAGCGCGGACATCGTACTCGGAGCATATTGACCATTGGCTTGCGGAGTTGTCCCCGTCACAACGTATGCAAGTGGCGGTCATCAACAATTTCCCGGAAGAGGAGAAGGCCAACATTTTCGCTGCGTGCGATATGTTGGTTTTCCCCTCGGCGCATGAATCCTTTGGGATCGTGATTTTGGAAGCCTGGGCGGCAGGAAAACCAGTCATTGGAGTGCGGGTGGGTGCGGTCGCATCGGTTATAGATGAGGGAAAGAACGGGATATTAATTCGCCATCGTAGTGTGCCAGATTTGGTGACAGCGATCCGGACACTCATCCACAATCCTGCTTTGGCGCGAGAATTGGGAGAGCATGGACGACAGAAAGTTTTGCACCGGTATACCTGGGATCTCGTAGCAGACAGGTTCCGCGAAGTTTATCAGCAAAGTATCGGGAATAAGACCTGAAGGAGAGCAGGCGTTGAACTCACATATCCCCTTGGTCAATGTCGTGATCCCTAGTTGGAATGGTCAGGCTTTGCTGGTTGCCTGCCTTGAGGCGCTTCAGCAGCAGACTCTCCGGGATTTCGCGGTGTATGTCGTGGATAATGGCTCCACCGATGGATCCGTAGCTTACCTTGCGGAGCATTTCCCCCAAGCTAAAGTGATAACCAACACACAAAATTTAGGATTTGCGACAGCGGTCAATCAGGGCATCCGTGCTGGTCAGTCCAGATATGTGGCGGTTTTGAACAATGACACTGAAGTTTCGCCCGACTGGCTGGCGGTGTTGGTATCCACAGCTGAAAATTCCCCTGACGTTGGTATGTGTGCCAGCAAGATGCTATTTGCTGATAATGCGCAGATGATTAATTCCACCGGTATTTGTGTGGATCGTGTGGGGATGGTGTGGGACCGGAGAGGCGGTGAAAGCGATGATGCTGCGGAAGTTGGTCCTGTTGAGATTTTTGGCCCATGCGGTGGGGCAGCTCTATACCGGCGAGAGATGCTTGATGCTATAGGATTGTTCGATGAAGATTTTTTTGCCTATATGGAAGACGTTGATCTTGCCTGGCGAGCGCGCATTGCCGGCTGGCGTTGTATGTATGTCCCTCAGGCGCGTGTACTACACCGTCATTCGTCCACCGGTAAGGAAGGTTCTCCATTTAAGAGCTTTCACCTGGGACGTAACAAAGTATGGCTGATAGCTAAAAACTACCCGTTTTATACATTTTGGTACTATGTACCGTTACTTTTGTTCTATGATGTGCTGGCTGTACTATTTATGTTTGTGATGCGTGGTGATGTTCACACATTGCGGGGACGTTGGGCTGGATGGCGCCGAATATCCCAGATGTGGCGAAAACGCCCGCATATCTCGACGACTGAACGTAAGGATATTGCCTATCTATTGGCGCCTGTATGGCCCTGGCGTGTTCTACACCGTTATCAACATTTATCATCTACGGCTTTGGAGTAGCCGAATTGACTCTCAAATGATACTTTTCGCACAAGGAGCATTCTCATGACCACAATCACCATCCACGGCCCCGAATTCTGGATCAATGGCCGGCCCACCTACGCGAGCCGCACCTTCGCCGGGCGCAAAATTCAAGGTCTGCTCTTCAATGTACGCGCCGTGCAGGCGACGTTCGACGATGAGAACCCCGCCACGCGCGCCTACTGGGCCTATCCCGACACCGGCGTGTGGGACCCCGACCGCAACACCGATGAGTTTTGCGCGGCGCTGCCCGCGTGGCGCGATCACGGCGTGCTGGCGTTTACGCTCAACGCGCAGGGCGGCGGCGCGCGCTACAACGCCGAGGTCTACGACCATTACGACAACAGCGCCTTTACTCGCGAAGGCGCGCTCAAGCCAGCCTACGCCGACCGCTTCGCCCGCATCCTGGCTACCGCCGACAACCTCGGCATGGTCGCCATCGTGGGGATGTTCTACTGGAAACACACGCTCAAGATGCAGGGCGAACCGGCGTTCTGGCGCGCGGCGCGGGAGATGATGACGTTTTTGCGCGGCACCGGGCGGCGCAACATCCTCATCGAAATCGCCAACGAGACGGGACCGCGCTTTGGCTACGAGATCTTCCACGCGGACCGGGCGCACGAAATGATCAACGCGCTCAAGGTCGAATATCCCGAATTCCTCATCTCCACCAGCCAGGGCGGGCTGGATGTAGGGCGTGGCGACGAACTGCCGCCGCCGTCGCTTGTGCGCAGCGTGGATTTCATCATGCCGCACGGCAACGGCAACACGGCGGAGCAATTGGCCGCCGGCATCGAGACGATCCAGGCCATGCGCGAATTTCAACTCAATCCCAAGCCCATCCTCATCAACGAAGATTCCACCAGCGTCGCCAACCTCGATGTGGCGTGGCAGCGCTACGTCTCGTGGGGCTATTACGATCAAGGCTACGGCGGATGGGGTGGCTACCGGCACGACATCCATATTGACTACAGCGAGAAGCCGCGCGAGAGCACTTATGCCGACCTGAGCGGCTTCCAGACCCCGCCGGTCAACTGGACGATCAATACACCGCACAAACGCGCGTTCTTCAGGCGCGTCGCCGAAGTCACCGGCTACGCGGAGCATCTCTGTGAGTGAGTCGCAAGGGCGTTTCCGTTACACGACGGACGGCAACTGGTACAAGGGCAACACGCATCTGCACAGCACCGCTTCCGACGGCGGCAAGACGTTCGCTGAACTGGCGCGTATGTATGCCGGGATGGGCTACAACTTCCTCTGCCGCACCGATCATTGGGTCAGTTCCACTGTGAAAGCGGATGCCGAAAATTCCCCTGTGCTGTGGATTGACGGCATCGAACTGGATGGACGCGACGGCGGCGGCGCATATTTCCACGTCGCCTGCCTGGGAACGTTTACCGGCATCACCCGCGAGATGGGATTCGACGCGGCGCTCGCAGCCGCGCGGACGCAGGATGGCTTGTTGATCCTGGCGCATCCCCAATGGACGGGCAACACGTTCGATGACGCGCTGCGCTGGAATTTCCACGGTGTGGAGGTCTACAATCACGTCTGCCATTGGCTCAACGGCAAAGGGGACGGTGGCGCGTATTGGCACGCGATGCTGGCGCGACAGCCTCAGATACTTGGCCTGGCCTGTGATGATGCTCACATCCGCGCCGAACACCCCGGTTGGAATGGCGGCTGGATCGTGGTCAATGCGCCGGAACTGACGCAACGCGCGATTATGGCAGCCATTCGCGCGGGAAATTTCTACTCAAGCACCGGCCCGGACTTTCACAGCATTGTGTGTGAGGGTAACACTGTCGCTATCGAAACCTCGCCGGTGCAATTTGCCCGTCTGGTCGGCCCAGCCTATCTGGGTAAACGCATCGGCGGCTTTGAGGGCAACTTGTTCACCGCAGCCAAGTTCGACATCCCGCCGGAATGGGCCTATGCCTACCTCCAAATCGAAGACGCGCAAGGCCGCCGTGCCTGGACAAACGCTTTGCGGGTAGACGGCAGACAGTAGACGGTAGACAGGGTTTCGTCCTCGTCTATCGTTCACTTATCAAGGAGATATAAATGGCAAGTCATAACCCAGAGCGACCGAACATCCTGTTCATTTTGACCGACGATCAGGGGTATTGGGCGCTGGGATGCGCGGGCAATCCCGAAATCCACACGCCCAACCTGGATCGCTTGGCGGCGATGGGGATGCGCTTCGACAACTTCTTCTGCGCGTCGCCGGTGTGTTCGCCAGCGCGCGCCTCGATTCTTACCGGGCGCATCCCGTCACAGCACGGCATCCACGACTGGCTGCGCAAGGGCAACCTCGACGCGGCGCGCACGCCCGGCCTGGGGTGGGGGGATGACCGCGAGATCGAGTATCTCAAGGGTTTGTGCGCGTATACCGATGTACTGGCGGCGCATGGCTACATCTGCGGCATCAGCGGCAAGTGGCACCTGGGAGATAGCCTCAATTCGCAGAAAAGTTTCACCTACTGGAACATTTTCCCCTATGGCGGCGGCGATTACTACAACGGCTATTTCATCCGCGACGGCAAAATCGAGCGCGATCCGCGCTATCTCACCGACGCAATCACTGATGGCGGCCTGAAGTTCCTCGACGCGCAGGCAGGCAATGACAGTCCGTTCTCTTTGAGCGTTCACTACACCGCGCCCCATTCACCGTGGGAGAAAGGCCAGCATCCCGAAGAACTGACCGCGCTGTATCAGGATTGTCCGTTCGAGACTTGCCCGGAAGTCCCCGGCGGGCACCCGTGGCAGATCAACTCCGCGCCGCGTGGACGAGGAGAGAACCGCCGCGAATTGCTCGGCGGCTATTACGCGGCGATTACCGGGCTGGATCGTGGCGTGGGGCAGCTTCTCGACCGGCTGGAGATGATGGCTGTACTGGACAATACCCTCGTCCTCTTCACCAGCGACAACGGGATGAACATGGGTCATCACGGCATCTGGGGCAAAGGCAACGGCACGTTTCCGCAGAATATGTACGATACCTCGGTCAAGGTGCCGTTTTTGGCGATGCGACCTGGTCACATTCCCCAGGGTGTGGTTGCGGAAAGCTTGCTCAGCCATTACGATATCTTCCCCACGCTGCTGGACTACCTCGATCTAGAGAATCCCGTTGCTGCTTCGCTGCCAGGACAGAGTTTCGCCGCGTTGCTCAGAGGCAGACGTATGCCGGAGCGTGATCATGTGGTGGTTTTCGATGAATATGGCCCCGTCCGTATGATTCGTACGCGCGCGTGGAAGTACATTCACCGCTACCCTTACGGCCCGCATGAACTGTATGATTTGGTTGGTGATCCTGGTGAGGAATGTAACCTCATCAATGATCCGGCACAACAGGTGCGCGTCGTGGAACTAAAAGCGCAGTTGGAGGCGTGGTTTGTGCAGTACACAGATCCTGACCTTGACGGGACGAAAGAGCCGGTCACCGGTAAAGGGCAATGTGACCGGCCGGGCGTCGCTGGCCAGGGGCGCTGCGCCTTCGAGAACGATTGGTGGTATATAGACGAGAATGGCCTACGGCGAGATGATCAGCGAGCGTACTGGGCGCAAGTGGGCGGCCCGAAGTAAGGAAAGGGTATGGAATTTTTTTTTTCGTCTTATGGAAAAGGTTTGTGCTATTTTTACTATTGACATATAATGAGCGTATCTTTTAATGCGTTTGTGCGTCATAATTATATAGAGACGAAACTTTTCTCTCGCTTCTTTCACTAAACCCGCCGAGCTATCGTAAGGAGTTGTGTATGGACGAGAAACGGCTTGTAGTTCTCTACGGCGACACATTGTTGATTGATGGCGTTGAAGCCAGCCTCGCAACAAAAAACGGACTGGATGTGGTCCGGGTTGACACGACGATAGCCAACGTCGGCCAGCATTTGAAGACTCTTGCTCCCGATTTGGTGATCTTTGATCTTGATACGCCTGTGGCCGCGCTCTCTAAATTAATCGTTCCGCTGCTGCAGAAACAGCCGGGCATCCCCTTTATTTGCCTGGACGCGCAACACTGCGAAGTGGTGACATTAGCCTGTGAACAGCACACGGCACATTCGACCAATGACCTGGTGGAAATTATTCGCAAACAGCTTCCCCAGTCAGAATATGCGGAGGAGATGAACGTATAGGCAACCTCTGGAGCGAGGCTCCCGATAGTTAGCCGCGTTATGCGGCGACTATCCAGTACCCTTTGCGTGGTTTACAGCCTGTCTGAGTAACTTCTCAAAGCGGCGTACCGACCGGTACGCCGTTTTGCGTTTTGTGGCTTGACAATGTTATCTATTTGGGGCTACAATGACCGCGAACCCTGGCGAAGGTTATACAACACTTTCGCCAGGGTGGTTGACAAACATGCTTGGTTCACAAACGATGCGCTACTTGCTATGGGATTTTGATGGAACGTTGGGCTACCGCGGCGGCGGTGCGTGGACAGCCGCGCTGCTGGAGACGCTTGATCTTGCATTGCCGGATCATACGGTCACGTTTGAGCAGCTCCGGCCTTATATGCAGGTCGGGTTTCCCTGGCACCAGCCGGAGCATCCCCACCTTCATTTGACGTTCGCCGAGGCGTGGTGGGAGGCGCTTTACCCCATATTGGCTAGGGCGTATAGGGGTGTTGGGTTGGACGAAAGCTTGGCGGGGGCGCTGGCTCGTCAATTCCGCGCCGTTTACCTGAATCTTTACCGCTGGCGGCTGTTTGACGATGTGCTACCTGCATTGGACGCTTTGTCTGCACGCGGCTGGACACACGCGATTCTTTCCAACCACGTGCCTGAATTGGGTGACATTGTGCGGCATCTGGGGTTGACCGCGCGCCTCGCCCGTGTCTTCAATTCGGCGGAGACTGGCTACGAAAAGCCCCATCCACGCGCGTTTCAGACTGCGCTGGAGACGCTGCCGGATGTGGAGAGCGTGTGGATGATCGGCGACAACGTCACTGCCGATGTGCAGGGCGCGGAGGCCGTGGGGCTGCCGGCCATCCTCGTGCGCCGCCAGCATCCGCAGGCGCGCTATTGTTGCGAGACGTTGTATGCGATTTCAGCTTATCTTTTTGGAGTGTCTTGATGACTACAAACGATATCGCTATCTTGCGCGACTTGGCAGAACGCTACACCGCCATCTGCAATAAGCCGGTGATGAACGAGCGCCGCGCCCTGTGGCGGCGTCACAACAGCCTCAAACGCACGCGCCCGCTGATTTACGTGCGCGCCTGGGCCTGGCAGGAGATGCCGGAATCAGAACTGTACTGTGCGGACCCGTTCTTCCGGCATTACGAGGACTTTTTCCGCCAGAGCCTCTTCCGCGATACCTTCGACGATGACTTTATTTTCGAACCCTGGGTGACGGTGAACGCGGCGTGCGTGACCCCGCCGGAAGGTGTGTGGGGCTTGCCCGTGCCGCAGACGCACAGCGACGAGCCGCGCGGTTCTTACGTGTGGGATCCGCCGCTCAAGACTGAGGATGACCTGGCGCGGATGCACAGCCCACACCATCGCATTGACGAGGCAGAGACGGAGCGCCGTCTGGACAAACTGCGGGCTGCTATCGGCGATCTTATCACGATCAACCTGGATCGTGGCCCGGCTTACCGGATGTGGCAGGGCGACATTTCCACCGAACTGGCGCGCTTGCGTGGGTTGGAGCAAATGATGTGGGATATGATGGATCGTCCCGCGTGGCTGCGCAAGCTGCTGGCGCACATGCGCGACGGGATCTTGCGCACGCACGATGAAGCTGAGCGGGCTGGTGATTGGTCGTTGAGCGCGCACCAGAATCAGGCCATGCCCTACGCCGAGGAACTCGTCGATCCCGCGCCCAACAGCGGGCCGGTGGCGCGCCAGGATTTGTGGTACTTTGCCGCCTCGCAGGAGACCACCGCCGTTGGCCCCCGGCAATTCGACGAGTTTATGTTCCAGTACCAACTGCCGATTATGAAGCCCTTTGGCCTCGTCGCCTATGGCTGTTGCGAAGACCTGACGCGCAAAATTGACGTGCTGCGCCAATTGCCCAATCTCCGCCGCATCGCCATCTCGCCGATGGCGAACGTGGCGAAGTGCGCCGCGCAGATCAAGCAGGATTACGTCCTCAGCTACCGGCCCAGTCCGTCGGATATGGTGGGGTACGGCTTCCGGCCTGACTTCATCCGCGACCGGCTCACGCGCGACCTGGAAGCGTGCGGCGACTGTCACGTGGACATCACCCTCAAAGACGTGGAGACCGTCCAGGGCGACCCCGACCGCGTGCGGCGTTGGGTTGAGATCACCCGCGAAGTCATCGCCAGAGTTTTTGTGGGCGATATGTAGTTGGAGGGGTGTATGCGCCTGAGACTTACCAACAAACAGACAGTCATCCTTATGTTCCTGGCAGTGATGGATTGCCTGGTGGTGTGCGGCCTGGGAGGAATCGTGGCCTCGCAGACCTTCAAGGCTGCTGCCCCGCCATCCCCCACCGTCGCCGTCACACCGACGGTCGTCACGCCGACGCCGCGCCCTACGGCGACGCCGCGGCCTCCGGCGCCCACCTGGACGCCGTCTCTCACGCCGACGCCGCTCGGTATGGATTTGCTCTACACATTTGCCCCGGCGCGCTGTACGTTCGACGTTCCAGAGGGCGCGAACGTTACGTGTGGTTACGCCGTGCTGCCGGAGACGCGCGGTGATCCCCCCGCTGACCTGGTGCATCTGGCTGTCGCCGTTTACCACAGCATCGCACCCGATCCCGCGCCTGATCCGGTGATTTACCTCAGCGGCGGTCCCGGCGGCGCTGCACTCGATGATATGGCGACACTTTACAAGGTTTTCGTCGCGCCGCTGCTTGCCGAGCGCGATGTGATCGTCTTCGACCAGCGCGGCGTTGGAAAGTCGCAACCGGCGCTGGAGTGTTACGAGTATACGGTGACCGTTGACAGAGACCTGGAACGGCATTTCACCGTCGAAGATAAAGCGCGCGAGTACCCTCTAGCGTTTCGCCGTTGCCGGGACCGGCTGACCGGCCGTGGCATCAACCTCGCGGCGTACACCAGTGCGAACAGTGCCAGCGATGTGCGCGATCTCGCCACGCTGCTGGGATATGATCAGGTGAACCTGTATGGCGTCTCCTACGGCACGCGCCTGGCGTTGACCGTGATGCGCGACTATCCTGACATTGTCCGCAGCGCCGTGTTGGATTCGGTCGAACCGATTGAGGAGCCAGTTTACAACCGGCAGGCGGAAACGACCGCGCGTTTGTTACGCCAGCTCTTTGATGGCTGTGCTGCCGATCGGGTGTGCCGTACCCGCTACCCCAATCTTGAAAACGTTTTCTATGCTCTGGCGGATCGTTTGGACGTTGAGCCGGTGATGATCTGGCCCAGAAGTGTTGGTAAATTATACAAAATCCAGTTGACGGGAGACTTGCTCACCAGTGGAATCTTTCATGCTGCGTATGTGAACCCCATTCTTCCATATCTGCCTCGGATGATTGACGATGCCGCTTCCGGGGATTACGAACTGGCAGAATGGATCATGGGCATCAGCGTCGGCGCTGAATCCAGCATCAGCATTGGGATGATGCTTTCGGTGAACTGTCACGAGGAGGCATTTGCCACGACGCCTGAGCAAATCATCGCCGATTACGAGGCTTATCCGAACACCGCCGGCAGCGCCTACGGCATGGTCTTTGGCGACCCGCGCACGCTGTTCACGATCTGCGAGGAGTGGGGCGCAGCGCCTTTCGATCCACGCGAGGGCCAGCCAGTGGTCAGCGACATCCCCGCGCTGATTATCGCCGGGCAATATGACCCCATCACGCCGCCGGACTATGGGCGACAAGTGGCGGCGCAGTTGAGCCGCAGCTACTTCTACGAGTATCCCGGCCAAGGCCACGGCGTCAGCCTGTGGGCAAGCGACTGCGCTTATGGGATGGCCCGTGCTTTTCTCCGCGATCCACTTTCCGCGCCGGATGCGGCGTGCATTGCCGAGATGACCGGGCCAGAGTTCATCGAGTAACCAGAATCCGTAACCTTGAACCTGTAACGTGAAACCTGTAACCATTTTTGAGGAGGCGCTATGACTAAAGGACGCATTTACCACGATCCGCAATTCCGTTACATTGATCAATACAGCAACCGTGAGATTGTCCAGTTGACCAATTATCTGGGGCACTCCAATCACTTCTACTTCACTGACCCCGCTTTTTTTAATGATAACCGCTCAATGGTCTTCACCTCGGACCGCGAGAATCAGAGCAACCTTTTCCGTTATGATTTCGACACCGGCCTCATCACGCAGATGACGGACCTCAAAGGCTCCGAGCGGCCCGGCGGCTGCGTGAGTCTGGTGAACAACGCGGTGTACTTCTGGTGGGCGAATCTGCTCTATGAACTGGACTTGACGACGCTGGAAGAGCGCGTCATCTGGGAGGCCGCGCCGCCGATGCTACCCCGTGGCCGCGCCAATCCTACCGCCGACGGGCGTTACATTTGCACGATGCTGATGGAGGATCAGCCGGAGGACACGCCGCGCATTTCGTACTCCTATTCGCGTTTTCGCGAGTATTTCCACCTCAAGCCGCTGACGCAGATCGCGCGCATCGAAATCGCCACCGGCAAGATGGAGGTGATCCACGAGGACCGCCGCTATATGGGCCACGTGAACACCTCGCCTGTGCTGCCGCAGATTCTCACCTTCTGCCACGAGGGGCCGTGGAATTGGATTGACCAGCGCATCTGGGGTCTCAACCTGCACACCGGCGCGACGTGGAAAATCCGCACGCAGCACGGCGACTACTCTATCGGCCACGAGTACTGGTTCGCCGACGGCAAGCACATCGGCTATCACGGGCGGCCACGCGACGAATCGGGGAAACACGTGTTCGGGCACATTCTGTGGGACAATACGGAGTGCGTGGAGGATCAATTCCCCTTTCACTCAACGCACTTCCACAGCCTGGACGAGCACCTGATTGTGGGCGATGGCACGCCGGCGTTCGTCTTCACCAGCGAGAGCACAGCGCGGCCCTACATCCAGCTCTTCAAGTGGGACGGCGAACGCTACGTCGGCCCGCGCATCCTGGCCTATCATCGCAGCACGTTCAACAACCAGCACGCGCACTGCCATCCCCGCTTCACGCCCGACGGCAAGGCAGTGCTCTATACTTCCGATCTGACGGCGTATTCGAATATGTACCTGGTCGAGGTGGGGGAGTTTGAGGATTTGCCGGAATTGACGTAGCTTCTTGTTGCGTCCGAATAGCAACACGCCCCGGTACGTGGTAGAGGATGCTACCGGGGCGTGATATATTCTATTTCCTCATGCTACCTGGAACGTATACTCCCCTGGGTTCCATTCTCCGTCTCGCTGTACGCGGATCTTGATTGTGTCGTTTTTCTGGTAGGTGGCGGGAATTGTGACGGTTATTTGCAGATCGGCCCAGGCAACCAGCCCCTCTTGCTGATTCCTCACCGGGACGTTGTTCAGTGTAACAAAACCGTTTCCTTGCTCTGCGCCGAAGTTCTCACCCAAAATAACCACATCGCTGCCTGCCGCGCCGGTCAGGGGCAGGATTTCTTTGATTTTGGGGGTCTTACTTACCTCGGTCGTCACGAGTTTATTACCGATGTAGGAGCCTTGGGATATACCCATCAGGACGAGCAAGGTCTGGTCAATGTCTGGCATATCGTAAATGCCATCTTTAAGGCTGCGGGTGAGTTTGATGAGGTAAATACCGGCCGCAACGATGGTCCATACCAGCATCTGCGTCTTGATTAAATCACTTTGACCATCCGGCCCGGTCAACAGGCCACCGCTTTCGTCAGAAATGCGCCCCTGGGACTTGTACGCAATCGTCACACCTTTTGCGCTGGTGACAGTGATCGCACTTAAGCCCATCAGAATCAGGAAATTCAGTGGGATGTTGGGCAGTTCCGGGAAGGGTTCACCGGGCGACATAAGCTGTAAGCGTGTGCCGAAAATGCTCCCGTAAGCAAACAGGGTCACATACGTCCACAGGAGGGCCTGGAATTTTGAGGCGCTCAGTTTTTTCGGACCGACATCGTTTTCAGATTCAGCCAGCACCCACGGCCACAGCCTGCGCGTGACAAAAAAACTGAATAGCCAGAACAGTAATACAGCTACAGCGCCGAGCCAGTAATTTGGGGTCATCGCTTGCTCCTTTCTAGCTTATGGTTGAAATGGAAAGACCCATTCCGCAAAATCATTCTGTAGATTCACATCCTGCGCTATCATTTGCAACGACGCATAGTAACAGTCAAAGGGGTTTTTGTAGACCTGTGCAAGTTGCGGCGGTTTGAAGTGTGCGTAGAGGATGAGCCGGTCAATTTCTATTTGACGGATGCCCTTGTCGCGCAAGTGCTCCCGCAAATTCCACAGCGCATTGGCCCATTGCTCGCCGACGACGTGTTGATCGGCAGCATTCACCGGCGGTGGAAGCGGGATGCCGGTGATGGTACGCGGCGGGCCGTCGAGTGTCGAATTCCCAGCTACTGTGAAAGGTCTATGTTGATCACCAATCAATAACGTCCCGGCAAAATAGTCGGCAAAGCCTTCTTCGATGCCATGGGCCCAACCGGCGCCGAGCGTCTCATCCAAAGACAGACCTGTCGGAGGCCGCACGTAGAATAAATACCACAGCGCGTGCCCGAATTCATGGAGGACGATACTGGGGTCATCCCCCAATGGACTGAGGGTAATCACCGACAGATGATCCACGGGGTCGGTGTGGCAACGGGCGTGCTGAGTAAGGTTGTATTCGATGAGGATGTCATGCATATCCAGTTCGCCATGTCCAAGTTCACGGAAGAATTCTGTTATGGTATGTTGACAAGTCCAGGCGACTAATTCAAGCCGCTTGCGTATGACAGATTCGTCAGAAGATTTGGGTAGACTGATCTGGAGCCGGCCGACTGAGTCGCAACTGGTGGTGCGGCTCAGCGACCACTCCGCCGTCGCATAGCGGCGTTTGGAAAGCGCAGGTGAATTGTCTTCCAAAACTTCGGAGGTTTGGATATTGATCCTGACTACTATGTGCGTACCAGCCAAAAGCAATGCGCTGACCCTCCAATAGGGTTGCCACGCGGATGTATCGAGATCATCTAAAACCATCTCCAGACTTTCAATCTGCTGTACCGCGGGATTGGCCAATACCCGCTGGTACACTTCACTGATTGAGGGGAAGTGAATGGCTTGAGGGCTGTGAAAGTTGCGCAGGTTCTCCAGGCGGGTGTGTGGCGCTGTTTCTTTAAGTTCATCCCATTCTACAATGGGGTCGCACACACCATTTTGTATATCCTCGTCTTTGAAAAACAACACCAGCATTGCATGGCGCAGGCGAAACGATCCATACTCGGAAACATAATATAGCGCGTAAGGGACACGCCAGCCGTCACGAAAGCGCAAAGGCGCCGCCGGGCGCGGAAAGAGCGGGAGAGTATCTCCATATAACCTGGCGACAACCTGACCGGCGCAACTGATTTGTTCTTGCAGTTTCATTTTCGTACTCCTTTGCGGAGGGGCTGTTGAGCGATGTCAAACATCGGTCGGCGTAGCCGCTTCAGCGGCCTTGCAAGCCGTTGAGGCGGCTACGCCTTGGTCGTTTGTACTCAGAGATGTGTTTCCAGGTACTTTCTAAGCGCCGTCGCGGAACTGGAAGGTACGGCGGTGTCCAGGTCAACGTTTGTCGCCAATAACGGCGTCAAGTCGGCTGCGGTGAAAGGTCCAACGACGTAGACTTTCTCGAAGTACAGCGCTTCTAAAACATCAAAGCCGCAGGAAACTTTTCTGTTTTTGAGCACTGTCATAGGGCCGCAGACTGTCTTGGTCGGCAGGTCTGGGTGAAACAATACGAATTTTCGTACCGGCGAGACACCCGGCGCCTGGAAATTCAACAATTGCAGATAATAGTTATCTGCAACCCAGGCTTCGATTTGATTGCTGCCGGGGTGAGCGGTGATATTGTGCATGTTGCACTGTGTTCTGATGTCATTTCCCGTAAAGGGGAAGGCGATTCTGATAGGCATGGCTCTCTCCTTTCGCTGCCGAGACTACTTCTTGCTTGCGTAATAGATTAATCCCTTTTCGGTGCCGATCCAAACAACGCCTTGCGTGTCAATCACGATGCTGCGCACCTCCTTTCTATCAGAGAGGGGGACTGGGACTTGGGCATCCATCCCCCGTTGGTACCAGGCCAACGGCCAACAGGTCTTGCTGGTATCTGCTGAACAACGATTGCCTAACCACATCGTTTGCCCGTGGGGATCAACCGCGATGCGCCAGGCATAAGGACCCAGTTGATCCTGTTGACGTCCGTCCGGCTCGATATGACTCAAGCCATTCTCGCCGGTGACCCACACGCTACCGTCCTCACCGCCGCCAAGCGCCCAGAGCATGGGCTGGTTCACGAGGAGCGTACTTGGTTTTTGCAGGCTGCCGAGCGGGACTTGAAATACCGTCCGCTCCCGACCGCTCAAGCCCCACAGGGTTTCGTTGGGGCGATCATAATGTAGATCGAGGACGTCTGTGAGCGCGCGGGTCGTGGCATAGACGGCATCCTCTTTTGGCGAAACAAACAGGATATCGGCCATGCGTGGGTAATCCTGCGCGTAGCGCAGCGTATGCACCCCTTCCCGGCCTAACCACACCTCGACGCTGCCATCTTCGCGGCAACGGGACGCCAAGGCATAGACCGTGCTTTTTTGCAGCCAACCGTTCGTGGTGGTTTTATCCAGGAAAGTCGTATCTGCGCCAGAGGTCGGATTGTAAACACGTACGCCGGGTGGGGTTTCTAATGCCAGCCACACGTTGCCTTTGCAATCCACTTCCATATCCATCAGTTGTCCAGATAATGGGTAAACCGGCTCCAGAGTTTTTTGTTTCTCCCACGGATACCGTAATTCGTAAAGCGATGCTGTCTCGGATGTAGGCGCGTGCGCGGCGATCCACAATCCCGTTGTCTCCCCGTTCTGTTGCGCCAGCGCCAATTTGTCAACATTGAGATCAGATGGCCCAAAAGACTGCAAGCGGTTGGGGTTGGGCGGTGTGTAATGCGAGGCAGGCGATATGCGCCCGATGACCAGGAACACGATCAAACCCAATGTTAGCAGGCTGATAGGCAACAGAATTTTGAGCCACAAGGGAAAAACGATGCCAGTTTTATCGAGTTTGTGCGCTTTGACCTCGGTGGCAAGCTGCATTGCTACAGCCGATTCTTCAAGTTCGCGCGCCAGGGCGTGTAGTTCCTGTCGCCGCGCGTCGCCGAGGGGCATTGCATCTTCCAAGACATACAGGAGTAAGACCAACGCATTGCACTGTTTCTCGTCCTGTTTGTTGAAAAAGACGCCAATGACGCGATCCACACGCTGGGTCGGGTTGGCGGCCTCGGGGATCAGGTACTGCCATTGCGCCAGCCGTCTATCGTTGAAAAGCACCCGCACGTCGGCGTCGCTGTAGAATTGCTTGCTGTTTAGCAATGTCGCGCGCAGGCGATAGAGTAGCCCTGTTTCAATCCCTGTCATTTTGTCTCCAATTCGTCCGATGGCCTAGTCGGACAAATTCCGTCTCTGCGAGGTCGGGAGGTACAGTGTGTTCGTCATGGCTACTCGCTCCTTTTCGTAAAATGGGGGTGAACTCGATGCACTTTAATTATATGTCTTTTCTCGTTCTTGTGCAAATTGCTTTTGGACGAGAGTATAAGGTTAATCAAAGTTAGCGCTTGGACGCTTGCCTTGTATTGTAGTGGGAAGTACAATGGAGCGATGTGTGGCGTGAGGATGACAGGATGCGAGATCAATTGTACAACAACACAACATTTGAATTTTACGATCCCGGCCAGTTAATAGATGGGAACCTGGTTCTGTCCTTAGTTGAGACCTATCCCGGCGATCCACGCCGCAACTACGTCCCGGCCTACCGCTTCAGGATGACGCTCGACGGGCAACGCTATGAGATCGGGCGGATTGAATTGCGCGTTGGCAACACTGAGCGCATTGTGCTCTACGCGGGGCACATCGGTTATCGCGTGCTGCCGATGTATCGCGGACATCACTATGCGGCGCGAAGCTGCCGGCTGTTGCTCCCCCTGGCGCGTCGCCACGGCTTGAATCCCCTGTGGATCACCTGCAATCCCGATAACTACGCCTCGCGCCGCACGTGCGAGCTGGCCGGCGCCACGTTCGTCGAGATCGTTGATCTGCCGGAAGACAACGACATGTACCAGATGGGCGAGCGCCAGAAGTGTCGCTACCGGCTGGATTTGTGATGGGTTGATGTGTGGATTGTAGATTTCTTGATTGAGGGAGGTTAGTCTATGTCATCTGTAAAAGTTACGATTATTGGCGCAGGCAGCGTTGTCTTCTCTCTCGGCCTGGTCAAAGACTTGTGCCTCACCGAGGGCTTGAAAGGCAGTATGGTTCATTTCATGGACATCAACGAGGAGCGGCTGGATGTGGTCTACCGGCTGGCGCAGCGGTATGCCGAGGATTTGGGATCGGATCTCAAATTTGCGCGCACGCTGGATCGGGCGGAGTCACTGCAAGGAGCGGACTTTGTCATCAACACGGCGACGGTCACGCACAATGAGTACTTCATGAAGCGACGGCGCGAATTGGTGGCGCAGTACGGTTACTTCTACGGCCACACCGGGATGCCGGAATATCACAACCTGCAACTGATGCTCGACGTGGCGCAAGATGTGGAATTCATCGCTCCCAATGCGTGGATTTTGCAAGCCGGCAACCCTGTCTTTGACGGCACGACGCTGATGGGCCGCGAGACCGACGTGAAGGTGTGCGGCCTGTGCCATGGGCACTACGGCTATCGCGAGGTCGCGCGCACGATTGGCCTCGATCCCGATAAGGTGACGTGGCAGGCGCCCGGCCTCAATCACAACATCTGGTTGACGCACTTTTACTATGAGGGGAAAGACGCCTATCCAATTCTAGATCAGTGGATCGCCAAAAATATCCGGCAATACTGGGAAGATCACAAGATATCGGGCGTCTCGGCGCAGTGGTCGCCTGCGGCGATTCACCAGTACAAGCTTTACGGCCTGTTCCCCATTGGCGATACGCCGCGCACCGGCGGATGGTGGTATCACACGGATCTGGAAACGCGCACGCGGTGGTACGGCGCGGGCGGCGGCGGCGACACACCCGAAGGCCGCGACCGCATCCTGCACGAGAAAGAGGAAAAGTACGCGCAGATGAAGGCTGCTGCCTACGATCCGCAAGTGCGCCCGATCACGATGTTCGGCAGCACCAAAACGACCGAGCAGCACATTCCGATTATTGATGCGCTGGTGAACGATAACGAATACCGCGCGCAGGTCAACGTGCTGAACAACGGCGCGTTGCCCGGTCTGCCCGACGATGTGGCGGTGGAAGTGCCTGCCGTCGTCAACCGCATGGGCATCCAGCCGATCCGTGTGGAGCCGTTGCCCAACAAGATCATGCTGGAGTGCATCTATCCCGATTGGCTGGAGATGGAACGCACGCTCGAAGCGCTGCTCAGCGGCGACAAATCCATGCTGCTGTTCGGCGTCTTGCAGAGCCACCAGACACGTTCCTACGATCAGGCCGTGGACGTATTCAACGCCCTGTTCGACATCGAACCCAACGAGCCGATGGCGTACATCGAGGACATTCACGATCATTACGCCTGGCCGGAAAACTGGGATTTGTAGGTAGACGGTAGACGGCAGACGGTAGACGGGGGATGGGAGGGCGAGAAAGTGCTCCCTTGCCTCCCCGATGTGATCTCAATTGAGGAAGATATGAAAGCAACTTTTGCTCTCCTTGCTGATGTAGCCGTCGCCAACTTTGTGCGCAAACTGGCCTGGGAGATTCACCAGAAGTACCGCACCGGGACTGGCATCTGTCGTCTGCTGCCGCACGTATCGCTCAAGCAACTCTTCGAGATCGAGGATGTGGTTCGGCTCGAAGCCTACATGGACGAGTTTGTCCAGACGATTTACCCTTTCGAAGTCAGGTGCTCAGAACTTCAGCTTGTCCCTACGCTGATAGAGGGGCTGGAAACCGGCATTCTTTGGCTGGATGTCGAAGAATCGCCCACCTTGCGCCAGTTGCATGACCGGCTCAACCGGGAGTTGGCACAGCGGTTTGAGAACACCCAGGCCCCTTTCGATGGGCCGGAGTATCATTTTCACATGACGGTGATGATGGGCGGTCAACCCCTAGACGTGTATCGCAAGATATACGCTGAAATTTCTGAGCGGGCGGTCGATGTGTCATTCATCGCAGACACATTGGCAATGTTCGTGTACGACGATCCATTGAGCTTGAACGGCGAGTACATGACCTATAAAATCTTGCCTTTGGGCGAGTAGACGGTAGACAGCAGACGGTAGACGGGAATGCGGTTGCCGGATGCTGTTTTTGGGGAGTAGTATGGACATTCCTTGTATCACAACGGAACGACTGGTGTTGCACGCTTTCTCCGAGCAGGATGTGGATCCGCTTTTTGACATTCTTCAGCAACCGGGCATTTTGCGCTATTACCCGCGTCCTGATCCCCCACCGCGTGAGACTGTCGAGCGGATCGCGACGCGGCAGCTTGCGCACTGGGAAGAGCACGGTTATGGCTGGTGGGCGGTCGAATTCCGCGATGATCCACGCCTGCTTGGCTGGGCCGGGTTGACCTATCTGCCCGAAACTGGCGAGACGGAGGTTGCCTATTTGCTGCGTCAGGAGGTGTGGCGGCGCGGATTGGCGACCGAGGCAGCGAAAGCGGCGCTGCGCTTTGGGTTCGAGCGATTCGCCTTCCCGTTTATCATCGGGCTGACGCACCCGGAGAACATCGCGTCGCAGCGGGTGCTCGAAAAGAGCGGCTTGCAGTTTGTCGAGAAGGCTGTCTACTTTGGGATGGATTGTTATCGCTACGTCATCCGGCGTGATGAAAACGGTTCTCTCAACGGATTCAACGAAATTTAACGGACATTTTTCTCCCGCATGTTGGCCGAAATGACGCTACTTCTGCGCGATAAACTCGTATCAAAAGAGGTGGATTGGCTGGCCTGGGAGGATCCGTTTTTGTTCGGGCGCGGTGCGGCGCAATTCAAACTCGAACGCGAAAACAGCCTGCTGGAAGCCCAAAAGCGTCTGGCCTACATCATTATTCTGCCGATCACGTTTATCATCCGCCTGTTCAATCCCAAAGTGGGTATCTACGAGATCAACAACAATGGCTGCTGGTACGACTTGGGCTTCTTCCTCCGCGTTTCGGGGTCGGTTGGCGGTGGCACACGGACCGTGTACGTCTATCAGTAGTTTCTTGAAGGAATCTTAGAGGGGTATGAATAATCGAAACGATCAAGAATCTCTTGCCTGTAAGCCTGAATCTATAGCCAGCGATTACTTCAATCCGAATTGTGTTCTTCCATACGGCTTGACGGTAGACCATTTATGCCGAGCGATGGAGGATTTTCTGGATTTCCTGGGATTCATAAACCAGCAGCTCCATATCAAAGGTATCCCCCGTCTCGAGAGTTTTTTGATGCCGGCTAATTTTAGTAGCATTGTCGGTGAGTTTATGAATATCAGTATCCCAAAGTATTGTTCAACCCTGGTAAAGAATCAGTATCACAACGGGCATCCAGATTTGATACCACGCGGGATGTTCCCTGATGATGCAGTTCAGCACGCAACTGAAGGTCTTGAGATCAAGGGCTCGCGGCACACTGGTGGTTGGCAAGGACACAATCCTGAAGATGTTTGTTGATGGTTTTTCATTTTGACAGCAATACTGCACATGATGAGCGCAAGGGAATACCACCAAAGCCGTTTTGCTTTGTGGGCGTATACACAGCGAGGCTCGAAAAAGCAGATTGGACTTTTTCGGGGCGCTCAGATACGAGCCGACGAACCATAACGGCCAGTGTAAACCAGCGCGGTGTCGAAAAAATGCGGGAGAACTGGGTCTATCGCCTAGACCAGTGAGAAGCTCATTTGAGTTTCTTTGGTGGCTAGTCGCGCCAGTGCCGGAATGGCTTTCTGCGCTAGAAGATAGTATTCTTCATAACGCTCAATGCCGATGCCAGTATAGCCTATCGCTTCACATGCAGCTACGGTGGAGCCAGATCCCATAAATGGATCGACGACAATGCCTTCTCCAAGCGGCAAGGAAGCATAAACCAGTTGCCTCAAGAGGGATTGGGGTTTCAAACTTGGGTGATCGGCGATTTTTCGCTCGGCCTGCGAGGTGCGTTCACTTTCGATGACGTCTTCGAACGGATTGCCGTCTGGCTTACGGCGTAATCCGCCGGTACCGAATTCACGCAAACACTCGCTGACTTTCATTCCGTTGGGTAGAGGTTTACGAAAAATACCCCAGGGTTCATGGCAACTACGTGGCATTGTGCAAACGTTGGCGAATTCCTGTTCCGCGTTTTTAGGCCTGTCGCCGCCGCGTAAGGTTCTTACCAACCGGATAACCTGTCCACGATATTCAAAACCAGCAGTGGTAATGGCAGTAAATACCATTTGGGATAGGAGTGCGTTTGAGGCGAGAAAAATGTGTCCACCTGGACAGAGAATTCTGAGGGCTGACTTAGCCCAGGTGATAAAATAATCTTCGATCCGCGACAGGTCCGTTTGCGTAAACGCAGTAAAACGCGGTAGTGGCGAGCGTTCATGACCGTCAAACGATGGTGGGATACGCCAAAGTCCCCCATTGCCATTCGCCCGTTTTTCTAGCTGATCGAAATCGTATTCTTTGACGCCGTAGGGTGGGTCTGTTACGATAGCATGGATGCTGGCTTCTGGCGCGCGTGTCATCCATTCGAAGCAGTCGGTGAGCACAATGAGCGACTTCTCAAAAAAGTGGTGCTTGTATGCAAAGGCATAGGGTGACAGCGCTGTGTTCATTCTTCTTCGTGTACAATTTCGCCCAATTCATAAATTGGCGTCAGGTCACGGATGACGTTGATGAGCTTATGTTGTTCCGGTTGATTGGCGAGCAGTTGTTCGAAGTCGGTTAAGCTGAGAATGATGACTTGTGGCAGATTCCGTCGTTTGACAACATAGCGCGTATTGTTTAGGATGACATCAGTCAGAATACGACCAAAGTTGTTTTGCGCCTCCGTCGAGGCGATAGCTTTCGTTGTCATAAGTGATTCCTTTGAATTAGCTGAATTAGCTAACATTGTAGAATATAGCTACAAATTGTCAAATGAAGTGAGGTGAAGTGTGCCGAAAAAAACAATCCTCGTTATCGGCGCGGGTATGGCGGGGCTTGCGGCCGGCTGTTACGCGCAGATGAACGGCTATCGCTCGCAAGTCTTCGAGCTGCACACGATTCCGGGCGGGCTGTGTACGTCCTGGCGGAGAAAGGGCTACGTCTTCGATGGCAGCATCCGCTATCTCAGCGGGGTTGACCCCCAGACCAAAATCCACCAACTGTGGGAGGAGCTTGGACTGCTGGAAGGCCGCGAATTCCACTTCTACGATGCGTTCAGCCGTTTCGAAGGCGACGATGGGCGTGCCTTTACCCTGTACACGGACATTGACCGGCTTGAGCAGCACATGCTGGCGCTTTCTCCTGAGGACGGGAGCACAATCCGCGAGTTCACGAAGGCTATCCGCCAGTTCAGAAAGATGGAACTGCCGGTTGATCTGACGCCCTCCGATCCTGTAGAATCCCTGGAATTGGGGCAAAGCATGTTGCCGGTGCTGGCGCCGGCCCTGCGTTGGGCCACTGCGACCGTGCGCAAGTACGCGGAACGCTTCAAAGACCCGCTCTTGCGGACGGCGCTGCCGGCGTTTTTCCAATTCGCGCCGCCCGATTTCCCGATGATGCTGCTGTTATCTACCCTCGCCATGATGAACGACCGCGAGGCCGGGTATCCCATCGGCGGATCGCGGCGCTTCGCGGAGGATTTGGCGAAGCGCTACCTGGCCCTCGGCGGCGACATCTGCTACAAATCGCGGGTGACGAGCATCCTCGTCGAGAACGACCGCGCGGTGGGTGTCCGTCTGGCCGATGGCAGTGAGCATCGCGCGGACATCGTCATCTCGGCGGCGGATGGGCACAGCACGATCTTCGATCTTCTGGGCGGGCACTACCTGGATAACAAAGTCCGTTCGTATTACCGCGATATGACGGTGGCGAAATCTGTTCTCCAAATTTCGCTGGGCGTGAACAGAGACTTCTCCGCCGAATGTCCGTCGATTAATTTTCCGCTGCCACAACCGGTTTATCTGGGCAACGTGCGACACGAGCGGCTGGTGGTCAAGCATTACGGCTTCGATCCAACGATGGCGCCGCCGGGCAAGTCCGTCTTGAGCGTGTGGTGTGAGGCGGACTACGACTACTGGAAGAGCATGCGCGCGCATCCCCGCCACTACCGCGCCGCCAAAGACCTGGTCGCGCAGCAGGTCATCATCGCACTGGACGAACGTTTTCCCGGCCTGAGCGACGCTATCGAAGTGGTAGACGTGGCGACGCCTGTGACCTACGAACGCTATACCGCCAACTGGCGCGGCGCGTTCGCTGGCTGGGCGCTCACCACGCGCAAGATGAGCATGATGATGGGCGGTGGGATGAAGAAAACCCTCCCCGGCCTGGACGCCTTCTACATGATCGGGCAGTGGGTGGAACCGGGCGGCAACGTCGAGCTGTCCGTCGCTTCTGGGCGGGATGTGGTGAAGGATATCTGCACGGCGGGAGGAAAGCCGTTTGCGACCGTGCATGATGCATAAACGAGGAGGTCATACAAGCGTGATAGACAAGCAAATATCGCAACAAACTGAGGATAATCGTCCGGCCGTTCACCCGCAGCCCTGGTATTGGCAGCCCAACCTGATCGTCTTTATCTCCAGCGGCTGCATTATGATTTTGGAATTGGTCGCCGGGCGCATCATCGCGCCGAGCGTCGGCGTGTCGCTCTACACGTGGACGAGCGTGATTGGCGTGATCCTGGCCGGCATCAGCCTGGGCAACTACATCGGCGGGCGCCTGGCGGACCGGTGGGCGTCGCCCCGGTTACTTGGCTTGATGTTCTTCCTGGCCGGGCTGACGGCGTTGGGCATCCTGGTGATTGATCAGCTTAACCCTATGGATCATGTCGCCTGGCCGCTCATCCTGGAAATTCTGGCGCTCATCGCTGTCCTCTTTTTGCTCCCCTGCTCAATTCTGGGCACAGTTTCGCCGATTGTTGTCAAGCTGGCTATGCGCGATCTGGCGCGTGCGGGGCGCACGGTGGGACAAATTTATGCCTTCGGTACGGTGGGCAGCATCGTGGGGACATTCCTTACCGGGTTCTGGCTCATTGCGCAGTTTGGCACGTACATGATTGTGGTTGGGGTGTCCATTGTCTTGCTGTGCCTGGGCTTACTCTTTCTCCTGGGCCGTCGTTGGTGGGGCGCGGCGCTGGTGTTACCGCTGTTAATCGGTGGCGCGCTATGGGCAGAGCAACGCGGTTGGCTTGCCGGACCCTGCATGTACGAAACCAACTATTTCTGCATCAAAGTGAAAGAAGAAGAGCGCGAAGGTGAAATCGTACGCACACTGATTCTTGATCGCCTTGTCCATAGTTACACATCCCTGGATAACCCGACGAAGCTGGTGTATGGCTACGAAAGGGTTTACGCTGAACTGACGGCGCATCAGGCGGCGCGCCACGACGCGCTGCGCGCGTTGTTCATCGGTGGGGGTGGGTACACGTTTCCCAAGTATATGGAACTGCTGTATCCCGATAGCACTCTCGACGTGATCGAAATTGATCCCGGCGTGACACGGGTGGCGTACTGGCATCTGGGACTCTCGCCCGATACACATATTACCAGTTACAATGAGGACGCGCGGATGTTCCTGCAGCGCGAGCCGACCGAGCGTTACGATTTGATTATGGGCGACGCTTTCAACGACTTTTCCGTTCCCTATCACCTCACGACGCAAGGGTTCAATGAGCGCGTCCACGCCTGGTTAGAACCAGATGGTCTCTACATGGTGAACATCATTGATGGCGCTTATGGACGTTTCCTGCGCGCCTACGTTCATACTTTGCGGCAGACATTCGCGCACGTCTACGTCGCGCCGACGAACGCAGAGTGGCGTGAGGCCAGCCGCAACACCATCGTTATCGTCGGTACGGATACGCCGCTGGACTTGAACGCCTTTGCGGCGGATTCCCTCTGGCGGCAGTGGCTCTTGCCCGCCGAGGAAGTGGATGCGCTCCTGGCGGAAGATGCGCCCGTGCTGCTCACCGACCGCTACGCTCCCGTCGAGCAAATGCTGGCCCCCGTCTTCCTCGGCAAAGGTCCGGCAGAAAATTAGAAGCGACAAACAAAACGTTTTAGGAGACTTGAACATGATGCGTGATATGTGGCAATCGGAAATACGTGAATTCAAGGATGAAAAGACCGGACGCACAATCCGGCAACTGACAAGCCTGGGCAACAATGTCCACTTGTACTTTACGGAGAACTCGTTTGACAGCGTCAAGAACGAGATCATTTTTGTGTCGGACCGCGCGTCGGGTGAGGACAAGCGCCCGGAAGACTCGCCACGCTACAACATCTTCCGCATGGATTTGGGCACGGGCCTCATCACGCAGTTGACTGACGAGCCGCGCTCTGTCGGCGGCGTGACCAAGACGCCGGACAGCGCGCTCATCGTGTACACGGTCGGTAACCAAATCAAACTGTTCGATACGGCGACCGGTGCGATCACCGTTATCTACGAAGAAACCGGCCACTTCAGTGTGGGCGCGCCGTCCATAGCGGCCAACCGGCGCTACATCGCCTTCACCCGCAACGAGAAGGTAGAGGCTCCACGTGGGCCGAACTACACCGGCTTCAAGGAGAGTTTCTACCGCATCAAGGATGGGCGGGTGACATTGGCCTATCTGAACGGCGGTGGCGCGTTCGATGTCTACAAAGACACCCACTGGCTCGGTCATTTCCAGTTTTGCCCCGACGACAGCACACTGGCGACCTTCTGCCACGAAGGGCCGTGGAACCTGGTCACGCAGCGGATATGGATTCTCGATTTCGTCTCACGGGAGGCGAAACCGTGCTATCGCCAGGAAGAGTATGACTCCATTGGACACGAGTTCTGGACGCAGGATTCGTACATTTTCTTCGATGATCGCGGCCCAGGCCACGATGGCACGATCACATCCAGCCGTACCCAGGCTGTGGCGACCGAGGTGCCGGTCAACGCTAACGCGATGATCCCCTTCGTCGGGCTGGCCGACCGCTACGGCAACATCGTCCGCCGCGTGGAGATGCCCTTCTACTGTAACCATTATCACGCCAACCCCGATAACACCATTCTGGTCGGCGACGACGTGGATGACCTGGTGCTGATTGACATCTCCGGAGATGCAGCGAAACTCACTGTACTGTGTCATCACAAAACATCCTGGCACACCCAGAGCAGCCATTGTCATCCCACGTGGAGTTGGGATGGCAGTCGCATCCTCTACGCCTCCGACTTTGGCGGCAAGGTGAACATCTACCTGGTGGAGCTGTAGCGAATTGCGAGTTGCGAGTTAAGACTTGCAAGTTATGAACTGCTCACCACTCACAATCCACAACCCACAACCCATAACCCAAAACAAGGAGACCGAAATGAAATACTTTGCCTCTGTGGAAAACAGCATCGGACTGAATCGTGTGCCCTACAATCCGTGCGAACTGTTGGGCTTTGAGCTGCTGAATCTTGCGGCGGGCGGGGTCTTCGACGGCGAGACCGGCGACCGTGAGGTGCTGGCGGTGATCCTCGGCGGGAAGGCCACGTTCGAGGTGAACGGCGCACGCTTTGAAAAGGTTGGCGGGCGTCCTAACGTCTTCAACGGGAAGCCGCACTCGGTCTACATGCCTTGCAGAGCGCACTATACCATCGCGGCGGAAGGCGCGGTCTCCATTGCACTGACCAGCGCGCCGAGTGACTTGAATGTCGCGCCCTATGTCATCGGGCCGGAGCGCGTCACCAATGGCGTATGGGGCGCGGCGAACTTCAAGCGCTACTTCCACCAGATTCTCACGCTGGCGGGACAGCCCGACCTGCCCGCGCAGCGGCTCATCGTCGGCGAGACGTTCACGCCGAGCGGCAACTGGAGCACCTTCCCACCGCATAAGCACGAGGTGGACGATCTGCCCCGCGAAGCCGACCACGAGGAGGACTACTTCTTCAAGGTCAATCCGCCCGACGGCTTCGGCATCTGCCGCTATTACAATGCCGACGGCGTGGAAGAAAACTTCACCGTGCGCGACAACACCATCCTCATGGCCCCGCACGGCTACCACACCGTTGTCAGCGCGCCGGGCTACATGACCTACTACCTGTGGTTCCTCGCCGGGGAGCACCGCATCCAGGCCACGGCGGACGATCCAACGTTGGCGTGGGTCAGCCGCACTGTGGCGATGCTGAAAGAATTAGGCGCGTAGTAAAGAAACTACGAGAAAAAAGCGCTGCTTGATCTCGTCAATCAAAACGAGAAGATTCGGAGCGGTAAAACTGAGTGTAGTTCACCTTTCAACACGCCTTCGTAAGGCCCGACTGTGTATAATCGCAGAGTGTTTTTCTGAATAATCGGATAGCGCGCGGGCAAGGCATAGATGAATTGAGCGTAACCCTCGATAGAGTCTAGCATGGCTTATTACATCGCCATCTGCGGAGACAGACGTAGCTTGCCGCTTTCAGACGTTTTGAGCAGGCGTTGCACGGTTTTATGGCTGGCCTGTCGCAAAGCTTGTTCACGAGCCAGTTTGGTTTCATACAAGCCGGCCCACAAACAAAAATCTTCGGTCTGCTCCACCTCGCCGTCGTCCAATTTGCCCTGCGAAAAGAGCGTGTAAAAGTCTTCGGAGGCAAGGGTATAGGCGCGTTCATAGCTATATAGCTCCTGCGTCAAAGCCAGGAGACTATCTAATAATTCAGGTATGGAGAGCTGCCGTGTCGTCATCTTTTTCTCCTTTTGCGCAAGAATGGCGCTGTGGGATAACTACATTATAATCCTGACTTGAGCGGTTGCAATGTTTATGCCATTGAGATGAGGTATCCGCCGATGATGAATGAATTTGTAAATCCACGCCGCGAATTCAGCCTGGCGCCGTTCTGGTTCTGGAATGACGCGCTGGATGAAGCGGAGATCGTCCGGCAGATCGCGGACTTCGAGGTACACGGCGTCTACGGGTTTGTCATTCACCCGCGCGTGGGGCTGCCCCGTGACATTGCGTGGATGTCCGACCGGATGCTGCACTTCATGCGCGTCGCCGTCGAAGAGGCGCAGCGCCGTGCGATGTTCGTCATCCTCTACGACGAAGGCATGTACCCCTCCGGCTCCTCCTCCGGGCAGGTTGTCGCCACAAACCCGGCTTACCAATGTCGTTGTCTGGCAAAAATTGACCTCGATGACACTTCCAAAAATCCGTTTCATCCGTTAAATCCGTTGACAAATCTCGTCGCCACCTTCGAACGCCCCGACGGCCAACGCATCGCCATCGTGGATCGCCCCGTTGACGCCGTCATCCGCGGCCTCCACTACATCGGCGAAGGGCCGGACGAGGACACGCCGCCCGCCGCCGACATCCTCAATCCCGACGCGACGGCGACATTCATCCGCCTGGTCTACGACCGCTACGCCGAGGCGCTGGGCGACCACTTCGGCACGACGATCCGCGCGATCTTCACCGACGAGCCGGGGCTGCTCGGTCGCCCGCGCGAGCGCAACGTCTGGCCTGGCACAACGGGCATCCTGGAACACGTCAACGCTGTCCTCGGCTACGACTTCACGCCACACCTGCCCGCGTTGTGGTACGCCGACGAGCCGGACGCAGCGCGCTACCGCGAGGACTACAAGCGCGCGCTGGCTCACCGCCTGGAAGCCACCTACTACCGCCCGCTCTACGAATGGTGTGAGGCGCACGGGATCGCGCTCACGGGCCATCCAGGGCGCGGCGACGACATCGGCTACCTGCGCTACTTCCACATCCCCGGACAGGACATCGTGTGGCGCTGGGTGCTCCCCGGCCCGACGGCGCTGGAAGGGCCGGAGTCCACGCAGGGCAAGTGCTCGTCATCCGCCGCGCTGCACCTGGGCCGCTGGCGCAACAGCAACGAGTGTTTCGGGGCTTACGGCCACGGCTTCACCTGGGAGGAGATGAAGTGGCTGGTGGATTGGTGCTTCGTGCGCGGCGTGAACCTGCTCTACCCGCACGCCTTCTTCTACTCGATCCGCGGTCCGCGCAAGGACGAGCGCCCGCCCGACGTCGGTCCCCACAGCCCGTGGTGGGATGATTACAAACCGTTCGCCGATTACGCCCGGCGGATGAGCTGGCTCAACACGGACAGTGAACACGTGTGCCACATCGCCATCCTGACCGAATCCAGCAATCTGCCCTGGGCAGCGGCCAAAATCTGCTTCCAGCACCAGCGCGACTTCAACTACCTTGAACTGCGTCACCTGTGGGAAAATGCAGAGGTCATGCCAGAGGGCATCTTCATCGCCGGGATGCACTACAAAGCTGCAATTCTCGACGGCCTGACCGCCATCCCCGCAGCGGCGGAACCGGCCCTGCAAACCCTCGCCGATGCCGGACGCCTCATCGCCTGGCAATCCACCCCTCTTCCTTCCGTTCAATCGGTTCAATCCGTTGAGGACTTCCTGACGACGATAGACCACCTCATCCCACCCGATCTCGCCGCGACGCCGCCCGCACCGGATTTGCGTTACCGCCACGTCGTCAAAGAGGGCGCTCACTACTACATCCTCGTCAACGAGGGCTTGACGCCGCTATCCACAACGCTCACTATCTCCGTCAACGGTCGCGCCACGTGGATCGATCCGCTGGCGATGACAGAAACAACCGCCTCCGAACCACTCGATCTGACCCTGGAACCCTATACCTTGCGCATTTTACGGATTACCAATTACCAATTACCAATCACCAATCCCTAATCACCGCCTATGCGATCACCTGTCTTGCTCGAAGTCAAAGACCTGCGCACGCACTTTCCGCTGTCCGGCGGGATTGTGCGCGCGGTGGAAGGTGCCAGCTTCACTCTGCATCGCGGTGAGACGGTGGGGCTGGTGGGCGAGAGCGGCTGTGGCAAGTCGGTCATGGCGCGCTCGATCCTGCGTATCGTGCCGCCGCCGGGATACATCGCGGGCGGGGAAATCCTCTATCACCGGCCGGTGGGCGACCGGTCCGAGACGGTGGACTTGACCGCGCTCGACCCAGAGGATGCGATGCTGCGATTCATTCGCGGCCTGGAAATTGCGATGATCTTCCAGGAGCCGATGTCATCCCTCAGCCCGGTCTACACGATTGGACAGCACATCGTCGAGGCCATCCGGCTACACCAGCCGGTCTCCAAGCAACAGGCGCTCCAACAGGCCATCGAGATGTTAGGCAAAGTGGGGATGCCCGACCCGGCGCGCACCGTGCATCGCTATCCCCACCAACTGAGCGGCGGGATGTGCCAGCGCGCGATGATCGCCCTGGCGCTCTCCTGCTATCCAAGCCTGCTCATCGCCGACGAGCCGACGACCGCGCTCGACGTCACCACCGAGGCGCAAATCCTCCAGTTGATGCTCGACCTCCAGCACGAATTTGGCATGGCAATTCTCTTCATCACGCACAACCTGGGCCTCATCGCGCAGATGACGGAGCGCGTCCTGGTGATGTACCTGGGCCGGGTGGTCGAGGAGGCCGACGTGGACACACTGTTCTACAATCCAATGCACCCCTACACGCAGGCGCTCCTGCGCTCCGTCCCCCGCTTGGGACCACGAGACCGCAACGCGCGCCTCTACTCCATTCGCGGCAGCGTGCCGGAGCCTTATGCGACGCCACCCGGCTGCCCGTTCCATCCCCGTTGCGAGCAGATGCGTCCCGGCATCTGCGACCAACAGGAGCCGCCGTGGGTGACGATTATGTCGGGGCATAGGGTGAGGTGTGTGTTGTATGGGTAGGCTAGCGGAGAACTAAATTTTCGTAAGCCTTAGCCAACGAGGCCAATGCTTCTTCTAATGTAGGTTTTGCACAGGGGATGTGCTGATCAGACGCTTCTACCGGGTGTCAGTGTTATATCACGGGTTGTGGTGAAAGTTACCGTAGCTTGGGGAAAGTGGCGGTTCAGCGCATTCAAGAGCGCCTGGGAGAAGTCGTCCAGTGTCATTCGAACGACTCTCGAAGCACATTGAGTTGTTGAAGCCAGTGTTTCTTTTCCGCGACCAGATCACCCCAACGCAAGGCATCCATCTCAAGGGAGTAAGCAAATTCATCGCCCAATTCACCGGCTTCCAATCTTTCTATAAAAGCTTCATACTCCAGTCCGTGCTTGATCTCGAACTCGAGTTGATCCCGTTCACAGGCCTCCAAATTGCGCCGAACTTCATTTTGTAACAGGTAGGCAATCTTTTGATTAAGCGTTTCCCCTGTAATACCGCCCAAAACAGACCCGACCTGTGGCGAAAGCTCAACGGTCATAGTTTCAGCATCGGTCAATGTTGTATTGTTCATCGCGTACTCCTCAACTTTGCGCTAATCGCGGCAAGCTGTTAGGTACTTTTCAATGTCTAGTATACCCCAACCTGCTTCATGATCAAGAAACTGTCCAAAATCGCAACCTGTGATACACTTGACTGCGTATTGATGCATAGCAGATTCAACACGCTTGGAGCGACTTTGGACTTTCGCCCTTTGACGTTCGACTGTTTTGAGGAGGCCCAATGACCGAAACATTCCCGCCGCCCGGCTTTATTCCCACCGCCTCGGCGATTCCCGGCATCGCGGTGTACGCGCCCGCGCCGGAGGAAGCCGAAGCGCAGCCCGAGATTGTGGAATTCAAGTGCCCGCAGTGCCAGGCGATGACGGCCTACAGCGTCGCCGACGGCGGCTTGCGCTGCACGTACTGCGGCTATTACGAACCGCCCACCAGGACGCTGGTCGGCAAAGGCGCGCAGGAATTCGAATTCACCGTGGAAACGCTGGCCGTCGCCAGCCAGGCGCACGGCTGGGGCGAAGCGCGCAAGGAAGTGCAATGCCAGAACTGCAACGCGCGCGCCACCCTCCCGCCGGGCCGGTTGACGCACACCTGTCCCTTCTGCGGCTCGAACCGCGTGCTGCAGCAGGACGCGCCGCAGGACGCGCTGCGCCCGCGCTTCCTGATCCCCTTCAAGATCGAGGCCGACGCCTGCCGTCCTATCGCCGAGAAGTGGCTGGGCAGCAGTTGGATGACGCCGAAATCCCTCAAGCAGTCGACGGTCGCCGGATTCACGGGCATCTACCTGCCGTACTGGACCTTCGACGCTGTGACACAGGCCGAGTGGAAGGCCGAAGTCGGGCATCATGAGACGCGCCGCCGCTACAACGCCTCGACCAAATCCTGGGAGAGCCACACGGTTACGGTCTGGCGCTGGGAATCCGGGCAGGTGCGCAAGTTCTTCGACGATGTGCTCGTTCCTGGGACGGCGCGGTTGAGCGGCGTGCTGTTGAGCCAACTACAAAACTACGATACCCACGCATTGGTCGCCTACGAACCGCAGTACCTCGCCGGATTTCTGGCGCAGGCTTACGACGTCCCGCTGGAAAAGGCGTGGGAAGAAGGCCGCGAGGCGATGCGCGCTGCCACCCGCGATACGTGCCGTGGACAGGCCAGCACCTCGCGGATTCGCAACTTCAGCATGGCATTGGATTTCAGCGACGAAAGCTGGCGCTACGTACTCGCGCCGGTGTACATGACCGTTTTCCAGTACGACGGCCAGCCCTATCAGGTGATGATCAATGGGCAGACGGGCGCTATCGCCGGGCAGCGTCCGGTGGACTGGAACAAGGTCTGGCTGGTGGTGGGGGCGGTAGTCGCGCCGGGCGCGCTGCTGACCCTCCTGGGCGTGTTGGCGATCGTGCTGGGCTTGCTGCTGCCGCCGGCGTTGGGCGCGGCTGCCGTGCTGCTCGTGCCGGGCATCATCCTGCTGATCATCGGCGGGATTATCGCCTTCACCATCGTCGGCAAAGCACGAAGGATGAGCGATGTCTGAATCAACCGAATGGGGAACCGAAGTTGTGATCGCCGTCTGCCCGCACTGCGACTGGCGCTATCTCGTCCTGGCGGAAAAAGCGACGCTGCGCTGCCCGCACTGTTTCGCGGCGGACCTGGAACCCGTCACCGAAGGCGTGGAGCAGTTGCCCTACGTTCGCCCGCCGGAATTGGTGACGCCCTTCACGGTGAGCAAGACCACTGCCGACAAGCGCATCGAAGAATTCGCCGGTGGCATCCCCTTCGCGCCGCGCGATCTGAACCCGGCAGCGCTGCGCAGCCGCGTGCAACCGCTCTACCTGCCAATGTGGCTGGTCGACGGCGACGTATCGGCGACGTGGGAAGCGGAAGCCGGCTTCGACTACAACGTCGTCAGCCACCAGGAACGCTACAGCGACGGCAGCGGCTGGGCCACGCAGCAGGTGCAGAAGACGCGCATCCGCTGGGAGCCGCGCGTGGGCCAGCTCGAACGCCACTACGACAACATCGTCGCGCCCGCGTTGGAACAGCACGCCGCGTTGGAACAGGCCTTGGGCGTCTACGCGCTCGACGACGCGCAGCCCTACACCGCCGACGCGCTCGAACGCGCGCTCGTGCGCCTGCCGGATCGCGCGCCGGAGGCGGCCTGGGCCGACGCCGTTCCGGCGTTCCAGGCGGCGGCGGGCGAGGAGTGCCGGCAGGCTGCGGGGGCGGATCACATCCGCCAGTTTCGCTGGTCGCCAACATACACAAACCAGCACTGGACGCTGTTGCTCCTGCCGCTCTACGCCACCTACTACCTCGACGACGACGGCGAACCCCGCCCGGTGCTGATCAACGGGCAATCGGGGCGTGTGTTTGGCGTGCGCCGGGCCTCGATGCAGCGGGCGCAGCGCAGCGCATTGGTCATCGTGGCGATTGCGGCGGTGATTTTCTTCCTGAGTCTAGTGGCGGGTGTGGCAGGATTGGCCGCGCCGCCGCTGCTCGTCGTCGCGGGGAGTGGCGGCGTGCTGGCGTTGTGTGTCGGCCTGGGCGCGATCATCCCCATCGTGCGCGCCTGGCAGTTCAACCGCAAACCCGTCGAAACACTGTAGCTTTTTTCAGCAGATTAAGCAGATTGAGCAGATTCTTGATTTGGCAAACAGAAAATCTGCTTCATCTGCTCAATCTGCTGACAAAAAACTAAACATAGGGAGGCGTGATGCTCAATTTCTTACGACAAGGTGGATGGGTGTTGATTCCGGCGCTGGTGACGGGAATCGTGAACTGGATCGCCGTCGCACAGGCGCAGAAGCGCGTGGAATACGTCGTCAAGCCGGGGACGTTGATTCTCGTCATCATCGCGGCGCTGCTGCTGATGCGCGGCGCGGACAACACGCGGCTGGCGCTGTTCTTCGTATTGGGGCTGTGCTTCTCGCTGGCGGGGGACGTGTTCCTGATGCTGCCTGGCGAGCGGTTCTTCATCCCCGGCCTGATCTCGTTCTTCATCGCCCACGTCTTCTACATCATCGGGCTGAACCCCACATTGCCGCCGCTCGGGTCGGTGATCGTGCTGATCGTCGTGGCGGCGCTGGGGGTGATGCTCTATACGCGCATCGCGGCGTCGCTGCAAAAGAAAGGCGAGCAGGCGATGCGCGTCCCGGTGGGCGCTTACGCGACCATCCTCAGTCTGATGCTCTTCTCGGCGTGGGCGACGCTGTTCCGCCCGGCGTGGCCTGCCGCCGCGCGCCTCACCGCGATCGTGGGCGCGACGCTGTTCTTCGCCTCCGACTCGATGCTGGCGTGGAACAAATTCGTCGCGCCGTCGCCCGTGCTGCGCGTGGGGGTGATGATCACCTACCACCTGGCGCAGTTCGCGCTGGCGGCGACCATCGCGCTGGCATGAGTTTTCGTCAGCAGATTAAGCAGATTAAGCAGATTTTTATCTAATGAGAGGAAGAGTCATGGAGACAATTCACGTTGAAGTCTGGCTTTATGGGCCGCTGGCAAAATATGGTGGGAGCAACGACAATATCTTCGCCTTGCAGCATCTCGACCTGCCAGAAGGGGCGACCCTGCAAGACTTGCTGGACCATCTGGCGATGCCCACGGAAGAACGCGGCATCACCTTCATCAATGGCAATCTGAGCGCGATGCCCGGCTTGCAGCCTGATCTGCCGCATCGGCTCGGCGATGGCGACCGCGTGGCGTTGTTCCACACCAAAAGCATGTGGCCGTTCCAGTACCGCCATGACGTGGCGATGGTGTCCGAATTCAAGGAAACCGTCAGCCAGCGGGACGATGCCGGGCGGCGCACGCGCTTCGATACGATTGCCTGAGGTGCGCTGATGCAATTCGCAGCGATGAATTGGATGCAGGTGGAAGCGTATTTGCAACGCGACGACCGCGTGGTGGTCATCACGGGCGCGTGCGAGCAGCACGCCTACCTCAGCCTGCTCGCGGACATCCGCGCGCCGTTGGCGATTGCGGAGGCTGCGTGCGAACAAGAGAATGTGCCGATTGCGCCGCCGCTGCCCTATGGCATCTCGCCCTATTTCGTCGCCTATCCCGGCACGATCAGCCTGTCCCCGGAGACCTTTGCCGCAGTCGTCCGCGAGGTTCTGGCAAATCTACGGAGGCAAGGCTTCAAGCGCATCCTGGTGAGTAACGGCCATGGCGGCAACACTGGCGTGCTTGGCCCGCTCATCAGCGAGGAAAATACCGCGCATCCCGAGGCCAGGATTGTGCTTTTTGAGTGGTGGCGGCATCCGGCAGTGAACGCGGTCGCCGAGGCTGTCGGCCTGGCGCAATACCACGCCAACTGGTCGGAGAACTTCCCGGCGTTGACGCGGATCGCGCCGGTTCCTGACGGCCAAAAGACCCCGGTTTTATTGTCACCCGGCGCATCTGCCGCTGCGGCGCGTGATGTGTTGGGCGATGGTTGCTTTGGCGGGGCATATCAGGCCCCGGACGAGGCGCTGGATCAGTTTTTCGCCGCCGCCGTAGGCGCAATGGTGAAAGTGTTGCACAGCTTATGAATCGGATAACTTATCAACAGGCGATGCTCTACTTCTTATCGGGAACCGGAAACACTTACCGGGTAGCGACGTGGGTGGCTGAACGTTTGCAGGGAGCGGGCATCTCAACAGAGACGGCCTCCATTCAGGCCGGTGATCTGGATGCGCAGTTCAAGCCCAACTCGGATACATTGCTCGTTCTGGCGATGCCCGTCCATGCCTTTATTGCGCCCTGGCTGATGATGCGCTTTGTCTGGCATTTGCCGCGCGGCAAGGGCACAGACGCGCTGATTGTCGCCGCGAACTCCGGCGTCAGCGGTACGACATTTTATGTGATGGCGCTCCTTTTGTGGCTGAAGGGCTACACCGTGCGCAGTTTTTTGGATGTCCCCCTGCCAGATAACTGGATGTCACTCGTGCCGGGCGCGCCAGAGGAAAAGGCCCGCGCGACGGTGGCGCAGGCGCGGGAGAAAACGGATGCCTTTATGGACGGTTTCCTGGCGGGTAAACGTAGCTTCCTCGCGTGGCCGTGGGCGCTGCTGGCGTTAGTTTTGTTGCCTGTTGGGGTGGGCTACTTGATCCTGGGCCGCTTTTTCCTGGCGAAGCTCTTTTTTGCCTCGGAGCGCTGCATCGGATGCGGGCAGTGCGCCGCGCATTGTCCGTGGCGCGCGATCAAGATGGTGGAGCGCGCCGGGCAGCGCCGGCCATATTGGACCTTCAACTGCGAAAGTTGTATGCGCTGCATGGCCTTCTGTCCCACGCAGGCCATTGAGGCCGGCCATTCCTGGGGGGTGCTGCTGGCTGCCTTCACCTTTATCCCGGTCGTCAATTGGGTGTTGAACGGGTTGACGCAGCAGATTCCTGCTTTGGCGGACGTGCGTGGATTGTTGTGGGTGCTGTTGGCATACGGCTATACGCTTCTCGTCTTCGTCATCGCTTATGCCCTCTTTACTGTGCTCCTGCGAGTCCCGGCCATTAACCGGTTCTTCACCGGCACCACTCTGACCCATTACTACCGCCGTTACCACGAGCCGGACACATCGCTCAAAGATTTGTCACTATGATGCCTGACTCCTTCGAAAATAGCCACCGAGAACACAGAGTTCACAGAGATGAGAACAAATAACTCTGTGTGCTCTGTGCCCTCTGTGGCAGAAATTTTCGTGCTGGCATGGTGTGCGCAGCACTGACGTCTCTCCAAAAACCGGGATTCTGCAAGAATCCCGGTTTTTCTGTACTTGTCAGGATGATATTGAACAACCGCCAAGACGCCAAGCGCGCCAAGTTTTTAAGATTTCTTGGCGGGCTTGGCGTCTTGGCGGTAAAAAACGCGTTATCTAAGTGTTCAATATCCTGTTGACCATTACAGAATCCCGGTGCCTCTACGCTATCTGTCTTGTCCTGGCGCGCCGTAGCCCCTGGCGGCATCATCCAGCACGAGCACCCAATCGGGACGCTGACCGCCTGGCGAGAAGGTCTGCGCGCCGGTCGCGGGGAATTGACCAATCCACGTCGCTTCGCCGGTGCAAGGCGCGTACCACCAGGCGTTGACCGTCGCGCCGGCAATGGCTTCCAGGTTGACGGTGACGGGCAACGGCAGCGGCAGGTAGACAAAGGCGTAATGCCCTTCGCTGTCGCGGGTGGCGCGGATGTGACTGCCGCCTGTCCCTGCGTCGCAGCACAGCATCGTTTGATCGGGAATCCGGTTGAGATAGGGACGCGACTCCATCAGCGCCCGCAGATACTTGACCTGGCGCGCGCCGGGCCGGTTGATGGCTTCATACCAGGGCCGGTCGGCAAAATTGACATACCCGCGTTGCTCATCCGCAAATTGCCAGACCGCGTGATGCCCGTAGGTGACGCCGCACGCCCCGGCGAACACCGAGCGGTACATCTGCTTACGCACGTCGTAGTCGCGGAAATAGCCATTCGCCGGGTTCCACTTCGGCCACGGGTTGACGGGATGATCCTCGTAGTTTGGCTCCCCGTCGAGCATCGGCTTGACCGGCGTGAGCGCGTAATCGTGCGTCACCCACTCCCACACCGGCACGTCGTGTCCGCCGCCGTGGCCGGACTGCATCATGTGCATATCCAGCCAGGCTTCATCGTGCAGCCACGCCGATGTGGAACGCCCACCTGCCGGATGGTACGTCTTGAACGACGCGCGTCCCATCCCTGCGTCGATGCCCGCCGCCATCGCCCGCCAGATCGGACGGTAGTCGTGCTCCTCGTGGATGGCCGGCCGGTCGCCGCCGAGAATCCACACGATGTTGGTCTGCTCGCGGTAACGCGCGCCGAGGAAACGCCCGTAGACCTCCGCGTTCTCCGGGTTAAACACAATCGGCCCGGCGCCCCACTGGTGATTGACTTTGTCGCCCCAGGTGGGCAGCAGGCCGATGTACAGATCGTGGCGGGCGGCCATCTGGATCACTTCATCCACGTAGGCGAAATACGCCTCGTTGGGCTGCGTGGGATCGTTGTCGAGCAGCGGGCGCTCGCCGTAAGCGTTGGGCGTGTTCAGGCCGTCGAATTCGGCCAGCGCCACCGCCTGGATGACGGTGAAGCGGTTGGCCTGCCGGTTGGCGAAGTAGCGTTCGGCCTCCTCGCGGGTCAGCCGGTGGAACAACTCCCAGGCCGTGTCGCCGAGCCAGAAGAACGGGTCGCCCTCTTCGGTGATAATAAAACGCTGGTTTGAACTGACGTGTAAACGGGATAACTGTGTCATATTCGAATCTCCACGGCTGTAAAAGTGTAGTTTTTCTACCCCAGAACAGTTGGATTCCCCTCCACTGCCACATTGAGGGGGTTGCGTAACATCAGCAGATGATAATCGCCGATGTGCCGGAATCCGAGCGAGGTGTAGGCTTTTTGCGCCGCGAGGTTGTCTTCGCCGGTGAACAGAATTGCCTTCTCGACGCCTTCCGCACGGGCGTCGAGCAGCGATTGCGCGACGACGCACCGCGCATACCCGCGTCTGCGGTACTCCGGCGGCGTCCATACCCCGCCGATCTGCACGGCTTCTCGGAGGCGCGTGTTGAAGGCGCTGGTTGCCACGGGGCGGTCTTCGGCTTCGAGAATCCACGTATTGCCTTCGGCGGTGATGCGTTCCGCCATGGCGCGTTCCTGCGCCCAGAGCTGCTCGCTTTCTTCTTCCCCCAGGGTTTCGACATCGTACCCGACGCGCCAGCGGGTCAAGATATCCGCATCATGCCCCTCGACCCGGCGGCCCTTGACCTGGCCTGTTGCCAACGCCTCCGGGACAAGAAGAGCGGCCAGATCAAGGCTGTAGAGTTTCTCTTGTTGATCCAGTTGACGTTCATAATGCTCCAATTCCAACGCCGCTTTGATAACAGCCACCTGTTTGTGCGGGCCGATAACGCCTTTGAGCGGACGCCCAGACGCCGTCAGCGCCGCGCGCCATAGGGCGTCGAGATAGGCGGGCGCTTGCGTGATGATGATCCCGTTCCAAAAGTGGGCCGCCACCCCGACGATGTTGCCGTCCTCGAACGCAGCGACATAATCCCCCGTGTATCGCTCGCCATTGTAGGCCAACCCTGATAACCGCATATTGCCAATGAGAAACATTGAGGTCGCCAGACGCGGCGCCAGGAAGGCTTCCAGCGCAGTTTCGTCGCCAGGGCGTAGCAATCGAATGTCCACGTTTGTCATCATTTCCCTCATAAAATTATCGAATTGTCTTGAGTTCCGTCATTATAGTTCGGCCAGGCGATAGCTATCTTACCGATGAGTTGAGCAACTGTCAAGTTGTTACCGAATTGACTTACTTGCCCCTTCGGGTATAATACTGACGTTTTGAAGCTTACGTCGAAAACCACGCGGGCGACCGCGCGGTTTTCACTGTAAGGGGCCTGGTTAGCTGTCGACATCCCTTCTGGGGATGATGTTAAAGAAGAGGAGTAGAGAAAAATGCCAAAACGAACTTTTCAGCCGAAAAAACGCAAACGGATGCGCACGCACGGTTTCCGCGAGCGAATGAGCACCAGCACGGGTCGGGATGTCCTGAAGCGTCGTCGTCTTAAGGGCCGCCACAAGTTGGTGGTCGTGAGCCTGGGTGGAGCGAAGCGCATCAACTGGAAGGAATCTTCGCAACGCCCGCGCCGCCGCGACTAATTTTGTGACCTTTTGCGCTTCATTCACGTAAGCCGCGTTATTGGAGCACCAGTATTGGCACACAGCAATGCGTCTACGCCGTCCGGAGGATTTCCGACATGTGTGGTCTACGGGACGGTCGTGGGCGCATCCCTTGTTTATCCTTTGGGCGCTCCCTAATGATGGCGATCACGTTCGCGTTGGGATTACAGCCAGTCGCAAAGTTGGCAACGCGGTGGTGCGGAATCGGGCGCGGCGCTTGTTGCGTGAAGCGGCGCGCCATCTGTATGGCTCTATAGTGACGGGATGGGATCTGGTGTTGGTAGCACGACCCCCCCTTGGCGAAGCGAAGGAACCTCAGGTGGAAAGCGCACTGCGGCGTATGCTAGGTCTCGCGGGATTATGGGCATCCCCAGCGGATGACAAAGACCGATGAAAGCAATCGCGCTGTGGCTGCTGCGCTTTTATCAACATTTCATCTCACCACACTTCCCTCCGGCTTGTCGTTTTACTCCAACGTGTTCGCAGTACACCTATGAAGCTATCGAGCGTTACGGTTTCGTCAAGGGCGGCTGGATGGGATTCAAACGACTGGCGCGTTGTCACCCTTTCAACCCGGGCGGCTATGATCCTGTTCCCTGAATATGCATGTTGACTTAATCCAGGAGGAAGTATGAGCTTGTGGCGGATTGTCACTGACCGCCTCTATCAACGAGGAAAGACACTGCACGGCAGCGCGCTGATCGCAGTGTCATTGCTGTTTGTTGTATTGACCGGTTGTGCGGGCGGTGGTCTGCGCCACGAAAGCTGGCCTGGCCTCATAGTGGCCGATGGGACGGTCTACGCCGCCAATCTGGAGCGAGTCCAGGCGCTCAACGCCGAAACGGGCAAGCTCCTGTGGAGTTTCCCCGACGAAACGGATAAAAACCTGCGACCTTTTTACTCAACTCCCGTCTTGGCGGAGGATTATGGCGACCACGGTATATTGCTGATTGCCGGGTACAAGGATAGAACCGTTTATGCTTTGGCGTTGGGTGAGTCCCGCGCCGAGCGTCCTGATTTGCTCTGGACGTTTGCCGAAGCCGGCGGCCAATACGTGGGCAGCGGTGTTGTGGCGGACGGAAAATTCATCATCGGCAACGGGGATGGCAAGGTCTACGCTATCGCCGTGGATGATGGTACGCCGGTCTGGGCCTTCTCCACAAAAGACCGCGTGTGGGCGACGCCGGTCGCTGTTGAAGACACCGTCTACATCGCTTCTCTCGATCATACACTCTATGCCCTGGACGTGACAACGGGCGCTGAGAAATGGAAGCTTGCGCTGGGCGGGGCGGTCTCGGCCACGCCGGTCCTCGTGGATGGCGCTTTGTGGGTCGGAGACTTCACCTCGAAGCTCTACCAGATTGATCTGACGACGCATCAAATCGTCTGGACCTTCGAGGCCGGTGACTGGCTATGGGCGACTCCTGTTGTGGACGGAAACATCCTGTACTTTGCAGATGTCGGAGGGCGCGTGTATGCGCTGAATACAGAGACGCATGAGTTGGTATGGGGCGCACCCGCTGTGATTGACGATGTCTTGCATGGCCGCCCTGCTTTGAGCGCGGATGGAAGTTTACTCTTTGTGGCCGGCTATGAAAAAGGCGTCGTTCACGCGCTGGATACGGAGACTGGTTCAGAGATGAACTGGGGTATTGTGACGCGCAACCCGGGCCGATTGCCCGGCGACCTGGCGGCGGATGCATCGCGTCTCTACGCGATGCCGATCCTGACGTCTGGGCGCGTCCAGGCTCTCGATCAAGAGACCGGCAAACTGTTATGGACCTACCCACCCGCCGACACGACAAAGTAATCGGCCAACCGTAAACCAGAGGGGGAAATGTAACGTGTGGGATACGATCATCGTTAGACCAATTATCAATTTACTGCTGCTGTTCTACAAATTCCTGGGACATGAGACGATCATTGCGGTCACGCTACTCACCTTGCTGATGCGTCTTTTGGTCACACCTTTGATGTTGAAGCAGCAGAAATCGGCACGCCAACAACAGGAATTGCGCCCCAAGATTGCAGAGCTACAAAAGAAGTACAAGGACGACCCCCAGAAATTGATGGAAGAACAACGCAAGTTGGGTATCAATCCTTTGGGCGGCTGCTTGCCTTCGTTGATTCAGTTACCGCTGATGATTGGCCTGTACCAGGGCATCATTCGCGTCCTCGCCAGCACCCCGTTGCAACTTTTGGAGCTGCCGCAGGACATCTACCGGTGGATCCCGACTTTCAGCACCCTTATCCCGCTGAAGAGCCAATTTCTCTGGCTGGACCTGGCCCTGCCCGACAAATTCTACGTCCTGCCGCTCCTCGTCGTTGTCTCATCGTGGTTCTACCAAAAATTGATCACACCGCCGGCGTTGGACCCCCAGGCTGAGGCGATGAATAAACAAATGATGCTCATGATGCCGTTGATGATGGGCTTTTTCTCCCTGACGTATGCTTCCGGTCTGGCGATCTATTTCTTGATTACCAACTTGATTGGCATCTTGCAGTACTATGTGTTCCGCGAGCATTATACATATCCTGCACCCCCGCCAGGCGATAAAAAACCGGTTGTTCAAAAACGGCCGCAAGCCAGCACAAAGTAACGCTGTGATGGCTGCGTGGGATAGTTAAGGAGGTTGTTTTATGACGCCCGAAGAGTCGGTAGTCGTTGCCGCGCCCTCTGTGGATGAGGCAGTTATTCTGGGATTGACTCGTCTGGTAGCAACGCGGGACGAAGTCGAAATCGCAGTGCTAGACGAAGGCAGCCGTGGTTTCTTGGGGATCGGCGCGCGCGACGCGCGGGTGCGACTGACACGCCGCCCGCCACTGGTTGCGCCAGCGGCGCCGCAACCAGCCCCTGCGGTCGCTGCCGTGGCTGTTCATAAACCTGTGGTCGAAGTCGAACCTGAGCCTGTTGTCGTCGCGCCGCCTGCGCCTGAACCGGTGACGACAGTGGAAGCCCCGGTCGTTGTCTCGCCTGCCGTCGAAGCGTCTGTAGCGCCGCCCTTGCCCGCCAAACCTGAACCGAAGCTTGCTCCGGCGCAACTACAGGAAAAAAAGCCCCCCCGACCTCGCGTTGAACGCCAAGAGAGCGCGTTGGACCGCGTCCAAATCGAGAAAACGGCCACGGAGGTGGCGGAACACCTCTTTGCTGGTCTCAACATCCAATACTCCATCAGTTGGGAGCAAGAAGACCGTCCGTCTCTGTGGATCGCGTTGCGTGGCAAGGACGCCGACATCCTGGTGGGACCAAAAGCGCAAACGTTGGATTCGGTGCAATACTTGTTCCGCACGCTCCTGCATCGGCTGACCGAAGGGGATTACAATGTAGTCCTGGACGCCGACGGCTATCGCAAGCGCCGGCAGCGCAGTCTTGAAGCCTTGGCGCGCAAGATGGCCGATCAGGCCGTTCAATCAGGCCGCACCGTGCGGATGAAACCCATGCCGGCCCACGAGCGCCGGGTCATCCACATGATTTTGCGCAAAGACAAGCGCGTGAAGACCGAAAGCGTTGGTAAAGGGTATGATCGGGCTATAACGATCATGCCAGAAAAAAAAGCGGATTGATGGATCGGGTTTTCGCGCCTATTGACTACCTGGTCATCGGGCACGTCACACACGACATCCTGCCTGATGGCCGGCGCGTCCTCGGCGGCACGGTTTCGTATGCGTCGCTGACCGCTGCGGCGCTAGGACGCACGGTCGGCATTGTGACGAGCACCGGCGCGGACGCCAATCTTGCGACACTGGAGCGCATTGCTTCCCTGGTGCGCCATCCCGCCTCTGCCACGACGACGTTCGAGAATGTGTACGTTGATGGGCATCGTGAGCAGTACGTCTACTCTTTTGCCGCACCCTTGACCCCCCAGGAAGTGCCGCCGGCCTGGCTGCGAAGTTCCATTGTCCACATCGGCCCTATTATGCGGGAATGTCCGCCCGCGCTGGCCGAACATTTCAACGGCAAAACATTCGTCGGCATTACCCCGCAGGGCTGGATGCGCGACAGCGACGCGCGCGGGCGCGTTTTTCCTATCCCGTGGGCCGAAGCTTCACATCTGCTGCCGCTGGCCTCCGCCGTCGTCTTGAGTATCGAGGATATCGGCAGCGACTGGGATCTGGCGGTGCATTATGCAAAGCAGACGCGGATTCTCGTCGTCACGTGTGGGTGGGACGGGGGGACGCTGTTTGTGGATGGCGCGCCAACCGCCTTCCCCGCTGTGCCGGTGACGCAGGTGGACCCCACCGGCGCCGGCGACATTTTTGCCACGGCCTTCTTTATTGCCTTAGCTTCGGGCGCGCAGCCGTTGCCCGCGACACGCTACGCGGCGTGTCTGGCGGCGTATTCCGTCACGCGGGTGGGGTTGGCCTCGGCGCCGCAACCTGACGAAGTTGCCGCTTGTTCCAGGGATTTCCCTTTCTGAAATGGCTTCGATCTGAGGCTGGCGCATGACGCGAGTTTACACCTTCACCAACCAAAAGGGTGGCGTCGGCAAGACGACCACCGTGGTTAATGTCGCGGCGGCGATGGCCGATTGGGGCCACCGCGTTTTGCTCGTTGATATTGACCCGCAGAGCAACGCGACGACGTGCCTCGGCGTGGATTCGCGCACCCTTTCCTCGTCCATTTATGACGTGTTGGTGGGCGAGCAGAGCATCACCGAAGTCATCCGCGGCACGCGCTGGCCGGGACTTGACATCTTGCCGAGCGCGCCGGCATTGGCGGGCGCTACCGTGGAGTTGAACCGCGCGACGGATCCGCGGGAACGGGTGGACCATCTCAAGCGTATGTTGACGCCGGTCGAAGGCTACGACTACATTCTCATTGATTCTCCGCCCAGTCTGGGTGTACTCACGGTGAATGCGCTGAGCGCAGCCCAGGCGGTGATTGTGCCGGTGCAATGCGAGTATCTGGCCCTGGAAGGGTTGGCGCAGTTGATGCGCACGATAACGCTGGTACAACGTGGTCTCAATCCCACTCTGACGCTGCGCGGCGTCGTCCTGACGATGTATGACAGCCGGACCACCCTTTCGCGCCAGGTCGCCGAGGAGATTCGCAAGCACTTCCCTGGACAGGTTTTCAATGTGATTATTCCGCGCAGTGTGCGTTTGAGCGAAGCGCCGAGCTTTGGGGAACCGGGCGTCTTTTACGCGCCACGCTCCTCGGGGGCGTTGGCGTATCGGGTTCTCACCTGGGAGTTGTTGCGAGGCGACGGGCGCGAACCGGATTGGTCGCCGCCAACTCTAGAACCTGGGGACTGAAAATCTACGCAACAATCCGCCGGATCACTGCCGGCGGATTGTTGCTTTGTCGCCTATTGCCCGACGCGGTTATCCTCGATAGACGTGATAACGTTGTTGGATGCGGTGGGTCGCATATTCTGCCGCCCGGCGAACGGCTGCATCGTGGTCGTGCAGCAGAGGCTCCAGAAGCGTGAGATGGTTTTCGCGTCCGATGTGAACCAGGGTGAGCGCGCCCAAGATTTTGGCAGACGGGTCTCCCTGCGCGATAGCCTTTTCCAACATCGCCACGGCTGCTTGCCCAACGCCAAGCCCTAATCCTTGCCCGGCAGCCCACGTGATCAGCCATTCCATCTGGTCAACTTGTGGCGGCGCCAGCGTGACTGTCTTACTCTCCGTTTGTTCTTTGATCGCGTTGAGGCCCACTTCTGCCGCTGACCGCACGACCCATTCTTTATCTTCGCGGACCATCTTCTCCAGAATGGCGATGGCCCACGGTTGATTGATTCGCCCTAACCCCTGCGCCACGGTCCGGCGGATCAAGAGCGATTCGTTGTCCACTGCTTCTTTCAGCACGTCAAGGCCCTCTTCTGTTTTGGACAGCGCCTCCGCGATACTGGGGAGCAAGTTTTCATCGCCTTCGAACATAGCATCTTGGAGCATACGGACTGCGCCAGAAGTTCCCAAATCGGCCAGCGCCTCAACTGCGCTTTGCCGGACTTCAAGATCGAGGTCTTGTAGAGCGCCTTCAAACAACGGCATCTCCCGCGGCGACCCGCACCATCCCAATCCACGCAGCGCAGCGCTGCGGATGGCGACCGCAGGTTGGCGTAAGGTTTGGATGAAGAAGGCGCGCGCGCCTTCGCCGGCCGACATCGCCAGGGCGTGTCCGATTTGCAGACGCACGTGTCTGTCTGTGTCGACATCGGTAAAAGTGTGCGCGAGGATCTTCATCAAGGTTTTGCGCCAGGCAGCATCTTCAGGCGCTACGACGCTCCAGCGGGTCGCGCGCAAGAGGCTCTCGACGTTGCCGTAGGAGGTGGCCTCATTGAACAACATAAGCGCCAGCGGCGTCACGTCCTCCAATCCGGCGTAGAATTCGAGCAGCAGCGTCCATGCCGGGTCGTCCAGATGCGCTTTGACCATATCCGGGCCGATGGGATCCTCAGCGAGCGCCCAGGCGGTGAGGAAATCGTCCCAGATGTAGTGCGCCGGCGCCCAGAGTTTGCCTTCCCGTTGCAATAGATGGGTATCGAAGAGCATCCGGCGTATCGCACCCTCCAGTTTGGACACAGCGGGGTCCGCGGGCGGCAGCAGCGAACCGATAAAGTCGTAGATTTCTTGTTGAGAAAAGGCGCGGCCTTCCATGCGGTGTTTTTTCGCCAGGTGGCTGAGCGCATCCAGGGTCAGGACGCGCGCCTGTTCAACGATTTCTGCTTGCCCTTCACCCAAATTCGGGGTGGGAATGCAGTTATCCAGGAAACGATCCAGCACATCCACAGGACGGAGCGGCAATTGCTGCGTTTGCAGGTAAACGATGATGCGTGTGTTGAGTTCCAGGAGCGATGCTCCCGCTTCGTCTGCCCATTTCAGGGTGGGCAGCACATCTTCGGATGGCTCAAGCTGCTCCATTTTCAGCAAGCGCGCCCAACCGTCGTACAGCGCCACAATCGTGTCTTCGCCGTGCGGTGGGACAATCTCCAGCGGCACGAATCCGTTTTCGGTCAACATGCCATAGCCAGCGTTACCACTGGCAACCAACCAACAACTTTTGGGCAGACTTTGCGCGGCTTCGGCCAACAAACGTGCGACGACGCGGCGTTCGTCTGGGGGAAGCGTGTCCCAGTTATCAACCAGGATGAGCGAAGGTTCGTTACGCAGGTGTGCGAGCACCCACTTGGGGATCAGCCCCGTCATAAACAATTCGGCTAATTGTACGAGGCGCTCCACCGGCGGAACAGACTCGATGCGGGGCAGGTTTTTCCACTGCGCCAGATCAAGCCAGATAGGGAAGCGTTCATAAGGCCGCTTTTTCCCGGCGCGCTGCGCGGTCTGCCATACCGTCATGGCCAAAGCCGTCGTCCGCCCAGAGGTCAAGGGACCGGTGATAACCAGTTTGGGATAACCGTCTGCGATGTGCGAGAACGAAACGGTCAGTGGTTCCGGGAAAAGAGAGTCGCTTTTGAGGTCTATTTTTGTCGGCAGCGGGGACGGAGCCGCGAATGTCGGTGGTTGGAAGATCGCCAGCGGGTCCGCTGGCGTAAAGAGCAGCAGCTCTTTGAGCGCTTCTTGGAGCGCGGTGACATAGCGCTCTTCCTGGCTGGCCCGCGCGCGATTGCGCAGGTTCACGACCGGAGACCACAGTTTGACGCCGAATTGCTTGATTTTCTCGCGCTGCCGGTAAATGACACGCGCGATAATCAGGGCGATGACGGCTCCAATAAGCGCTGAGGGCAGGTCGAATTTCCAGGCTCTCGACTGCTGGACGAGTGCGACAAACAGCACGCCCTGCTCCTACGCTTCTGCGGATTCCATAACGAGCCGGTATCCCTGACCGCGTTCGCTGACAATGCGCTTGGGATCGCGCGGGTCCACCTCGACCTTCTGCCGCAGGTACCAGATGTAGAGCTTGAGATAGTCGCGCCGGTTGGAGTATTCCGCTCCCCACACCCGCCGGAGCAGTGTATCGTGATTCACCGTTCGCCCGGAATCCTGGATGAGCGCAGAGAGCAACTGGAATTCGGTGGGGGTGAGGCTGACCAGGCGGTTATCCACTTTGACTTCGTGCGTGTCCAGGTTGACCCACAGATTGCCGGTTTGGAAGACAGTCTGCTCGCCGCGTGCACGGCGTGCGCGCGACAACGCTGCTTTGACCCGTGTCACCAGCTCTTTGTAGCCGAAGGGTTTGACGATGTAATCGTCGGCGCCTAAGCCCAGGCCGTAGGCGATGTTGTGCTCGTCGCCCAGGGCCGTCAGGAAGAGGACCGGTACGTCGGTGATGTGGCGCAGCGCCTCGTAAACGTGCCAGCCATCCATATCCGGCATCAGAATGTCCAACAATACCAGGTCGGGCGGCGACTGCTGCGCCAATGCCAGGCCGGTTTCACCGTTGCTGGCTGCCTTAACTACATAGCCGGCGCGTTCCAAGAGCAGTTGAACCAGTTGAGCCAGGGCCTCATCGTCTTCAATTAGTAAGATCATGTCGTTCATTGTGTGCTCCTTGAGAGTAGGTGACTAAAATCCACTGATGGATCAAGGATAGATTTTATAAATAGTAGCTTGATCCGGCACAAGTTCTATCTCTATGATATGTAAGAATTTGCGTTTGTCAAACCAAAAGTGGCTTTGGGGTTAGAAATTAACCAGATTGTACGATAAGTATCACGTCGTTGAAGGCGATTCTGAACATGAACGCATTGGGGCGTTTCTTATGGATTGACGGCCTGTTCGAGGAGTCGTTTCCCTATCTGCGCCGGAATTTGTCGTTGGGGAGCGTTATCAATCAGGACAGCGACGGCGTAGCGGGGGACTTTGGCGGAGTTGAGGCCGATGAACCACGTCTGGGTGCGGTTGGGACCGGCCAGCGCGTCGCCAATGTGCCCTACCGTTTCTCCATAACGCGGCCAGGCATTGAGAATCTGGGCGGCGCTTTCAGGCGTGGTGACGCGAACATTGGCGATGGCCGCCATGGCAGTGCATCCGTTGAAGGGTTTGGCGAGGAGGTGCAGTGTTGTGCGTTGGCCGTCGTTGCCTACTGTGGCTGCCACACTCACCATCTGCAAGGGCGTCACTAATAGATTGCCCTGTCCGACGGCCTCGCGCACTGCATCAGCGCCGGCGGGATCCCAATCCGCCGCTACAGTCGGGATTTCCAGGATCGGAGCGTCGGTAAGCCCCCAGCGTGTGAGTTTTTTCGCTAACTGCGTCGTCCCCAGTTGGGTTCCCAGCGCGGCAAAAGGCGCCGGACATGCAGCATTGAGCGCAGATTTCCAGGTATTGTCAACGGGAATTTGCGCGCATGTCACCGTCTCGCCGTTGGCGCTCACTGAAACGGTCAGCGGCAGTTCTGGCGCAGGCAATGCGCCGTCCTGCATCGCTGCATCGAGTAATACCGTCTGCAGGATGGCGCCGGGCTGCGCTAACCCTTGCGTCGCCCGGTTGAGCAAGGGGGCATCCGGCGCGTTGGACAGGTTTTCCCAGTCTTCTGCTACGGTGGACGGATCGTAGATGGGTGACGTAGCCAGGGCCAGGATTTCCCCGGTGCGCGCATCCACCAGCACGGCTGCTCCCTGATAGCCAGCCAGGAGCTGTTGCGCGGCTTGTTGAAGTCGCGCATCAATCGTCAGGCGCACCTCACGTCCCACGGGAACTTGATGGAGCAGCCCGGCCTGGACGTTCTGCCAGGGCGTGCGGCCGATTTCCCCGCGCAGACGGGCGTCGCAGGCCGCTTCGATCCCGGCGTCGCCGTATTGCAGTGTGGTGTAACCCAGGACGGGGGCCGCTTCCGGCACGGGATACGTGCGGGTGACGTAGCCCGCTTCATCCACGGCAATGTCGGCCAGCACGACGCCGTTGCGGTCAAGAATGCGCCCGCGCCGGATGCGGGATTCGGCCAGGATGCGGCGTGGGTTGGTGAGATAACCGCGCAACTCATCGGCGCGGAGAACACTCCACACGCCGGTGGAGATCACCACACTCGTTAACAGCAGCAACAACACCCTTCCCAGCCGAGCGGCTGTTTTTGGCAGGGGCAGTGTATCAGGTTTCACGAGGCTGAGTGTGATCGGTTCGGGATGGGGGGTGGAGATGTTCAACAACAGACCGGTCGCCACGAATACGGTGAGCAGCGAGGAACCGCCATAGCTGAGAAAGGGCAGGGTCACGCCGGTGATCGGGATGAGTTTTGCGTTACCGCCCGCGATGACCCACGTCTGGATGGCGAACAGCGCCGCGATGCCGCCTGCCAGCAGCGACTCAAAAGGGGCTGCGGCCTTCTGCGCCAGCACGATCCCCCGGTAGATCAGCAGCCCAAGCAAAATCGTCAGGCCAATGGCGCCGGTCAGGCCGAACTCTTCGACTAACGCTGCGTAGACGAAGTCGGTGTGGACGGCGGGGATCAGCGTTGGCAGCCCTTGTCCAAGCCCCTCGCCGAACAATCCGCCGGCGGCGAGCGCAAACAGCGATTGCAGAATCTGGAAGGCGCGGTCGGCCTGCTCCGGCGCCCAGGGATTGAGCCAGATGCTCACGCGCAGCGCGACGCGGCTGGAAAGCGCATATCCTGCCACCGCAACAGGCGCGAACAACAACAGGCTCACGGCGACGTGCCAGCCTTTGCCCCACGCCAGGTAGAGCATCGCCACGAAGGTCAGGTAAAACAGCAGTGCGCCCCCCAGGTCTTGCTGCCATCCCAACAACAACAGCGCCAATCCCACCATCGTGAGCATAGGGCCAAAAATCGCCATCCACAACACCCGGCTGCCAGATTTCTGCTGCAACATATCGCGCCGGTCGGAAAGGTAAGAGGCCAGGTAGATAACCAGGAGCAGTTTGAGCAGTTCCGAGGGCTGGTAATAAATGCCGAATCCACCCAACCAGAGCTGTTGGCCGTAGCCGGAGGGGTTGACGCCGAAGAAAAACGTCGCGCCGAGCAATAACAGTCCAGCCGCCAGCAGCGTGTAGCGATAGCGCCGGAGCAGTCGCGGGAGGGTGGGGAGCAACGCCACGACACATAACGCCATACAACTGACGCCGAGCCAGAGAATCTGCCGCAGCAGAAATGCGGGGGCCAGGCGCGCCAGCACCAGCAGTCCCCATCCGGTCAGCAGGCTGACGATGGGCAAGATGAACGGGTCTGCATCGGGCAGCCGCTTGTGCAGCAGCGCGAAGGTTATGCCCCAGGCCGTTCCCCAGCCGAGGACCAGGGCCGTCAAGTGCCAGGGGGTCAGTGCGGGGGTGGGGGCTGCGAAGTACAGCGCTACAGCGCCCAAGATTACGAAACAGGCGGCAATCCCGATTAAAAAGCCCCGCGTTTTGATCGGGGCTGGCGTTATCCAACGTTTGCGAATCGGCTGCGTGCTCATTTACGCCAGGTACGGACCCGCCAGCAAGTGCAACTTCTCGCGGGTCGGGGCTGGGATTCGGTCGGGCGCGGTGATGAGCGCTGTTTCCAGGGCGTGTGCGCAGTGGCAGTTCGTGTCGGCTGTGGCCAGGCGCGGCACGAGCAATTTGATGGCTTGCCGCGCCAGGCCGATGTTTTTATTCAAGACCTGGATGACCATTTCGACGGTGACGGCTTCTTCGCTGGCGTGCCAGACATCGTAATCTGTGATATGGGCCATCGTCGCGTAGCACATCCCGGCTTCACGGGTCAGAAACACCTCCGGGCAGGCCGTCATACCAATGATGTCCATCCCCCATTGGCGGTAGACGAGGCTTTCGCCTTTGGTACTGAAGCGCGGGCCTTCGATGGTGATGAAGGTTCCGCCGCGTTGCACGCTCCCTCCGGCCTCCACCACGGCGTCGGCCAGCAATGCGGATAGCGCCGGGCAGAAAGGCTCCGCGACCGAGATGTGCGCGACCAATCCTTCGCCGAAGAACGAGCTGGGGCGCTGCCTGGTGAAGTCGAAGACCTGATCCGGCACAACGACCGCGCCTGGATGCAGGTGCTCGCGCAGCGACCCGCACGCGGAGACGCTGATGATTTTCTCGACGCCGAGTTGTTTGAGCGCGTAGATATTCGCGCGATACGGTACTTCGGTCGGCGTGTGGATGTGGCCACGTCCGTGGCGCGGCAGGAAAACAATCGGTACGCCCGCGAGGTCCCCGGCGATGAGGGCGTCGCTAGGAGCGCCGAACGGCGTTGTGACGTGGATTTCGTGGATGTTCTCCAAACCGTCTATCTGATACAGCCCCGAACCGCCGATGACGCCGATGCGAATGGGTTCAGTCAACATACATTTCTCCTTACGCTGGTCAAAAGTCAAAAGTCAAAAGTCGAAAGTCGAAAGTCCAAAGTCGCACGGAAATTTGTTTATATCTGCTTATAAGCTCTCTTCTGATTCTGGACTCACGACAAAGGTGATGTTTTCGTGGCATAGACCACAGCCGGTGTAGGGATTTTGTACGGCAGCCTTGCTGCGGGTACATGTCGCGTAGACGCGCATCCGGTTGCCTTCCCAAAAACGCCATCCGCCTCTGCCAATGTGCGCGTGTAGCGCCATCGCCGCGCAGCCGTTGGCCCGCCGGATATCGGGCACAATGCACGTAGCGCACAATGCGGGTGTCCAACGTCGCGCGTCGGGTTGGCCATCCAACAGATGACATAACGCCTTCTCCGCGGCTCGCCGGTAATATCCTCCGTAATAGTAGGGACATTCTCTCCCGTCAGGTGTACGCATGGTGGGGAGAGGCCTTTTAGCCGCTCACATAACTTTGCAGCAAGTTCCGGTTCACGTAGACCAGGCGCGACTGCGTCGGTAGCTGCTCGGCTCCGCCGGCCAGGAAGTATATCTCCGCATTGACGACCGGGAAGAAAATGCCTTTCCAAAAGTCGAGAAAGTTGTGCACTTTCGCTTCGCTGAGGAAAGGCACACCGCCCCTGACGATAGCAAGCGGCAGATGTAGCATCACAACCTCGGTTCTGGGCGCGGCGCGGAATGTCTCCAGGGACTCTTCTTTGGTGAACATCAAGAGTTGGATACGCTCCCGCACCATAATGATCATCGGCGCATGGCTGGATGGCAAGCCTGAAAAAGCCCACGGAACGATGTGCGGGTTGTTGATCTTTAGATAGGACATCCCATCCTGGTTGATGTAGTTGTGGGGGCTGCCCAATGTCTCTAAATCACCCGTGACCCAGAGCAAATCGTTGGCTATGTGAACTTCGTGCCCTTGAATCGGTGATCCTATTTGTGCTTTACCTAACAGGCCCATAGTGGTTCCTCCTGAAGCTGATATTTCTCTCTTCTCGATTCAATAGTATGCTATCTATCCCTAAAAGTCAAAACGGGAATGTCACGGGCGGTCGCCCGCCAGCGCGTAGAGCTGTTCTTCGGTGAGCAGCGGCGTATTGAGCGCCTGGGCGCGATTGTACTTGCTGCCGCCAGGGTCGTCGCCGACGACGAGGTAGCTGGTTTTCTGGCTGACCGAACCGGCGACTTTGCCGCCTGACGACTCAATCCACGCGGCGATCTCATCTCTAGGGCGGGAGAGCGTGCCTGTGATGACGAAGGTAAGGCCAGCAAATGGTTGCGCGCCGGCCACGCTTCTGACGTCCGCCGCCAGCTTCAGCCCGGCCTGACGCAGCTTTTCAACCATCGCGCGGTTATGCTCGTGGGCGAACCACGTGAGGATGTTCTGCGCCGTGATCGGGCCGATGCCTTCGACGGCGGCGATACTTTCCGCTTGCGCCGACGCCAGCGCGTCCAGCGAGGGGAACGCCTTCGCCAGCACGCCCGCAACCGTCCCACCCACGCCACGGATGCCCAGCGCCGCCAGCACGCGCTCGAAGGGCCGGTCTTTGGCCTGCGCGATGGCTGCCAGCAGGTTGTCAGCTTTCTTATCGGCGAATCCTTCCAACGTGAGCAAAGCTTCTTTGGTCAAAAAATAAAGATCGGCGGGGTCTGTGATCAAACGTTGCTCTACCAATTGCGTGGCTGTACGTTCGCCCAGGCCCTCCATGTCGAGGACGTGCGTGAAATAGGTGAGCTTTTGCACAAGTTGCGCCGGGCACGCGGCGTTGATGCAGTAGTAGGCGATCTCGCCCTCTGGATGGACAATCGGATCGCCGCACGCGGAACACGCTGTCGGCGGCGCGATGGGCTGCTCGTCGCCGTCGCGCATGTCCACAATCGGCCCGGCGACGTAGGGGATCACGTCCCCGGCGCGTTTGACGAGCACGCGGTCGCCGATGCGGATGTCGCGCTCGGCGATAAAGTCGAAGTTGTGCAGCGACGCGCGGCTCACCGTCACCCCGGCGATGGGCACCGGCTCCAGCAGCGCCGTTGGAGTAATCACGCCCGTCCGCCCGACGGAGAACTCCACGCCCTTGATGGTGGTCGTGGCTTCCTGCGCCGGGAACTTGTAGGCCACCGCGCCGCGTGGTCGCCCGCCCACCACGCCCAACGCCGCTTGCGTCGCCAGATCGTCAATTTTGATGACCAGGCCGTCGGCTTCGTAGGCCAGTTTGTCCCGCCGGCCGTGCATCTGCTCGCAATAGTCGGCGACGGCGTCCAAAGTGTCGAAATACGCAATTTCATCCGGCAGCGGAAAGCCAAGCGCGCGCAGATAATCCAGCGTGCCATGTTGCGTCTCCGGGATCGGGCCATCTGCGGTGACGATGTTGTAGGCGAAGAGATGCAATGGTCGCCGCGCGGTGATGGTGGGGTCGAGTTGGCGCAATGAACCGGCGGAAGCGTTGCGCGGGTTGGCGAAGGGCATCTCGCCGGCTTCCGCCAGCCGTTCGTTGAGCGCGTCGAAGTCCTTGAGCAGGATCAGCACTTCGCCGCGCACTACCAGGTACGGCGGCGGTTGCGGCCCGTCGGGATCCACCGGGATGCGCAGCGGCAGCGTTTTGATCGTGCGCAGGTTCGCCGTGATGTCTTCGCCAATCTGCCCATCGCCGCGCGTTGCGCCGAGGACGAGTTGCCCCTGCCGGTAATGCAGCACCACCGTCAGCCCGTCGAATTTCGGCTCGACTGTGTAAGTCAGCAGTGGGGTGTCTGTCGGTAACAGCTTGCTGATGCGCGTGTGCCAGGCAAAAAGTTCCTCGCGGCTGCTTGCCTTATCGAGGCTGAGGATGGGAGCGGGGTGAGTCACTTTCTCGAAGCCCTCGGCGGGTGCCCCCCCCACCCGTTGCGTGGGCGAGTCCGGCGTGATCAGCTCCGGGTGCGCCTGTTCGAGGGCACGCAGTTCATCTACCAGCGCGTCAAATTGTGCGTCGCTGATGACCGGGCTATCCAGGGTATGATAGCGGTAGTTGTGATAGTTGATTGCTTCGCGGAGTTTCTCGGCGCGGAGAACGATTTCTCGATCCATATAAGCTCCTTGAAAGACGTTGGAACGTTCCAACGCTGCGTTACGGCGCGACGATCAAATAATTGGCGACGGCCCAGCCCTCGCGCTGCGGGTTGGCTTCGTCGCGTAAAAACCACCACGTGAAATCATCGGCGACCGTCGGCCCGGCGGCAACCAGGAAGGTTTCGCCCTCGGCGGCGATGTCCAGACGTTCGGCGCTGGTGCTGGGTGTGGCGCGCATGTTCAGACCTGCCGCGCCGGTTCCGCTGACACGCACGCGCACTCCAACGCCAACTTCAGTCGGCGAGAGGGGCAGCGTGGGTTGGGGGGTGGGGGTGGGCAGGGGAGTGGGCGTCGCGGTCGGTGTCGGCGTCGCGGTCCAGATAATCGCGGTAGGGCGCGGCCCTGTGGGGATGGCCGTCGGTTTGGAGAACAGCCACAAGCCAGTCACAATCACCAGCAGGATGCCGCCGATCAACAAAGCCAGGCATCCCCATTGCACGATATTTGCGTGTTGGACGTTGTTCGTTGTCACACGGGTATTATACTTGAAATCAGAGACTACAAAAGCCTCAGAATGAATTTGGCAGCAGAGCAAAATGTTCTATACTGAACAGGAAACGGGTAACACAGACATAGCGACGTATATGGGAAAGGAGAGGAATGAACGATTTTTACGTGTGGATTGAACAAGACGAAGATGGGGTGTATGTTGGGGAAGTCCCACAACTGCCCGCTTGTTATACGCAGGGCCGTACGCTGGACGAGTTGCTACACAACATACGCGAGGTGATCGCGCTGTGTCTGGAGGAAAGACGTGAAAACGCGATGCCCTTGCCAGTTTTTGTTGGCGTGCAGAGGGTGGCCGTCTAATGCCACCGCTGCCAGTGATACATAGTTCCACACTCATCAAAGCACTACAAAAAGCTGGTTTTCAGGTGACACGGCAACGAGGCAGTCACGTGCGTTTGTGCCATCCTGATGGACGTATTGTCACGGTACCGGTTCACGCCGGGCAGGATGTCGGGCGTGGACTGCTCCGCAAGATCCTGCGCGATGCCGAGTTGAGTGTGGAGGAATTGCTGCGGCTGTTATAGTACAACCGCATTGCGCGATTGACGGCACAAGACCCAACTGAGTTGCGCTTATTCTACCTCCATCGGCGGCTGATAATCCGGCGATTGGTGGCGGAAATACGTGTTGTACAGTTCCGCGTAATGTCCGCCCTGTGCCATGAGGCCATTGTGCGTTCCCTCTTCGATGATGCGCCCGTGATCCATCACAATGATACGGTCGGCGTGTTTGATGGTGGAGAGGCGGTGCGCGATGATGATGGCGGTGCGGTCGCGCATCAACGTTTCCAGCCCTTCCTGGATTTGCGTCTCGGTGAAGGGGTCTACGCTGGCGGTGGCCTCGTCCAACACGAAGATGGACGGCGCTTTGAGCAGCACGCGCGCCAGCGCCACCAACTGTCGCTGTCCCATCGAGAGATTCGCCCCGCGCTCGCCCACGTCCGTATCAATCCCATTGGGCAGATCGGCGACCCAATCGCCGTGGCTGATGCGTCGCGCGGCCTCCAATACCTGGGTGTCGTCGGCGTCCGGCTGGCCGTAGCGGATGTTGTCCTTCACTGTGCCGGAGAAGAGGAACGGCTCCTGCGGCACGAGGCCGATGTGGCGACGATACTGCCCCAAATCCAGGGCGCGGATGTCGCGCCCGTCTACCAAAAGCTGCCCGCCCTGGAATTCGTAGAAGCGCGTGGTCAGCCGGGCAAGGCTGCTCTTGCCCGCGCCCGTGTGCCCAACGATCGCCACCGTCTCTTTGGGGCGGATCTCCAGCGAGAAATCGGGCAGCACAATCTCGTCGCCAGTGTAGCTGAAGCGCAGATGGCGAAACTCGATGCGTCCCTCGACGGACTCCACCGGTTCCGCCGCCGTCTGCACGACCTTCGGCTCGGCGTCAATCAGCGCGAAGACCCGTTCCGCCGCTGAAAGCCCATCCTGGAACTGGCTCCAGAACGAGGCGATGTTGATAAGTGGCCACCAGAAGAAGCCGACGGCCTGCATGAAAAGATACCAGTTGCCGGGGCTGACGCCGGTGCGCGTTGCCAGACCGCTGGTATAGAGCACAATCGCCGTCCCCAGACCGGAGGCCATCGCCATCACCGGAAAAATGGCGTTCATTGTGATGTCGCGCTTTAGCCCCACCTGGTAGGATTGCCGGTTGTTTTTGGCGAAGGTGGCGTAGATGGCCGGCTCCTGGCGGAAGCTTTTGGCGACGACGATGCCGCTGATGGATTCCTGGATTTGCGCGTTGATCGTCGCGTTGACGCGGCGCGATTGCTGCGTCACCTTGCGGGCGATACGGCGGAAGCTGAGCGCCACCGCCACCGCGACGGGCGAGATGCCGATCAGCAGCAGTGTCAGCCACGGATTGATGTTGAAGAGCCACACAGCCAAAATCACAACCAGCAACACCTGGCTGATGAGGTCCGTCACCAGAGCGACAACATTGGAAAAGTCCTGCGTGTCCGAGGTGACGCGGCTGACGATTTTGCCGGATGGGTGCTCATCGAAGAAAGACAAATCATGCTTCACAGTCGCGTCGAACACGTCCTCGCGCACTTTGAGCACCACGTCGCCGATGACCTTCGCCGATTCCATACGGCGGACGTAGTTGGCGATCCACGCGATGACGTTGAGCGCCAGCACCGCCCCGACGAGCAACGCAATCGTCTGCGTTGTCGGGCGCTGTCCCACCAAATCAATCCCCCGCGCGATGAGGATGGGCGAAGCGGTGCTGGTCGCCGAGTTCAGCAGCAGCAGCACGCCGATTCCTCCCATCTGCTTCGCATAAGGGCGGAAATAATCCACGATGCGCTGCACCAGCGCCTTGTCGCTATAATTGCGGTCGTAACTTTCAGTATCGAGACCATCCAGGATAAAACCCATTGTTTACCTCACGAAATTGTTTTTCTAAAACGTAAAACGTAAAACGCAAATGGAGCGCCGGGTTAAAAATCGAGTTCGCTGGCGACCAGGTATGGCTCTGGCTCTTCCTTCAGGATTTGCTGACGTTGCTGTGGGATCATCGTCAGCAGCAGACGGATGATGTTGCTGGGCAGATCGAATCGCTGCGCGACAATATCTTCACCCAGGATATGCCGAGCCTTGTAATACCAATCGCGGCTTTCACGTGCTGAACCCAGAGCGTATTCATAAAAACGTGCGCGATCTTTGCCGGTACCGCGTGAGTAACCTTCTGCCAGATTTGCGCTGATTGAACCGATAGCGCGATACAATTGATCGGATACTCCAAACGTGCGACGATCTTGCATCAACTTGGTAATATCGTCCCAACTTACATCTGCTAAAAACAAACTCAGCCGGTATCCTACCATCTTCCACAGCGAATCCTCCTTAAACGCCGCCGGCACCCTATTCTCCCACTCCGCAATATCCATCACTTCCTCCTTTACGCCTCACGTTTTACGTTTTACGCTTTACGTTTTACGCTTTAGTCGTATCTTGCGAAGATTTGGCGATATGGTGCGCAGCGGACCATCAGTTCCTCGTGGTTGCCTTGATCAATTAACTCACCGCGCCGCAGCACCAGGATACGGTCGGCCCAGCGGATCTGGCTGAGGCGATGGGTGATAATGAACGTGGTGCGCTCGCGACTAATGCGGCGCATGGCGCGTTGAATCTGGTCTTCGGTGGCGCTGTCAATGGCGCTGGTGCTGTCGTCGAGGATGAGGATGCGCGGGTCGGTGAGGAACGCGCGGGCGATGGCAATGCGCTGCCGTTGTCCGCCGGAGAGCGTCACGCCGCGCTCGCCGACTTCGGTGGCGTAGCCGTTGGGGAAGCTCATAATGAAATCGTGCGCCTGCGCCTCGCGCGCCGCCTCCTCGATGGCCTCCTGCGTCGCGTTCGCACAGCCAAAAGCGATGTTTTCCGCCAGCGTGCGCGAGAAGAGGAACACGTCCTGCTCAATCGTGGAGATTTGCGAGCGCAGCGCCTCCAGGCTCCAATCGCGCACATCCACGCCATCCACCAGCACCCGCCCGCCGTCCACGTCGAAGATGCGGTTGATCAACTGTGTGAGCGTCGTCTTGCCGGAGCCGGTCTGCCCGACGATGGCGATGGTCTCGCCGGGATTCACGCGGAAGCTGATGTTCTTGAGCATACAGTCTTCGTTGTAGCCAAAGCAGACGTTCTCGAAGGCCACCTCACCGCGCATCGGTTGGGCATAGCCACCCACGTTCTCGTCCATGTCGGTTTCGGTGTTGATGAGTTTCAGGATGCGTTCGGCGCTGGCGACGCCCATCTGCACCAGGTTGAAGGTGAAGATCGAGATGAACGTAGGGAAGCGCAGCGTGCCGAGCAATCCCATAAAGGTGACAACTTGCCCCATCGTCAGCGTGCCTTCGCGCCACAACAGTAAAGCCTGCAACAGGCCGCCGGCCCATGCCAGGCCAAACATCAACAGCGGCCAGTAACGCGCTTCAATAATGCCCTGCTGGACGTAGTAATCGCGGAACAGGCGCGCGTTGCGGGCGAAGTTCCACCATTCCTGCTTCTCCTGTGCGTTGGCCTTCACCACTTCAATGCCGGCGACGGCTTCCGCCAGCCGCGCGTTCATCACGCCAAACTGCTCGCGTTGCGCCATGCTCACCGGTTTGAGCCGCCGGTTGTAGTCGTACACTGTGACCATGAGCGCGATGGTGAAGAGGAAAGGGACCAGCAGCAGGCGCGTGTCAATGCGTCCCATCATAATCACCGGGATGACTAATGCCATCAGGGAGTCAACGATGAGCATCACGCCAGGGCTGAACATCGCGTTGAGCATCCGCACATCGTTGGTGGCGCGCGCCATAATGTCGCCGATGCGCTGCCGCCCGTGGAAGGTCTGGCTTTTGCCGAGCAGGCTGACGTACAACTCGTCGCGGGCGTCGCGCTCAATGAGCTGCGCGATGAATGATGAAGAGAAGTTGCGGAACAGCCCGGTCAACCCCTGGCTCATCGCCGAGCCGAACGCGCCCAACGCTACCGTCAGCAGCGCCGCCGAGGTCCAGCCCGGCGTCGTGATCACGTCGAAGCCGCGCCCGACGAAGATCTGGATGTAGCTGTATGCTGTGTTGTTGAGGATCGCGCCTACGATCAAGACTACCGGGAAGATGGGGTAGCGTATCATGTGCGAGAAGATCCAGCGAATCGGACTGCTGCGATTGTAGTGGTATTCGTTTTCCAGCGTGAACTCGCGTTTTGTCAAGGCAACCTCCGGCAGGGCTTCTTTCTGTGTATGTAGCGGAAAGATAGATACATAATCCAAGTTGCCACTTGCACACTCAAGCTATCATAGGACGCAGATGAACTCGGATTTCACGGATAAAAAACAAGAAAAATCCGTGTGCTCCGTGCAATCCGTGTCCTACATTCTGAAATTATGAGGTAGGTAGCAACTCAAGTGACATATTATCCCATGCATTGCGGAAAACGCGAAATAGCCTGAAGCCTGAATTTGACGCCACAGCAAGCCTGACTATACTTTGCTGCAGGAAAAGGACAGCGACGATGTACAGGAGGGGTGTCTATGTTATCTGTGAATCTAACCACGCTTGAATCCATTCTCCTCTTGGCTGTGGGATGGATTTTCATTTGGTGGGCTTCTTTGCTCATTCACGCGCAGTTCATCGAGCAGGACCGCTCGAACGCTCAACCTCTTCTTGCAGATCCGGTATACTACGAGTATTTCTGTTCAAACGGACATTACTTGGGCAAACAAGAGCCGCCGCCTGGAACGCTGTGCGCTCTATGTCTGACGCGCGGATATATTCGCGCCGTATGCTACCGGGATGGGGTTGAACACGAAGCCCGGTTTGTCAATAACGCGCCGCCCTATAAAATTGAGTGTCCGAAGCATGGGACGCATACCGTTTCTTATTTTACGCGGGGCAACCGTCAGATTACGCAGAGCGAATGGTTGGAGCTTAACCGCGCCAGATTTCTGCCGACGCCATTGCCGGTGTCTGACCCTTTGCCAGCGTCCTTGATGCCGTGGGCGCTGGCGAGTGGGGTGTCCCTGCAACTTCAACCGCCGGTACAACGTCGGATCAAGAAATTGGAAAGCGTCTTGGAAGGCAATCTCCAGGCTCTACCCGCGCTCATTGCGCGCCGACATCGCGCAGCGCGTATGACGACCATCGGTGGGATCGTGATAAGCGTGCTTTTGCTCCTGTTGATCTGCGTTGTGTTATCCACACCCGTGAACTTACTGTTTAATCCGTCCGCTGTGTTGTACCAGTTTCCGTCAACCGCCTTATGGGCCAGCAAGGTCTTGTTCTCCATTCTGATTGTCTTTCTGCCGTTGCTATATCTTCTCACTCGCCGTGAGTCTGTCGCCCGGCCTGTCCCGCGACAGGAGATTCGCCTGTCCTTGCTGCTCGCGGAACTGTTTGTTTTGGTCGCGCTCCCGCTCCTTTTTCGTGGACGGGTTAACCCCTATGAGGTCATGTTGGGGCTGGTGCTGGCGATTGTTGTCGAAGTGATTGCCGGGGCGTTTGAAAGGCACCTCGACCTCAAGGGCTTGCAACAACAAGAGGCGCACTTCAGAGACGAACTAAGGGACGTGCAGGCAAGCTTGAAGAACATTGCTGACGCTACAGCTTTTGTGTCTGAGCGGGATAAGGAGATCGCTGCGCAGCCTCCTCAACCGCCGCCAGATCCGGCTACATAAGGTGAGTGCGCGTTGTGGATAACATCCAGTACCCCTGCAAGGACTTGAACCTTGATAACAGGTTTAGGAAACCTGCGTTCTATCCGATTGAACTACAGGGGCGACGGCGGCATTATAACATGTAAAACGTAAAAACGTAAGGGCCTCTTTTACGCATGACGTTTAACGTTTTATACCGACAAGGAGCACTGATGACAACATACCATGCGATCGAATGGCGAGAGGAAGGCAAGCTGCGTCTGATTGATCAACGGCGGCTGCCGCACGAACTGGTTTACTGCGACTATACGGGCTACCGCGAGGTTGCCTTCGCTATCCGTGATATGGTCGTGCGCGGCGCGCCGGCCATTGGCATCACGGCGGGGTACGGGATGGCGTTAGCGGCGCTTTACGGCTCTAGCGTTGATGCGGATGCGCTCCGCGCCGACTTGCGCGCCGCCGATGCAGTGCTGCGCGCCGCCCGACCTACTGCCGTCAACCTCTTCTGGGCGTTGGAGCGCGTGCTGCGTCGCGCTTTTGATCCTGCGCTGGATACCGTCGTCGCCATCCGCGAGGCTGTGCTGGCGGAAGCGCACGCAATTTACGCGCTTGAGGCAGCTTCCAACTTCCGCATCGGGCAAAATGCGCTGCCTTTGGTGCCAGCCGGGGCGAAAATCATCCACCACTGCAACACCGGCCCCCTGGCGACCGGCGAATACGGTACTGCGCTGCGCGTCATCACCGCCGCGCACGAGGCCGGGAAGGGCGTGTTCGCCTACGTGGACGAAACTCGTCCGCGCTTGCAAGGCGCGCGCCTCACCGCCTGGGAACTGGAACAGTGGGGCGTGCCGTATACTATCATCGTTGATGGGGCTGCCGCGCACATCATGCGCACCATCGGCATTGATCTCTGCGTTGTCGGCTGCGACCGCATCGCCGCCAACGGCGACACGGCCAACAAGATCGGCACGTACAGCCTGGCATTGGCGGCCCAAGCCCATCATGTGCCATTCTACGTCGTCGGCCCCACCAGCACCATTGATATGACGTTGGCTTCCGGCGACGACATCCCCATTGAGCAGCGGCCCGCCGAGGAGGTCACGCGCTTCGAGGCGTGCCAGATCGCGCCCGCCGGTGCGCCCGCGACCAACTTTGCTTTCGACGTGACGCCGGCGGCCTACATCACGGCGATCATCACTGAGCGTGGCGTCGTATATCCTCCCTTTCAAGAGAATCTCGCTCGCCTGATGGAGCAGAAGTTGCCATAAGCGCCGCGCTACATAGTACCAGCCTCCTATTGTAATTCGATTTTGAATCGGTTAGAATGAGGGTAGTTGTGCTGTAGGAGGTACAAAATGGTCTATTTGCCCAAAGAAGAAGGCCAGGGATTGGCCGAATATGGCCTGGTCCTGGTTTTGATTGCGGTCGTAGTCGTTCTTGCTGTGATGCTGCTCGGTCCGTACATCGGGAACCTGTACAGCAGCGTTATGGAAGCCATCTAGCCGCACACCGACTCGTCTGCTCAACACTCCGCTTTCGCACAGGCGGAGTGTTTTTTTTATGCGATCTGCCTCATTCTCCTAACCAGAGACTCCGGTATACTTTCCACTTCGCTTCATCGGTTTCCCAATACGGGTAAATGGCGACGCCGGTGACGGTGTTTTTCCACGTGGCCCAGTCGTTCAGACCGGCAATAGTACCCTGCAGACCGCTGCGCATATTCTCTGCCGTGGGGTTGTGTGTGCGGGTGGCTTCTGCGGAGGTGGGGATGCCGATGAACAGGCGCACATCGGTGTAGACCAACGCGCGGCTTAACGCGATCACCTGGAATTTCGTCCACTGGCGGTACAAACCGGGGGTGGGGAGTGCGCTATCGTACACCATCACGGCGATTTCGTCTACCCGCTTGGCGATCTTCTGGTAATACGAGGCGCTCCAGCTCCACTTGCCGACGAGTGGCCAGTGGAAGGTCGGAAAGAGCGGCCATATCCGTCGCCCGGCGATGGAGAGTGTGGCATCAGGACCGATAGCGTTGCGCATCTCGTCCAGCAACACCAACACGACCTTGTTGCCATCTTCGACCGGCTCAGGGTCGAGGTGTAGCCCATCAAAATTAGCCTCCTGGAGGAGGGAGACGCAAAACTCGATCACCTCACGGCGGATCGTTTTGCTGTGCAGGTTCATCTGTTGGAGCGGCAGACCGATCCACATCTGCACGTTGAGATCGGGCGCCAGGTTTTTGAGGGTGGCGACAAACTCTCTTGCGTAACTGTAGGTGGGGTTGAAGGTTCCTTCCGGTCGGTAATAGCTCGTATAGACATAGATGGTGGTGATTTGCTGTTCCGCCAGCGCGGCGCTCAACGCGTAAATTTCATTCGTGGTGTGTGGGCGACTGACCCATTCCACGCCCAACCACGCGGCGTTCGTCCCCTGGTTGAAGTGTGCGCCGGGAAAGGTGGATTGCGGGCGAAAGAGGCAGCCCCGTCCCAGCACAATGATCCACAACACCGCGAACGCCCCCAATCGCCATAACAAATCGGCGCGGCGAGACATAATGCGCTTTTGCGGACGTTTTTTAGAAGCAGGTTTATTCATAGATGTTGGGCTGGAAGCTGGATACTGGAAGCTGGCTACTGAATGTGTAATTCGCAATTCGCCGATTCGCTCATTCGCTCATTCGCTCATTCGCCCATTGGCCGATTCGCCGACTCATTCTCCTCCCACCACGCCGCCAGGAGTTCGAGGACGTGTTGCAGGTTGTTGCGCCAGCGCGATTCTTCCCATGCTAACGGCAACCAGATTTCTTGACGACCCACCCGCGCGAATTCCCCCAGACGACGGCGCAGTTGGGCGATGGTGCTCGGATCGAAGCGTTTGAGCCACGTTGGACGCAGTGCAATCTGCCCGTTTTCGACGACAATCGCCGGGATGCGGGCGTCGCGCGCCAGAATTTTCAGCCGCAGTTGGTAGATGAGGTTCTGCGCCTCCGGCGGCAGCGGGCCGAAGCGGTCTTGCAGTTCCTCTTGCAACTGTACGATGGCGTCCGCGGTGGTCAATTCGGCCAAACGGCGGTAAAGTTGCAGGCGCAGCTTATCGTCGGGAACATAGTCCGCCGACAGCCCCACCGCCAACGGCAGCTCGATGGTGATGGAGCCGATCGGTTCCGGCGGTTCCGGCTCGCCAGCCTGCGCTGCCTTCAGGCGATGCACGGCGCGGGCGAGAATCCGCGTGTAGAGCGTAAAGCCGACATCGGCGACATGCCCGTGCTGATTCTTGCCGAGCAACTCACCGGCCCCGCGGATTTCCAAATCCCGCAGCGCCACCGTGAAACCGCCGCCGCTGCTCGTCGCTTCGTCCAAAGCTTGCAGCCGCGCGCGCGCCTCGTCGTTCATCCGCCGCTTGTGGAAGAAATACGCATAGCCGCGCCGCGTCCCACGTCCCACGCGCCCGCGCAACTGGTACAACTGCGCCAGCCCGAAGCGATCCGCCCGTTCAACGATGAGCGTGTTGGCGTTGGGGAAGTCCAACCCGCTCTCAATGATCGTCGTCGCCAGCAGCACATCCACCTCGTTGGCGGCAAAGCGACGCATCACGCGCGCCAGCTCGCGCTCCTGCATCTGCCCGTGTGCTACGGCGATGCGCGCTTCGGGCACCAACGCGCGCAACCGCTCGGCGACCGCGTGGATGGATTCGACGCGGTTGTGGACGTAGAACACCTGACCGCCGCGCTTCAATTCGCGGAGAATGGCGCGCCGCGTGACATCGGAATCGTAAGGGCCAGTGTATGACGCGATGGGCAGACGCTCTTGGGGCGGCGTCTCGATGATGCTCACGTCGCGCACACCAGCGAGCGCCATATAGAGCGTGCGGGGGATGGGCGTCGCGGTCATCGTCAACACATCCACCTCCGTGCGCATCTTCTTGAGGCGTTCTTTGTGGGCGACGCCAAACCGCTGCTCTTCGTCAATGATGACCAGTCCCAGGTCTTTGAAGGCGACGTCCTGCTGCAACAACCGGTGTGTGCCGATGACGATATCCACTTTCCCTTCGCGCAGTCCTTCCAGCACTTTGCGCTGTTCGGCGTCGGTGCGGAAGCGCGACAGCAGTTCCACGGTGACGGGGAAGGGCGCTAACCGCTCGCGGAAGGTCTCGTGGTGCTGCTGCGCCAACACCGTCGTCGGTACCAACATCGCCACCTGCTTGCCATCTAACATCGCCTTGAACGCGGCGCGCAGCGCGACCTCGGTCTTGCCATACCCCGCGTCCCCGCAAATTAGCCGGTCCATCGGGCGCGCCTTCTCCATATCTTCTTTGACCATTGTGATGGCCTGCGTTTGATCTTCAGTTTCGATGTAAGGGAAGGCGGCTTCCAGTTCGTGCTGCCACGCCGTATCCGGCGAGAAGGCGTACCCTGGCACGACTTGCCGGGCGGCATACAGTTCCAGCAGCTCGGCGGCGATTTCGGCGGCGGCTTCCTGGACGCGGGCCTTCGTCTGCGCCCACGCCGCGCTGTCAAGGCGGCTGAGTCGCGGCGGCGCGTCTTCTGAGCCGATGTAGCGCGTCAGCCGGTCGGCCTGGTGGATGGGGACGTAGAGCTTATCGCTGCCCCGCGCGTTGGCCTCGCCGAACACGGGCGGGCCGGCGTATTCGAGCAGCAGGTATTCGCGCTCAATGTCGTCAATACTGCGCGTGACCAGCCCCCGGAAGATGCCGATCCCGTAATCCTCATGCACCACCGGATCGCCCGGCTGCAGGTCGGCGAAGTTGAACTCCGGCGAAGCGGCGCGGCGGCGCGGACGGCGGCGCGGTTCCGGCGGGCGCCAGCCGAACAGTTCCTCGTCGGTGATGAGGTGGCGCGCCCCGCGCGGCCCGTTCCACTGCCAACCGCCCGGCGCTGCGCCCTGCACAAAGGTCAACAGCTCGACGGGCGCTTGGGCGATGCTTTGTTGGACCGGCGGCGGATTGAACTCCTGCCACAGTTCCGCCATCCGCTCGGCCTGGCGGCTGACGACGACGACCTGATCGCTCAGGGTGAGCCACTGGCGGATGCGCCCTAGCGCCTCCGGCAGCCGTCCCGCGAAGTGGACTTCGGGCGTGAACCCCTCGGCGAGGGGACCTTCTTCGCCGGTGTTCAGCGCGAGGACACCAGGACGTTCCAGCCGCTCGCGGATGGCGTCCCAGGTGATGTAGGGCGCTTCCGCGTCCGGCGGAAGATAGCCGTCCTCCAGCACTTGCTTGCGTTGTTCGGCGGCCTCTTCTTCCAGTTCGCGCCAGCGCGCGGCCAATTTTTCGGCTTCGCATGTGACCACCAGCGCATTGGCGGGGAGGTAGTGCAGCAGCGAACCGATCTCCTGGTAAAAGTAGGGCAGGTAGAATTCCAGGTTGGGGAAGGGGATGGCGGCTTCGAGGCTTTGCGCGTCGGCCTCCAGCAGCGTGCGCACGTCGGCGGGTAACGGGCCGTCGAGCATAGCGCGCAAGGTTGCCAGCGCCCGCTCGCCGTCGAGGGGCAGCGCCTCGCGCACCGGCGTCAGCCAGAAGCCCTCGGCGCGCCTGGCTTCCGGCGTGGAACGCTGCGTCGCCGGATCAAAGGAGCGGATCGTGTCAATCACGTCGCCGAAGAACTCCAGGCGGTAGGGCGCGGGCGCTTGCGGCGGGTAGATGTCGAGCAGGCCGCCGCGCCGGCTGAACTGGCCCGGCGCCTGCACCACGCTCACCGGCTCGTAGCCGATGCCGCCGGCGTGCCGCGCCAGCCCGGTCAGCGATTCGCGCGCATCAACCTCGATCTTGCGCGCGGCGCGGCGAAACTGGCGGTAGGGGAGTGTGCGTTGCATCAGCGCGCGCACCGAGGCGACGATGATCGGCGGCGCGCCCTGCGGGGCGGCATCCAGCCGGTGCATAAACAGCTTGGAGAGCACGTCCAGCCGGTCGGTGATGGCTTCTGGCGTCCACGGAGCGCGCTCGTAGAAGAGGACGGGCGGCTCCGGGAAGTGCCGCAGCCGTGTGGGATCGTCGAGCCACAGCTTGAGCGCCTCCACCAGCCGCCGGCTTTCATCCACGGTGGGCATGATGATGACGGTGGGGACGTTGAGTTCCTCGCACAGGCTGGCGATCAGGGGCGGGCGGGCGCGCGGCATCAGCGACGCAGCGGGCAGCTCCAGCCCGGCCTTGAGCGCGTCGCGCAGCGTTTGGTAGGCGGGATGTTCCTGGACCCAGGCCAGCAGTCCGTGCAGGAGGGTGCTCACATCAACCTCAAGGATTCGCAGCAGCAGCGATGCGCCAGGTCATGCCCTGGCGCTCGAAATCGGGATCGGCGTTGAGCCAGTTCTCCACCAGAGTGCGCGCCAGCCGCAACACATCCTCCACATCGGGAACCTCAGCCTCGGAGAAGTCCTGGAGCACGTAGGCGGCGGGGTCCATCTGCCCCGGCGGTCGCCCGATGCCCAGGCGGAGGCGTGGCAGGCGCTGCGTCCCCAAAAGTTGCATGATGGACTGCACGCCCCGGTGTCCGCCGCTGGTGCCATCCGGACGGTAGCGTATCACACCCAGCGGGATGTCGAGGTCGTCGTAGATCACCAGAATGCGCTCAGGATCGATTTTGTAGAACCGGCTGAGCGGGGCAATCGCTTTGCCGCTTTCGTTCATCCACGTTTGCGGCTTGGCCAGGATCACGCGCCGCTCGCCGATGACACCGTGCGCGGTGTGCGCGCGGTGTTCCGTCCGTGTGAACTCAAGCCGGTGCGCGCGCGCCAATGCATCCACGGCCTGAAAACCGATGTTGTGACGGTTGCGCGTGTAGCGCGGGCCGGGGTTGCCCAGGCCAGCGATGAGAAAGAACTCGCTCACGGGCGCGGTTTTCTCCGTTGGAGGCGCAGGAAATAGCGCACGGCGGCTTTGGTGGCGACGTAAATGCCGCCGAGGACGTACAGCATCACGGCCAGTTTCACGCCGGTAGCGAAGGTTTCCTTCACTGAATCCAGGGAGATGTCAATTTTGGGTTTCTCGCCGTCGTCGTCGGTCGCGTTCGGGGTGGCGTTCGGCCCCAGCGTGGGCGTGGGACGCGGCGTGGCGGTCGGCGGCTGTTGGATCGTGGGGGCGATGGGGGCCGCGCCTTCCGCAGTGGGGGCGACTACGCCGATTTCGGTGGGCGTGGCTTCAGGCGTTGGCGAGGGCGTTGGTGTGGCCGCTTCATTCTGGATGGTGAGGTTGTTGATGAAATAGACGTCGGGCGTGTCGCTCGTCGAGTTCCACACGGCGAGCGCGAGCACGTACTTCCCGTTGGGCAGGCGTGTGGTATCCCACGTCCCCAGCGTCCCATTGACGACCATGCTGGTGACGCCCCAGGCAATCGGATTCTGCTGATCCCAGGCGGTCGAGCCGGTCACACGATCCCCCGGCGCGTAGAGGACGGCGTAGGAGGTGAAATTCGGATGGGTCGCCGTCCCCTGAACGGCCACTGTGCCGTTGAGCACGCTCCCTTCGGCAGGGGAAGTGATGACCCACACGCGGTCCTGGGGCAGCGGGGCCGCCCATCCCTGGCCCACACCGGCCAGCAGGACGAGGATGGATAGGATGATGCCATAGCGCAGTAACTTTATTCGTCGCATACCAACTCCTCGAAATAGCCCAAAGTCAAAAGTCCAAAGTCGCAAGTCAAGAGAAACTTGGCGCGCCTGGCGGCAAAATCCCCATGCTCGGATGGGGCGTGCAAGCGTCAGGCGTCTCTTCACGAAAATGGTTACCTTTGTGCATCGGAAAAGTTTAACACGAAAGAGAGGGATGGCAAGTGACCTGATCCCAAATTTGTGCAACTTTGCGAGGCGCGGGTCGTAATACAGTAAGTACATTACACGACGGAGGTGAAACAATGGCTAACAACAAATTGCGGCGGCAAAATGGGATTCTCGCGGGGGTCTGTGGTGGATTGGGGGCGTTCTACGGCATTCCGGCCTTCTGGTTTCGGCTGCTTTTCCTGATTCTGATGGTGCCGGGCGGGTTGCCGGGGCTGGTGCCCTATCTGATCCTCTGGTTGGTCATCCCGCGCAAGCGGCGTGACGAGTGAGTGGGGATCGGTAACTGGGGATTGGTAACTGGTAATTGGGAATCGGTAACTGGGGATTGGTAACTGGGAATCGGTAACTGGGGATTGGTAAGGGGTTTGTTCCCCCAATCCCTAATCCCTAATCCCTAATCCCCAATCCCTGATTACTGATTACTGATTACCGCTCTTGGAGGCTGATGATGAAACCCTTGCCTGTATCGGAAATTGTGGACGCGCTCAATCACGAGATGGTGGATGGCGGGTCGGCGGAATTGCGCGCGGCGGCGAAAAACGTGGAGGGCGTGGTCGTGGCGGCGCTGACACGGGATCGGCTGTACGCGCAAATCTGGGCGCGTTTTCTCGCAGATCGCAGCCGCTATGAGCCGTTGCTCGTCGGCGCGCTGACCGTGCTGCTGCGCGACGAGGCGCTCGCCGGGCGCGTGGAGCCGCTGCTGGCGGCGTATCGAGCAGAAAGCTAAGGCAGGCGCTAACGCTTGCTCCCCCCTGGCGACATTCCCCACAGTCGTACTAGAAATTGATGGGCGTGCGTCTCGAAGTCTGGCTCTCGTCCCACATATTCACGCATCAAGCGGATCATACGCGGTACACCGGAGCCGAGTGTGTTGACGTAACCCAAGTTGAAGAGCACCCGCGCAATCGTCTCGTTACGTGGTTTGCTATAATGGGCGCGGATGTTTTCCAGGGTGACGCTGTTGGGCAATCCGCCGGGACTGCGGATTTCGACGCGGTCGTCGAAGACGTAGAGCAAAATTTGCGCGCCTTCCAGGCTGTAATCCCGGTGCGCCACTGCGTTGACTAAGGCTTCACGCAGCGCCGGGCGTGGATATTGTGGGCGGTCGGTTTGTTGCAGTCCCTCAATGCGGGTGGCTAGTGCCGTGTTGCGCACGATGAACGCTTCAACTTTCTTGCTCTTTTCCCTACCTTCTCTTATACTTGAGCCGTTGAGAAAATACCACTCACATTTTTCGGAGGACCTATGCCCTACTGCGAAGTCAACGAAACGTCCTTGTATTACGAAACCTTCGGCGCGGCGCGCTCCGACCGGCCTCCGCTGTTGTTGATCCACGGCGCAACCAGCACAGGGGCGGCGGAATGGGGGCACATCGCCCCCTTGCTCGCCCGCGATTATTATGTCATCGTCCCCGACTGCCGGGGACACGGACACAGCCCTAATCCCCAACACACCTACCGCTTCGCCGAAATGGCGGATGATCTCGCCGCGCTGATCCGCGCGCTGGGATATGAGCGCGCACACATCATCGGCCACAGCAATGGCGGCAACGTGGCGTTGACGTTGCTGCTGGAACATCCCGATGTGGTGCAATGCGCCGTGTTGCAGGCGGCCAATGCCTGTGTCACCGCTCACCTGCGTGCCCGCGAGCCGGGCGTCTTCGATCCGGAGCGCATCGCCCGCGAAGACCCGGCCTGGTTTCGCGCGCTCACCACGTATCACACCGCGCTCGGCTCGGAGTATTGGCGCGAGCTGCTCAGCCTCACGCTGGCCGAAACCCTCGCCGCGCCCAATTACGCCGCCGCCGACCTGGCGCGGGTGCAGCGGCCGGTTCTCGTCATCGAGGGTGCGGACGATCCGGTGAACGCCCCGCCGCAGCACGGTCGCTTCATCGCCCGCGCCATCCCTGATGCGGAACTGTGGACGCCGGCCGGCGTGGCGCACAACGTTCATCACGATTTGCCTTTCTTTTGGTGGGAGCGCGTGCTGGATTTCCTGGCGCGGCGCGGCGACGACGCCAACGACGCCCTCTATCGCCTCCAGCAAGCGCGTTATCGTGACGCGCGCGCGACGGTCTTCGCCGTGCGGGTGACGCGGGAAGCGGGAACGCCGCGTATCGCCGGTCGCGTTTTGGACGAAGCGCAACGTGCCGCGGCTTTGGAAGCGGTCGCGCCGCACGAGGACGTCGCGCCGCAGGACGCCATTCACGTGCTGCTCACCGCCGATACGCCGTGGGCGCTCGTCAACCGCGCCGTGACCGACCTGCGCCGCGCCCCCGACGATAACATCGAACGAGTGTCGCAGGCGCGCCTGGGTGAAGCGGTGCGCATCCTGGAAGAAAAAGACGGCTGGTCTTACGTGCAGATGGGCCACGACGGCTACCTGGGCTGGTTGCACCAGGCGGCGCTCTGGCGCGGCGATGCGGCGACGGTGCAGGATTACCTGGCGCACTGTGGCACGTGGGTCAAAGCGCCCCTGGCGCGGCTCTATGCGGCGCCGGCTACCGATGCGCCGCTGCTCGGTTACGCGCCGCTCGGCGTGACGCTGCCCGCTGCCGGAGAAACCGGCGGCTTCACGGCGCTGCGTTTGCCCGATGGCAGGGTGGCCTACGCGCTCGTCGGCGATGTTGCGCCGCCGGAGGAACGCCTTGCCCCGGACGCCGCCGGGATTGCCGCCGCCCTGGACCTGCTCCACGTCCTGATCGGCGTGCCATATCTGTGGGGTGGGCGCACGCCGTTCGGCCTCGACTGTTCCGGGCTGTCGCAGACGTTCTACGGGCTGCTGGGGATCCGCATCCCCCGCGACGCCGACCAGCAGTTCTACGCCGGGGGACCGGTCGCGGGGACGCCGGAGGCGGGCGACCTGTACTTCTTCGGGCAGCCGGGCGAAGAGCGCCCGCGCGTCACCCACGTCGGCATCGCTCTGGGCGACGGCGGATTCATCCATTCCACCGGGCGGACGTGGTGCGTCACCATTAACCACTTTGCGCCGGATGCGCCGGATTACAACGAATGGCTGCACACCCACTGCCTGGGCGTCAGGAGGTTTCGATGAAGCTGAGTTGGGAACCGTTGCCGTTGGATTTGCGCGTCACCTTCCGCATCGCGCACGGGGCCAGCGACCGGCGCGACAACGTGCTGGTGCGCCTGGACGAGGGCCTGGGCGAGGCCGCGGCGGTGGCGTATCACGGCGAGACGCAAGCCGGCATTATGGCGTATCTTTCTGCCGTGGGCGATATGTGGGGCGACGATCCGTGCCTGTTGGAAGACGTGTTGGCGCGACTGCCGCCCGGGTCGGCGGCGGCGCGCGCGGCGATTGACATCGCGCTGCACGATTTGTGGGGGAAACGCCTGGAGCAACCGCTCTACTGCCTGTTCGGCCTGAACCCGGCCCGCGCGCCGCTCACCTCGTTCACCATTGCGATGGCTGCGCCAGAGGCGATGGCGGAGCAGGCGCGCGAAGCCGGGCTGCCCATCTACAAAATCAAGGTGGGCGGCACGCAAGACCTGGCGGCAGTAGCGGCGATCCGCGCCGTCACGTCCGCGCGCCTACGGGTGGACGCGAACGCCGGCTGGAGCCGCGAACAGGCCGCCGCGCTCATCCCTCAACTGGCTGCATACGACCTGGAACTGGTGGAACAGCCGTTGCCCGTGGGCGATATCGAAGGGCTGCGCTGGCTGAAGGCGCAGGGCCTCGGCCTCCCGATCTTTGCCGACGAGAGCATCAAGACGGCGCGGGATGTGGCGGCGCACGCGGGGGCCGTGGATGGCGTGGTCGTCAAGCTAATGAAGACCGGCGGCCTCCGCGAGGCGCTGCGCGCGATCCACACAGCCCACGCGCTGGGGATGCAGGTGATGCTGAGCTGCATGGTCGAGAGCGCGGTCGGCGTGACGGCGGCGGCGCACCTGGCGCCCCTGTGCGAGCTGGCCGACCTTGATGGGCCGCTGCTGGTGCGCAACGACCCCTTCACCGGCGTGACTTACGACGGCGCGCGGCTGTGCTTGCCCGACCTGCCGGGCATTGGCGTGCGATGAACCTCGCTATTCTCGACAACCGCTTCTACATCTGTCCCATCACGCATGATGAACTGGACGCTGTCCTCGACGTGTACCGGCAGTGCGAGGATTTCCTGGCGTTGGGGCCGGTGGCGACCGCCTCGATGGCGATGGTGGTGCAGGACATCGAAATCTCGCAACATGAGGGCGGCATCTTCTGTGGCATCTATACCACGGATGAAACCACGGCTGAAACCACGGATGGGAAAATGATCGGGGTGGTGGACTACGTTCCACGCGGTTTTGAGGGCGACCCGCATCTGGCGCATCTTTCGCTGCTTATGATTGCTGCGCCTTTTCGCCAGCAGGGGGTGGGGAAGGCTGTTGTCGAAGCGATTGAGCAGGAGATCACGAAAGACGCGCAGATAACGGCGATTCTGGCGGGCGTCCAGGTGAACAATCCGGCAGCCATCCAATTCTGGCAACAGCGCGGCTACCACATCGTCAGCGGCCCGACGTTGATGCCCGATCAGACGACGGTGTTTGGGTTACGGAAGCGTTGTTAGTGTGTTTATCTTTCCTGGGTAAAATCAGAACCATGCCATTCGACTTCGATCCCCAACGCTATCCGATCACGCCTGGCTGTTACCTGATGCGGGATGCGGGAGGGCGCGTCATCTACGTAGGCAAAGCCAAGAACCTGCGCCGCCGGTTGGCGTCGTACTTCCGCCCCAACCAGCGCCGCAAGACGTGGCGCGATCACCGGATGGATCGGCTCGTTGCGGTGGTCGCGGCGATTGACGTGATTCTGGTCAACAACGAAATGGAGAGCCTGGTGCTCGAAAACAATCTCATCAAGCATCATCATCCGCGCTTCAACCGGATGTTGATGCCGGAGGATACCGGCTATCACTACATCGTGTTGACCAACGAGCCGCTGCCGCGCTTGCTGCCCTACCGCAAGCAGCGCGTCAACAAGGCGCTCGCCGGCCAGGAGGTTGAGCAACGCCTCGGTCCGTATCTGAGCCGCGAATCCCGCGATGGGTTGTTGACGTATGTGGCGGATCACTTCGGCTTGCGGACGTGCCAGCCATTGGCGACGCGCATCTGTCTGCGCTATCATTTGAAGGCGTGCGGCGGCATCTGCGAAAAACGCGTATCGGTGGACGAATACGCCGCCGCTGTACAAGAGGCGCTCGCTTTTTTGGCGCGTCCTCACGCAGATCTGGTCGCCGATATGCGCGCGGAGATGGCGGCCTGCGCGGAACGGTTGGAGTTCGAGCGGGCGCAGCGCATCAAGGAGCAAATGCTCGCGTTGGAAGCCACGCTGCAGCCGCAAATCGTGGAGCGCGATGTCGAGTATGACCAGGACGTGGTGTACTTTGGGCCAGACGCGGCGCGTTATACACTCGTGGCGACGATCCGCAAGGGGGCGCTGCTCGGTGTGGCACTCTGTCCTCTGGATGCGCTGGCTGCGTATCACCAGGCCTGCCGCGATTTTCTGCTGGCGCGTTATGGCCGTTCCGGGCCGGAGGAAGTGCTTTGCAATGCGCCGGGCGAGGTGGCGGCTGCGTTCGTTGCTCAGACGGACAAAAGACGGTTGCGCGTTCCCATCACTGGCGTTGAACAAGAACTGCTGGAGCTGTGCCATTTGAACTACGAGTATCAGATCAAAACATCAGGGCACACGGATGAACACGGAACACACGGATTTTCTAAAGGAAAAAATCCGTAGAATCCGTAAAATCCGTGTACAATAACTGCGTTGCTTTCTCAAGGGTGGGCTATGGGAGAAGTTCTTGTTGCTGAACAATTGCCGAGCGCGGCGCAGTATAACCAGTTGCGCGCGGCGGTTGGGTGGGGCGAGTACGAAGAAGCGGTTATTGAGCAGTCGTTGCCCAACACGCTGTATTGCCTGTGTGCATTCGTAGATGGCGACCTGGTGGGAATGGCGCGCGTCATCGGGGATGGCGGGATGGTGTACTACATCCAGGATGTGATCGTGCTGCCCGCGTACCAGCATCAGGGGATCGGCACGCAGATGATGGGCCGGGTGATGACCTACATCCGCGCTCACGCCAGCCACAACACGATCATTGGTTTGATGGCTGCGTGTGGTAAGGAGCCGTTCTACGAGAAATACGGCTTCACCCGCCGCCCTACCGAGCGGCTGGGCGCGGGGATGACGATGTTCTGGCGCGAGGACGTCTAAACGTTGGAACGTTCCGACGTTCGAACGTTTCATGACTGACTATCCGACAACTTGACTAACGACTATCAGACTGCAAGGAGGCTGATGATGACCGAAGAGCGTATCGTTTTTCCGCAGGATTTCGTCTGGGGCGCGGCGACGGCGGCGTACCAGATTGAGGGGGCGTGGGATGAGGACGGGCGCGGCGAGTCGGTGTGGGATCGCTTTGCGCACACGCCGGGGCGGGTGTTGCACGGGCATACCGGCGACGTGGCGTGCGAGCACTATCACCGCTGGCGCGAGGATGTGGGCTTGATGCGCGATCTGGGCCTGCACGCCTATCGCTTCTCGATCAGTTGGCCGCGCCTGTTGCCCACCGGCCGGGGGGCGGTGAACCAAAAGGGCGTGGACTTCTACAGCCGTCTGGTGGATGCACTGTTGGAGGTCGGGATTCAGCCGTTTGCGACGCTCTTCCACTGGGATTTGCCGCAGGTGTTGCAGGATGCGGGCGGTTGGTGTAATCGGGCCACCGCCGAGGCTTTCGCCGAGTATACCGATGTCGCCGGGCGCGCGTTGGGCGACCGGGTGAAGCGCTGGATGACGCTCAATGAGCCGCAGGCCGTGTTAGGCGCGGGGCACGAGCACGCCTGGCACGCGCCCGGCTTGAACGACCCGGCGAGTGTGCCGGTGGTGGCGCATCACATGATGCTGGCCCATGGCTGGTCGACATCTGTGTTACGCAGCACGGCGCCCGGCGCGGAAGTGGGCATCGCGTTGGATATCTGGCCGCAGGAACCGGCATCGGGCAGCAATGCCGACGCCCGTTTGAGCCAGTGGCGAGACTGCCTCGCCAATCGCCGCTTCCTGGATGTAATTTTCGGACGCGGCTATCCGGCGGAACTGGAGGCACATTATCGCCGCCTGGGATATTGGCCGGAAGGCGCGGATGACTTCGTGAAAGATGGCGACCTGGCGGCGATTGCTGTCCCGCTGGATTTCCTGGGGATCAATCACTACTCGCGCAACGTCGTGCGCGATCACGATGCGCCGGATAATCTGCCGCCGACGGTGGTGGCGGGCAACAAAACCGATATAGGGTGGGAGGTCTATCCCAACGGATTGTATACGGTTCTGCTGCGCATCTCGCGCGAGTACGGACCGTGCAAAATTTACATCACCGAAAACGGCGCCAGCTACAGCGACGCGCCCGGCCCCGACGGCCAGGTGCACGACGCGCGCCGGTTGGAATATCTGCGGCACTACTTTACGGCGGCGCACCGTGCGATTCAAGATGGCGTGCCGCTGGCGGGGTATTTCGTCTGGTCATTGCTGGATAACTTTGAGTGGGCGGCGGGGTACACGCAGCGTTTTGGCATCGTGTGGGTGGATTATCAGACACAGCAGCGGATTTTGAAGGATAGCGCTTTGTGGTACCGGCAGGTGATCGCAAACAACGGCTTCTAGTGATTTTTGCTGATTACCTTGATGATTTCGTAACGCCTCAGTCGTCAGTTTCGGGAATTGGCAAGCTGGCGGCTAACAGAGCGCGATGTTCGGGAATTTGATGCAAAAATTGTTCTGCTACGGGCGTGGGCAACCAGGCCGCTTGTGTCTGTAAAAATGTCTGCGCGCGTGACAATATCGTTTGGGCGCGCGGATCGCCCAGAGCGCGCAAGGTCTGGTAGCAGTGCAAATGCACGCGCGAGGGACGCACCACGCCAGCCGGCAACGGTTCGCGTTCCAAAGCAGCCAGGGCTTGGTCAAGCAGCGAATACG